>NZ_CP009832.1:685652-1371305 GCF_000959525.1 Burkholderia multivorans ATCC BAA-247
CATCGTCAATCGCGAGACGCAGGACATCGTCGCGAGCGAGACGCGCGCCGAGCTCGTGTTCGTGAAGAGCAATCTGCGCCACAACACGCTCGACGAACTCGTGACCGAAGAGTCGCTCGCGGCCGGCACCGGCGACTATCCGCACAAGGACGACATCGCGGTGCTGTGGCCGCTCGCGCAGGCGCTGTTCGAGAAACGCCAGGTCGCGCGCGCGGGTTACGGGCTGAAGCGCGAAGTACAGCGCAATACCGACTACAACTTCTACGTCGAAGGCGAGCACGTGACGATCACGCCGCGCCGCCGCGGCTCGCCGCTCGACCTGATCGTGTCGGAGCTCGCGATCCTCGCGAATTCGACCTGGGGCGCGTTCCTGCACGACCACACGGTGCCGGGCATCTACCGGACGCAGCGCGGCTTCGGCGCGCCGGGTCCGAAGCGCACGCGGATGCAGACGACGGCCGCGCCGCACGAAGGGCTGGGCGTCGCGCAGTATGCGTGGAGCACGTCGCCGCTGCGCCGCTACGTCGACCTCGTCAACCAGTGGCAGCTGCTCGCCTGCGTGCAGCACGGCGTGACCGCGAAGCTGGCCGCGCCGTTCAAGCCGAAGGACGCCGATCTGTACGCGGTCGTACAGGGATTCGACGATACCTACACGGCCTACGCGGATCATCAACGGCGGATGGAGTATTTCTGGTGCCTGCGCTGGCTCGCGCAGGAGCAGAAGAAGCAGGTCGTCGCGACCGTCGTGAAGGGCGATCTCGTGCGCCTCGAGGAAATCCCGCTGCTGCTGCACGTGCCGGCACTCGGCGTCCATGCGCGCGGCACGCGCGTGCTGCTCGAGGTAATGGCGCTCGACGAGCTGACGATCGAGGCGTCGGTGCGGCTGCTGCACGTGCTCGACGCGCCGGTCGTCACGAGCGGCGACGCGGCCGACGAAGACGACGAAGCCGGCGACGACACGCTGCTCGACGCGCAGGAAGCGTCCGCGCAGACCGAGGCCGAAGCGCTGGCCGAATCGGACGACGCAGCGCCGGGCGCCGATGCCGACGCTGGCGCGTCGCAGCAGGAGCGCGCATCGTGAGCGCGACCGCCCCGACGCGCGGTGCCGACCGCTACGTGGTATTCGGCAATCCGGTGGCGCACAGCAAGTCGCCGTTCATCCACGCGCAGTTCGCCGCGCAGACGGGCGAGGCGATCGACTATACGCACCGGCTCGCGCCGGTCGACGGCTTCGAGGCGGCCGTGCGCGCCTTCATCGCCGAAGGCGGGTGCGGCGCGAACGTGACGGTGCCGTTCAAGCTCGACGCGCATGCGCTCGCCGACACGCTGTCGCCGCGTGCGGCGGCGGCCGGCGCGGTCAATACGCTGCGCTTCGACGCAGACGGCCGCATCTACGGCGACAACACGGACGGCGTCGGCCTCGTGCGCGACATCGAGTCGAACCTCGGCGTGTCGCTCGCGGGCGCGCGCATCCTGCTGCTCGGCGCGGGCGGCGCGGCGCGCGGCGTGGTGCTGCCAATGCTCGACCGTGCGCCGCTGTCGATCACGATCGTGAACCGCACGGCGAGCAAGGCCGAAGCGCTGGTCAGCCAGTTCATGCAGGCCGCGCACGACGCGGGCTGCACGCTCGCGGGCGGCGGGCCCGGCGAAGTACGCGCGCAGCCGTACGACGTGATCGTCAACGCGACGGCCGGCAGCCTCGACGCGGCGCTGCCCGAGTGCGACGCGGCCGCGTTCGGTGCGGGCACACTCGCGTACGACATGATGTACGGCGCGCAGCCGACCGTGTTCATGCAGCACGCGGCGTCGCTCGGTGCGCGCACGGCGGATGGGCTCGGCATGCTCGTCGAGCAGGCCGCCGAATCGTTCTTCGTGTGGCGCGGCGTGCGCCCGGACGGCGCGCCGGTGCTGGCCGCGCTGCGCCGCGCGCTCGCGGCGAACTGAACGGCGCGAGCGGCACGTGGTAGCGGTGACCGGTACGCAACGCACGCGCGTGGTCAGCCCGACGCGCTGGATCGTTTACGCGGGCGCGGTGTTCGCGGCCGCATGGCTCGCGACGCAACTGTTCTACTTCGTGCAGATCGCACTGTGGTCGTTCGTGAATCCCGGTTCGACCGCGTTCATGCGTACCGACGCGTGGTGGCTGTCGCACGACACGCCGCCCGCGCAGATCCAGCATCAGTGGGTGCCGTACGACAAGATCTCGCGCAACCTGAAGCGCGCGATCATCGCGTCCGAGGACGCTACCTTCGCGACCAACAACGGCTACGACGTCGACGCGATTCTGCAGGCGTGGGAGAAGAACAAGGCGCGCGGCCGGATTGTCGCCGGCGGCTCGACGATCACGCAGCAGCTCGCGCGCAACCTGTTCCTGTCGCGCGAGAAGAGCTATATCCGTAAGGGGCAGGAGCTGATCATCACGTGGATGCTCGAAACGCTGCTCGACAAGGAGCGGATCTTCGAGATCTATCTGAACTCGGTCGAATGGGGGCGCGGCGTGTACGGCGCGGAGGCCGCCGCGCGCTATTACTACCGGATCCCGGCGAGCCGCCTCGGCGCGTGGCAGTCCGCGCGCCTCGCCGTCATGCTGCCGAAGCCGCGCTGGTTCGACGCGCATCGCGGTTCCGCGTATCAGGCGCAGCGCGCGGCGATCATCGCGCGCCGGATGGGCGCGGCCGAACTGCCGCAATCGGAGTAGCAGACGTTCGCCGTGACGGTGGCGTCGCCGCACACCCGTTCATGTTGCTCGTCCTCCATTCATGCCTCGTTTGTGCGCCGCAGCGAATGCACGCCCGATTCGTTCCACGCCGCTTTCTCTAGATTAAACCGTCTATTTCGCGTTGCTGAGCAATGCAGGTCTTCATGCGCGTACATCGTCGCGTACCGGACGCGATGCACGCGATTTCGCCGCTCCGGCGACGCGCGCACGCGCCGCTGAAAGCGGGACGAAAACAGACGTTTCGGCATTCGAAGCGTGTCTGTAAGGTGTGCGCCGCAACGGCCGCTCGCGCGAATATTTCAAAATTTTTCAATGCTGACACGCTCGCGTATATTGGCCGGCACCGCGGCTGACCCGCCGCGCGAACGAGGTGGGGGGCGGCCCGACCGGCTGCTCGACATAACAACATCGAGAGAGGGAAGGCAACGATGCCAGCAAGCCAAGCGAAGCTGTGGTTGGGAGTCGTGTTTTCTTCGCTGATCCTGACGGCCTGCAACGACGACGTCACGTCGTCCGTTGCCAGCGCCGGCGATTCAGCGCAGTCCGCCGCGCAGGCGGACAAGCCCTACGCCGATCCGAACAGCTATTCGTCGAATGCGAACGCGTCGCTCGATGCGTCCGCCGCGGTCGAGCAGGCCGCCGTCACGCATCATCAGATCACGCTGAACGGCCAGACGATCCGCTACACGGCCACGGCCGGCCATCTCGTCGCGCGCGATCCGCGCAGCGGCGCACCCGAGGCGTCGTTCTTCTATGTCGCCTACACGGCCGACAACCAGCCCGCCGCGAAACGGCCGGTCACGTTCCTCTACAACGGCGGCCCGGGCTCCGCATCGGTATGGCTGCATCTCGGCTCGTTCGGCCCGAAGCGGATCCAGACCGGCGACCCGAACGCGAACACCTCGACGTTTCCGTTCGTCGACAACGCGGAGAGCCTGCTCGACACGACCGATCTCGTGTTCGTCGACGCGATCGGCACCGGCTATTCCGAGGCGATCGCGCCGAACACGAACCAGACGTTCTGGGGCGTCGACCAGGACGCCGGCGCCTTTCGCGATTTCGTGACGCGCTACCTGAGCGTGAACCAGCGCAACGATTCGCCGAAATACCTGTTCGGCGAATCGTACGGCACGCCGCGTACCGACGTGCTCGCGAACCTGCTGGAGACGGCCGGCGTCAAGCTCGACGGGATCGTGCTGCAGTCGTCGATCCTCGACTACAACACGAACTGCGACATGGCGAGCGATTACGTCGGCAACTCGAACAACGGCGCGAGCGCGGTGAGTTGCGCGGGCTTCGTGCCGTCGTACGGAACAGTCGGCGCGTACTACCAGCTCGACAATCCGAATCCACCGAGCCTGCCGCCGTATGCGGACCAGATGCGCCTGCTGACGGCCGGCAGCTACGCGCCCGCCGTGAACGCGTATCTCGCGAACCATACGCCGCCGTTGCCGAGCCTCGTGACGACGATGACGAACGCGACCGGCGTGAAGGCGTCGCTGTGGAACGCCGACTTCAACGTCGTGCCGACCTTCTTCGACAACAGCTTCCAGCTGTCGCTGCTTCCCGGCACGCTGATCGGCCGCTACGACGCGCGCGTGAACGTACCGATATCGAGCGCGCTCGCCGCCGACGGCGATCCGTCCAGCACCTACATCACGAAGCCGTTCACCGACACGATCGCAAGCTATCTGCCGAACGAGCTGAAGTACACGGCGAAGACCGCCTATGCTGTCAGCAGCAACGCGATCAATACGTGGGACTGGAGCCACGACGGCCTTGCGATGCCGGACACGATTCCCGACCTCGCGGCGGCGCTGACGCTGAATCCGGCGTTGAAGGTGCTGTCGCTGAACGGCTATCACGACATCGCGACGCCGTTCTACCAGACCGAGCTCGACCTCGCGCGGCTCGGCACGCAACCGAACCTGACGATCAAGGACTATCAGGGCGGACACATGGTCTATCTCGACGATACGTCGCGTCCGCAGGAGAAGGCGGATCTGGCGGCCTTCTACCGCACGGCCGCGCGCTGACGCGACACGCGGCCGGTGCGCGCGTCGGACGAATCGCGCCCGCACGCGCCATGCGGCCGGCCTCGACGACCTCATTCCAGACTGGAGCCTGACATGCAAAAACGTCTCATCGTCATCGCCGCGGCGCTCGCAGCAGCGGGCGTCGCGCTGTCCTCGGCCGCGTTCGCGCAGGCGAGCGACGCGGCCGCACCCGCCCGCGCACGGCAGGCGCAGCTCGGCGACCCGTACGTGCCGCCGGCCGCGCGCCGCCCGACCGCCGGCACGCAGACGACCGGCGCGGCGCTGCACGCGCAGGTCGTGCGCAAGCTCGCGCGGCAGTTCAGCGCGGCCGACACGCAGAACACCGGTTCGATCACCGAAGCGCAGGCGCGCGCGGCGGGGCTCGGCTACGTCGCGAACCATTTCCGGCAGATCGACGCGAGCGGCAGCGGCCGCGTGTCGTTCAGCGACGTGCAGCGCTACATGCAGACGCGTAGCGAGAGCGGACAGCAGTAGGCGATCGATCGCGACCGTGCGCGACGCGCGCGGCGGCAAACCGGGGGCGGAACCTGCGGTGCACGCGGATTTCGCCCCCGCGCACATCGGCGCCGCACGCATCGAACGTCGACGGCCGATCGACCGTTTTTCTCATTATCTGGGCAGCGCATTCAAATATTGGAGGTGGATGCGTACGCTCCTACAATCCGAAGCACATCGACAGCTTCGGACCCGCACCGCGCGGCGCCCGACGCATACGGAGACACCTTCCATGACGTTTGCCGGGCGCTTTCCTCGGTGCTTCGCGCGCCGCGTTGCCGCGGCCGGGCTCGTGCCCGGCGCGCAGGACGCGGTTTCACCGATCCCGTTGAAGTAGCCCCGTCCCATGACCAAGATGCCCGACTCCCTCGCCCTCGACGCCCGACGCGCGACGCCGGACGATGCGCCGCTCAGCGACAGCATCGGCGCGACCAGCACGCCGCTCGATCTCGCCGCGCAGCAGGCCGGCACGCAGACGCTGTTGCGCGGCCTCGCGATTCTCGAAGCGATCGCGAACGGCGCGCGCGACATGCGCGCGATCGGCGCCGCGCTCGGCACGACGCGCAGCACCACGCATCGCCTCGTCAGCAGCCTCGTGCAGGCCCGCTATCTGCGCCAGGTGCAGGGCGGCTATCTACTGGGGCCGAAGCTGATCGAACTCGGCACGATCGCACTCGAGCAGATGCCGCTGACCGCCGTTGCGCGGCCGCATCTCGAGGCGCTTGCCGAAGCGACGCTCGACACGATTCATCTCGGCGTGCGCGACGGCGACGACGTGCTGTACATCGACAAGATTCCCGGCACGCGCGGGCTCGAGATGCGCTCGCGCGTCGGCCACCGGATGCCGCTCGCCTCGACCGGCATCGGCAAGGCGATGATGCTCGACCTCGCGCCGGAGACGTGGCGCACGCTGTTCGAGGCCGCGCGGCGCGCGCTCGCCGGTGTCAGCTTCAAGCCCGACAACCGGCCCGACTCGGCGGCGTTCCTGCAGCGGATGGCGCACTACGCGGCCGGCGGCTACACGTTCGACCTCGAGGAGAACGAGGCGTCGATCCGCTGCGTGGCGGCGCCGATCCGCGACGCGTCGGGTGCGATCGTCGCGGCGGTGTCGGTCGCGAGCACGATTCCGTACATGCCGCACGACCGGATGGACGAACTGATTCCGCTCGTGCAGCGCGAAGCGCGAGCCATTTCCGCGGAGCTGGGCTGGAGCCCGCCGCAGGGTACCCGCAGGATCAAACGATGACGAATCCGACCCGGACCGTTCCGGATGCCGCCGGCGCCGCAGCGTCGCTGATCGCGCTCGACTGGGGCACGACGTCGCTGCGCGCCTATCTGTACGATGCGCGCGGCGCGTTGCTCGACACGCGCAGCCGCGCGGCGGGCGTGATGCATGTGCCGGGCGGCAGTGCGCACGCATTCGACGCGGCGTTCGAGGATGCGTGCGGCGACTGGCTCGACCGCGCGGGCGCCGTGCCGGTGCTCGCGGCCGGCATGGTCGGCAGCGCGCAGGGCTGGCGCGAGGCGCCGTACGTCGCGGTGCCGGCCGGCGCCGACGCGCTCGTCGCGGGTCTCGTCACGGTGACGACCGCGCGCGGCGCGACCGTGTCGATCGTGCCGGGCGTGATCGCGACGGGCGAGCTGCCCGACGTGATGCGCGGCGAAGAAACGCAGATCGTCGGCGCGCTCGCGGCCGATCCGACGCTTGATGCCGATCGTTCAGGGCTCCTGATCGGGTTGCCGGGCACCCATGCGAAATGGGCGTGGGTCAACGGCGGCCTCATCGAGCGATTCCAGACCTTCATGACGGGCGAGCTGTTTGCCGCGCTGCGCGACCACACGATTCTCGGCCGCACGATGCGCGCGCCGGCGTCGCCGGATCGCGCCGCGTTCGAGCGCGGCGTGACGGTTGCACGCGACGCGCAGCACACCGGGCTGCTCGGCACGATTTTCAGCACGCGCACGCTCGGCCTGACCGAGCGTCTCGCGCCCGATGCGCAGGGCGACTATCTGTCCGGGCTGTTGATCGGCCATGAGCTGAACGCGCTCGACGCGATGCTCGCCGAACGCGGCGCGACGCTCGCGAACCAGCCGCTGCTGCTGATCGGCGACGACCGGCTGTGCGCGCGCTACGTCGACGCGCTGCACGTGTTCGGCTGCATGCACGCACGCGTCGTCGCGCACGCGACCGAGCGCGGGCTGTGGCAGATCGCGTCGCGCGCGGGGCTCGTGCACACGGACGGCGAACCCGTATGCGCCGGCCACTGAACCGAACCGATTGCGGAGGAATGTAACGATGTCGTCCGACCTGACGCTGCCCGCGCCGTACACGCCGCATGCCGGCCTGATGCGCGCGTTCGACGCGTGCCCGCTGATCGCAATCCTGCGCGGCATCACGCCGGCCGAAGCGGTCGAGCACGGCCGCGCGCTGTACGACGCCGGCTTCCGGCTCGTCGAGGTGCCGCTCAATTCGCCGGCGCCGTTCGATAGCATCGCCGCGCTGCGCCGCGCGTTGCCGGACGACGCCATCGTCGGCGCGGGCACCGTGCTGCGCGCCGAATACGTGGACCGCGTGCAGGACGCAGGCGGTGCGCTGATCGTGATGCCGCATGCGGATACCGCGGTGATACGCCGTGCCCGCGAGCGCGGCCTCGCCTGCGCGCCGGGCGTCGCGACGCCGACCGAAGCGTTCGCGGCGCTCGCCAACGGCGCCGACGTGCTGAAGATGTTTCCGGCCGAGCAGCTCGGCACGGCGGTCGTGAAGGCATGGCGCGCGGTGATCGATCGCGCGGTGCCGCTCGTGCCGGTCGGCGGGATCGCACCCGACAACATGCAGCCGTTCCTCGCGGCCGGCGCGAACGGTTTCGGGCTCGGCTCCGCGCTCTACCGGCCGGGCCAGTCGGCCGATACGACGGCCGCCAATGCACGCGCGTTCCAGGCCGGCCTGCGCGCGGCGCGCGACGGAGCCGCATGATGAACCGGCTGGCGGGCAAGGTCGCGATGGTTACCGGCGCGGCGCGCGGCATCGGCGCGGCAATCGCGCGCGCATTTGCCGGCGAGGGCGCGCGCGTCGCGCTCGTCGACGTCGATTTCGCGCAGGCCGAGCATACGGCCGCGGCGATTGCGCGCGACGTCGAGGGTGCACGCGTGCTGCCGCTGCATGCGGACGTCACGCAGCAGGGCTCGGTACGCGACGCGCTCGCGCAGGCGGAAGCGGCGCTCGGCGCGCTCGACGTGCTCGTGAACAACGCGGGCATCAACGTGTTCGCCGATCCGCTGACGATGTCGGACGACGACTGGCGCCGCTGCTTCGCGGTCGATCTCGACGGGGTCTGGCACGGCTGCCGCGCGGCGCTGCCGGGCATGGTCGAGCGCGGGCGCGGCAGCATCGTGAACATCGCGTCGACGCATGCGTTCCGGATCATCCCGGGCTGTTTTCCGTACCCGGTCGCGAAGCACGGCGTGCTTGGCCTCACGCGCGCGCTCGGCATCGAATACGCGGCGCGCAACGTGCGCGTGAACGCGATCGCGCCGGGCTACATCGAGACGCAGCTCACGCGCGACTGGTGGGACGCGCAGCCCGATCCGGCCGCCGCGCGCGCCGAGACGCTCGCGCTGCAGCCGATGAAGCGGATCGGCCGGCCCGAAGAAGTCGCGATGACCGCGGTGTTCCTCGCGTCCGACGAGGCGCCGTTCATCAATGCCGCGTGCATCACCGTCGACGGCGGGCGCGCGGCGCTGTACCACGACTGAACTGAAGCAACGATTCGACAGACCGCACGTGCGCCGGCCGCGCGCACGCTGCGTCGACACCAACAAGCGGCCGCATCCTGTTCGATGAAGACAAGGAGACACTGGAGATGAAACGCAGAACGTTCGTCACGCTGGCCGCTGCGGCCGCGGTGGTGATGGGGAGCCCGATCGCGCACGCGGCCGATCCGGTGAAGATCGGCTTTCTCGTGAAGCAGCCGGAAGAGCCCTGGTTCCAGGACGAGTGGAAGTTCGCGGAGATCGCCGCGAAGGACAAGGGCTTCACGCTCGTGAAGATCGGCGCGCCGTCGGGCGAGAAGGTGATGAGCGCGATCGACAACCTCGCCGCGCAGAAGGCGCAGGGCTTCATCATCTGCACGCCCGACGTGAAGCTCGGGCCGGGCATCGTCGCGAAGGCGAAGTCGCACAACCTGAAGATGATGACGGTCGACGACCGCCTCGTCGACGGCGCGGGCAAGCCGATCGAAGCGGTGCCGCACATGGGGATCTCGGCGTACAACATCGGCAAGCAGGTCGGCGAGGGTATCGCGGCCGAGATCAAGAAGCGTGGCTGGGACATGAAGGACGTCGGCGCGATCGACATCACGTACGAGCAGCTGCCGACCGCGCACGACCGCACGACGGGTGCGACCGATGCGCTTGTCGCCGCCGGTTTTCCGAAGGCGAACGTGATCGCGGCGCCGCAGGCGAAGACCGACACCGAGAACGCGTTCAACGCGGCGAACATCGCGCTCACGAAAAATCCGCAGTTCAAGCACTGGGTCGCCTACGGCCTGAACGACGAGGCCGTGCTCGGCGCCGTGCGCGCGGCCGAAGGGCGCGGCTTCAAGGCGGACAACATGATCGGCATCGGCATCGGCGGCTCCGACTCCGCGCTGAACGAGTTCAAGAAACCGCAGCCGACCGGCTTCTTCGGCACCGTCATCATCAGCCCGAAGCGCCACGGCGAGGAAACCTCCGAGCTGATGTACACGTGGATCACGCAGGGCAAGGCGCCGCCGCCGCTGACGCTCACCACCGGCATGCTCGCGACGCGCGACAACGTGACGAAGGTGCGCGAGCAGATGGGACTCGCATCGAAGTAACGGGCGCCGCGCGGCCGTCGCAGCGATGCGGCGGCGCGCGGTCCATCGATCATGCAAGTGGAAGTGGAGAAGCGACGTGTCAGCGGCACTGCGTTTTGACAATATCGGCAAGGTATTTCCCGGCGTACGCGCGCTCGACGGCATCTCGTTCGACGTGCACGCCGGCGAGGTGCACGGCCTGATGGGCGAGAACGGCGCGGGCAAGTCGACGCTGCTGAAGATTCTCGGCGGCGAATATCAGCCCGATGCGGGCAGCGTGCTGGTCGACGGCCGGCCCGTGCATTTTCCGAATGCGGCGGCATCGATCGCGGCCGGCATCGCGGTGATTCACCAGGAGCTGCAGTACGTGCCCGACCTGACGGTCGCGGAAAACCTGCTGCTCGGCCGCCTGCCGAACGCGTTCGGCTGGGTGAGAAAGGGCGACGCGAAGCGCTACGTGCGCGAGCGGCTCGCCGCGATGGGCGTCGATCTGGATCCGGCTGCGAAGCTCGGTCGGCTGTCGATCGCGCAGCGGCAGATGGTCGAGATCTGCAAGGCGCTGATGCGCAACGCGCGCGTGATCGCGCTCGACGAGCCGACGAGCTCGCTGTCGCACCGCGAGACCGAAGTGCTGTTCAAGCTTGTCGACGACTTGCGCGCGCAGGGCCGTGCGCTGATCTACATCTCGCACCGCATGGACGAGATCTACCGGCTGTGCGACGCCTGCACGATCTTCCGCGACGGCCGCAAGATCGCGTCGCACGCATCGCTTGCCGACGTGCCGCGCGAGCGGCTCGTCGCCGAGATGGTCGGGCGCGAGATCTCGGACATCTATCACTACGCGCCGCGCGCGCTCGGCGACGTGCGGTTCTCGGTCGAAGGCATCGAGGGCCCCGCGCTGCGCGAGCCGGCGAGCTTCTCGGTGCGTGCGGGCGAGATCGTCGGCTTCTTCGGGCTCGTCGGCGCGGGCCGCAGCGAACTGATGCGGCTCGTGTACGGCGCCGACCGCCGCCGCGCGGGCGCGCTGACGCTCGACGGCAAGCGCATCGACGTGAAGCGCACCGGCGACGCGATCCGTCACGGGATCGTGCTGTGCCCGGAAGACCGCAAGGAAGAAGGGATCATCGCGATGGCGTCGGTCGCGGAGAACATCAACATCAGCTGCCGCCGCCATTCGCTGCGCGCCGGGCTCTTCATCGATCGCAAGACCGAGAACGACACGGCCGACCGCTTCATCCAGCGGCTGAAGATCAAGACGCCGAACCGCCGGCAGAAGATCCGCTTCCTGTCGGGCGGCAACCAGCAGAAGGCGATCCTCTCGCGCTGGCTCGCCGAGCCCGACCTGAAGGTCGTGATCCTCGACGAGCCGACGCGCGGCATCGATGTCGGCGCGAAGCACGAGATCTACGACGTGATCTATCGGCTCGCGGAACGCGGCTGCGCGATCGTGATGGTGTCGTCGGAGCTGCCGGAAGTGCTCGGCGTGTCCGACCGCATCGTCGTGATGCGCGAAGGCCGCATCGCGGGTGAGCTGCCGCGCGCGCAGGCGAACGAGCACGCGGTGCTGAGCCTCGCGCTGCCGCAGGCGAGCGCGGTGCAGGCCGCGTGACGCCGCCGGGCGCCGGATTCGAATCGATAGCGCGCGGCGCAGGGCCGCGCGATGCAGGAGCAGGAGACACAACCATGCAAGTCAACGAAAACCTCGCCAGCGCAGCCGTGAAGCCGTCGGCCGACGCGCTGGTGCCGCAGCAGAGCGACCGCCAGAAATGGTGGCAGCAGCTCACCGAATACAGCTTGATCGCGATCTTCGCGGTGATGTTCGTCACGATGTCGCTGACGGTCGATCACTTCTTCTCGATCGACAACATGCTCGGCCTCGCGCTGTCGATCTCGCAGATCGGGATGGTCGCGTGCACGATGATGTTCTGTCTCGCGTCGCGCGACTTCGACTTGTCGATCGGCTCGACCGTCGCGTTCTCGGGCGTGCTCTGCGCGATGGTGCTGAACGCGACCGACAACACGTTCGTCGCGATCGTCGCGGCGGTCGCGGCCGGCGCCGCGATCGGCTTCGTCAACGGCGCGGTGATCGCCTACCTGCGGATCAACGCGCTGATCACGACGCTCGCGACGATGGAGATCGTGCGCGGGCTCGGCTTCATCGTGTCGAAGGGGCAGGCGGTCGGCGTGTCGTCGGATACCTTCATCGCGCTCGGCGGCCTCACGCTGTTCGGCGTATCGCTGCCGATCTGGGTCACGCTGCTGTGCTTCATCGTGTTCGGCGTGCTGCTGAACCAGACCGTGTACGGCCGCAACACGCTCGCGATCGGCGGCAATCCGGAAGCGTCGCGGCTCGCCGGGATCAACGTCGAACGCACGCGCGTCTACATCTTCCTGATCCAGGGTGCGGTGACCGCGCTCGCGGGCGTGATCCTCGCATCGCGGATCACGTCGGGCCAGCCGAACGCCGCGCAGGGCTTCGAGCTGAACGTGATTTCGGCGTGCGTGCTCGGCGGCGTGTCGCTGATGGGCGGCCGCGCGACGATCTCGGGCGTCGTGATCGGCGTGCTGATCATGGGCACCGTCGAGAACGTGATGAACCTGCTGAACATCGACGCGTTCTATCAGTACCTGGTGCGCGGCGCGATCCTGCTCGCGGCCGTGCTGCTCGACCAGCTGAAGAACCGCGGCGCACGCGACTGAACCGCCTACACGGAGACGCTGCATGACCACCGATTCTTCCGCGCGCGACGCGCATGCGAACTATGCGCACTATCCGAGCCTCGTCGATCGCGCGGTGCTGATCACCGGCGGTGCGACCGGCATCGGCGCGTCGTTCGTCGAGCACTTCGCGCAGCAGGGCGCGCGCGTCGCGTTCGTCGACCTCGATGCGGACGCGGGTCGCGCGCTCGCCGATCGTCTCGGCGGCGCACGCCACGCGCCGCTGTTCCTGCCGTGCGACCTGACCGACATCGAGGCGCTGCGTCGCGCGATCGACACGATCCGTACGCAGATCGGCGCGATCGCGGTGCTCGTGAACAATGCGGCGAACGATGTGCGGCATGCGATCGCCGACGTGACGCCCGCGTCGTTCGACGCCGGCATCGCGGTGAACCTGCGGCACCAGTTCTTCGCTGCGCAGGCCGTGATCGACGACATGAAACGGCTCGGCGGCGGTGCGATCATCAACCTCGGCTCGATCAGCTGGATGCTGAAGAACGGCGGCTATCCGGTGTACGTGATGGCGAAGGCGGCCGTGCAGGGCCTCACGCGCGGGCTCGCGCGCGATCTCGGCCCGTTCGGGATTCGCGTGAATTCGCTGGTGCCCGGCTGGGTGATGACCGACAAGCAGCGCCGGCTCTGGCTCGACGACGCGGGCCGCGCCGCAATCAAGGCCGGCCAGTGCCTCGAGGCGGAGTTGCTGCCGGCCGATCTCGCGCGCATGGCGCTGTTCCTCGCGGCCGACGACAGCCGGATGATCACCGCGCAGGACGTGATCGTCGACGGCGGGTGGGCCTGACCGTCGCGCGGCCCGCGTAGCGGCCGCCCATCGAGCGCATCGTTTCATCGACGAACGAAAGGAGCTGATCATGACCGCCACGTCCTCGCGCGCATCGTCGTCCACCAGCCAGTCGCGCCGCGCGCGCCTTGCGGCCGCCGCGCAGCCGGTCAGCGCCGGGCCGCAGACCGCCGTGTTCGCGCGCGGCGTCGGCGCCGCGCATGCGGCGGCCGTCACGCTGTCGAATGCGGCGCTGCGGGTCGACGTGCTGCCGCATCTCGGCGGCGGCATCGCGCGCTTCGACTGGCGGCGCGACGACGGCGCGCTCGTGCCGGTGTTTCGCCGCTGCGCGCAGCCGGAAACCGCGACGGACCCGAACGAGCTCGCCTGCTATTCGCTGCTGCCGTACTCGAACCGGATCGGCGGCGCGCGCTTCGAATGCGACGGACGCAGCATCGCGGTGCCGCGCAACCGGCTCGACGAGCCGCTGCCGATTCACGGCGACGGCTGGCTCTCGTGCTGGCAGGTCGACGATGCGACCGACACGTCGCTGCGGCTGACGCTCGACCGCCGCAGCGGTGCGCCGTACGCGTTCCGCGCGGTCCAGTCGTTCGAGCTCGACGATGCGACGCTGACGATCGCGCTGACGATCGAGAACGCGGGCCGCACGCGGCTGCCGTTCGGGCTCGGCGTGCATCCGTTCATCGTGCGCGACGACGCGACCGAACTGGCGGCCGCGGCGGGCGGCCTGTGGCTGTCCGGCGCGGATTTTCTGCCGGTGCGCCACGTGAGCGTGCCGCCTGCGTGGCAGTTCGGCGTCGCTTATCCGCTGCCGGCGACGCTCGTCAATCACGCGTTCACGGGCTGGGGCGGCCATGCGACGGTGAGCTGGCCGCGTCGCGGCATCACGCTGACGGTCGCGGCCGATGCCGACGCGTATGTGCTCTATACGCCGCCCGGCGCGGATTTCTTCTGCTTCGAGCCGGTCGATCATCCGATCAATGCGGTGAACCTGCCGGGCGGCGCGGCGGCGCACGGGATGACGTTGCTCGCGCCCGGCGAGCGGCTGACGCGGCGCTTCGCGTTCAGCGTCGCACGCAGCGACGCGCGCACCGGCGCCGTCGCGCGCGAGGGTGGTCGGCGACGCGGGTAAAATACGCGGTCTACCAACGGTTTGCCGCGAGTATCCGCCCATGTCTTCCCCGCTTACTTTCCTCGATTCGCTGCGCGCCGCGTGGCAACGCACGAATTCGCTGCTGTGCGTCGGCCTCGATCCCGAGCCGTCGCGCTTTCCCGCGCAGTTCGACGGCCAGCCCGACGCGATCTTCGAATTCTGCCGGCAGATCGTCGATGCGACCGCGCCGTACGCGAGCGCATTCAAGCCGCAGATCGCGTATTTCGCCGCGCATCGCGCGGAGGATCAGCTCGAGCGCCTGATCGCGCACATCCATCTGCAGCATCCCGGCCTGCCCGTGATCCTCGACGCGAAGCGCGGCGACATCGGCAGCACGGCCGAGCAGTACGCGCGCGAGGCGTTCGAGCGCTACCGCGCGGACGCCGTGACCGTGAACCCGTACATGGGCTTCGATTCGGTCGAGCCGTATTTCGAACACGAGGGCAAGGGCGTGATCGTGCTGTGTCGTACGTCGAATCCGGGCGGCTCCGACCTGCAGTTCCTCGACACCAACGGCCGGCCGCTGTACCAGGTCGTCGCCGATCTCGCGGCGAACCGGTGGAACGCGAAGAGCGGCCAGCTCGGCCTCGTCGTCGGCGCGACGTTCCCGAAGGAGATCGAGATCGTGCGCGGGATCGTCGGCGACATGCCGCTGCTGATTCCCGGCATCGGCGCGCAGGGCGGCGACGTCCAGGCGACGGTGAACGCGGGCCGTACGGCCGACGGTACGGGCATGATGATCAACTCGTCGCGCGCGATCCTCTACGCGAGCAGCGGCGACGATTTCGCCGAAGCCGCGGCGCTCGCCGCGCAGAAGACGCGCGACGCGATCAACGCGTATCGCTGATGCAGCCGCGCCCGCGCATGCGGGCGCTCCGCCTCCGGCGCGGCGCTGCCGCGTCGTCCCCGCCGCGCCGCCGTGGCGCGCGCGGACAACTTCCCGTCGTTTCCGCACTGCATGCGCGCGCGTCAATCGCGCGATGCTGCCGCTTGTCATCGATCCGTCATCACAATGTCAAGAAAAGGAGCGACGCCATGCCGAAGCTGTATTCACGACTTCTGACCGCGCTTGCCGCATCGCTCTGCATGACGTTCGCGCATGCGGCCGATCTCGCACACTGGCCGGCCGACAGCGCGAAGGCGCTGAACGCGATGATCGCCGCGCACGCGCATCGCGGCGACTACGCGGTGTTCGATGCCGACAACACGACGTACCGCTACGACCTCGAGGAGTCGCTGTTGCCGTACCTCGAGCATCGCGGCGTGCTGACGCGCGACACGCTCGACGCGTCGCTGAAGCTGATTCCGTTCAAGGATTCCGCCGACTACAAGGAATCGCTGACGAGCTACTACTACCGGCTCTGCGAGATCGACGATCTCGTTTGCTACCCGTGGATTGCGCAGGCGTTCGCGGGGCTGTCGCTCGCCGACCTGAAGCGCCACATCGACGCGATGCTCGCCGACGGCAAGCCGATCCCGATCCGCTACTGGCAGGGCGACAAGGTCGTCGACGGTACGGCGAACCCGCCGCGCTTCTTCCGCGGGATGCAGGAGCTCTACAACGCGCTGCGCGAGAACGGCATCGAGGTGTACGTCATGACGGCCGCGCACGAAGAGCTGGCGCGGCTCGTGCTGTCCGACCCGAAGTACGGCTACAACGTGAAGCCCGAGAACGTGATCGGCGTGACGACGCTGCTGCGCAATCCGGCGACCGGCGCGCTCACGACGTCGCGGCTGCAGATCAAGGCCGGCAAGTACGACGAAGCCGCGAACCGCAATCTCGTGATCACGCCGTTCCTGATGAACCCGATGACGTGGTACGAGGGCAAGCTCGGTTCGATCGTCGGCTGGATCGACCAGTGGAAGAAGCCGGTGCTCGTCGCGGGCGACACGCCCGCGTCCGACGGCTACATGCTGCTGAACGCGACCGACGTCGCGCGCGGCGGCGTGCGCGTCTGGGTCGACAAGAAGGACAAGCAGATGGCGCAGATCCGCGCATGGTCCGACGAATCGGCCGCGAAGCAGAAGGCGCTCGGCCTGCCGGTGACGGCCGATCGCAACTGGATCGTCGTGAAGCCCGACGCGATCCAGTAAGCGGCACGCGCGCAGCGGCGCACGGCCGCGCGCGCGTCAGCCCTCGCGTTCGTCGAGCAGCTTCAGCAGCCCGCGCAGCGCATGCGCGGCCGCCTGCGTGCGGATCTGCTCGCGATCGCCCTTGAATACGAGCGTTTCGACGTCGGTATGAAGCCGGTTGCTCCATGCGAACGACACGGTGCCGACCGGTTTTTTCTCGCTGCCGCCTGCGGGGCCCGCAATGCCGGTGACGGACAGCGCGACCTGCGCGCGGCTGTTGCGCAGCGCGCCTTCGGCCATCGCGCGCGCGACCGGCTCGCTGACCGCGCCGTGCTTCTCGATCAGATCGGGCGGCACGCCGATCATCTCGCTTTTGGCCTGATTCGAATATGTGACGAAGCCGCGCTCGAACCACTGGCTGCTGCCGGAGATGTCGGTGATGGCCGCGGCGATCAGGCCGCCGGTGCAGGATTCGGCGGTGGCGAGCATCAGGTGCTCGTCACGCAGCTTGTTGCCTGCGCGGATCGCAAGCTGATGGACGACGGAATCGGTAGGCATGCGCGTCTGGAAACGGAAGTCGGTAATCGGTCAGCCGACGAGCGAGCGCCACAGCGCGATCACGAGCAGCGTCATGAACGCGGCGACCAGATCGTCGACCATGATGCCGAGCCCGCCGCTCAGGCGACGGTCGAAATGGCGGATCGGCGGCGGCTTCACCATGTCGAAGAAGCGGAACACGACGAACGCCCACAGCTGGCCGACGAACGTCGCCGGCGTGACGAACAGCATCACGAGCCAGATCGCGACGATCTCGTCCCAGACGACGGCGCCCGGATCGGCGACGCCCATTCTGCGCGCGGTGAAGCCCGTGATCGCAATGCCCGCGACGAACGCGAGCGCGATCAGCAACCACCATTCGGGCACGGTCAGATAGCGGTTCAGCGCGACGAACGCGAGCCAGCCGAACAGCGAGCCGAACGTGCCGGGCATGAACGGCGCGAGACCGCTGCCGAAGCCGAGCGACACGATGTGCGCGGGATGCGACAGCATGAAGCGCGCGCTCGCGCGCTGCGGCGCGCGGGGCGCCGTGCCGGTGTCGGGCGCGGCTTGCGGCGCGGGCGTCGGATCAGTCTGCATGGAAATGGTCGAAGCCGTGCAACGTGAGGGCGAGAGGCGCGCCGGCGGCGTCGTGCCACGCGATCGCGGGGCGCTCCGACGGTGCGGACAACGCGCGTATTGTACCGATACGCGTGACCGCGACGCCCGCCTTCGCGCCGGCCGCCGCGACGGCCGCGCGGGCGGACGCGGGCGCGGTGAAGCAGAGCTCGTAGTCGTCGCCGCCCGCGAGCGTGCAGCGACGCTGCACGTCGGCCGGCAGCGTCGCGAGCGCGGCCGAGCGCGGCACCGCGTCGGCGTCGATGTCGGCGCACACGTTCGAGCGCGTCAGGATGTGCTGCAGATCGCCGGCGAGGCCGTCTGAAATGTCGAGCGCCGCATGGGCGACGCCGGCGAGTGCGACGCCGAGCGCGACGCGCGGCTCGGGCCGCTCGAGCGCCTCCCGGAACGCGGCCGCCGCGTCGGCGCCGGCCGCCCATTCGCCGCGCGCGACACCGAGCCCGGCGCGTGCATCGCCGAGCGTGCCCGACACCCAGACGTCGTCGCCGTCGCGCGCGGCGTCGCGGCGCAGCGCGGCGTCGGGCGCGACTTCGCCGAACACGGTCACGCACAGATTCAACGGCCCGCTCGTCGTGTCGCCGCCGATCAGCTCGCAGCCGTAGCGCTCGGCCAGCGCGAACAGCCCGTTGCTGAATGCTTCGAGCCATGCGGCATCGGCGCGCGGCAGCGCGCACGCGAGCGTGAACGCGCGCGGCTCGGCGCCCATCGCCGCCAGGTCCGACAAATTGACCGCGAGCGTCTTGTGGCCGAGCGCCTCGGGCGCGACGTCCGGGAAGAAGTGCCGGCCCTCGACGAGCATATCCGTCGAAATGGCCAGCAATTTTCCGGAACGCGGCGCGATCAGCGCGCAATCGTCGCCGATGCCGAGGGTCGACGCGCGTGCGCCGCGGGCCGCGCGGCGCGCGAAGAAGCGATCGATCAGCGAAAACTCGGACAGGGCGTCTGGCACGGCGAATGGACCCGAAGCGGTTGAAGGAACGGCATTGTACGGGGCGAACGGCAGCGGTTCCTGCACCGTTCAGTACATTTTTGTCGCGGCTGTTGCACCCGAATCGACGGTCAGAGGGCGGTCGATTGGCGCTACAATGCCGTCGAACAGTCATTCTAATCCGCACGTCACCAGACACATGTCCACCCAAGCCTCCTCCAAAGCCAAGCTCCGCGAAGCCGCCCTCGACTACCACGAATTCCCGACGCCGGGCAAAGTCGCCATCGCCCCGACCAAGCAGATGATCAACCAGCGCGACCTCGCGCTCGCGTATTCGCCGGGCGTTGCGTTCGCATGCGAGGAGATCGTCGAGAATCCGCTGAACGCCGCGCGCTTCACCGCGCGCAGCAACCTGGTCGGCGTCGTCACCAACGGCACCGCGGTGCTCGGGCTCGGCAACATCGGCCCGCTCGCGTCGAAGCCGGTGATGGAAGGCAAGGCCGTGCTGTTCAAGAAGTTCGCCGGCATCGACGTGTTCGACATCGAGCTGAACGAGTCCGATCCGCACAAGCTGGTCGACGTGATCGCCGCCCTCGAACCGACGTTCGGCGGCATCAACCTCGAGGACATCAAGGCGCCCGACTGCTTCATCGTCGAGCGCGAAGCGCGCAAGCGCATGAAGATTCCGGTGTTCCACGACGACCAGCACGGCACCGCGATCGTCGTGGCCGCGGCCGTCACGAACGGGCTGAAGGTCGTCGGCAAGGACATCAAGAAGGTCAAGCTCGTCGCGTCGGGCGCCGGCGCCGCCGCACTCGCGTGCCTGGACCTGCTCGTCGACATCGGCCTGCCGATCGAGAACATCACGGTGACCGACCTCGCCGGCGTCGTCTACAAGGGCCGTACCGAGCTGATGGATCCGGACAAGGAGCGTTTCGCGCGCGAAACCGACGCGCGCACGCTCGCGGAAGTGATCGACGGCGCGGACATCTTCCTGGGCCTGTCGGCTGCCGGCGTGCTGAAGCAGGAGATGGTGAAGGGAATGGCCGAGCGCCCGCTGATTCTCGCGCTCGCGAACCCGACGCCGGAAATCCTGCCGGAAGTCGCGCTCGAAGTGCGCCCCGACGCCGTGCTCGCGACGGGCCGCACCGACTACCCGAACCAGGTCAACAACGTGCTGTGCTTCCCGTTCATCTTCCGCGGCGCGCTCGACGTCGGCGCGACGACGATCACGCGGGAAATGGAAATCGCGGCCGTCAACGCGATCGCCGAGCTCGCGCAGCAGGAGCAGAGCGACATCGTCGCGACCGCATACGGCATCCAGGATCTGTCGTTCGGGCCCGAATACCTGATTCCGAAGCCGTTCGACCCGCGCCTGATCGTGAAGATCGCGCCGGCCGTCGCGCAGGCCGCGATGGACGGCGGCGTCGCGACGCGTCCGATCGAGGACATGGAAGCGTACAAGCAGCATCTGCAGCAGTTCGTCTATCACAGCGGCACGACGATGAAGCCGATCTTCCAGATCGCGCGTGCGGCGCCGGAAGAGAAGAAACGCGTCGTGTTCGCGGAAGGCGAAGAAGAGCGCGTGTTGCGTGCCGTTCAGATCATCGTCGACGAAAAGCTCGCGAAGCCGGTCCTGATCGGCCGCCCGGCCGTGATCGAACACCGCATCCAGCGCTACGGGCTGCGTCTGACGCCGGGCACCGACTTCACGGTCGTGAACACCGAGCACGACGAGCGCTACCGCGACTTCTGGCAGACCTACTACAAAATGATGGCGCGCAAGGGCATCAGCGAACAGCTCGCGCGCGTCGAAATGCGCCGCCGCACGACGCTAATCGGCTCGATGCTCGTGAAGAAGGGCGAAGCGGACGGGATGATCTGCGGCACGATCAGCACGACGCACCGTCATCTGCACTTCATCGACCAGGTGATCGGCAAGCGGCCCGGCTGCAGCGTCTACGCGGCGATGAACGGCCTCGTGCTGCCCGGCCGCCAGATCTTCCTCGTCGATACGCACGTGAACGTCGACCCGACGCCGGAGCAACTCGCCGAGATCACGATCATGGCCGCGGAAGAAGTGCGCCGCTTCGGCATCGAGCCGAAGGTCGCACTGCTGTCGCACTCGAACTTCGGTACGAGCAACGCGCCGTCCGCGCAGAAGATGCGCGATACGCTCGCGATCCTGAAGGAACGTGCACCGGAACTGACCGTCGACGGCGAAATGCACGGCGATGTCGCGCTCGACGCGGCGCTGCGCAAGGAAATCCTGCCGGAATCGACGCTCGAAGGCGACGCGAACCTGCTGGTGCTGCCGAACATCGATGCTGCGAACATCGCGTACAACCTGCTGAAGACGGCAGCCGGCAACAACATCGCGATCGGCCCGATCCTGCTCGGCGCCGCGCAGCCGGTGCACGTGCTGACCGAATCGGCGACCGTGCGCCGGATCGTGAACATGGCGGCGCTGCTCGTCGCGGATGTGAACGCCGCGCGCTGAGCGCACACGCGCGGTGCCGGCAGACCGGTGCCGCGCGGCAGGCGAAAACGTCAACAATCGAAAAAAAGGCGTGCCCGCAACGGGCACGCCGCCGGGCATCGTGCAAGCGCACATCCCGCAGTCAACATCAGCATCTCCCTACCCTCGACGGTGTGCGCGGCAAGGAGGCAGGACTCGCCGCGCGGGAGATGCCGCGCTCATTTTATCCTATGTAAGATAAAAATGACGAATATTCGGTAAAAAATACGCGATTCGACAGGAAGGCGCGCTTTCGATTCCCAAACGAACATTGATTCGGGCGGACAATAGCGCTACGCTAACGCCTTTGCTGGTCGTTCAACTATTTGATTTAACAGCGGGAACCCCGGTTCATGGCACGCAAGTGGCTCCGCAACGGCGCGCTCGCGTCCGTCTTCGCGATGTTCGCGATGGGTATCGTCGGCACGCCGACGGGCAGTCTGGTTTCCGCCGCCTACGCACGGCAGACCGTTTCGGCCGATGTGGCCGCCGGCGGGTTCGATACGATCCCGACCGCCCGTCTGCCGCGCGAGGCCGTGACCACGCTCGGCCTGATCGCTGCGGGCGGTCCCTATCCGTACGATAAAGACGGCATCGTGTTCGGCAACCGTGAGCGGATCCTGCCGAAGGCGAAGCGCGGCTACTACCACGAGTACACGGTGCCGACGCCGCGCGCGCGCAATCGCGGCGCGCGCCGGATCGTCTGCGGCGGGCCATTGCGGCGGATCGACAACTGTTATTACACGGACGACCACTACAACAGTTTTAAACGTATTGTTGAATGACTTCGGGATGAACGGCATGAGCGACTCCATCTACGCGCACGATACGGCGGCGGCGGAACTGTTCGCGGCCGGCGACGGCAATCTGTTTCAGCGCGTCATGCAACTGCGCGCGACGGCACAGGCCGGCGCCGCGCCGGTCCAACAGGAATCTGCCGATCCGGGGCTTTCATCGAACGAGGAGCCTATGAGCCTTTTCACGACCGTGCGACCCAATCTCGTGCAGTCGATCCGCGCATTTCGCGTTCAGGATCTCGCCGACGAAGCCGCCCGGCTCGGCCAGCATTTCCTCTATGCGTATTGCGGCGCCGCGCAGTCGAAGCAGGAAGTGATGGAGACGATCGCGACGTCGTTCCTGTTCCCGAAGCACTTCGGCAAGAATTACGACGCGCTGTACGACTGCCTGACCGACCTCGTCGCCAAGGCCGGTGCGCAGCCGGGCTTCGTGATCGTGCTCGAAGGGCTGCCGATCGCACAGAAATTCGACAAGGAAGGGCGCGAAACGCTGCTCGACGTCTTCCGCGAGGCCGCCGAGTTCTGGGCCGAGCGCAAGGTCGCGTTCCGCGTGTTCTATTCGTTCGCATAAGCGGCGAACCATCCGCTATCTGCCGGTATCCGCCGGCATCTGCAGAAAAGCCCGCGTCAGCGGGCTTTTTCGCATCCGGCGCTCGCGTGCGGCGGGGCGCTGCGTTACCAGCCGCCCCAGCGCGCGGCGAGGGCGGCCAGGACGGCCGCGCCGGCCGTCTCGGTGCGCAGCACGCGCGGGCCGAGCGACAGCGCCGTGAAGCCGCGTGCCCGCGCGGCCGCTTCCTCCTCCGGCGAGAGGCCGCCTTCGGGCCCGATCAACAGCGTGACCGGCGCCGCGGGCGGCGCGTCGGGCAGCGACGCGAACGGGATGCTCGCACGCGGCGACAGCAGCAGCCGCAGCTCGCCGTCGACGGGCGCCGGCGCCAGGCCGTCGAGCCATGCGGCGAATGCGCGCACCGCAGCGACGTCGGGCACGCGGTTGCGGCCGCACTGTTCGCACGACGCGCGCACGACACCGCGCCAGTGCGCGACGCGCTTTTCCGCGCGCTCGCCGGACAGCTTCACGACGCCGCGGGCCGTCGACAGCGGCACGACGGCCGCGACACCGAGTTCGACTGCCTTCTCGATCACCCAGTCCATCTTGTCGCCGCCCGCGATGCCCTGCGCGAGCGTCACGCGGTACGGCGGCTCGGCTTCGGCGGGATCGAAGGCGTCGATTTGCGCGAGCGCACCGCGCTTGTCGATCTCGACGAGCCGCGCGCGATACTGGCCGCCCGTGCCGTCGAACAGCGCGAGCGGATCGCCGGGCTGCAGCCGCAGTACCTGCGCGTGGCGCGCGACGTCGGCGGGCAGCGCGAGCGTCGCGTCCGCGCGCAACGCGGTGTCGACGAAAAAGCGCGGCACGGCCGCGGTCGTGCTGGCTTCGCTCATGCTTCGAGCCGGCGCGCGAGCGCCCAGCGGTAGCCGTCGAGATCCTCGATCTGCGCGAACCGGTCGCCCCAGAACTGGTCCTGCGGCGCGGTCAGCGACTTCGCGCCCGCGTCGAGCGCGCGCTGCCACGTCGCATCGACGTCGTCGACGTACAGATAGAACGACTGCGGCGCGATCGCGTTCGCGCTTTTCGGCGTGCGCGCGGTCGAGCCGAACGCGCCCTCGGGCGCGAACATCACGATCAGCTGGCCGCGATAGACCATCTCGACGTGCATGATCGCGCCGTCCTCGTCGAGCACGTCGCGCAGCGCGAAGCCGAATGCGGCCGTGAAGAAATCGATCGACGCGCGCGCATTGCGCACGGTCAGGTAAGGCGTCAACCAAGGCACGTCGGCCGGACGTGGATCGGTCATCAAGCAATCTCCTGTCGTTCGGGGGAGGCGGCGCGAGCGTGCACCGGTTCGCTGCGCGCGTTGGCGCATCGCGCGAAGCGGCGCGCGCGTGCGAAGCGTACGCTCAGCGGCGAGCGCCCAGTGTATCGCGCAGCGCGCGCGGCAGCGCAAAAAGGGCCGCATGCAGCCGCGCATCGTAGTAGCGCAGGCCTTCGATGCGGCGCGCGGCGAGCCGTTCGTCGATGTCGTGCGCGAACAGCGCGGCCGCGTCGAGCGTGTCGCTCGCAATCGCCATCAGCCATTGCGAGCCGTACAGCGGCACGTGCGCGGAGAGCGGATCGACGACCGCGAAGCTCGCGCGCAGATCCTCGAGCAGCGCGGCGATCCGCGCGGCATGGAACAGCGGCGAGCCGAGATGCATCGACACCGCGCCGCGCGGCGTCAGGATGCGCTTGAGCCGTGCGTAGAACGCGCGCGTATAGAGGCCGGCGGCCGGCGAATCGGGCGGCGTCAGATCGAACACGACGAGATCGAAATGCTCGACCGTCGATTCGACGAAATGGGCGGCATCGCCGATCACGAGTTCGACGCGCGGGTCGTCCAGCGCGCCCTGATGGACGTCGTCGAGATAGCGGCGCGCCATGCCGACGACTTCGTCGTCGAGCTCGGCGACGACGATCCGTTCGATGCATGCATGCTTGAGCAGCTGGCGCGCGGCGCCGCCGTCGCCGCCGCCGAGCACGAGCGCCTTTTTCGGCGCCGGGTGCGCGAGCGCGGCCGGATGCGTCATGCACTCGTGGTAGACGTACTCGTCGCCGACGGACGTCATCGGCCGCCCGTCGAGCGTGAACAGCCGGCCGAGCTGCGCGGTTTCCCAGACTTCGATCTGCTGGTGCGCGGACGCGACGCGCGCAAGGCGGCGCGCATTCGGAAAGCCGTAGGTGGCGTCGGGTGTCGGATGAAAGAGGAGGGTCGTGCTCACGGGCGGGCCGCGCGAGGCGGGCAGTTCCAACGCCTGAATTATAGGAGGCGCGCGCTTTCGCGGAAAACCGTGCCGGAACAAGCCGATGCGCCGGGGAAATCCCGGCCCATCTGTTAAAATGACGAGCTTTGCAGCCCCGTCCGTAGGCTCCGTCCGCTTCGCGTCCGTCAGGCGCCGCACTGCGCGCCGGGAACGGTCGATGCGTGAGCTTCCGGATGCCGCCGTGCTCCCGTTTTCTCGACTCGTTCTCCGGACTCGACATGACGACTTCGTCTCCCGCCTCCACCACCCTGATGGCCAACGCGATCCGTGCGCTCGCGATGGACGCCGTCCAGCAAGCGAACTCCGGTCACCCGGGCATGCCGATGGGCATGGCCGAAATCGGCGTGGCGCTCTGGTCGCGCCACCTGAAGCACAACCCGACGAACCCGCACTGGGCGGATCGCGACCGTTTCGTGCTGTCGAACGGTCACGGCTCGATGCTGCTGTACTCGCTGCTGCACCTGACCGGCTACGACCTGCCGATCGAAGAGCTGAAGAACTTCCGCCAGCTGCACTCGAAGACGCCGGGCCACCCCGAATACGGCATCACGCCGGGCGTCGAGACGACCACCGGCCCGCTCGGCCAGGGTCTCGCGAACGCGGTCGGCATGGCGCTCGGCGAAGCGCTGATGGCCGACGAGTTCAACCGTCCGGACGCGAAGATCGTCGATCACTACACGTACGTGTTCCTCGGCGACGGCTGCCTGATGGAAGGCATCTCGCACGAGGCCTGCTCGCTCGCCGGCACGCTGAAGCTGAACAAGCTGATCGCGCTGTACGACGACAACGGCATCTCGATCGACGGCGACGTCGTCAACTGGTTCCACGACGACACGCCGAAGCGCTTCGAAGCGTACGGCTGGAACGTGATCGCGAACGTGAACGGCCATGACGTCGATGCCGTCGACGCGGCCATCGCGAAGGCGAAGCAGTCGGACAAGCCGACGCTGATCTGTTGCAAGACGGTGATCGGCAAGGGCGCGGCGACGAAGGCGGGCGGCCACGACGTGCACGGCGCGGCGCTCGGCGCGGAAGAAATCGCGAAGACGCGCGAAGCGCTCGGCTGGAAGTGGGAGCCGTTCGTGATTCCGCAGGAAGTCTATGCGGCATGGGACGCGAAGGAAGCCGGCAAGCGTGCCGAAGCGGCGTGGAACGACGCGTTCGCGCAGTATCGCGCGAAGTATCCGCAGGAAGCGGCCGAATTCGAGCGCCGCATGGCGAACCAGCTGCCGGCCGACTGGGCCGAGAAGGCGAAGGCGATCGTCGCGGGCGCGAACGAGCGCGCCGAGACGGTGGCGACGCGCAAGGCATCGCAGCAGGCGATCGAAGGGCTGGCCGCGGTGCTGCCGGAACTGCTCGGCGGCTCGGCCGACCTGACCGGTTCGAACCTGACGAACTGGAAGGCCTCGAAGGCCGTGCGCGCGAATCCGGAAGGCGCGGGCGTGCTGCTCGGCAACCACATCAACTACGGCGTGCGCGAGTTCGGCATGAGCGCCGCGATCAACGGCCTCGCGCTGCACGGCGGCCACAAGCCGTTCGGCGGCACGTTCCTGACGTTCTCCGACTACAGCCGCAACGCGCTGCGCGTGGCCGCGCTGATGAAGGTGCCGTCGATCTTCGTGTTCACGCACGATTCGATCGGCCTCGGCGAAGACGGCCCGACGCACCAGTCGGTCGAGCACGTGTCGAGCCTGCGCCTGATTCCGCACCTCGACGTGTGGCGTCCGGCCGATACGGTCGAAACCGCCGTCGCATGGACGCACGCGGTCGCGGCCCATCGTCCGTCGGCGCTGATCTTCAGCCGCCAGAACCTCGCGTTCAATCCGCGCACCGACGCCCAGATCGCGAACATCGAGAAGGGCGGCTACGTGCTGAAGGACTGGGACGAGGAAGTCGTCGCGCGCAAGATCATCCTGATCGCGACGGGCTCCGAGGTCGAACTCGCGATGAAGGCCGTCGAGCCGCTCGCGCAGCAAGGAATCGCCGCGCGCGTCGTGTCGATGCCGGCGACCACCGTGTTCGACCGCCAGGATGCCGAATACAAGGAACGCGTGCTGCCGCACGGCGTGCGTCGCGTCGCGATCGAAGCGGGCGTAACCGATTTCTGGCGCAAGTACGTCGGCCTCGAAGGCGGCGTCGTCGGGATCGACACGTTCGGCGAATCGGCACCGGCCGGCGTGCTGTTCAAGTATTTCGGTTTCACCGTCGACCACGTCGTCGACACCGTGAAGGCCGTGCTCGCCTAAGCAATCAACACATTCGCGACGCGCGCCGCCCCTCGCGCGCGTCGCACGTGAAGCTGCACGAAACGAATTTTTTCAGCCATCAGGAGATAGACCATGACGATTCGCGTCGCAATCAACGGCTACGGCCGCATCGGCCGCAACACGCTGCGCGCGTTTTATGAAAACGGCAAGAAGCACGATCTCGAGATCGTCGCGATCAACGACCTCGGCGATGCGAAGACGAACGCGCACCTGACGCAGTACGACACCGCGCACGGCAAGTTCCCGGGCGAAGTGTCGGTCGACGGCGACTACCTCGTCGTGAACGGCGACAAGATCCGCGTGCTCGCGAACCGCAATCCGGCCGAACTGCCGTGGGGCGAGCTCGGCGTCGACGTCGTGATGGAGTGCACGGGCTTCTTCACGTCGAAGGAAAAGGCGAGCGCACACCTGAAGGGCGGCGCGAAGAAGGTGATCATCTCGGCGCCGGGCGGCAAGGACGTCGACGCGACGATCGTCTACGGCGTGAACCACAACGTGCTGAAGGCCGAGCACACGGTGATCTCGAACGCATCGTGCACGACGAACTGCCTCGCGCCGCTCGTCAAGCCGCTGAACGACAAGATCGGCCTCGAAACCGGCCTGATGACGACGATCCACGCCTACACGAACGACCAAGTGCTGACCGACGTCTATCACGAAGACCTGCGCCGCGCGCGTTCGGCCACGCACAGCCAGATCCCGACCAAGACGGGTGCGGCGTCGGCGGTCGGCCTCGTGCTGCCGGAACTGAACGGCAAGCTCGACGGCTACGCGATCCGCGTCCCGACGATCAACGTATCGATCGTCGATCTGTCGTTCATCGCGAAGCGCGACACGACGGTCGAGGAAGTGAACGCGATCATGAAGGAAGCATCGGAAGGCGCACTGAAGGGCATCCTCGGCTACAACGACGCGCCGCTGGTGTCGGTCGACTTCAACCACAACCCGGCTTCGTCGACGTTCGACGCGACGCTGACGAAGGTGTCGGGCCGCCTCGTGAAGGTGTCGAGCTGGTACGACAACGAGTGGGGTTTCTCGAACCGCATGCTCGATACGGCAGTCGCGTTCGCGAACGCGAAGTAAGTATCGCGTCGCGCGCCGCCGTTATGCGGCGGCGTGTGCGCCATGCAAGCCCGGTCCGGTTTTCCGGCCGGGCTTTTTTGTTCGGTGTGGATTTCGGTAGGGCGTGTCGGGGAATGTGTCCAACGTTCGATGCGGCCGCTACGGAAATGTCGCTGGAGGCGAGTGATGCAATTCGCACGCGAACTAACTCCGTCGGCTGATATCTGCTCGTCAATGAAGCATCGTCTCGTCTATCTGTTGAATGTCGGACAGCGCCGGCTGCAACGGTGGTCGCAAATGCGTGCGGCCGCGGGCGGCGTCACTGCAGCCCAGGCAGGGCTGCTGTTTTTTCTGGGCGAGCACAACGGCGCGCTCATGAGCGAGGCCGGTGCCGCGCTGGATCTCGGCGCGCCGGGAATGAGCGGTCTTGCCGACCTGACCGAAAAGGCGGGATTGATCGAGCGTCGCGCGGACGAGACGGCCGGCCGCGCTTCGCGCCTGTGGCTGACGGAGGCCGGACGTGCCGCGCGCCAGCGATCGAAGCGTCGCACGAAGGACTTGAACGCCAAACTGACCGCCCCGTTGACCGATTTCGAGAAACGGGAAGTGCCGCTTCGGGCGGCAAGCGACGCCCGCCGAAACGCGCGAAGCGCTTTCCCCCAACCCCGACCCACCCGCCACACGCCCCGCACCCGATCACATCACTGCGCGACCTCGCGCGCGCCGACGCGCTGCGACGCGAGCCACACCGCAACCAGCACGCCGCCGAGCACGCCGCCCGCCGCGCACACGCCGCGCCATCCGTCGAGGCCATACGCGACGCTCGCCGCGAACGACCCGAGCGCGCCGCCGACGAAATAGCTCGTCAGGTAGATCGTCGTCACGCGGCTGCGCGCGTCGCCGGCGAGTGCGTAGATCACGCTCTGATTCGAGATGTGCATGCCCTGGACGCCGACGTCGAGCAACAGAATGCCGGCGATCAGCGCGGCGAGCGAATGCGCACCGGCGGCGATCGGCGCGAACGAGGCGAGCACGGCGGCCGCGAAGAGTCCCGTTGCCGCGTTGCCGTGACCGCGATCGACGAGCCGGCCAGCCGACGTCGCCGCCAGCGCGCCCACCGCGCCGACGATGCCGAACAGGCCGATCCGGCCTTCGCTGTAGCCGTAGGGCGGCTGGCTGAGCAGGAACGTGAGGCCCGTCCACAGCAGGCTGAAGCACGCGAACACGAGCGCGCCGTATGCCGAGCGCAGCGCGATCAGCGGTTGCGCGCGCACGAGCGCGGCAAGCGATTTCATCAGCGCCGGATAGTCGAGTCGTGCGTCGCGGCGATCCTTCGGCAGCTTCACGGCCAGCACGACCGTCAGCGCGAGCACCATCGCAGCGGCGATCGCGTAGACCGCGCGCCAGCCGAACCAGTCGGCGATCGCGCCCGCGGCGACGCGCGCAAGCAGGATGCCGAGCAGCAGCCCGCTCATCACGGTGCCGACCGCGCGGCCGCGCGTGCGCGCATCGGCGAGCGACGCGGCGAACGGCACGAGCAGCTGCGTCGAGCAGGTGACGAAACCGAGCGCGACGTTCGCGGCGACGAACATCGCAAACTGCGTACTCAACGCGACGCCGACCAGCGCAACGACGTTCAGCGCAAGTAGCCGCACGATCAGCGTGTGGCGGTTCAGCGCGTCGCCGAGCGGCACGATCAGCAGCAGGCTCGCCGCGTAGCCGATCTGCGTCAGCGTGACGAGATAGCCGAGCTCGGCCGGTGCGCGGCCGAAACTGTGCGCGATCGCGGCGAGCAGCGGCTGCGCGTAGTAGATGTTGCCGATGACGATGCCGCACGCGCAGGCGAACAGCAGCGTCATGCCGCGTGTCAGCGGCGTATGGGAATCGGAAGACGGTTTCATGGTCGCAAAAAAAGCGGCGGCCGGCGGCGCTGGCCGTCGGCGGCGCGGGTCAAGGGAACGGCGGAGCCGCTTGCGGCGCAACCGATGCGGCGGCCGGCCACGGAGACCGCAGACCTCGCGCATTGCGCACACGAAGCGGCCGAGCGCTGCACAGCTGCGCCGGGCCGCCCCGGGGCGCGACGGCGAGTGCGTCGCGCGGAGCGGATGTGCGTATGATGCGGAAATCGAGTCATAGCGTCCAAGACTCGATCCTTATACGATGCATTGGTAAAACCAATACTTGAGCCGCCATGCTGCTTCGTCACATCCGCTATTTCCTGGCCGTCGCCGAGCAGGGCAGTTTCACGCGCGCGGCCGATGCGCTGCATGTGTCGCAGCCGACGCTGTCGCAGCAGATTCGCCAGCTCGAGGAAACGCTCGGCGTGCCGTTGTTCGACCGCTCGGGCCGCACGGTGCGGCTCACCGAATTCGGCGACGTCTACGCGAAGCACGCACGCGCGGCGCTGCACGCGCTCGACGCGGGCGCGCGTGCGCTGCACGATGCGGCCGATCTCGCGACCGGCTCGCTGCGGCTCGCGATGATGCCGACCTTCGCGGCCTATCTGAGCGGCTCGCTCGTCGACGCGTTTCATGCCGCGTATCCGAACGTCGTGCTGACGATCGACGCGATGCCGCAGGCGCGCATGGAGGCGCTGCTCGTCGAAGACCGCCTCGATGCGGGCTTCGCGTTCGTGCCGGCGCGCGCGCCGGAGATCGACGCGCTGCCGCTCTGGGACGAATCGCTCGCGTTCGTGACCGCGCGCACGCATCGGCTCGCGCGCCGTCGCCGCGCGCTCACGCCGGCCGAGCTGAGCGGCGAGCCGCTGGTGTTGCTGAGCCGCGCCTTTGCGACGCGCGAGCGCATCGACCGCTATTTCGTCGAGCATCGCGCGCAGCCGCGGATCGCGATCGAGACGAACACGGTCAGCGCGGTGCTCGAACTCGTGCGACGCGGACGGCTCGCGACCGTGCTGCCCGACGCGGTCGCGCGCGGCAGCGACGAGCTGTGCGCGCTGCCGGTCGACCCGCCGCTGCCGACGCGCACGGCCGCGCTGCTCACGCGCAAGGGCGCCTATCGCAGCGTCGCGGCGCGCGCGTTCATCGAGTGCGCGCTCGCGTATCGCGTGCCGTCGCCGGCGTCGAGGGTGTAGGCGGCGCTTACGCGCCCGGTGTCGGGAAAAAGATGCCCGCGCGCTGCGCGGCATTCGAGATGTGCGTTTCGATCGCGGTGCCGGCCGCGGCCGCGTCGCGCGCACTGAGCGCATCGACGATCGCGCGATGCTCGTGCCAGGTCGACAGCAGCAGCTCGCGCCGGTAGAACGGCATGCGCTGGCTTTCCTTCATGATGTCCGCACTGCTGCGCAGGACCGATTCGATCGCCGCATTGCCGGCCAGATGGATGATGCGCATGTGGAACTCGAAGTCGAGCTGCGACGCGTCCTCGAGCGCGTTCTCGGTCAGCGCGACGTGCAGATCGGCGAGATTGTCTTCGAACCACGCGATGTCGTCGTCGCTGACGACGCGCGCGGCCATCCGCGCGGCGAAGCCTTCGAGCGCGTAGCGCATCTGGTACGTGTCGGGCGGCGACGACTGTTCGGCGAACTGCCACGCATGGGCGGTGGTCGCGCGCGCGCTTTCGACATACACGCCCTTGCCGGCGCGAATGCGCAGCATGCCGAGCGCTTCGAGCGTCGACAGCGCCTCGCGCAACGACGCACGACTGATCTCCAGCTCCTCGGAGAGCTGCCGCTGGGCCGGCAGCAGGCTGCCGACCGGATACACGCCTGCCTCGATCCGGTCGCGGATCGTCGCGATGGCGGCGTCGGTCACGGTATGCGGAACGTTTTTCATGAGGTGAACGATGGCCGGTCTGACCGGCATTGTAAACCGCGCCGGCGCCGCGCATCCGCGGCTACGGGAAAGCCACGACACGGCCGGTTTTCCGCGTCGCACCAGTTCGGGTGCGGGGCGGGAAATCCCTATTTTGACGAGCCTTGACGCGACTATATCGGCTTCCTACTATCGACCATAACATCACTGGTCTTACCAGTATGAACAGACGAAACTGCAACCCATCTCGGGAGAGCGCCGTGTCAAAGTTCCTCAATTCGCTGTTTGGTCGAGTCGTGATCGCACTGATCCTCGGGGTCGCGCTCGGCGCGTTCTTCCCGCATTTCGCCGAGTCGCTGAAACCGCTCGGCGACGGTTTTCTGAAGCTCATCAAGATGGTGATCGGGCCGATCGTGTTCTGCGTCGTGGTGAGCGGGATGGCCAATGCGGGCGACCTGAAGAAGGTCGGCCGCGTCGGCTTGAAGGCCGTCGTCTACTTCGAGGTGATGACGACGCTCGCGCTCGGCATCGGGCTCGTCCTCGCCTGGCTCACGCGGCCGGGCGAGGGGATGAACATCAACCTGCACTCGCTCGACGCGTCGTCGCTCGCGTCGTACGCGAAGAACGCAGAGAGCCTGAAGGACACGGCCGGCTTCCTGATGAAGATCATCCCCGACACCGCCATCGACGCATTCGCGAAGGGCGACATCCTGCAGATCCTCGTGTTCGCGGTGCTGTTCGGCTCGGCGCTGTCGCTCCTCGGCGACAAGGCCAAGCGCGTGAACGGGCTGATCGAGGAGCTGTCGCACGTGTTCTTCCGCGTGATCGGCTTCATCATCAAGCTCGCGCCGCTCGGCGTGCTCGGCGCGATCGCGTTTACGACCGGCAAGTACGGCGTCGCATCGCTGAAGCAGCTCGGCTATCTCGTCGCGGTGTTCTACGTGAGCTGCGCGGTGTTCGTCACGGTCGTGCTCGGCATCGTGATGCGGCTCGCCGGCTTCTCGGTGTTCAAGCTGATCCGCTACCTGCGCGAGGAACTGTCGATCGTGCTCGGCACGGCTTCGTCGGACGCGGTGCTGCCGCAGGTGATGCGCAAGCTCGAGTACATGGGCGTCAAGGATTCGACCGTCGGCCTCGTGATCCCGACCGGCTATTCGTTCAACCTCGACGGCTTCTCGATCTATCTGACGCTCGCGGTGCTGTTCATCGCGCAGGCGACCAACACGCCGCTGTCGGCGCACGATTTGATCGTGGTCCTGATCGTGTCGATGATCACGTCGAAGGGCGCGCACGGGATTCCGGGCTCGGCGATCGTGATTCTCGCGGCGACGCTGTCCGCGATTCCGGCGATTCCGGTGCTGGGCCTCGTGCTGATCCTGCCGGTCGACTGGTTCGTCGGGATCGCCCGCGCGCTGACGAACCTGATCGGCAACTGCGTCGCGACGGTCGTGGTCGCGGTGTGGGAGAACGACATCGACCGCGCACGTGCGAAGCGCGTGCTGAACCGCGAGCTGCGCTACGTGCCGGCCGAGGAGGACGGCGCGACGCCGGTCGCCGGCGACCAGGCTCACGCGCTCTGAGCGCCGCGCGGCGGTCTGCCCCGGACCGTCCGCGCACGTTGCAACCGGCCGGCGCAGCGATGCGCCGGCATTTCATCAGGACGGCGGGCAACGGAGGCGGGCAAGCGTGACGCGCCCGCCGCACCGGCCTGCTTCGCCAGGCTGGCGCGCGCGGCGACGCGCGACGTGCAGCCGATAATTGGAGACGACATGGCAGCCCCCATTCTCGACCCGAACGCGCCGGCCTTCACGCGGCGCTACATGAATCTCGCCGATCCGCGCCTGGGCGCCGCTGCGCTGTTCGCGAGCGACGAATTCTTCGCGCCGAAGGAGCGCATGCTGAACCCCGAGCCGGCCGTGTTCATCCCCGGCAAGTACGACGATCACGGCAAGTGGATGGACGGCTGGGAGACGCGCCGCAAGCGCACGACCGGTCACGATTTCTGCGTCGTGCGGCTCGCGCGGCCGGGCGTGATCCACGGCGTCGACCTCGATACGAGCCACTTCACCGGCAATTTCCCGCCGGCCGCGTCGATCGACGCCTGCTTCGCGGACGGCGACACGCCGTCGGACGACGCCGAATGGCACACCATCGTGGCCGCGACGACGCTGCAGGGCAACGCGCATCACTACGTCGAGGTCGCCGATGCGCGGCCGTACACGCATCTGCGCGTGAACCTGTATCCGGACGGCGGGCTCGCGCGGCTGCGCGTATACGGGCAGCCGCAGCGCGACTGGAGCCGCGTGCCTGCAGGCGAACCGGTCGATCTGGCCGCGATCGAGAACGGCGCCTATCTGGTCGCCGCGAACAACCAGCACTTCGGTGCCGCCTCGCAGATGCTGATGCCGGGGCGCGGCGCGAACATGGGCGACGGCTGGGAGACGCGGCGCCGCCGCGAGCCCGGCAACGACTGGGCGATCGTCGCGCTGGCGCGGCCGGGCATCATCCGGCGCGTCGAAGTCGATACCGCGTTCTTCAAGGGCAACTTCCCGGACCGCTGTTCGCTGCAGGCCGCGCACGTCACGGGCGGCACCGACGATTCGCTGGTCACGCAGGCGATGTTCTGGCCCGAACTGCTCGGCGAGCAGAAGCTGTCGATGGACAGCGTGCACACGTTCGACGATCTCGCGGCGCTCGGCCCCGTCACGCACGTGCGCTTCAACATCTTCCCGGACGGCGGCGTGTCGCGGCTGCGTCTGTGGGGCGAACCGGCCTGACGAGGGAGTGGCGATGAGCAGCTTGCATACTCTGCGCGTCGAGCGTCTGACCCGCGAAGCATTTGCGCCGTTCGGCGACGTGATCGCACTCGAAGGCGCCCGGCATTTCCCGATCAACGGCGGCACGACCGAGCGCTTCCACGATCTCGCGAACATCGACGTCTGCGCGGACGGCGGCCGTCCGCTCGTCAGCGTGTTTCGCGCGCAGCCGCGTGCGCTGCCCGTCGCGCTCACGCTGATGGAGCGCCATCCGCACGGCAGCCAGGCGTTCATTCCGCTGGCGGCGGTGTCGCGCTACGCGGTCGTCGTCGCGCCGGCCGGCGAGTTCCGGCCCGACGCGATGCGCGCGTTCCTCGCGGAAGGCTGGCAGGGCGTCAACTATGCGAAAGGCGTGTGGCACCATCCGCTGCTCGCGCTCGATGCCGTCAGCGACTTCGTGATCGTCGATCGCGGCGGCCCGCAGCCGAACTGCGACGAGATCCCGCTCGACGGCGCCTGGGCGCTCGAATTCGAGCCGGCTTGCGCGGGCGCGCTCTGACGCGCGCGGCGGCCGAACGGCCGCCGGAAAAACAGACGGCCCGGGCGGCGACATGCCGGCCGGGCCGTGTGCGCATCGGCGCTGCTGTCGGTCAGTGCTTGCGGTGCGGGCAGTTTTCGGTGGTGCACGACCCGTACATCGCAAGCGAGTGCTCCTGGAGGCGGAAACCGCGCTCCTTCGCGATCGCCTGCTGGCGGCTTTCGATTTCGGCGTCGAAGAACTCCTCGACGCGCCCGCAGTCGAGGCAGACGAGGTGGTCGTGGTGCGAGCCTTCGTTCAGCTCGAACACGGCCTTGCCGGATTCGAAGTTGCTGCGCGACAGCAGGCCGGCCTGCTCGAACTGCGTGAGCACGCGATAGACGGTGGCGAGCCCGATGTCGAGCTGCTCGTTGAGCAGGTTGCGGTAGACGTCTTCGGCGGTCAGGTGCCGCACGGGGCTCTGCTGGAAGATCTCGAGAATCTTGAGGCGCGGTAGGGTGGCCTTTAGCCCGATATTCTTGAGATCCGTCGGATTGGTCATGGCTAGGCGTCCCTAGAGTACAATGCAGGGCTTCAATGTTACCGGCTTTTCGCCGTTCCAGAAACACGCGCGGCCTGCGACGCGGGCCAGCACGGTGAGGGAAATGATTCCAGAATCTCTTTCGCACTTTCAGAGGAGCCGCATGCGGAGTGCCATCATCGCTGCCGCCGCCGTTGCCGCGCTGGCTGGTTGTTCGTCGTACGACAGCGTGACGCAGCGCATCGCGCAGAGCATCACGCCTTATCGGATCACCGTCGTGCAAGGCAACTTCGTGTCGCAGGAGAAGGCCGCGCAACTGCAGACCGGCATGACGCGCGAGCAGGTCCGCGCGCTGCTCGGCACGCCGCTGCTGACGGACATGTTCCACGCCGACCGCTGGGATTACCTGTTCTACTTCAAGCGCGGCTCGACGTCGGTCGTCCAGCAGCGCGATCTCGTGCTGACGTTCTCGGGCGATCGCCTCGCGAGCTGGACCGGTGCCGAGAATCTGCCGTCCGAGCTCGATCTGCTCGCCGACATCGACGGCGACCGCCGCGGCAAGAAAGCGGCGAAGGACAAGGCGGCCGCCGCCGCGGCCGCGAGCGGCGCGAGTGCGGTCACGACGGCAAGCGCGCCGACGTCGGTCGGCGAGGTCGTCGATCAGGATGCGAACGCGCGGGCGGCGCGCGCGGCTAACCGCGCGACCAATCAGGTCTCCGGCCAGGGCTCCGCTACGCGGCACTTCACGCCGTCCGCGCAGGCATCGGGCGGTGCGCCGGTGCCGGGCGGCCAGCCGCCGGGCGCCGTGCCGGCGATCCAGCCGCAGTTCCAGTTCCATCGGCCTCCGCAGCCGAACGTCTCGAACGAAGCGGCGCCGCCGGTCGGCCCGCAAGGGTCCGACACGCTGCAGAACCAGCCGCTCACCGCACCCGCGCAGTCGCAGTAAGCGGCGCGCGCGTGCAACCGGGGCGGCCCGCGCCGCCTGCCTTTAGACCTGTCGTGTAGAAAGCCATGAAGATTGCGATTGCCGGCGCATCGGGCCGGATGGGCCGGATGCTGATCGAAGCCGTTCTCAACGATGCCGACGCGCAGCTCGTCGGCGCGCTCGACCGCGCCGGCTCGCCGTCGCTCGGTCAGGACGCGGGCGCGTTCCTCGGCAAGGATACCGGCGTCAAGCTGACCGACGACATCGACGCGGTGTTCGCGCAGGCCGACTATCTGATCGACTTCACGCGTCCGGAAGGCACGCTCGCGCACGTCGAGGCCGCGCTGCGCCACGACGTGAAGCTCGTGATCGGCACGACCGGCTTCACGGCGGAGCAGAAGGCCGTGCTTCATGCGGCCGCCGAGAAAGTCGCGATCGTGTTCGCGGCCAACATGAGCGTCGGCGTCAACGTCACGCTGAAGCTGCTCGAATTCGCGGCGAAGCACTTCTCGCACGGCTACGACATCGAAATCATCGAGGCGCACCACCGCCACAAGGTCGACGCGCCGTCGGGCACCGCGCTGATGATGGGCGAAGCCGTCGCCGGCGCACTCGGCCGCTCGCTCGACGACTGCGCGGTGTACGGGCGCCACGGTGTGACGGGCGAACGCGATCCGTCGACGATCGGCTTCGCGGCCGTGCGCGGCGGCGACATCGTCGGCGATCACACGGTGCTGTTCGCCGGCATCGGCGAGCGGATCGAGATTACCCACAAGTCGTCGAGCCGCGTGTCGTACGCGCAGGGCGCGCTGCGTGCCGTGCGCTTCCTGTCGGCGCGCGATACGGGCCTGTTCGACATGCAGGACGTGCTCGGCCTGCGCTGACGCGACGGGGAACCCCGATGGCCATTCCCACCGGCGTTGTCCACTACCTCGAAAGCGGCGATGCGATCACGCACGCCGTCGCCTACGTGCTGCTGGCGATGTCGATCGCCAGCTGGTGCTTCCTCTTGATGAAGGCATGGCTGCTCGTGCGCGCGAAGCGGCAGGGGCCACGTGCGCTCGCGGCGTTCTGGCGCGCGTCGTCGCTCGAGTCGGGCATCGCCGCCCTGGCCGGTGCCGATCGCGAGCGCGTGTTCGTGCCGCTCGCGGAGGCCGCGCGCGACGCGGCCGACGAACATGAGCCGGCCGCGCTGGCCGCGCGCGTCGAGCGCAGCGAACGCGTGCTGCGCGCGCTGCGTCATGCGATGCTGCGCTCGCAGCGGCGCCTCGAATTCGGTCAGGTGCTGCTCGCGTCGATCGGCAGCACGGCGCCGTTCGTCGGGCTGCTCGGCACCGTATGGGGCATCTACCATGCGCTCGGCAGCATCGCCGCGAGCGGGCAGGCGCAGATCGAGAACGTCGCGGGGCCGGTCGGCGAAGCGCTGATCATGACCGCGTTCGGGCTCGTCGTCGCGATTCCGGCCGTGCTCGCGTACAACATCCTCGGGCGGCTCGTCCGGCAACTCGCCGAGGAACTCGACGGCTTCGCGCGCGATCTGCACGTGTTCGTCTGCGCGCAGCCCGCGTGACGCCCGCTTCCCGGAGGAACGCTCATGGCATTCGGCGGACTCGAGCACCACAAGACGTCCGCGCCGATGGCGGAGATCAACATGACGCCGCTGATCGACGTGATGCTCGTGCTGCTCGTCATCTTCATCATCACCGCGCCGCTGATGACGCACGCGATCCGGCTCGACTTGCCGAAGGTCGCGGCAAGCGTCGCGCGCGACACGCCGCAGTCGGTCACGCTGTCGATCGACGATGCGGGCAAGCTGTACTGGAACGACACGCCGATCGCGCTCGAGGCGCTGCCCGCGCGCTTCCGGCAGGCCGCCGCGAGCGCTGCGCCGCCCGAGCTGCGGCTGCGCGCGTCGCGCGCGACGCGCTACGACGTGATCGCGCAGGTGATGGGCGCCGCGCAGGCCGCGGGCCTCACGCGAATCGGCTTCGTCACCGACATGCCGCCCGCCGGCACCGCAGGGCCGGCCGCGCCCGCTGCGCCGGCCGCGCACTGACGCCGCCCGCAGCGCTCGTGGCCGTCGCGGCCGCGATGCGCGATGCCCGCGACACCGGCCTTACGCGCCGGCGCGGGCGGTATAATCGACGTTTTTCCCGGTCGGCAGGATTGTCCTGGTCATCCGGAGCCCGCGTGGGCGTTCCGGCGATGCACCGGGCGCCGGCGGCCGGGCCCGGCACGGCCCGCCTTGTTCCTGCGCCGGGCCAGCACGATTTTCGATCCACTCCGCGCGCGAGCCGTCGCGTCGCATAAAGCCTAGTCCGAACCACACCATGCACGAGAGATACGTACCCGCCGACGTCGAAGCCGCCGCCCAGGGCGACTGGCGCGCAGCCGATGCCTACAAGACGCAGGAAGACGCGCAGAAGCCGAAGTTCTACTGCGTGTCGATGCTGCCGTATCCGTCCGGCAAGCTGCACATGGGTCACGTGCGCAACTACACGATCAACGACGTGATGTACCGCTATCTGCGGATGAACGGCTACAACGTGCTGATGCCGATGGGCTGGGACGCGTTCGGGATGCCCGCGGAGAACGCCGCGATGGCCAACGGCGTGCCGCCCGCGAAGTGGACCTACGACAACATCGACTACATGAAGGGCCAGATGCAGTCGATGGGCCTCGCGATCGACTGGTCGCGCGAGATCGCGACCTGCAAGCCCGACTACTACAAGTGGAACCAGTGGCTGTTCCTGAAGATGCTCGAGAAGGGCATCGCATACAAGAAGACGGGAACCGTGAACTGGGATCCGGTCGACCAGACCGTGCTCGCGAACGAGCAGGTGATCGACGGCCGCGGCTGGCGCTCGGGCGCGCTCGTCGAGAAGCGCGAAATCCCGATGTACTACCTGCGCATCACGCAGTACGCGGACGAGCTGCTGAACGACCTCGACGGCCTCGGCTGGCCCGAGCGCGTGAAGATCATGCAGCAGAACTGGATCGGCAAGAGCTTCGGCGTGAACTTCGGCTTCCCGTACGAACTCGACGGCGAGAAGCAGCTGCTGCGCGTGTTCACGACGCGCGCCGACACGATCATGGGCGTCACGTTCTGCGCGATCGCGGCCGAGCATCCGCTCGCGACGCGCCTCGCGCAGGGCAAGCCCGAGCTGCAGGCGTTCATCGACGAATGCAAGCGCGGCGGCGTCGCCGAGGCCGACATGGCGACGATGGAGAAGAAGGGCGTCGCGACCGGCTTCTCGGTCACGCATCCGCTGACGGGCGAGCCGGTCGAGGTGTGGATCGGCAACTACGTGCTGATGAGCTACGGCGAAGGCGCCGTGATGGGTGTGCCGGGCCATGACGAACGCGACTTCGCGTTCGCGAAGAAGTACGGCCTGCCGATCAAGCAGGTGATCGCGGCTGAAGGCCATACGTACTCGCTCGACGCCTGGCAGGAGTGGTACGGCGACAAGGACATCGCGGTCTGCATCAACAGCGGCAAGTACGACGGCCTCGGCTACGCGGCGGCCGTCGACGCGGTCGCGGCCGACCTGAAGGCGGGCGGCTTCGGCGACAAGCAGGTCACGTGGCGTCTGCGCGACTGGGGCATTTCGCGCCAGCGCTACTGGGGCACGCCGATCCCGATCATCCACTGCCCGTCGTGCGGCGACGTGCCGGTGCCGGAACAGGACCTGCCCGTCGTGCTGCCGGAAGACCTCGTGCCGGACGGCTCGGGCAACCCGCTCGCGAAGTCCGAAGCGTTCCTGAACTGCACGTGTCCGAAGTGCGGCGCGGCCGCGAAGCGCGAAACCGACACGATGGACACCTTCGTCGATTCGTCGTGGTACTTCTCGCGCTACACGGCGCCGGACGCCGAGACGATGGTCGACGCGCGCACCGACTACTGGATGCCGATGGACCAGTACATCGGCGGCATCGAGCACGCGATCCTGCACCTGCTGTATTCGCGCTTCTGGACGAAGGTGATGCGCGATCTCGGCCTCGTGAAGTTCGGCGAGCCGGCGAAGAACCTGCTCACGCAGGGCATGGTGCTGAACGAGACGTACTATCGCGAGGACGCGGCGGGCAAGAAGACCTGGTACAACCCGGCCGACGTGACCGTCACGCACGACGACAAGGGCCGCCCGGTCGGCGCGACGCTGAACGCCGACGGCCAGCCGGTCGTGCTCGGCGGCATCGAGAAGATGTCGAAATCGAAGAACAACGGCGTCGATCCGCAGGTGCTGATCGACCAGTACGGCGCGGATACCGCGCGCCTGTTTACGATGTTCGCCGCGCCGCCCGAGCAGCAGCTCGAGTGGTCGGGCGCCGGCGTCGAAGGCGCGAGCCGCTTCCTGCGCCGCGTGTGGAGCTTCGGCTATGCGAACCGCGAAGCGCTCGCCTCGCGCGCGGGCTTCGATGCGGCCGCGCTCGGCGACGCCGACAAGGCGCTGCGCCGCGAAATCTACAGCGTGCTGAAGCAGGCCGACTTCGACTATCAGCGTCTGCAATACAACACGGTCGTGTCGGCCGCGATGAAGATGCTGAACGCGATCGACGGGGCGAAGGGCGCGACGCCGGCCGTGCTGCGCGAAGCGTACGGCGTGCTGCTGCGCGTGCTGTATCCGGTGGTTCCGCACGTCACGTACGAGCTCTGGAAGGCGCTCGGCTATGCCGACGAATTCGGTCCGCTGCTCGACGCGCCGTGGCCGAAGGTCGACGAGGCGGCGCTCGAGCAGGCCGAGATCGAACTCGTGCTGCAGGTGAACGGCAAGGTGCGCGGCGCGCTGAAGGTCGCGAAGGACGCGAGCCGCGAGGCGATCGAAGCCGCGGCGCTGGCCGACGACGCGTTCGCGAAGTTCGGCGAAGGCAAGCCGGCGAAGAAGATCGTCGTCGTGCCGGGCCGCCTCGTGAACATCGTCGTCTGACGGCCGCCGGCCGTCGGGCGTACACAGAAGGAGCGAAGGTGATCCGCAGATCGTTTTTGATGCTCGTCGGCAGCGCGGTCGCGCTGTCCGCATGCGGTTTCCAGTTGCGCGGCCAGCAGGACTACGCGTTCAAGCACCTGCTGATCGCCGGTGCGCCGGCGCCGGTGTCGGCGCGGCTCACGCGCCTCGTCGAGGGCGGCAGCGACACGAAGATCGTCAAGTCTATCGACGATGCCGATGCCGTGCTGCGCATGTGGGAGTCGCGCGGCCAGAACACGCTGACGCTGAACCAGTACGGTTCCGCGCAGGAATATGCGCTGTTCTACACGCTGAACTACACGCTGACGAGCAAGGACGGCACCGTGCTGATTCCGCCGAGCGCGATCGCGCTGAACCGCGCGATGACGTACAGCGACCAGTACACGAACGCGAAGGCGCAGGAAGCGGACATCCTGTACGCGGACATGCAGAACGACGCGGTCGATCAGCTGATGCGCCGCCTCGCGATCGTGCATTCGCTGACGCCGCGTCCGGAAGACGTGGTGCCGGGCGTCGCGCCGCGCGCGCCGCTGCCGCCGCCGCCGCTTTGATCCCCGCCGCACGCACCGATGCAATTGCGACTTGATGCACTGGAGCCGCACCTCGCGAAGGGGTTGGCCGGGCTCTACACCGTCTACGGCGACGAGCCGCTGCTCGCGCAGGAGGCGTGCGACCGCATTCGCGCGGCCGCGCGCGCGGCCGGCTTCACCGAGCGTTCGGTGCATACGGTCGAGCGCGGCTTCGACTGGAGCGTGCTGCTCGGCGCGACGCAGGCGATGTCGCTGTTCGGCGAGCGCCAGCTGATCGAGCTGCGTATTCCGTCGGGCAAGCCGGGCAAGGAAGGGGCCGACGCGCTGAAGGCGCTGGCGGCCGCCGACAATCCCGATGCGCTGATGCTCGTCACGCTGCCGCGTCTGGATGCGGCCACGCAGAAGTCCGCGTGGTTCACCGCGCTGCAGAACGGTGGCGTCGCGCTGAAGATCGATCCGGTCGACCGCGCGCAGCTGCCGAACTGGATCGGCCAGCGTCTCGCGATGCAGGGGCAGCGCGTCGCGCCCGGCGACGACGGCCGGCGCGCACTGCAGTTCATCGCCGAGCGCGTCGAGGGCAACCTGCTCGCGGCGCATCAGGAAATCCAGAAGCTCGGGCTGCTCTATCCGCAGGGCGTGCTGTCGTTCGAGCAGGTGCACGATGCCGTGCTGAACGTTGCGCGCTACGACGTGTTCAAGCTGAACGAAGCGATGCTTGCCGGCGACGCCGCGCGGCTCGCGCGGATGATCGACGGGCTCAAGGGCGAGGGCGAGGCGATCGTGCTCGTGATGTGGGCCGTCGTCGAGGAGTTGCGCACGCTGCTGCGGATCAAGCGCGGCACCGCGGCCGGCAAGCCGCTCGCGACGCTGCTGCGCGAGAACCGCGTATGGGGCCCGCGCGAGCGGCTGATCGGTCCGGCGCTGAACCGCGTGTCCGAAGCCGTGCTCGAAAAGGCGCTCGCGTTTGCCGCGAAGCTCGACCGGCAGGTCAAGGGTCTCGCCGCCGTGACGCCCGGCCGCCGCACGCACGACGATCCGCCGCCCGATCCGTGGGACGGGCTGTTTCAGCTTGCGATGACGGTCGCCGGGCCGCAGCACGAGCGACCGCCGACCGCGGGTCGCGTGCGGCGTTAGGTCCCGTTCCGGGCCTCAGCGTACGCATCGCAACCCGCTTACAATGCTCCGAAGCTGGCGCAGCCTGCCCGCTGCCGCACCGGGCGCCGCGCCACGCCAGCCCCACGAATTCATGCCGCGCCACGCGGCTCGCTTCTCGAGTCACACGATGGACATCGATCAGTACATGACCGACCTGGGCCGCCGCGCCCGGCACGCGTCGCGCGCGATGGCGCGCGCCAGCACCGCCGCGAAGAACGCGGCGCTCGAGGCCGTCGCGCGCGCGATCGAGCGCGATGCGCAGGCGCTGAAGGACGCGAACGCGCGCGACGTCGCGCGGGCGCGCGAAAAGGGGCTCGATGCGGCGTTCGTCGATCGGCTGACGCTGTCCGACAAGGCACTGAAGACGATGGTCGAAGGGCTGCGCCAGGTCGCGTCGCTGCCGGACCCGATCGGCGAGATCGGCAATCTGAAGTACCGTCCGAGCGGGATCCAGGTCGGTCAGATGCGCGTGCCGCTCGGCGTGATCGGGATCATCTACGAGTCGCGCCCGAACGTGACGATCGACGCGGCCGCACTGTGCCTGAAATCGGGCAATGCGACGATCCTGCGCGGTGGCTCGGAAGCGCTCGAATCGAACACCGCGCTCGCGAAACTGATCGGCGAAGGGCTCGCGGCGGCCGGGCTGCCGCACGATGCGGTGCAGGTCGTCGAGACGGCCGATCGCGCGGCCGTCGGCAAGCTGATCACGATGACCGAATACGTCGACGTGATCGTGCCGCGCGGCGGCAAGAGCCTGATCGAGCGGCTGATCAACGAAGCGCGCGTGCCGATGATCAAGCACCTCGACGGCATCTGCCACGTCTACGTCGACGATCGCGCGGATCTCGACAAGGCGCTGACCGTCTGCGACAACGCGAAGACGCACCGCTACGGCACCTGCAATACGATGGAGACGCTGCTCGTCGCGAGCGGCATCGCGGCGAAGGTGCTGCCGCCGCTCGGCAAGCTGTATCGCGACAAGCAGGTCGAGCTGCGCGTCGATGCGGCCGCGCGCGCGGTGCTCGCCGATGCGGGCGTCGGCCCGCTCGTCGACGCGACCGAAGAAGACTGGCACACCGAATATCTCGCGCCGGTGCTCGCGATCAAGATCGTCGACGGGCTCGATGCGGCGATCGAGCACATCAACCATTACGGCTCGCATCATACCGATGCGATCGTCACCGAGGATCACGACCGTGCGATGCGCTTCCTGCGTGAAGTCGATTCGGCGAGCGTGATGGTCAACGCGTCGACGCGGTTCGCGGACGGCTTCGAGTTCGGCCTCGGCGCCGAGATCGGCATCTCGAACGACAAGCTGCACGCGCGCGGCCCCGTCGGCCTCGAAGGGCTGACGTCGCTGAAGTACGTGGTGCTGGGGCACGGCGAAGGCCGGCAGTAACGCGAAGCGAGGCGCAAACCGATGGCGATGCTCTGGATCAAGACCTTCCATATCGTTCTGATCGCCGCGTGGTTCGCGGGCCTGTTCTATCTGCCGCGCATCTACGTGAACCTCGCGATGGAAACCGATCCGGCCGCGGTGCGCCGGCTGCTGCTGATGGCGCGCAAGCTGTTTCGCTTCATGACGTTCATTGCGGTGCCGGCGCTCGCATGCGGCTTGTGGCTCTGGCTCGTGATCGGCATCGGACAGGGGCAAGGCTGGATTCACGCGAAGGTGACGGTCGTGCTGCTGCTGATCGTCTATCACGCGTACTGCGGGCATCTGCTGAAGGTGTTCGAGCGCGGCGAGAACCGTCGCACCGACAAGTGGTATCGCGTGTTCAACGAACTGCCGGTGCTCGGCATGCTGGCTGCGGTCGCGCTGGTCGTGATCAAGCCGTTCTGAGCGGCGCAGGCCGACGATACGCGGCAAGCGCACGGCGCCCTTCGGGGCGCCGTTTGTTTTTGCGTCGTGCGCGGCGAGCCCTCAGTCCTTCGCGCCGTCGTCGATCCGGCGGCGCGTGATCGCTTCCTTCGCGCGGCCGACGCGTTCCATCAGCGCCGGCCCGCGCGACAGCGCGACGCCGACCGCGAGGATGTCGCCGATCGCGAGGTGCGACATGCGCGACGTCATCGGCGAAAACACGTCGGTTTCCTCCGCGATGTTCGATGCGAGGCTGACGGTCGCGAGCTTCGCGAGCGGCGAGTGGCTGTGCGTGATCGCGACGACCTTCGCGCCGCACGCGAGCGCCGCACGCGCCGCGTCGACGATGTCGCGCGTGCGGCCCGTGTTCGAGATTGCGACGACGACGTCCTGCGGGCCGAGCAGCGCGGCCGACATCGAGAACGTGTGCGGATCCGAATACGCGACGCTCGGCACGCCGAGCCGGAAGAACTTGTGCTGGATGTCCTGCGCGGCGATGCCCGAGCCGCCCGCACCGTAGAACTCGATGCGCGACGCATTCGACAGCAGCGCGATCGCCTCGGCGACGCTGCCGGCCGACAGGCTGTTGCGCACCTCGATCAGCGCGCCGATCGTGCGATCGAACACCTTGCCGATGATGCCGGGCGCCGGCTCGTCGGGTTCGACGTCGCGATAGACCGACGACACGCCGGGCGCGACGCTCTGCGCGAGCCGGATCTTGAACTCACGAAAGCCGCTGCAGCCGAGTGCCTGGCAGAAGCGCGCGATCGTCGGCTGGCTGACGCCCGCGCGTGCCGACAGCTCGGTCATCGCGAGGTCGAGCACCTCGCGCGGCGCGGCGAGAATGTAGTCGGCGAGCTTGCGCTCGGACGGGCGCAGTTCGGCGCGGATCGCTTCGATACGGGGCAACATGGGGCAGAGGCAGGAAATCGGGTTCGGATGAGCGAGTGTATCGCAGTCGAATTGTAGAAAATCTACATGAAAATGCTAGCGGAAACCGCACGGTTTGCCGCGAGAGGCGATCATCTGGATAAGGGTTTTCACTAATATGGTATTGGCTCTTAGCGGGAATGCGCGTTGCACGACGACGAAACCGCATTGCGCGTGTGTAGTTTTTCTACTAGACTGCGTTCGTTCGGTCGACGCATCGACCGTCCCCACGATTCCAACCGCCGGCGCGGCCGGCATACAGGAGCGCCCAGCATGACGTCGCTGCATCCCACTCTGGCGAAAGTCACCGAACGCGTGATCGCCCGCAGCCAATCGACCCGTTCCGCCTATCTGCAGCGCATCGACGGCGCGCAAGGCAAGTTCCCGGCGCGCGGCGCGCTGTCGTGCGCGAACCTCGCGCACGGCTTCGCGGGTCTCGAGGGCAGCGACAAATTCGCGATCAAGGCGATTCGCGAGCCGAATATCGGCATCGTTTCGTCGTACAACGAGATGCTGTCCGCGCATGCGCCGTACAAGGACTTCCCCGACATCATCAAGGCCGCCGCGCGCGAGAACGGCGGCGTCGCGCAGTTCGCGGGCGGCGTGCCGGCGATGTGCGACGGCATCACGCAGGGCAATCCGGGGATGGAGCTGTCGCTGTTCTCGCGCGAGGCCATCGCGATGGGCACGGCAATCGCGCTCACGCACAACATGTTCGACGCGGCGCTGTGCCTCGGCATCTGCGACAAGATCGTGCCGGGCCTGCTGATCGGCGCGCTGCAGTTCGGCCACTTGCCGACGATCTTCGTGCCGGCCGGCCCGATGACGAGCGGCCTGTCGAACGACGACAAGGCGAAGATCCGCCAGCAATTCGCGACGGGCCAGGTCGGCCGCGACGCGCTGCTCGAAGCCGAGTCGGCCGCCTATCACGGTCACGGCACCTGCACGTTCTACGGCACGGCGAACAGCAATCAGATGCTGATGGAGCTGATGGGGCTGCATCTGCCGGGCGCCGCGTTCATCCATCCGCACACGCCGTTGCGCGACGCGCTGACGGCCGAAGCCGCGCGCCGCGTGCTCGATCTGACCGTCGAGCGCGGCCAGTACACGCCGATCGGCCACGTGATCGACGAGAAGGCGATCGTCAACGGCATCGTCGCGCTGCTCGCGACCGGCGGCTCGACCAACCATACGCTACACCTCGTCGCGATCGCGCGCGCGGCTGGCGTGCTGATCGACTGGAACGACTTCGACGAACTGTCGGCCGCCGTGCCGCTGCTCGCGAAGATCTACCCGAACGGCAAGGCCGACGTGAACCATTTCCACGCGGCAGGCGGCGTCGCGTTCCTCGTGCGCAATCTGCTCGAAGGCGGCCTGCTGCACGAAGACGTGACGACGGTCGCCGGCAAGGGGCTGTCGCACTACACGAAGGAGCCGAAGCTGATCGACGGCAAGCTGACGTGGGTCGACGGCGCGGCCGAGAGCCACGACACGAAGGTGCTGCGCAGCATTCGCGATCCGTTCCAGCCGGACGGCGGCCTGCGTCTGATGCAGGGCCGGCTGGGCCGCGGCGTGATCAAGATTTCGGCCGTCGCGCCCGAGCACCGCAAGGTGAAGGCGCCGGCGATCGTGTTCGACTCGCAGGAAGCGGTGCAGGAGGCGTTCGATCGCGGCGAGCTGAAGCGCGATTTCGTCGCGGTCGTGCGTTTCCAGGGTGCGCGTGCGAACGGCATGCCGGAGCTGCATCGTTTGACGCCGCTGCTCGGCGTGCTGCAGGATCAGGGCTTCCACGTCGCGCTCGTCACCGACGGGCGCATGTCGGGCGCGTCGGGCAAGGTGCCGGCCGTGATCCATCTGTCGCCGGAAGCGCTGCTCGGCGGCCCGATCGGCAAGGTGAAGACGGGCGACCTGCTCGTGATCGATGCGGAAGCCGGCGTGCTCGACATCGAGGTCGACGCCGCCGAATGGGAGGCGCGCCCCGTCGCGCAGCCGCAGCATCAGGCCGACAACGAGGTCGGGTTCGGGCGCGAGCTGTTCGGCGTGTTCCGCGCGGCGGCCGCGCCGGCCGAGCAGGGCGCATCGGTTTTCGGGACGCTGGTCGGCGAAACGGCCGCCCGCGTCGCCGCATGAATTTCCAGATCAAGGAGTGTTATCGATGAAGACGATTGCCGAAATCGTGAAGCTGGGCCCCGTCATTCCGGTGCTCGCGTTCGACTCGGTCGAGCAGGGCGAGCATGTGTCGCGTGCGCTGCACGCGGGCGGCGTGAAGGTGCTCGAGATCACGCTGCGCACGCCGGCCGGCCTCGAGGCGATCCAGCGCGCGAGCCAGCTCGCGGACGACATCGTCGTCGGCGTCGGCACGATCACGAAGCCCGAGCACTGCGCGCAGGCGAAGCGCGCGGGCGCGAAGTTCGGCGTCTCGCCGGGCCTGACGAAGGAACTGCACCTCGCGTCGCTCGACGCGGACCTGCCGCTGCTGCCGGGCGTCATGACGCCGAGCGACATCATCCAGGCGCTCGAATTCGGCTACGAGATCGTCAAGTTCTTCCCCGCGCAACAGGCGGGCGGCGTGCCGATGCTGCAGGCATTCCACGGCCCGTTCCCGACGCTCAAGTTCTGCCCGACGGGCGGCATCACGGCCGATACCGCGCCGACTTTCCTGAAACAGCCGAACGTCGTGTGCGTCGGCGGCTCGTGGCTCACGCCGAAGGCGGCACTTGCCGCGCAGGACTGGGCCGAAGTCACGCGTCTCGCGCAAGCCGCCAGCCAGCTGCCGCGCTAAGACTTGCATCCGGTGACCGTCCAACCCTCGGTAAACGAGCGCTTAGTGCTTGTTTTACCGAGGGTTTTTGCTGATGGAACCGGTTCTATCCGCGGGGCGTAAAGATAAGTAAAATTCAGCGTCCTGACGGGGTGGGAACCCCCCGTGTATCGGAGACCTGCATAGCCGGGCATACTCGCTACCACTCGCCCGGTTTCGAACAATCCAAGGAGGAGTGCCACATGGGGGCTGTCCAAGGCAGCATGCTGCTCGTATTCACGCTGATCGCGATCGCCGCGCTGATCCTGATGATCGCGCGCTTCAAGATCTACCCGTTCCTGGTGCTGATCATCGTGTCGCTCGGCCTCGGTCTGGCCGTCGGCATGCCGATGGACAAGATCGTCAAGTCGTTCGAGACGGGCACGGGCGGCACGCTCGGCCATATCGCGATCGTCGTCGGCCTCGGTACGATGCTCGGCAAGATGATGGCCGAATCGGGCGGCGCCGAGCGGATCGCGACCACGCTGATCGACTGGTTCGGCGAGAAGAACATCCACTGGGCGATGATGTTCGTCGCGATCATCGTCGGTCTGCCGGTGTTCTTCGAAGTCGGCTTCGTGCTGCTGATCCCGATCGCGTTCAACGTCGCCAAGCGTACCGGCAAGTCGCTGCTCGTCGTCGGCCTGCCGATGGTGGCGGGCCTGTCCGTCGTGCACGGGCTGATTCCGCCGCACCCGGCCGCGCTGCTGGCCGTTCAGCAATACGGCGCCGATATCGGCAAGACGATCGCGTTCGGTCTGATCGTCGGCGTGCCGACCGCGATCATCGCCGGTCCGCTGTTCGCGCTGACCATTTCGAAGTTCGTGAAGCTCGCCGAAAACAATCCGCTCGCGTCGCAGTTCGTCGATACGCGTGCCGGCGGCCGCGAGCGTCCGCTGCCGGGCTTCGGCATCACGCTGTTCACGATTCTCCTGCCGGTCGTGCTGATGCTCGTCGGCAGCTGGGCCGATCTGGTGTTCGCGCCGAAGTCGCTGCCGAACAACCTGCTGCGCTTTGCCGGCAATTCGGACGTCGCGCTGCTGATCGCCGTGCTCGTGAGCTTCTTCACGTTCGGCAAGCTGCAGGGCTTCAATCGCGACCAGATCCAGAAGTTCTGCGGCGAGTGTCTCGCGCCGATCGCCGGCATCACGCTGATCGTGGGCGCGGGCGGCGGCTTCGGCGGCGTCCTGCGCGACAGCGGGATTTCGCAGCAGATCGTCGAAACCGCGAAGCACGCGCACCTGTCGCCGCTGCTGCTCGGCTGGTTCGTCGCCGCGCTGATGCGTCTCGCGACGGGCTCGGCGACGGTCGCGATGACGACCGCATGCGGCATCGTCGCGCCGATCGCGGCCGCGGCCGGCACGACGGTGAGCCCGGAGCTGCTCGTGCTCGCCACGGGGTCGGGCTCCCTGATCTTCTCGCACGTGAACGATGGCGGTTTCTGGCTGATCAAGGAATACTTCGGGATGACGGTCGGTCAGACGTTCAAGACGTGGTCGTTGCTGGAAACGATCATCTCGGTGCTCGGCCTCGGCTTCACGTTGCTGCTGAGCATGGTTCTGTAACAAGGGGTAGTCAATGATTTTGATCGCAATGGGCGTGTCGGGCGCGGGCAAATCGCGAATCGGCGAAATGCTGGCGCAACGCCTGTCGTGCAGCTATACCGACGGCGACGCGTTTCACAGCGCCGCCAACAAGGAGAAGATGCACCACGGGATTCCGTTGACCGACGACGACCGCTGGCCGTGGCTGCGCGCGATCCGCGCGGCCATCGAGGAAAAGCAGCGGGCCGGCGAGACGGCCGTCTTCACGTGCTCGTCGCTGAAGCGGTCGTACCGCGACGTGCTGCGCGGGCACGACACGGACGTGCGATTCGTGTATCTGAAGGGTTCGTTCGAGGTCTTGCGCGAGCGTCTGAAGACACGCACCGGCCATTTCTTCGATCCGTCGCTGCTGCAGAGCCAGCTCGACACGCTCGAGGAGCCGGGCCCGGACGAAGCGATCGAGGTCAGCATCGAGCTGACGCCCGAACAGATCGTCGATCAGGTGATCGCAAAGATGGGCACCGCGCAGCAGCATTGAGGGCAGGGCGGGACGCACGTTCCACTGACACCGCTCGATATGCCGCTGATGAAGGGCCGAGTCCTGTTTGCGTACAGGGCTCGGCCCTTTTTAGTTGGTGGGCCCGTAGCCGATCAGCGCTTCCGTGCGCTTATTCCAGCCTCATAGCACTTCGGCGATATGGAGCCCGCACCAAGGGCATTCCGCGCTTCAGCGCGGATCTGCCTCAAACCGCCTCACCTTTCCCGGCAGCGCCGCCGCCTGCCTGACGCGCAATCCCGTCGAGCAGAACCTCGACCATCGTCTCGTGCACCACCGCCGGATCGAGCGCCGCATAAAGCGGCGCGGCCGCCTTGACCAGCGGATACCCCGTATCCGACAGCGCGTCCATTTCCGCGAGCTCGATGTCGTTCGCGGGCCGCGTGAGGCCGCCGGCCTCGGCCGCTGCAAGCCCGATCACGCTCGCATACCAGCCGACGCACACGGTCGGGCGCGCGTTCGCCGCGACGCCGGCGTCGGCGAGCGCGCGGTGCACGGCCTCGACATGCGCGAGATCGGCGGGCCCCGTGCTCATATGCCGCTGCAGCAGCCCGAACGCGACCGGATGGCGCAGCGCCAGCGCACGGTATTGGCGCGCGAGGTCGCGCAGCCGGTCGCGCCACGGCAGCGCGTCGTCGAGCGGCACGAGCGCACGCGACAGCGCGTTCGCGATCGCGCGGTTCAGCCCTTCCTTCGACTTGAAGTGATACAGCACGCTCATCGGATCGCAGCCGATCGACTGCGCGAGCTTGCGCACGCTGAACGCGGCTTCGCCGACCGTTTCGAGCAGCGCAAGCGCGGCCGCGACGATCGCTTCCTTGTCGAGGCCGCGCGGGCCTGGGGCGGATTTGTCCTTCATCGGAGCAATGCAGCCGCGCACGGCGCGCGGCTGAAAGGTTGACGAAAGCTGATTCTACACTGTAGAATTATTTCTGCGGTGTAGAAATTGGGTGTCCCGGCACCTTTCAATGCGTGCGTTTCGCACGGTCCGGGATCCAGGCGGCCACGCGCGTGGCCGCCGTCAACACGGGCCGCTGCGCCCCGTTTCTCGTTGACACCCAAGTGGAACCGGCTGCCCCACCCGCGAAGCCCGAACGGCTCTTCGACTGGCGGCCCAAGACCATGCAAGTGCGAACATGACTTCCATTCCCTCGCTGCTCGAGCGCGAATCGCGTTTCGAAGCCACGCAACTGAATATCGAAAAAGACAACTGGAACTGGTGCGACCCGGCACGCTACGCCGGCGAACGCCCGGCGAACTGGTACGAGGCATCGCTGTCCCGCTGGGACAACGCGGCGCCGCTCGCGCACGATGCAGTGTGCGACGTGCTCGTGATCGGCGCCGGTCTGCTCGGCGCGTCGGCCGCGCTGCATCTCGCGGAGGCGGGCGTCGACACGATCCTCGTCGACAAGCATCACGTCGGCTCGGCCGCGTCCGGCCGCAACGGCGGCCAGCTGACGCCCGGCCTCGCGCGCTGGGAAGCGGCCGACATGATCGAGCGTCTCGCGCATGAGGACGCGAAGCGGCTGTGGCGTTTCGCATCGTCGGAATCGATGGCGCTGATCGATGCGATCGCCGCGCGCTACGCGCTCGACCTCGATCGCGGGCGCGGCCACGTGACGGCCGCCGTTCATCCCGGCCACATGAGCGCGCTGCTCGACGGCGCGGATGCGCGCCGTCATCTCGGCGACGCGAGCGTGACGCTCGTCGGCAAGCATCAGCTGCACGACGAATACGTGCGCTCGCCGCTCTATCACGGCGCGGCGATCGATGCGCTCGGCGGCCAGCTTCATCCGCTCGCGCTCGTGCGCGGCCTCGTCTACGGCTTTCGTGCCAACGGCGGCGCGCTGTACGAATGCACGGAGGTGCTCGAACTCGACGAAACGCCCGCGGGCGTCGTCGCGACGACGCCGGGCGGCACGATCACCGCGCGCAAGGGTGTCGTGCTCGCGCTGCACAACACGACGTTCCGGCTGTTCGACGACGGCGCGGCGACGACCGTGCCGTTCTTCACGTACGTGAGCGTGACGGCGCCGCTCGAGGTCGACGTCGCGTCCCTGATGCCGGCCGGCATGCCGGTGTACGACACGCAGTTCCAGATCGACTACTACCGGCCGGTGCGCGGCAACCGGCTGCTGTTCGGCGGGCAGGGCACCGGCACCTGCTGGCCGCAGCACGATGCGAACGCGTATCTGATCACGCGATTGAATGCGGTGTTTCCGCAATACGACGGCCGGTTCGCGCTCGACTACAGCTGGAGCGGCGTCAGCGACTTCACGCTGAACGGCGCGACCGACAGCCGCAAGACCGAGGGCCGCGTGCCGGTGTACATGGTGCAGGGCTGGAGCGGGCACGGCGTCGCGCAGACGGTGCGGATCGGCAAGGCGATCTGCGACGACTTCGTCGGCCGCAACGACGACTTCTCGATGCTGACCGGCATCGACCATCGCGAGATTCCGCTCGGCCGTCAGCTGTCGCCGGTTGCGATTCCGGCCGCAAAGGCGGCGATGAGCGTGATGAGCGCGCTGAATCCGGGGAAGATGATCTCGTTCTGAAGAAACGTATGTCTCGAGCATAGCGGGACAGCCCGCCGTAGGGACGTGAAGGTGCGAGAGCGGTGGAAATGGTGTAATGTGCGTCCGCTCCGTGATCATGCAAGATGTCCACTGTGGCCGCTGTGGTGGCCCGTCAGGGGCGAGCGACGTGACTTCGACGTATTACTTGCACTGTAGTGTTCTGGTCGGCGCCAGTTGAGAAGCTCGAGCGCACCATGCGTTTCTGTATAGGGGCTTCTCACGGTTGTTCTGCGTCGTCGTCGGTGATATCGCGGCAAGTTCATGTCTGAGAGTGAAGCTGCAACCCTCCAGCACTAAGTCGCTCTGCCACATGTGCAAGTGCGCATCGAACGGGAAACCTTTGAAGCGATAGCTCCGGTGCGATGGAGGAGGGAGCCGCGGTTGCTTTGGGACCGGTGTGCATGGTAAGTCGTGTAGTTCGCGACCAAGTCTCGCGTTGACCAAACGGCCAGTCTCTGGGCCTCCGAGGGCGGGTTAAAATCGCAGAGAATTCCAACATGCAAGACACACTCGGGGAAAAATGGAAAACTACGCGGATGCTGCCGGACGTCACTGGGGTGATGGTCTCCTACTTGAGCGCGAAAGTCGCCTGGAGAATGCGGATCAATTGTACGGAATTGCTGCTGAATGTGCGATCAAGGCAGCCCTCGTCGCGTCTGCTGGCAATTGTGCCTCGAATGGTCTTGCAAAAGCTTACAAGGCGCATATCGATGAGCTATGGGACAAGGTATCGGCGAATGCCATTCCAAGACATCTCGCTGCGCTTCCCCCGCTCCTGAAGATGGATAACCCATACTCGGACTGGAAGATTGATCAACGCTATGCCCGTAATGGCACTGTTACTGCAGATGCACTTGAGCGTCATAAGATGATGGCCAAGCGTCTGGTATCAGCGGTCGGCGTAGTTGGAACAAGGACGAAGTGAGATGGCAAAGTTTGATGATGTGATCGGCATTGCGCTTGGACTTGTGAGGAAGTCAGTTGCCGGTGCACAGCCCATTCACATGGTTAGAGACACCAATGGCGCCCTGGTTGTCGTCCTACCCGATAACGCCGTTCCGGAGCAGCGGTGGAGTGAACTCGGACAGGAATTAGATTCTGCTCTTAAGCCGTATAGTCCCGGGGCAAGGCGGGTTTTGCTCTCCGCGTCGGATGTCTTGGAGCCTGCCGACGTATTTGATTCTCCGGACAAGGTGCCGGTGGAAGGGGAGCCCAACACGTGGCTGATCGATAGATTGATTACCAATCAAGATTGGTTGCGCCCTCCTTTGATTGCTGTGCCCCCGCTACCAGTTTTGGTTGCATTTAGCGTCAAAGGTGGAGTTGGGCGAACAACGGCTCTCGCTATGCTTTCGTGGTATTTGGCGCGCCAAGGCAAGGATGTTTTGGTTGTAGACCTCGATCTGGAGGCTCCAGGGATTGGGGAGCTATTGCTTTCAGAAATGCCGTCTTATGGGCTCGTTGACTGGCTTATAGAGTCCGCTAACACCGAGGACGGCGAGATGTCGCTCGACGAGTGTATCGGTATAAGTCCTATTGGCGACGATACCGCCGGCCGTGTACGAGTCCTTCCTGCATATGGGTTGGATAGTAAGGCATACATTGCCAAACTCGGGCGTATTTATGCACCGTCTATTGACAGTGAAGGTGTAGTTATAGGGTTGGCCGAGAGACTCGCGAAGCTATTGCATACAATCAATGGGTTGATGGAGCGCCCGGAAGTTGTGTTAATGGATGTCCGTGCCGGCCTCCATGATATAGGTTCAGCTGCAGTTACTCGATTGGGCGCGGAAGTGCTCTTTTTTGCGCGAAATGATTCGCAGAACTGGTGGGCGTATCGTCAACTATTTGATCACTTGAAGCACGCTCGAACCGTTGAAAACGGAATGGGTGACGACGATGATCTTCGCTGGCGCCTTAAGATGGTGGCTGCACAGACTGAACCTCGAGAGGACGTGAAGCGCGGTTGGATTAGTTCGTCTTATGACGTGTGGAATGAGTTCTATGACGACGAAACAGCGGGCGGGAATTCTGATTTCCAACCTGAGGTGTTCGATCGTTTCAGTGAGGAGGCTCCTCACTACCCATTATTTATTAGTCACGATCCGGCAGTACGTTCGTTTGTACTTAATGATGTTGCTTTGAGGCCCGATTGGTCTTATGTCGTTGGAGTGTTCGGTGATTTTTTCAAAGGCGCCGAGGATCGACTTTGGTCAACTTCCGCCGAAAAAAAGGATAGCCAGTGAGTCTCAAGTCATACCAATTTGATGCGTCAGCGATACGAAATGCACTGACTCGGATCGAGGATACGTCGCAGGAAAATCTAGTTCCGCCACCGCTGAGCACGATGTACTTGCCGCCGGCACACGCGAAGGCGTTGAGTTTGAGCGCGAGTGTCGTCGTAGGACTTCGCGGAACAGGTAAGAGTTACTGGACTGCGGTGCTCAATAGTAAGGTTCATCGTGATCAGGCTGCCCGAGCGGGGCGTTTGCCAGAGCTATTACGTACTGACGTTGCGGTTGGGTTCGCGCTTGACCCGAGCAGTCAAGATTTTCCGTCTACTGCAACGCTGTCTAAATTGATTCAATCGGGAGTATCGCCGGATGATGTTTGGCAGACGGTCGTACTTGTCCATGCACTACGTGCTGCAAACCGCCAATCGCTGACACATGGAGCATGGGAAACTGCGATTCGATGGTTTGCGGGAAATCGAGATGAAGGATTAGCGTTGCTCGCGGAGTGCGACAGAGAAATTCAAGAGTCCGGGCGAGTACTGCTGGTTCTTTTTGATGCGCTCGATCGAGTTGGGTCTGACTGGTACGAAATAAGGCAATACCTCCAATCATTGCTGAAATTTTGTCTTCAATGTCGATCTCGTCGCGCTATTCGTCTGAAGATATTTCTTCGGCCGGACATGGAGGAAGATGAAGAGGTCTGGAATTTTGTCGACAGCTCAAAGCTGCGAGCTAATCGGGTTGAGATATCGTGGCGTGCCATGGATTTGTTCGGCCTTATTCTACTTTATTTGGCCAACGATCAATATGTTGGAGACGATTTTCGGGCCGAGACGTCACGCGTTTCCGATGTTGAATGGCAGGAGGTTGATGATATCTATCAACTTCCGAGAACGCTAGGCGCAAATGAGCAACCCGCAAGAGCAATAATCGAAGCCATCACAGGTCCATGGATGGGGACCAGCGCAAAGCGAGGATATGTTTATACGTGGATTCCGACACACCTCGCGGATGCGAAGGGTCGCTTGAGTCCGCGTAGTTTTTTGTTGGCATTTCGTGAGGCGGCTGAGTGGACAGAGCAGCATGAATCAGACAACGAGCGCGCGCTTAATTTCAATGGAATACACCAAGGCGTTACAAAGGCATCGGAAATACGAGTAGGCGAAATTTCAGAGGATTACCCATGGGTTCGTCCGCTGCTTGAGGCGGCGCGAGGTCTTACGGTGCCATGTGAAATTTCCGATTTAACGGGATATTGGAAAAGAGATCGCATGGCCCAATTTCGTCGAGCAGTCGCGGAAAAATTGCCGCCACGTAGATATGGAACCGACCCGCTTCGAAAGGAAACTACAGACGCACTTATTGAGGATCTCGTTGAATTAGCGATTTTGTATCGTACGGAAGATGATCGACTTAATATTCCTGATATTTTTCGTGTAGGATTCGGTATCAGGCGAAAGGGCGGGGTAAGGCCCCCTAAGTAATTCTAAAGCGGAAGTTTTTCAAGAAGGGGGCCCGCCCGATGTAACTTAATACATCGGGCGTTTTTTGCGGCGCTGAATGGTTACGCGATCCGCTTCGCGAGTTCGATGGCCTTGCCGATATACGACGCGGGCGTCATCGCGAGCAGGCGGTCCCTGGCGTCCTGCGGAATCGCGAGCGTGCCGATGAACTGCTGCAGCGCTTCGCGCGTAATGCCCTTGCCGCGCGTCAGCTCCTTCAGCTGCTCGTACGGGTTCTCGATCCCGTAGCGGCGCATCACGGTCTGCACCGGCTCGGCCAGCACTTCCCAGCAGTTGTCGAGATCTTCGTTCAGACGCTGCGGATTCACTTCGAGCTTGTCGAGGCCGCGGATCAGCGCGTCGTACGCGAGCAGCGAATAGCCGAGCGCGACGCCCATGTTGCGCAGGACCGTCGAGTCGGTCAGGTCGCGCTGCCAGCGCGATACCGGGAGCTTGTCGGCGAGGTGGCGCAGCGTCGCGTTCGCGAGGCCGAGGTTGCCTTCCGAGTTCTCGAAGTCGATCGGGTTCACCTTGTGCGGCATCGTCGACGAGCCGATTTCGCCGGCCTTCGTCTTTTGCTTGAAGTAGCCGAGCGCGATGTAGCCCCAGACGTCGCGGTCGAGGTCGAGCAGGATCGTGTTCGCGCGCGCGACCGCGTCGAACAGTTCGGCCATGTAGTCGTGCGGCTCGATCTGGATCGTGTACGGGTTGAACGTGAGTTTCAGGCGGTTTTCGATCACGTCGCGCGAAAACGCTTCCCAGTCGAATTCCGGATACGCGGACAGGTGCGCGTTGAAGTTGCCCACCGCGCCGTTCATCTTGCCGAGGATTTCGACCTTCTCGATGCGCGCGATCGCACGCGCGAGCCGCGCGGCGACGTTCGCGAGCTCCTTGCCGAGCGTCGTCGGGCTCGCCGGCTGGCCGTGCGTGCGCGACAGCATCGGCTGCTCGGCGTGCGCGTGTGCGAGCGCAACGAGACGCTGGTGGACCGTGCGCAGCGCCGGCAGGATCACGTGCTCGCGCGCGCCGGCGAGCATCATCCCGTGCGACGTGTTGTTGATGTCCTCGGACGTGCAGGCGAAGTGGATGAATTCGCTGGCCTTCTCGAGTTCGGGCTGGCCCTTCACCGATTCCTTCAGCCAGTATTCGACGGCCTTCACGTCGTGGTTCGTCACGCGCTCGATTTCCTTGATGCGCGCGGCATCGTGCGCGGTGAACCGCTCGACGAGCTGCAGCAGGAACTGCTCGGCGGCTTCGGAGAAGCGCGGGACTTCGGCGAAACCGGCGCGCGACAGCGCGATCAGCCAGTGCACCTCGACGGTGACGCGGTGACGCATGAAAGCGGCTTCGGAGAGCCAGTCGCGCAGCGCTTCGGTCTTGCTGGCGTAGCGGCCGTCGATGGGCGAGAGCGCGGTGAGCGCGAAAAGCGTATCGGGACGAGTGTCGGACATGATCGGGCGGGCCCTGGGGCCGGGTCGAGCGTGGAGAGGAGAATCCGGGATTTTACCATCGGCGCGCGCCGGCTCCGTCGCGCGCGGCCGCCTGCGATGGCCGCGCGCGGCGCCGGTAAAATGCAGCCTTCTTCCGCTCGCCGCCCGCCGCGCCCGCCCGTATGGAACTGAAATGGCTCGAAGACTTCGTCTCGCTCGCGGAGACGCGCAGCTTTAGCCGGTCCGCCGAGCTGCGGCACGTGTCGCAGCCCGCTTTCTCGCGGCGCATCCAGGCGCTCGAAGCGTGGCTCGCGACCGAGCTAATCGACCGCTCCGTCTATCCGACGCGGCTCACGCAGGCCGGCCAGATCTTCTACGAGCAGGCGCTGACGATGCTGTCGCAGGCGCACGAGGCGCGCACGCTGCTGCGCGGCCACGTCGGCGCGCCGGTGCCGACGATCGAGTTCGCGGTGCCGCACACGCTGTCGCTCACCTACTTCCCGCGCTGGCTGCAGCGGATCGAGGCGAAGATGGGGCAGGTCCATACGCGGCTGCGCGCGCTGAACGTGCACGACGCGGTGCTGTCGCTCGTCGAGGGCGGCTGCGACCTCGTGATGGGCTATCACCATCCGAGCCATCCGGTCGCGCTGGACCCGGCCCGCTACGACATGCTGATCCTCGGCAGCGAACCGATCAGCGCGTTCTCGGCGCCCGGCCGCGCAGGCCGGCCGCGCTACACGCTGCCCGGCACGCCCGACGCGCGCGTACCGTATCTGTCGTACACGCCGAACGCCTATCTCGGCCGCATGACGGAAGTCATCATCGCGAACGCGCCGACGCCGCTGTTTCTCGATCGCGTGTACGAAACCGACATGGCCGAAGGGCTGAAGGCGATGGCGCTCGCGGGCCACGGCGTCGCGTTCCTGCCGCACAGCGCGGTCGAGGACGCGGTCGCGGGCGGCCGGCTGATCCGGCTCGACCGCGCCGTGCGCGGCGGCGCGCAGCCGTTCACGCTGACGATGGAGATCCGGCTCTACTGCGACAAGCTCGCGCTGCAGGGCGAGGAGCCGCGCCAGAAGCTCGTGCGTGCGCTATGGGACGTCGTGCGCGACGAGCTGCGCGAGACGGGCGGCTGAGGCCGTCGGCTGACGGCGCGCTTGCAGCGGCTGACTGCACGCTGACCGCCGGGCACGTCCGCGCGGCCGCGCAGGATTTTTCGCGCGCGCAAAGCACGGCCGATCGCGGCCGTTCTTGCGCAAATCGACCGCGGATTTGCGAAAAATCGCGATCATGCAAGAAACGCATAATCGAATAAGCAAACGGCATTGGATAAAAAAAACGGGTTTTTCGACAATGTGCGCAATCCGTTGAACGTTGGAGCATCCATGTCTTCGCAACTGCAGTCCATCCCGTCCTACTTGCACGCCGACGATCTCGGCCCGTGGGGCAACTACCTTCAGCAGGTCGATCGCGTCGCGCCGTACCTCGGTTCGCTGTCGCGCTGGCTGGAAACGCTGAAGCGTCCGAAGCGCATCCTGATCGTCGATGTGCCGATCGAGCTCGACAACGGTACCGTCGCGCACTTCGAAGGCTATCGCGTGCAGCACAACGTGTCGCGCGGCCCCGGCAAGGGCGGCGTGCGCTACCACCAGGACGTGACGCTGTCGGAAGTGATGGCACTGTCGGCATGGATGTCGGTGAAGAACGCCGCGGTGAACGTGCCGTACGGCGGTGCGAAGGGCGGTATCCGCGTCGACCCGCGCAAGCTGTCGCGCGGCGAGCTCGAGCGCGTCACGCGCCGCTACACGAGCGAAATCGGCATCATCATCGGCCCGAACACCGACATTCCGGCGCCGGACGTCAACACCAACGAACAGGTGATGGCGTGGATGATGGACACGTTCTCGATGAACCAGGGCCAGACGTCGACCGGCGTCGTGACCGGCAAGCCGATCTCGCTCGGCGGCTCGCTCGGCCGCAAGGAAGCGACCGGCCGCGGCGTGTTCGTCGTCGGCTGCGAAGCGGCGAAGAAGAAGGGCCTCGAAATCGAAGGCGCGCGCATCGCGGTGCAGGGCTTCGGCAACGTCGGCGGGATCGCCGCGAAGCTGTTCCAGGAAGCGGGCTCGAAGGTGATCGCGGTGCAGGATCACACGGGCACGATCTACCAGCCGGCCGGCCTCGACGCGAACAAGCTGCTCGACCACGTCGCGCGCACGGGCGGCGTCGCGGGCTTCGAAGGCGCGGAGCCGATGGCGAACGACGAATTCTGGACGGTCGAGACCGACATCCTGATCCCGGCGGCGCTGGAAAACCAGATCACCGAGAAGAACGCGTCGAAGATCCGCACGAAGATCATCGTCGAAGGCGCGAACGGCCCGACCACGACCGCGGCCGACGACATCCTGAGCGCGAACGGCGTGCTCGTGATCCCCGACGTGATCGCGAATGCGGGCGGCGTGACGGTGTCGTACTTCGAATGGGTGCAGGATTTCTCGAGCTTCTTCTGGACCGAAGACGAGATCAACCATCGCCTCGAGCGCGTGATGCGCGAAGCGTTCGCCGGCGTGTGGGCGGTCGCGGAAGAGCACAAGGTGTCGGTGCGTACGGCGGCGTTCATCGTCGCGTGCAAGCGCATCCTGATGGCGCGCGAAATGCGCGGCCTGTACCCCTGATCGGCGGCGCCGGCCGAACGCGGCCGGCGATCGCGATCGATCCATGACGCAATCCACCCGATTGCGTGCATGAACCCGCGCGGGCGGTGCCGAATCCGGCACCGCCCGCGCGCGCATGCGGAGCGCCCGAAGCCGGGAGGACGGCTTTCCGCGCGGCGATTCGTAGTGCGGTAAACAACCAGTACTTTCAGAAATATTACTTTGATACACTGGCGCGGGTTTTAGCCAAGGAGATGACCACAATGAAATACCACAAGGCAGTCCTGATGGTTGCAGCGCTCTGCGCGTTCGCAAGCGGCGCGCAAGCTCAGGAGACCGGCACGCTGAAGAAGATCAAGGACACGGGCGTGATCGCGCTGGGCCACCGCGAATCGTCGATCCCGTTCTCCTACTACGACCAGAACCAGCAGGTGGTCGGCTATTCGCGCGAATTCCAGCTGAAGGTGGTCGACGCGGTGAAGAAGAAGCTGAACCTGCCGAACCTGCAGGTGAAGAACATCCCCGTCACGTCGCAGAACCGCATCCCGCTGGTGCAGAACGGCACGGTCGACATCGAATGCGGCTCGACGACGAACAACGCCGAGCGTCAGCAGCAGGCCGCGTTCTCCAACACGATCTTCGTGATCGGCACGCGCCTGATGACGAAGAAGGATTCGGGCGTCAAGGACTTCGCCGACCTGAAGGGCAAGACGGTCGTCACGACGGCCGGGACGACGTCGGAGCGTCTGCTGCGCAAGATGAACAATGACAAGCAGATGGGCATGAACATCATCAGCGCGAAGGATCACGGCGATTCGTTCAATACGCTCGAATCGGGCCGCGCGGTCGCGTTCATGATGGACGACGCGCTGCTCGCGGGCGAGCGCGCGAAGGCGAAGCAGCCGGGCGAATGGGTGATCGTCGGCACGCCGCAGTCGGAAGAAGCTTACGGCTGCATGATGCGCAAGGGCGATCCGGAGTTCAAGAAGGTCGTCGACGATGCGATCGCGCAAGTCGAGAAGTCGGGCGAAGCCGCGAAGATCTACGCGAAGTGGTTCGAGAATCCGATCCCGCCGAAGAACCTGAACCTGAACTTCCCGCTGTCCGATTCGATGAAGAAGCTGTACGCGAACCCGAACGACAAGGCGCTCGACTGATCACGCGTCACGGCCTGCGCGCGAGCGGCGGGCCGTCCGCGGCGACGTCCGCGTGACGGCAACCGGCACGCTCGGCGAGAACAGGCCGCCGATGCAGAATTGACGCTGACGAAACGGAAGAGGCCACGCTTCTTCCGTTTCTTTTTGCTGGAGTCTTGCCCATGTCATACCACTGGAACTGGGGCATCTTCCTGAGCCCCGTCTCGACCGGCGAGCCGACGACTTACTTCGGATGGCTGATGTCCGGCTTCTGGGTGACGATCGAAGTATCGCTCGTCGCCTGGGTCATCGCACTGATCGTCGGCTCGCTGTTCGGCGTGCTGCGCACGGTGCCGAACAAATGGCTGGCCGCGATCGGCACGGTCTATGTCTCGATCTTCCGGAACATTCCGCTGATCGTGCAGTTCTTCATCTGGTACCTCGTCGTGCCGGAGCTGTTGCCCGCCTCGATCGGCACCTGGATCAAGCAGCTGCCGCCCGGCACGCAGTTCTTTACTGCGTCGATCGTCTGTCTCGGGCTGTTCACCGGCGCACGCGTGTGCGAACAGGTGCGCTCGGGCATCAACGCGCTGCCGAAGGGCCAGCGCGCCGCCGGTCTCGCGATGGGCTTCACGCAGTGGCAGACGTATCGCTACGTGCTGCTGCCGGTCGCCTACCGGATCATCGTGCCGCCGCTCACGTCCGAGTTCCTGAACATCTTCAAGAACTCGGCGGTCGCGTCGACGATCGGTCTGCTCGATCTGTCGGCGCAGGCGCGCCAGCTCGTCGACTACACCGCGCAGACTTACGAGTCGTTCATCGCGGTCACGCTCGCGTACGTGCTCATCAACCTCGTCGTGATGGGGCTGATGCGCTGGATCGAAGGCCGCACGCGGCTGCCCGGCTACATCGGAGGCAAGTGATGCATCAGTTCGACTGGAGTAGTATTCCCGGCGCGCTGCCGACGCTGTGGACGGGGGCGATCGTCACGTTCAAGATCACGCTGATCGCGATCGTGGTCGGGATCGTCTGGGGCACGCTGCTCGCGCTGATGCGCCTGTCGGGCGTGAAGCCGCTCGCGTGGTTCGCGAAGGCCTACGTGACCGTGTTCCGCTCGATCCCGCTCGTGATGGTGCTGCTGTGGTTCTTCCTGATCGTGCCGCAGGTGCTGCAGGGCGTGCTCGGGCTGTCGCCGACGATCGACATCCGGCTCGCGTCGGCGATGGTCGCGTTCTCGCTGTTCGAAGCCGCGTATTATTCCGAGATCATCCGCGCCGGCATCCAGGCGGTGCCGCGCGGGCAGGTGAACGCGGCGTTCGCGCTCGGCATGAACTACGCGCAGGCGATGCGCCTCGTGATCCTGCCGCAGGCGTTTCGCGCGATGGTGCCGCTGCTGCTCACGCAGGCGATCGTGCTGTTCCAGGACACGTCGCTCGTGTACGTGATCAGTCTCGCGGACTTCTTCCGCACGGCCGCGAACGTCGGCGATCGCGACGGCACGACCGTCGAGATGGTGCTGTTCGCCGGCGCCTGCTATTTCGTGATTTGCTCGGTGGCGTCTGCCCTCGTCAAAGGTCTCCAGAAAAAGGTCACAAGATGATTTCCATCAAGAACGTTTCGAAGTGGTACGGCCAGTTTCAGGTTCTCACCGACTGCACGACCGAAGTCAAGAAGGGCGAGGTGGTCGTCGTGTGCGGGCCGTCGGGCTCGGGCAAGTCGACGCTGATCAAGACCGTGAACGGCCTCGAGCCGTTCCAGCAGGGCGAGATCCTCGTGAACGGCCAGTCGGTCGGCGACAAGAAGACGAACCTGTCCAAGCTGCGCTCGAAGGTCGGGATGGTGTTCCAGCATTTCGAGCTGTTCCCGCATCTGTCGATCACCGAGAACCTGACGCTCGCGCAGATCAAGGTGCTCGGCCGCGGCAAGGACGAAGCGACCGAGAAGGGGCTGAAGCTGCTCGATCGCGTCGGCCTGAAGGCGCATGCGCACAAGTATCCGGGCCAGTTGTCGGGCGGTCAGCAGCAGCGTGTCGCGATCGCGCGTGCGCTGTCGATGGATCCGATCGCGATGCTGTTCGACGAACCGACGTCCGCGCTCGATCCGGAGATGATCAACGAAGTGCTCGACGTGATGGTCGAACTCGCGCAGGAAGGCATGACGATGATGGTCGTCACGCACGAGATGGGCTTTGCGAAGAAGGTCGCGCATCGCGTGATCTTCATGGACAAGGGCGCGATCGTCGAGGACGACCGCAAGGAAGACTTCTTCTCGAATCCGAAGTCGGATCGCGCGAAGGACTTCCTCGCGAAGATCCTGCACTGAGCGGCGCGGCCTCCGTCGCACGCAACGGCAAACCGCCCGGCCAGACGCCGGGCGGTTTTTTTTCGTCCGCGCGTGCGGCTACCAGCTGTACCGGTAGCCGACCTGCCCGACGATGCCGCGCCGGTAGTCGCCGCCGATGTTGCGCGCGTATTTGACGTTCGCATACAGCGCACCGGACTTGCCGAAGCCGGCCGTGACGCCGAGGCCGAGCTCGTACCAGGTGCGGCCCAGATGCGTCGCGAACGGCGTGCCGCCGACGACGGTCCGGCCCGGCGACAGGAAGTCGCGCAGCACGTCGGCCGTGAAGTACGGCGTCGCCGCACCGTCGCCCGCGCCCGCTTCCATATTCGGCCGGAAGATCCGCACGCCGACGCGCCCGCGCAATGCATTCGACGTCGTGCCGGACACGGCCGACACGTTGTCGCCGAAGCCGTTGAGCTTCAGGTACTGATACATCAGCTGCGCCTGCGGCTCGATCGCGATCGGCGTGCCGGCGATCGCGAACGGCTTGCCGACTTCCTGCGACAGCGCGACGCCGAAGCCGTTCTGCGACGCTTCGTTGCCGTAACTGTCGCGATAGCGGTTGCCGTAGTGCGTGGCCTGTCCGACCGTGTCGAAGTACGTGCCGTCGGACAGATAGCGCGTCCAGTAGCCGCCGATGCTTTGCGCATGCATCTGCACCGAGCCGGTCGAGGTCGACAGGTCCGCCGCGTCGGCGCGCGCGCGGTCGCTGAAGCTCGCATGCGAGGTGCCGATCGTGGCCGTCAGGCCGGCATGCGTGCTGCCGCCGTTCGGCGTCTGCTCGAGCGTCCAGTCCTTGCCGAGCTGCGCGAAGAAGGTGCGCTCGTCGGCCGCGAAGCGGCCCGCGTTCGCGTCGAGGCTCTGGCCGCCGATGCGCCCCCACACGCCGTCGCGGTTGCCCGGCTGCCGCTTCTCGACGTTGTAGACATCGCCGACGCGTTCGTGCAGCTTGCCGAGCGTCGAGAAGCCGTAGTCGACGTTGAGCAGCGGCGTCAGCGCGTAGCCGGCCACGCCCGGGCGATACGCGAGGTGGCTGCCGCCGCCGTCGCCGCCCGCCGACGGACCGACCGGATCGCCGGGATCTGCCGGATCGAGTTGCGAACGCAGATACCAGCCGTTCGCGTCGCGTTGACCGCCGCGGAACAGCCGGTATTCGTACGCGCCCGCTTGCACGGGGCCGGCGAGATGGAAGGCCGACGCGCTCGTCGTGCCCCCGTTCGCGGTGACGACGACCGGAATGCCGTCGCCGGTCGTCTGCGCACCGGTGCCCGCGGTGTTCGCGATCTTCAGGCCCGTCGTGCCGGTCGCGCTGCCGCCGTCGACGACGACGCGGTCGGTCGGTGATGCATCCGCGCCGAGGAACGTGTTCAGCGCGATCGTGCCGCCGTTGCCGACGTAGCTGCCGGTCGTCAAGGTCTTGTAGCTGCCGGTCAGCGCCGGCGAGCCGGTCGGGGCGGCGAACGCGACCGTGCCCGCGTTCGTCAGGCTGCTCAGCACGGAGCTCGCCGTCATGTTCCAGGTGCTCGTGCCGTCGACCGTCAGCGCGACCGGATCGATCCGGCCGGTGAGCGTCGTGCGCTGGGTCAGGAATACGTTGCCGGTGCTCGACGCGTCGGAGACGATGTCGCCGCTCAGGTTCACCGCCGAGGCGGTGAATGTCGTGCGGCTGCCGTTCGCGAGATCGAGCAGCGTGCCGTTGCCGGTCGTGACGACCGTGCCGTTGCGCACCGCGATGTCCGCGCTGCCGCCGCGCGCGGCGAACGCCGGGCCGCCCACGGCCGTGATGCTGCCGCCGTCGATCAGCACCGAACTCGTGGCGCCGCTCGCGAGCGTATCGGACGTCGTCACGCCGGACGTCGCGCCCTTCAGCGTCGTGCCCGTCAACACGAGCGCGCTGCCGCCGTCGGCCGTCGCGCCGTTGCCGGCCGCGCTCGCGATCGACGAGCCCGTATCGGCGAGGCGGCCGCCGCGCTGCGCGACGATGCCGTCGGCCGCGATACCGGTGGTGCTCAGCTTGGCGCCCGACAGCAGCGCCGTCGTGCCGCCGTCGGCGACGATCGCATGCGCGCCGGCGCCGGCCGTCGCGACGGTCGTTCCCGTGGCGTCGAGCGTCGAGCCCGCGCCCGACACGAACAGGCCACGCGCGCCGTCGCCGCCCGTGCGCACGACGGTCGCCGCGTCGGTCGCGATGTGCGCGCCGGCGCCGGTCGAATGCAGGCCGTCCGCGCCGCTGCCCGTCGTGCCGATCTGCGTGCCGGTCAGCACGATCGTCGAATCGGTGCCGACGTTGTCGATCCCCTTGCCTGCGCCGCCGACCGCGATCGAGGTCGCACCGGCGGCGATCCCGCCGCCGCTGACGGTAGCGTCGATCAGCATACCGTCCGCACTGCCGTTCGCGACGACGCTGCCTGCGCCGGACAGCGCCACCGACGCGCCGGCGCCGGTCAGATGAACGCCCGCCACGCCGTCGTCGGCTTCGATCGTGCCTGCGTTGGCGAGCGTCGCCGATGCGCCTTCGACGCGCGCGCCGGTCCCGTTCGCGACGCGGATCGTCGACGTGTTGTTCACCGTGCCGAGCGTGCCGGCGACGACGCCGGTCGAGCCGGCGCCCGTCAGCAGCACCGTGTTGCGGTTGTCGAGCGTACCGAGCTGTTGCGTGACGAAGCCCGTCACGCCGGCCGTCGACGACGTCACGGCCGCATCGTTGGTCAGCCGCGTCGCGACCGCGGTGCCTGCCGGCGCGCCGGACAGGTCGTGCGGCTGACCGTCGACGATGCCGGCCGTCGCGCCGTTCGCATTCAGGTTGATCGTCGCGCCTGCGTCGATCGTGCCGGTCGCGCCGCCTTCGACGGCGATCGCGATACCGTTCGCGCCGTTCACGTTGTAGACCGCATTGCCGGTCGACAACGTGGTGCCCGCATCGGTCGCGACGACGCCGCGCGCGCGTGCGCCGTCGACGTTCGTCGTCAGCGTGCCGGCCGCCGACCGGCCCGTGTACGCGGCACCGCCTGCGACGCGGAACAGTGTCGAATCGTCGGTGCCGACGCTCAGGTTCTGCGCGCCGACGTTGATCTTCGAGCCGGCGCCGTACGCGTAGAAGCCGATCTGGTTCGTGCCCGACACGAAGTGCGGCACGGCATTCGCGCCGACGTCGATGGTCGCGCCCGCGCGCGCGTGCACGCCGATCGCGCCGTTGCCGGTGAGGTTCAGCGTGCCGTCCAGTTTTGCCGCCGCGTTCGCCCCTTCGGCCCAGATACCGTAGTTGCGCATGTCGGACGCGGGATCGATCGCGCCGGCGACGTCGATCGTGCCGGTCGACGTCGCCGACGTGGCGGTCGCGCCGTTGCCGACGACCATGATGCCGATGCCGTTCACGCCGTTCAGCGTGATCGTGCCGGTGTTCGTGACGGTCGCGGCCGTATCGGCGGCGAGCATCCCGACGTTCGCGAGCGGCGTGCCGGGCGCCGCGCCGTTGACGGCGATCGTGCCGGCATTGGTGAGCGTACCCGCCTCCGAGCCGATGCTCGCCATCGCCGCACCGTTCTGCGTCAGCGAGCCGATCACGATCGTGCCGCGGTTCGTCGCGGTGCCCGATGCGCCGAGCAGCACGCCGTACGCATGCGCGGACGACGCGACGTCGTTCACGGCTTCGGGCGCCCCGCCGTCATATTGCGCCGCGCGGCCGAGATAGATTGTGCCGCCGGCTTCGTTCGTGAAGCTGCCGCCGGCCGCGAAGCCGCCGATCACCTGGCTGTCGAGCGTCGTCGCGTTGACGCCGACGTTGATCGTGCCGGCGTTCGACGCGGCCGCGCCGTCCATCACGGCCACCGCGTAGTTCTGCAGGTCGGGGCGATTGCGGCCGTACGTCCATGCGCCGACGTTCATCACGCCGTTGTTGACGAACGTCGTACCGGCGCCGCTCGCGTACACGCCGTTGCCTTCGGTGTAGGCGTGAAAGCCGAAATTGTCCGGCTGCGCGCTGCCGCCGGTGTCGAAGTTGTCGCCGGACGCATAGCCGGACGAGATCGCGCCGTTGTTCACGCCGCTCGCGCCGCTCAGCAGCCGCACGAGCGTGAAGTCGCCCGACAGCCGGCCGTCGTTCACGAAGTGCGCGCCGTTGTCCGCCAGCACGGCCGAGCTCGATTCGACGAGGTTGGTGCCGCGGAAGTCGATCTGGCCGTCCTTGCCGATCTGCACGGTCGCGTTCGCGCCGGTGCCGTGCATCACCGACAGATGATCGGTCGGCAGCGCGTTCTCGTCGCCGGGCGAGACGTTGTTCGCGTATTCGAAGGTCTGCGTCGACATCGTGACGGCCTGGCCGAACGCCGCGTCGTACGCGGCCTGCGAGCCGAGCGCGCCGCTCTGGATCGAGCGCACGAGAAAATCGTTGTATGTGGCGAGCGACGCAGCATCGTTGACCGTCCACCTGCTGCCGTCGAATGCGGTGAAGGTGCCCGCGTAGGTCGGTACGTCGAGCGCGACGCTGCCGAGCGGCCCGCCGTTCGCCAGATAGTCGCCGGTCGTGAATTGGATCTGGTTGCGCGAATGCCAGTCGATCGTGCTCGACGCGGTACCGGTGCCGTCCGCGAGCGTCAGGTCGGTCTGCTTCGGCGCGATCGAAATCAGGTTGCCGGGCGCCGACGGCGCGGCGGCCGGATCGCCGATCGACACGTCCAGCGTGCCGCCCGAGCGGTCGACCGTCCCGATGCGCGCGTTCACGTACTGGTTGCCGTTCACGTCGTGAAATACCGGCACTTCGTGCGCGCCGGCCGTCGATCCGACGAACGCGGACGAATCGTAGGTGGCGACCGACGTATGCGCGCTCGTGATCGTATCGGGTGTGGCGACGCTTTGCGTCTTGCCGCCGAGCGACAGCAGCGGCTGATTCGGGTTGCCGGATACGACCGTCGTGCTGCCGAAGGGCAGCTCGGTATAGCCGGAGTCGCCGGCGGCGCCGGTCCACGCGCCCGTCACGGCGACCGTGTCGCCGCCCGACACGGTCGCCGAGCCGACCAGGTTGTCGTTGACGGTCGGGCTGAAGGTGCCGAGCGCGCAGCTACCGCCGCTCGCGACGCTTGTGCCGTCGCCGCAGCTCGATGCGTAGGCATTGCCGGCCGCGAGCGCGGCGAGTGCGGTGGCGAGCGCCGCGATGCGCAGCGGCGAGCGGCCGGCGCGCGCAGTGCCGCTGCGCGCCGGCTTGCCGCGCGCGCGCGTGGTTTCCGCGACGGCGATCCAGCACCCCGATGTGTCGCTCCATATCGATCGAAATGAGTGATTCACGACATACCCCTCTTTCTTCTTTTGAAGTGATATTCACCGCGAAGCGGTGAAGGCGCATTCCACGGCGGGAAATGAGCAGGCGTGCGGCAGTAGTGGCTGCATCGTGCGCCAATCGCATTTCGTTACACCGGGGATGGGGCGAGTCTAACGATTGAAGGGGAGTGTGATTATCAGAAAAATTAAAATCGTGGTGATAATGCCGATTTTGTCCGATATTTATGAATTGTGTGATTTATCGAACGGAAGGTATTGATGTTAAAGGACTTTGTCATTTTTGTGAGGCGGTGGGGGAAAATCGCCGGATCGGTGGCGTCGCGCACTGTTCGGCAAAATTCGTCGCGCTAGAATGGGGGTTCGGGATTATATGGTTTTAAGGTCGACTGCTTTTTGCCGTGCGCGTGGAGTATTTTTATGCGCGAAATAGGGTAATGGCAAGAAAATAATATCGGCCGGTGTTTCGATAGGTCTTTCTGTCCCGCGGATGGAACGGCGCCGCGTGAATGCGCGCTGTGTCGATGGAAACGGCCGTGGTTGCCGGACGGCGGCGCGGGCGCGCAGGGCGCGCTCAGAAATCGATCGTGTCGTCCGGGTCGCCGTCGGCGGCGGTCGCGAGCGCCGCCGTGCGCGTCGTGCACGGCGCGGACGCCGACGGATCGAGCGACGGATTGCGCAGCTTCTCGAGCACGCGCTCCGGCACCGGAATCTGCATCCGCGCGGCGACGTCGCCGCACTGGAACATGATCAGCTCGCCGGGCTCGAAGGCCGTCCACACTTCATTGTCGGTGAGCGGCTGCGTCGCGATCACCGCGACGCGATCCTCCGGCGTCGTGTATTTCGCGAAGTCGATCGACAGGTCTTCGTCGACGAGATGCGCGGTCGAGAACGGCCAGCGGCGCACGAGGTAGTGCAGCCGCGTCGAGCAGTGCGCAAACAGCGCCTGGCCGTTCGACATCAGGAAATTGAACACGCCGTGATCGGTGATGCCGCGCGTGAGTTCGCCGACGCGCTCGAACAGTTCCGGCAGCGGCGGCTGCGCGCCGGGAAACGCCTCGCGCAGCCCCTGCATCAGCACGCAGAACGCCTTCTCGCTGTCGGTCGTGCCGACCGGCTGGTACACGCTGCGCTCGAGCTCGGGCTCGAAGTCCTGCAGATCGCCGTTATGCGCGAAGATCCAGTGCCGCCCCCACAGCTCGCGCATGAACGGGTGACTGTTCTCCAGCACGATGTGGCCTTGCGTGGCCTTGCGGATATGCGCGATCGTGTTCTTCGACTTGATCGGATAGCGCTTGACCATTTCGGCGATGGGCGAGGTGGCCGATGCCTGCTGGTCGATGAAGAGGCGGCACGCCTTGTCCTCGAAGAATGCGATGCCCCAGCCGTCGGCGTGGTGATCGGTGAGGCCGCCCCGGGCCGCGAATCCTGTGAAGGAGAATGTGACGTCCGTCGGCGCGGCGCAGTTCATTCCTAGGAGTTGGCACATTTTACTTGGGGCGGCAGACTGAAGCGGGGTAACGAACCGGGCGAACCCCCGGTACAATGCGGCTTCTAGCATATCACCGAGCCTCGAGCGGTAAAAAGCGGATTCCGCCGGCCGAAGGCCCCGTGTTGCGGTTTGCCGTCAGTCGCGACCCGCGCACGCGCGGTCCGGCCCCGCCGATGCCGGCCCGTTCCTCACGAGCCCCCTATGACTGCCTCGAACGCTTCCTCCCCGGCGACGCTGTCGCTCGCCCGTCCCGACGACATGCATCTGCACCTGCGCGACGGAGAGATGCTCGCCGCCGTGCTGCCGCATACCGCCCGCCAGTTCGCGCGCGCGATCGTGATGCCGAACCTGAAACCGCCGGTGACGACCACCGCGCACGCGCAGGCGTACCGCGACCGCATCCTCGCCGCGCTGCCGGCCGGCATGGCGTTCGAGCCGCTGATGACGCTGTACCTCACCGACAACACGTCGCCGGACGAGATCCGCCGCGCGCGCGAAAGCGGCTTCGTGCACGGCGTGAAGCTGTATCCGGCCGGCGCGACGACGAATTCGGACCACGGCGTCACCGATCTCGCGAAGTGCGCGAAGACGCTCGAGGCGATGCAGGAGACCGGCATGCCGCTGCTCGTGCACGGCGAGGTGACCGATGCGTCGATCGACCTGTTCGATCGCGAGAAGGTGTTCATCGATCGCGTGATGACGCCGCTGCGCCGCGATTTCCCGGGCCTGAAGGTCGTGTTCGAGCACATCACGACGAAGGACGCGGCCGATTACGTGCGCGACGCCGATGCGGCGCCCGGCCTGCTCGGTGCGACGATCACCGCGCATCACCTGCTGTACAACCGCAATGCGCTGTTCGTTGGCGGCATTCGTCCGCATTACTACTGTCTGCCGGTCCTGAAGCGCGAAACGCATCGCGTCGCGCTCGTCGAAGCGGCGACGTCGGGCAACCCGCGCTTCTTCCTCGGCACCGACAGCGCGCCGCACGCGCGTGGCGCGAAGGAAGCCGCGTGCGGCTGCGCCGGCTGCTACACGGCGCTGCACGCGCTCGAGCTGTACACGGAGGCGTTCGACCAGGCCGGCGCGCTCGACAAGCTCGAAGGCTTTGCGAGCTTCTACGGTGCCGATTTCTACGGACTGCCGCGCAGCGCCGAGACGGTAACGCTGCGCCGCGAGACGTGGGAACTGCCGCGCGAGGTGCTGGCGGGCGACACGCCCGTCGTGCCGCTGCGCGCCGGCGAGACGCTCGGCTGGAAACTCGCATGACGCACGCGCCGCCGCGCGCGGCCGCCCACGCGGGCGGCGACGGCGCGGCTGCGTTCGCGCGGATCGACTGGTCCGCGCCATGGCTCGCGCGCTTCGCGCAGCCGGGCCGCACGGTGCAGGCGGCCGCGACGGTCGGCGACGCCGCGCTGCTCGAGGCACTGAACGACGCACTGCGCGACGGCGCGCGCGTCACGGGCCGCGGCAAGCCGCTGCGCTTCGTGCCGCAGGCCGAGCTGCCGCCCGGCATCGCGTACGAAACCCATATCGCCGAAACCGGCCGCGTGCCGACGCGGCACAATCTCCACGACTTCTTCAATGCGCTCGTCTGGCTCGCGTATCCGCGCATCAAGGCCGCGCTGAACGCGCGCCAGGCCGCGGCGATCGACGCGGCGGGCGGCGTCGGACCGGTGCGCGGCACGCTGCGCGACGCGCTGACGCTGTTCGACGAGAATGCGGCGCTGTTCGTGACCGCCGATCCCACGCTCGCCGATGCGCTGCGCGCGTTCGACTGGCAGCGGCTGCTGGTTGCCGCGCGCGACGCGTGGGGCGCGCGCTGCGAGGCGCGGCTCGTCGGCCATGCGCTGCTCGAGAAGCTCGTCGCGCCGTACAAGTCGTGCACCGCGCACGTCTGGATCGTCGAGGTCGACGCCGACTATTTCTCGTGGCCCGACGCGCGGCGCACCGAGCATGTCGACGCGCAGGTCGCCGCGATGCTCGCGACGCGCGCGCTGACGAGCCGCGATTTCTCGCCGCTGCCCGTGCTCGGCGTGCCGGGCTGGTGCGCGGCGAATGCCGATCCGGCGTTCTACGCGGATCCGGCCGTGTTCCGCAGCGGCCGCCGCACGCGAGAGGCGGCCGACGGCGGCGCGCAGTGCTAGAATGCGCGTCGCAAAGCAGGCCAGGCAGTCGCGGCCTCGCCGCCTTCGGGCTGGCGGGGGCGAGGAAAGTCCGGACTCCACAGGGCAGGGTGATGGCTAACGGCCATCCGTGGCGACACGCGGAACAGGGCAACAGAAAGCAAACCGCCGATGGCCCGGCGCAAGCCGGGATCAGGTAAGGGTGAAACGGTGCGGTAAGAGCGCACCGCGGCGACGGCGACGTCCGCCGGCACGGTAACCTCCACCCGGAGCAATTCCAAGTAGGCAGGCGCGCATCTTCGGATGCAGGACGGGGCCCCCGTCTCGTCTGCGGGTAGGAAGCTTGAGCGCGTCAGCAATGGCGCGCCTAGAGGAATGGCTGCCACGCAGCGTGCGCTTCGGCGCGCGGTGTGCACAGAATCCGGCTTATCGGCCTGCTTTGCCGCTCGAATGCAAAGGGCCGGCGCTCCTGACGGAACGCCGGCCCTTTTTTCATGCGCGTGCGCTGCTTACGCGGCGACGATGTCGAACGAGTGCGTGAGTTCGGCCGTCTTCGCGATCATGATCGACGCCGAGCAGTACTTGTCGTGCGACAGGTTGATCGCGCGCTCGACCGTTGCCGGATTCAGGTTGCGGCCCGTGACGGTGAAGTGGAAGTGGACCTTCGTGAACACCTTCGGATCTTCGCTCGCGCGCTCGGCCTTCAGCGTGACCGAGCAGCCCGTGACGTCCTGGCGGCTTTTCTTCAGGATCAGCACGACGTCGTACGCGGTACAGCCGCCGGTGCCGACCAGCACCATCTCCATCGGCCGCGGCGCGAGGTTATGGCCGCCGCCTTCCGGCGCGCCGTCCATCGCGACGAGGTGGCCGCTGCCGGTCTGTGCCGAAAACGCCATCCCGTCCTGACCCATCCAGCTTACTTTGCATTCCATGCTTGCGCTCCCGCGTTGCCTGATTCGAATTCGATCCGGCATTGTAGCCCGGCGCGCAACGGTCGGCTGACGCACTGCACGGCGCGAAACGGTGCGTCCTCGGTCACGGGAGGAACGGCACTCGCGGCGACGATTTCCCTGTCGGCTTTAGGGGTTTTACTCTAGATGCGTGCGTTCGGGCGCGCCTGATGCCGAAAGTAACTTATTGATTCGACAGAGAAATTTCGTGCGTCGCCAGGTTTGTCGATAATTTCACATCGTGGTCATCGATTTCGCAATGCAAATTTTCTTGTGAAGTCTGCAGGCCATTCGTATAATGCGACTCATTGGTTGTCGCGCTGCGGCAACCTCCGAATGTCTCCTCCACCCTCCTCCTAAGGTGGATTAAGCCCGAACCAGCCGTTCGGGCTTTTTTTCGTCCCATGCAAACAGCGGCGCACGGCTTGCGCGCGCCGACAGCGTCAGGCGGGCTGCCGCGCCGTCGGCCGCGACGCCGCATCAGGCGGTGCGGATGACGTCGGTGCGGCGGGCGCGGACGCATGCGCGGCCGACGCATGCGCGCGACCGTGTGCGCAGAAATGGCGAACGCGCTCGCGCACGGCGCGCAGGCGCGCGATCCGGTCCTCGGCGTGGGCGGCGCGCGCTTCGGCGATGCGTGCGTCGAGCGCATCGAGCTTCGCGTCGCAGCCGGTGCGGGCGAGGGCGGCAGGCGCCGCGGCGGCCAGCAGCGCGGCCGCGAACAGGTAGATCGGTCGTTGTTTCATCATGCTGGTTTGTTGTTCTGGATGGTCGGCCGGCCGCGGCGCGGCCAGCTCGTGCGCCGCGCGCGACCGGATGCGCCGGCCCGGCGCTCGGTTCGCCGGGAAATCGGGGCACGGAGCGGATTTTGGCCCATTTCGCGCGCGCCGCACACGGGGCGCGGATTCCCTTTGACCGCGCAGCCGCATTTCCTTTATAATTCAGGGCTTTTCCGCATTCATGCCCACGGAAAAAGAACAGGGAGAGCCTGCACCGCGCCTCGAAGCGCACACAGACAAGCAGGAAGAACACATCGGGCAAAGCAATTTTTTTGGATCGATCATGAAGACGTTTTCCGCAAAAGCCCATGAGGTGACGCGCGAATGGTACGTGATTGACGCGACGGATAAGGTTCTCGGCCGTGTCGCCAGCGAAGTGGCACGCCGTCTGCGCGGCAAGCACAAGCCTGAGTTCACCCCGCACGTCGACACCGGTGATTTCATCATCGTCATCAACGCGAGCAAGTTGAAGGTCACGGGCAACAAGACTCTGGACAAAAAGTACTACCGTCACTCGGGCTACCCGGGCGGTATCTATGAAACGACGTTCGGCAAGATGCAGGAACGCTTCCCGGGCCGCGCGCTCGAGAAGGCGGTCAAGGGCATGCTGCCGAAGGGCCCGCTCGGCTACGCGATGATCAAGAAGCTGAAGGTCTACGCAGAAGCGACGCATCCGCACTCGGCTCAACAGCCGAAGGCGCTCGAGATCTAAGGGGAGCCCACATGATCGGTAACTGGAACTACGGTACGGGCCGCCGCAAGAGCGCAGTCGCTCGTGTCTTCATCAAGGCTGGCAAGGGCGACATCATCGTCAACGGCAAGCCCATCGCTGACTACTTCGCACGTGAAACGTCGCTGATGATCGTGCGTCAGCCGCTGGAACTGACGAACCACGCTCAAACGTTCGACATCAAGGTGAACGTGTCGGGCGGCGGCGAAACGGGTCAGGCAGGCGCAGTGCGTCACGGCATCACGCGCGCGCTGATCGACTACGACGCGACGCTGAAGCCGGCCCTGTCGAACGCAGGCTTCGTCACGCGTGACGCGCGTGAAGTCGAGCGTAAGAAGGTCGGTCTGCACAAGGCACGCCGCGCCAAGCAGTTCTCGAAGCGTTAATTCCGCTTCATGGCCGCGCCGCTTGCGGGCGGCGCCCGCCGGAAAAACCGCCAGCTTTCGCGCTGGCGGTTTTTTTATGCGCGCGTGCCGGACGGGCCGTCGCCGCGCGCACCCGGCCCGGCGCAGCGAAATCGACAAGAACCTGTTGATTTCATGGACTTCAGCACGATCTTCTGATCGGCCCTACAATAGCGGCTAAAGCTTTTTGGAGAGTTCGCATGAACGCTGTTACCGAATCCGCAGCAACGACCACCGAAATGCCGGCTCCGTTCGTCTTCACCGACGCCGCGGCCGACAAGGTCAAGCAATTGATCGACGAAGAGGGCAATCCCGACCTGAAGCTGCGCGTGTTCGTGCAAGGCGGCGGCTGCTCGGGCTTCCAGTATGGCTTCACGTTCGACGAGGAAGTCAACGAGGACGACACCGTGATGAACAAGAACGGCGTCCAGCTGCTGATCGACTCGATGAGCTACCAGTATCTGGTCGGCGCCGAGATCGACTACAAGGACGACCTCAACGGCGCGCAGTTCGTGATCAAGAACCCGAACGCCACGACCACGTGCGGGTGCGGCTCGTCGTTCTCGGTCTGATCGCACGATCGCGCCTTTCCGGTTCGCCGGAACGAAAAACGGGGCTTCATGCCCCGTTTTTTATTGTCGGGATCGCGCGCGTCGGCGCGCATCAGCGCGGGTAGAGCGCACCGAGCACGCGTTCGCCGGCCGCGCCGGTCACCGCGGACAGGTTGCCGGGCTCGCGTGCGACGAAGCGATACGCGAGCCACGCGAACGCGAGCGCCTCGACTTGCTGCGGCGGCACGCCGAGCGCGGCGGTCGTGTCGACCGAGCCCGGCACGCCGGCATCGCGCAGCGCGCGCGACAGCGCGTCGAGCAGCACCGGATTGCGCGCGCCGCCGCCGCATACGAACACCGCGCGGCAGTCGGGCGCATGCCGCGCGATTTCGCGCGCGACCGACACCGCGGTCAGCGCGGTCAGCGTCGCCTGCACGTCTTCGGGCGCGACGTGCGCGAAGGCGCCGAGCTTCGCGTCGAGCCACGCGGGATTGAACAGGTCGCGCCCCGTGCTTTTCGGCGGCGGCGCGGTGAAATACGGCTCGTCGAGCAGCGTATCGAGCAGGGCCGCGTGCACGGTGCCGCGCGCGGCGAATTTCCCGCCGTCGTCGTAGGGCTTGCCGAGGTGGCGCGTCGCCCATGCGTCGATCAACGCGTTTGCGGGGCCGCAGTCGAAGCCGCGCACGTCGCCGCCGCCGCCGTCGGCGGGCAGGATCGTGATGTTGCTGATACCGCCGAGATTGCAGACGACGCGCGTCTCGCCCGGCGCGCCGAACACCTCCGCATGGAACGCGGGCGCAAGCGGCGCGCCGTGGCCGCCCGCGGCGACGTCGCGGCTGCGGAAATCGGCGATCACGTCGATATGCGCGAGTTCGGCGAGCAGCGCCGGATTGTTCAGCTGCCGCGTATAGCCGCGCTCCGGACGGTGCCGCACCGTCTGGCCATGCACGCCGATCGCGCGCACGTCGTCCGGCGCGAGGCCGGCCGAGCGCAGCAGTTCGTGGCAGCACACCGCGTAGCGCGCGACGATGGCGTTGGCGGCGAGCGACTCGCGCTCGATCTCGTTGTCGCCGGGCTGCTGCAACGCGAACAGCGCGTCGCGCAGCGACTGCGCGAAACCGACGCAGGCCTGCGCGAGCACGACCGGCGCGCTGCCGGCGGCGAAACGCACGGCGACGCCGTCGACGCCGTCCATGCTGGTGCCGGACATCAGGCCGAAGTAGATGCCGTCGGCTGGATGGGCGGTTGGCGGGTGTCGTTGCGGCACGTTGCGGTTCTCCTGAAGCATGAAGCGCGGGCACGATCCGCGCGCGTTGCGCCGATTATCCGCGCAACGCGGCGCGCCGTTAAGCGACGCGCGCGCAAGTTATGGGAAAATCCCTGTTTTTGCGACATTCTTCCTGGCACCGATGAGCACCGAACCCAGTTCCAAGCCCGTTTTCCCGATCACCGACGAAGTCCGGCATGCGCTCGCCGTCACGAAGCGCGGCGTCGACGAGCTGCTGATCGAGGAAGAGTTCGCGCAGAAGCTCGCGCGCAGCGCGGCCACCGGCAAGCCGCTGCGCATCAAGCTCGGCCTCGACCCGACGGCGCCCGACATCCATATCGGCCACACGGTCGTGCTGAACAAGATGCGTCAGCTGCAGGATCTCGGCCATACGGTGATCTTCCTGATCGGCGATTTCACGTCGCTGATCGGCGATCCGTCGGGCCGCAACGCGACGCGTCCGCCGCTTACGCGCGAGCAGATCGAGGCGAACGCGAAGACCTACTTCGAGCAGGCCGCGCTCGTGCTCGACCGCGACAAGACCGAGATCCGCTACAACAGCGAATGGTCGATGCCGCTCGGTGCGGACGGGATGATCAAGCTCGCGTCGCGCTACACGGTCGCGCGCATTCTCGAGCGCGAGGACTTCACGAAGCGCTTCCAGGGTGGCGTGCCGATCTCGATCCACGAATTCCTGTATCCGCTGATGCAGGGCTATGACTCGGTCGCGCTGAACGCCGATCTCGAGCTCGGCGGCACCGACCAGAAGTTCAACCTGCTGGTCGGTCGCGAACTGCAGAAGCAGTACGGCCAGGAACAGCAGTGCATCCTGACGATGCCGCTGCTCGAAGGTCTCGACGGCGTCGAGAAGATGTCGAAGTCGAAGGGCAACTACGTCGGCATCAGCGAGAAGCCGACCGACATGTTCGGCAAGCTGATGAGCATCTCCGACACGCTGATGTGGCGTTACTTCGAACTGCTGTCGTTCCGCAGCATGGACGAGATCGCCGGCTTCAAGCGCGAAGCCGAAGGCGGCCGCAACCCGCGCGACTTCAAGGTGATGCTCGCGCAGGAAATCGTCGCGCGCTTCCATTCGCAGGCCGATGCCGAGCGTGCGCTGGAAGACTTCAACCATCGCGCGAAGGGCGGCGTGCCGGACGACATTCCGTCGGTCTCGCTCGCCGGCGCGCCGCTCGCGATCGGCCAGCTGCTGAAGCAGGCGGGGCTCGTGCCGTCGACGAGCGAAGCGCTGCGCAACATCGAGCAGGGCGGCGTTAAGATCGACGGCACGACGGTGTCCGACAAGGGCCTGAAGGTCGACGCCGGCGAATACGTCGTGCAGGTCGGCAAGCGGCGTTTCGCGCGCGTGACGCTCGCTGCATGATCGCGCTGATCCAGCGCGTGAAGCGCGCCGACGTGCGCGTCGGCGAGCGCGTGACGGGCGAGATCGGCGCCGGCCTGCTTGCGCTCGTATGCGCGGAGCGCGGCGACACCGAGGCCGCGGCCGACAAGCTGCTCGCCAAGGTGCTCGGCTACCGCGTGTTCAGCGACGCGGCAGGCAAGATGAACCTGCCGGTGTCGAATATCGACGGCGCGGGCCGTGCGGGCGGGCTGCTGCTCGTCTCGCAATTCACGCTCGCGGCCGACACCAACAGCGGGCTGCGGCCGAGCTTCACGCCGGCCGCGCCGCCCGACGAGGGCGCGCGGCTGTTCGACTATTTCGTAGCCGCCGCGCGTGCGCGTCACCCGATCGTCGAAACCGGCGAATTCGGCGCCGACATGCAGGTGTCGCTCGTCAACGACGGCCCCGTGACGTTCTGGCTGCAAGTGCGGCCCTGATTCCCCGCCGGAGACGCCTCGCGATGGCTACCACCCAGATCCTCTTCATTCGCCATGGCGAAACGGCCTGGAACCGCATCAAGCGGATACAGGGCCACATCGACATTCCGCTTGCCGACACGGGCCTCGCGCAAGCGCAGCGGCTCGCCGCGCGCCTCATGCGCGAGGCGCACGACGGGGCACGCATCGATGCAGTCTATTCGAGCGACCTGATGCGCGCGCAACAGACCGCGCAGCCGTTCGCCGCTGCGCTCGGCCTGCCGCTGCTGCTGCGCCAGGGGCTGCGCGAGCGTGCGTACGGCGTGTTCCAGGGGCATGACAGCGCCGAGATCGAAACGCTGTTTCCGGACGCGTATGCGGAATGGCAGACGCGCGATCCCGGCTTTGCGCCGGAAGGCGGCGAATCGCAGCGCGCGTTCTATCATCGCGTGCTGCATGCGCTCGAGCCGATCGTCGCCGCGCATCCCGGCGGGCGGATCGCGTGCGTCGCGCACGGCGGCGTGCTGGACTGCGTGTATCGCTTCGCGAACGGCCTCGACCTGTCGGCGCCGCGCAACTATCCGCTGCTCAATACGAGCATCAACGTCGTCGATTACGTCGACGGCTGCGCGCATGTCGTCCGGTGGGGCGACATCACGCATCTCGACGCGCCGAGCGACGACGACGGGTATCGCAAGGTGCTGTGATCGCGTGCGCGCGTCGGCGTGCGCATCGCGTGACTGCGCGGCGGGTCGTGCGTTGGAGTGGGGCGCGTGTGTGCGGTTACTGCGGTTACGGCGTTTGTCGGCTTGCCCGCTTGTCGGCCGCGATCGGCGACGCAGCTTGTCGATTTCCTGATTGCCGTTCTTCTTGCCGCGGTGTCTTGCGTTCGTGCGTCCGTGCTTCTGCGCGCTGCGCCGGTCTTGCCGTCGATCGCCGGATCGGTCGCCATCAATCACTATGCGGGCCGAGGCACTCCACACCGCATTGGCTTCATCGCCATCAGCCGTGATTCGACGACGGACGATCGGGCGGCACGGCCGTCGCGGCGGTCGCGCGACGTCGTGCGCGTTTGGACACGCCGTTCACGAGCGCCCACCGCAGCACGGGCGCGACGGCGCGCACGCCGGGGCGAACCACCGCGCGGCGCAGCGGCGCGAACGTCGACACGCCGAGCATCTGTTGCGCCCACGGCGGCAGCAGGTCGACGCCGGCCTGCATCACGAGTGTCGCGGCGGGCCGCAGCATCGGCGACGCGAGCGGCGCGTTCAGCAGGATGCGCATTACCTCGAAGGTTCGCGGCCCAGCCTCGAGCTCGGGACGCATCCGCGCGAGATATGCGTCGATTCCGGCGCGCGAGCGCGGAATGTCGGTCGCGCCGAGCCGCTCGGCGATCTGCGCGGTCTCCGCATAGTAGCGATCCTGCAGTTCGCCCGACAGCGCGGGGTTCACGTAGCGCAGATGCGCGGCGAGAAAGCTCGACACCTCCGCGACATGCACCCAGGTCAGCAGCGCGGGATCGTCCGCGCGATAGGGGCGGCCGTCCGGTGCCGTGCCGGCGACGCGTGCATGAATCGCCTTCACGCGTTCGATCAGCGCCAATGCATCGCAGCGATTGCCGAACGTCGTGCCGGAGATGAACGTCGCGGTGCGCCGCAAGCGGCCGAGGATATCGGTGCGAAACGACGAATGATCCCAGACGCCCGCAAGCGCAAGCGGATGCAGCGCCTGCAGCAGCAGCGCGCAGATGCCGCCCGTCATCATCGACGTGAAATCGGCATGCACGCGCCAGCAGACCGCGTCGGGGCCGAACAGCCCCGGATCGCCGGGCGGCGACGAATAGTCGAGCGTCGGGCCGCTGCCGGTGGTCAGATGCGTGACGCCGGCCGCGACCCGCTTGCGGATCTGTTCGATCCACCGCGGGCTGCCGGCGGTAGAAGGCGGAGCGCTGTGCGGTGTCGTCATGGCGGGCCGCGTGTCGGACCGTGCGTTACTGCGCGTCCGGCGTGTCCCAGATGCTTTGCACGGGACTGCCGGCGTCGGGCGCGGCCAGGCCGAAGTGGCGGTACGTGAGGAGCGTCGCGACGCGGCCGCGCGGCGTGCGCTGCAGGAAGCCCTGCTGAATCAGGTACGGTTCGAGCACGTCCTCGATCGTGTCGCGCTCTTCGCCGATTGCGGCGGCGAGGTTGTCGATGCCGACCGGGCCGCCGTCGAACTTGTGCAGGATCGCTTCGAGCAGCTTGCGGTCCATCAGGTCGAAGCCGACCGGATCGACGTCGAGCATCGCGAGCGCCGCGTCGGCGATCGCTGCCGTGATCTGGCCGTCGGCCTTCACCTCCGCGTAATCGCGCACGCGGCGCAGCAGCCGGTTCGCGATCCGCGGCGTGCCGCGCGAGCGCTTCGCGATTTCGAGCGCGCCGTTCGGATCGATCTGCGCGTTCAGCAGCGACGCCGAGCGCTGCACGATGCGCGACAGCTGATCGGCATCGTAGAACTCGAGGCGCGCGACGATCCCGAACCGGTCGCGCAGCGGATTGGTCAGCATGCCCGCACGCGTGGTCGCGCCGACCAGCGTGAACGGCTGCAGGTCGAGCTTCACGCTGCGCGCGGCCGGCCCTTCGCCGATCATGATGTCGATCTGGTAATCCTCGAGCGCCGGATACAGGATTTCCTCGACGACCGGCGACAGCCGGTGGATTTCGTCGATGAACAGCACGTCGTTGGCTTCCAGGTTCGTCAGCAAGGCCGCGAGGTCGCCCGCGCGCTCGAGCACGGGGCCCGACGTCTGACGCAGGTTCACGCCCATCTCGCGCGCGATGATGTGCGCGAGCGTGGTCTTGCCGAGGCCCGGCGGCCCGAACAGCAGCACGTGATCGAGCGGCTCGCGGCGGCGCTTTGCAGCCTCGATGAAGATTTCGAGCTGGCCGCGCACCTTTTCCTGGCCGACGTAGTCGTCGAGCTGGCGCGGCCGCAGCGCGCGTTCGAACACCTCCTCGTGCGACGAGGCGGGCGTGGCGGCAATGATCCGCTCGGCGGCGAGTTTGTCGGTTTCAATCATGCGGCCATTGTACCGCGCGGCGTGGCGCGGCCAACCTGGCCGAACGGCCGACTGTCGCGCGCGCCGACGCCGCGCGACACTGGATGCGACGGGCCGTTACGCCTTGGAGAGCGCCTTCAGCGCGAGCTTGATGCCTTCGGACACGCCGGTGCCGGCCGGCACGTTCTTGATCGCCGCGAGGCCTTCCTTTTCGGAATAGCCGAGCGCGAGCAGCGCGTTGAGGATGTCGGTCGCGTGGTCCGACGCCGACGCGGCGCCGGCGAGTGCCCCGAGGTCCGCGCCGAGCTTGCCCTTGAGTTCGAGCAGCAGGCGCTCTGCGGTCTTCTTGCCGATGCCGGGCAGGCGCGTGAGGCGCGCGGCGTCCTGCATCGTCACGGCCTGCGCGAGCTCCTGCACGCTCATGCCGGACAGCACGGCGAGCGCCATGCGCGCGCCGATGCCGGTGATCTTCAGCAGCTCGCGGAACGTCGTGCGCTCCTGCGGCGTGAGAAAGCCGTACAGCAGGTGCGCGTCCTCGCGCACGATCTGCTGCGTGAGCAGGACGACGCGCTCGCCGGTCTGCGGCAGGTTGTAGAAGGTGCTCATCGGCACGTCGATTTCGTAGCCGACGCCGTTGCAGTCGACGAGCAGGTGAGGCGGGTTCTTTTCGAGCAGGATGCCGGCGATGCGACCGATCATGGATGGCGGGATGCGAGGAAGAAAGCGCGAGTGTAGCGCACGTGCGGCGCAAAGCCGATGGTCCGGCGCGGCAGCGGCGCAATGCGGCGCGCACGCGCGACGCCGGCCCCGAGCGGCCGCGCCGGTTGCGGTCGGCCGGCCGTTCGCCGGCACATGCCGGCGGCGCGCCCGGTGCCGCTCAGCCGACGAGCCGGCCGCGGCGCAAGCGCAGGCCTTTCTGCGCGAGCGCCGGCGCGAGGCCGCCGAGCGTGCTCAACGTATTGCCGCCGTGCGCATGGCAGATCGCGATGCCGAGCGCGTCGGCCGCATCGCTGCCGGGCTGGCCGCTCAGGCTCAGCAGCCGCGTGACCATCTCCTGCATCTGCGCCTTCGTCGCGCGGCCGTAGCCGACGATCGCCTGCTTCAGCTGCAGCGCGGTGTATTCGGCGACGGGCAGTCCGCCCGATACGAGCCCGCAGATCGCGGCGCCGCGCGCTTGGCCGAGCAGCAGCGTCGACTGCGGGTTCACGTTGACGAACACTTTTTCGATCGCGGCCTGGTCCGGTGCGTGTTCGCGTACGAGCGTCGAGACGCCCGCGAAGATCGTGCCGAGGCGCGTGGCCAGATCGGCCGTCGGCGTGCGGATCACGCCGCTCGCGACATAGGCGAGCCGATGGCCGCTGACGTCTATGACGCCGAAGCCGGTGACGCGCAGGCCGGGGTCGATGCCGAGAATTCGCATGTGAAGAGGGAGTTGCGTGATGCAGCGATACTACAACGAAAGGGGCAGGGCGCCGTCGCCGCACGGGGCGCCGCGAGGCGGAACCCCCGTTCGCGCGAGGCGCGGTGCAGGTGCGGTCCCGCACGGCCGGCCGTTCATGCGCGGCCCAATAAAAAACCCGGCGGGTGCGACGCCGCCGGGCATGGGCGCAGCGGCCGCGCGGGCCGCATGCGGGCGATCAGTGACGGAAGTGACGCACGCCCGTCAGGATCATCGCGATGTTGTGCTCGTCGGCTGCCGCGATCACTTCGTCGTCGCGCACCGAGCCGCCCGGCTGGATCACGCAGGTCGCGCCTGCCGCGACGACCACGTCCAGACCGTCGCGGAACGGGAAGAATGCGTCCGACGCCACGGCCGAGCCGGCCAGCGTCAGGCCCGCGTTCTGCGCCTTGATGCTTGCGATGCGCGCGGAGTCGACGCGGCTCATCTGGCCGGCACCGACGCCGAGCGTCATGCCGTTGCCGCAGAACACGATCGCGTTCGACTTCACGTACTTCGCCACGCGCCACGCGAACAGCAGGTCGTCCATTTCCTTCGGCGTCGGATGACGCTTCGTGACGACACGCAGCTCATGCGGCTGCACGTTCTTCGCATCGAGCGACTGCACGAGCAGGCCGCCGCCGACACGCTTCAGGTCGAACGCGTTATGGCCTTCGCCAAGCGCGATCTCCAGCAGTCGCACGTTCTGCTTCGCGGCGAACACCTGCTTCGCGGCATCGGTGAACGACGGCGCGATCAGCACTTCGACGAACTGCTTGGCAACGGCCTGTGCAGCCGCTTCGTCGACTTCGCGGTTGAACGCGATGATGCCGCCGAACGCCGACGTCGGGTCGGTCTGGAACGCCTTCGCGTACGCATCGGCCGAGTCGTTGCCGACCGCGACGCCGCACGGGTTCGCATGCTTGATGATCACGCACGCCGGCGCGTCGAACGTCTTCACGCATTCCCACGCCGCGTCCGAATCGGCGATGTTGTTGTACGACAGTTCCTTGCCCTGCAGCTGGCGGTAGTTCGCGAGCGCGCCGGCCGGCGTGACGATGTCGCGATAGAACGCCGCGCTCTGGTGCGGGTTCTCGCCGTAGCGCAGGTCCTGCACCTTTTCGAACGCCATGTTCAGCGTCGCCGGATACGGATTGCGCGAGCTGTGCTTCAGTTCTTCGGTCAGGCTCGTCAGGTAGTTGGTGATCGCGCCGTCGTATTGCGCGGTGTGCGCGAATACCTTCGTCGCGAGCCGGAAGTTCGTCGCGTAGCCGACCGTGTTGCCGTTCGCCTTCATTTCGTCGAGCACGACCGCGTAGTCGGCCGGATCGACGACGACCGTCACGTCGCGGTGGTTCTTCGCGGCCGAACGCAGCATCGTCGGGCCGCCGATGTCGATGTTCTCGATCGCGTCGGCGAGCGTGCAGTCGTCCTTCGCGATCGTCGCGACGAACGGATACAGGTTCACGACGAGCAGGTCGATCGTCGGGATGTCGTGCGCTTCCAGCGCCTGCATGTGCTCGGGCAGGTCGCGACGCGCGAGGATGCCGCCGTGCACCTTCGGATGCAGCGTCTTCACGCGCCCATCGAGCATTTCCGGAAAGCCCGTGTAGTCCGCCACTTCGGTGACGGGCAGGCCCGCGTCGGCGAGCAGTTTCGCGGTGCCGCCCGTCGACAGCAGCTTGACGCCGAGGTCGGACAGCGACTTCGCGAAGTCGACGATGCCGGTCTTGTCGGAAACGGAAATGAGCGCTTGCTTGATCATGATGGAACCACCAATAGCCAGGGAAACGGGGACGGGGCGGCCGACTACAGCAGGCCGTGCTGCTGCAGCTTCTTGCGCAGCGTATTGCGGTTGATGCCGAGGTACTCGGCGGCGAGCGACTGGTTGCCGCCCGCCTGTTCGAGCACGACCTCGAGCATCGGCTTTTCGACGCAGGACATCACCATTTCATAGACGTCGTGCGGATTGGAGCCGTCTAGATCCCGGAAATACACGTCCAGGCTCTCGCGGACACATTGTTCGATGTTGTGCTTGCTCATGCTGCTAACTGGTTATGGTCGTCCGGCTCGCCCTGACCGTTTTCGTCGTCGTCGACGTAGACGAGGTGGTCCGACAGCGCCTTTTGCGCGTCGAAGAACGCATTGACGGCGGCGAGCTGCTCGCGGGTGGAATCGAGCGTGTTCATCCGGTGCCGGAACGCGTTGGCACCGGAAAGGCCGCGAGTGTACCAGCCGATGTGCTTGCGCGCAGTACGGACGCCGGTGAATTCGCCGTAGAACGCGTAGTGGTCTTCCAGGTGCTCGTTCATCACCTGCTGGATCTCGTCGATGCGCGGCGGCGGCAGCAGCTCGCCCGTTTGCAGGAAATGATCGATTTCACGGAACAGCCAGGGCCGGCCTTGCGCGGCACGACCGATCATCAGCGCGTCGGCGCCCGTTGCCTCGAGCACGGCCTTCGCCTTCGCGGGCGACGTAATGTCGCCGTTCGCGACGACCGGGATGCGCACGGCCGCCTTCACGGCCGCGATCGTTTCGTACTCGGCCTCGCCGCGGTACAGATCGGCGCGCGTGCGGCCGTGCACGGTGAGCATCGAGATGCCGGCGGCCTCGGCGAGCCGCGCGATCGTGATCGCGTTCTTGTGCTCGCGGTCCCAGCCGGTGCGGATCTTCAGCGTGACGGGCACCGCGTCGGGCCCCGTGCCGACGGCCGCGACGACGGCCTCGACGATCCGCTGCACGAGCGGCTCGTTCTGCAGCAGCGCGGAGCCGGCCGCCACGTTGCAGACCTTCTTGGCGGGGCAGCCCATGTTGATGTCGATGATCTGCGCGCCGTTGTCGACGTTGTAGCGCGCCGCTTCGGCCATCATCGCCGGATCGGCGCCCGCGATCTGCACCGCGATCGGCTCGACCTCGCCTGCGTGGTTGGCGCGGCGCATCGTCTTCGCGCTCTTCCAGAGCTGCGCGTTGGACGCGACCATCTCGGACACGGCGTAGCCGGCGCCGAGCTTCTTGCAGAGCTGGCGGAACGGACGGTCCGTCACGCCGGCCATCGGCGCGACGAACAGGTTGTTACGCAATACGTGAGAGCCGATAACGGGCATCGCAATGGCACCGCCCGCGGCACGCGCGGGCATCGAAAGGGCGGAGGGAAAACGCGCATTTTACCGTATTCCCAACCCCCGCCGATTTGACCCGGTTTGTGCGGGCGCACACCGGCACCGGCCGGTGCGGTCTGCGCGCCGCGCGCGTCAGCCGCGCTGGCCGAACATCATCTGCCGCGCGATCGCCTTCTTCAGCGGCGGCACGAATTCGAGCGCGGTGAGCGCCGCGCCGCGCAGCAGCGGCAGCGGGCCGGCATCGATCGTAAACAGCCGCGCGAGCGTGTCGGTCGCGCCGATCGTGAGCCGCCGGTCGAGCGCGCGGCGCGCATTGAAGGTCGCGAGCGCGGTCGCGTCGAAACCCTGCGTCGACAGCACGTCGACGAGCGTGTGCGCGTCGCGCAGCCCGAGGTTCAGCCCTTGGCCCGCGACCGGGTGCAGCGTCTGCGCGGCATTGCCGACGATCGCGATGCGGCCCTTGACGAGCGTCTGCGCGGCGTTGAGCCCGAGCGGGAACGACGCGCGGCCCGCGATCGCGACGAAGCTGCCCATCCGCTCGCCGAACGCGATCCCGAGTTCGCGCAGGAAGGCGTCGTCGGGCAGCGCCGCGCGGCGCGCCGCCTCGTCCGGCGCGCAGCACCAGACGAGCGCATAGTCGGCCTGCCGCGGGCCGCCGAGCGGCAGCAGCGCGAGCGGGCCTTCGTGCGTGAAGCGCTCCCACGCGACGTTCGGGCGCGGCGACGACACCGTCACGGTGCCGACGAGCGCGGTCTGGCCGTAGTCGCGTCGATGCTTGCCGGCGTCTGCCTGCTGCTCGTGGAACAGCCCGCCTTCGGCATTCACGACGATGCGCGCGCGCAGCACGCGTTCGCCGTGCGGCCCGTCGAGCGTCAGCGCGACGCAGTCGGCGTCCTGCAGCGGCGCGCGCGCGGTGGTCGACGTGAGCCAGTCGACGCGGCTGCCGCGCACGGCGCCGGCGAGCGCCTGGACGAGCGAGCCGTAGCGCACGACGTAGCCGAGCGCCGCGAGATCGTGCTCGTCGCGCTCGATCAGCGTGCGCCCGAAATGGCCGCGCTGCGACACATGAATGTGTTCGATCGGCGTCGCGTCGGCCGGCCACGCGAGCGTATCGAGCAGCACGCGGCTGCCGTGCGACACCGCGATCGCGCGCGGATCGTTCGCGCTCGCGGACGGCTCGCGCGCATCGATCAGCGCGATCGACGCGTGCTGCGTCGCGCTGCGCCGCGCGAGCCAGCCGGCGAGCGCGAGCCCGACCGGGCCCGCGCCGACGATCGCGAGGTCGTAGTCGGTCGGGGGCGGGGAGGAAGCGTGGGTCATCGGAATTCGTGAAACGGAAATAACGGTCGGCGGCCCGCGTGCGGCTTACGCGCGCGCACGCATCAGCGCCTCGATGTCGGCCGCCGCGACGGGCACGTCGCGCGTGATCAGCTCGCAGCCGTGCTCGCGCACGATCGCGTCGTCTTCGATGCGGATGCCGATGTTCCAGTACTCGGACGGCACGTCGTCGGCCGCGCGCACGTACAGGCCCGGTTCGACCGTCAGCGCCATGCCGGGCTTCAGCGTGCGCCACGGCAGCGCGCCGTTGGCGTCGCGCTCGGCGTGCCGTTCGCGGTAGTCGCCGCAGTCGTGCACGTCCATCCCGAGCCAGTGGCCCGTGCGGTGCATGTAGAAACGCGTGTACGCGCGCTCGGCGATCACGTCGTCGACGTTCGAGAAGCGCGTTTTCGCGATGATGCCGGTGTCGAGCAGCCCCTGCGCGAGCACGCGCACGGCCGCGTCGTGCGGCGCCTCGAACGGCACGCCCGCGCGCGTCGCGTCGATCGCGGCCTGCTGCGCGGCGAGCACGATGTCGTACAGCGTGCGCTGCGCGGGCGAGAAGCGCCCGTTCGCGGGGAACGTGCGTGTGATGTCGGAGGCGTAGCCGTCGAGTTCGCACGCGGCGTCGATCAGGATCAGGTCGCCGTCCCGCGCGGCCGCGTTGCCGGCCGGGTAGTGCAATACGCACGCGTTCGCGCCGGCCGCGACGATCGATCCGTAGGCGGGCGCCTGCGCGCCGTGCAGGCGGAACGTATACAGCAGCTCGGCCTCGAGTTCGTATTCGCGGATGCCGGGCTTGCATGCCTGCATCGCACGCCGATGCGCGAGCGCCGAGATGTGGGCGGCGCGCGTCATGATCGCGAGCTCGTGTTCGTCCTTCACGAGCCGCATGTCGTCGAGCAGCGGCGTGAGGTCGCGCATCGCGTCCGGCGCGGCGACGCCCGAGCGTGCCTGCGCGCGCACCGCATCGAGCCAGCGCGCGAGCTGCCGGTCGAACGCGGTCGACGCGCCGAACCGGTAGTGGACGGTGCCCGCGTCGGCGAGCAGGCGCGGGATCTCGGTATCGAGCACGTCGGTCGCGTACGCGGCGTCGAAGCCGAACGTGTCGCGCGCGGCCTCGGGCCCGTAGTGGAACCCTTCCCAGATCTCGCGATCGGCGTTCTTCGCGCGGCAGAACAGGATCGACTCGGGCGCGCCATGCGGCGCGGCCGCGTTCAGCACGAGCACCGCGTCAGGCTCGGTGAAGCCGGTCAGGTAATAGAAGTAGCTGTCGTGCCGGTACGGATAGCCCGTATCGCGGTTGCGCAGCACTTCCGGCGCGGTGGGCACGATGGCGACGCCGCCGCCCGCGGCGCGCAGTGCGGCAAGCACGCGTTCGCGGCGCTGGCGGTAGACGTCGACGGCAATGGCGGTATCGAGGGGCGGATTCATCGTGCGATTGTAGCGCCGCCGGCCGCGGCGCGCGAAAGTGCGCGCGAGCGCCGCGCAGCCGGGCCCGCCGGCCGATTGTTGCAAACCATCCACAGGCCGGACGGGCGATTTTCTACCCGGCCGTGCCGCCCGGTTATGATCGGCGACAACGTATACTCCCGGCGGTTCCCTTAAAAAGGCAGATGATGAAATTAATCGGTTCGCTCAGCAGCCCGTACGTCCGCAAGGCGCGGATCGTGCTCGCTGAAAAGAAGATCGACTACAAGCTGGAGCTCGAGAACGTGTGGGCCCCCGATACGAACATTCATGCGTCGAATCCGCTCGGCAAGGTGCCGTGTCTCGTGATGGAAGACGGCGCGGCGGTGTTCGATTCGCGCGTGATCTGCGAATACGTCGATACGCTGTCGCCGGTCGGCAAGCTGATTCCGGCTTCGGGGCGCGAGCGCGTCGAGGTGCGCTGCTGGGAAGCGCTGTGCGACGGCGTGCTCGACGCGTCGGTCGCGATCCGTCTCGAACACACGCTGCGCGACGAAGCGCAGCGCAGCGCGAGCTGGATCGCGCGGCAGCAGCGCAAGATCGACGACGGCCTCGTCGCGATGTCGCAAGGCCTGGGCAGCAAGACGTGGTGCGTCGGCAATCATTACACGCTGGCCGACATCTCGCTCGGCTGCGCGCTCGGCTATCTCGACTTCCGGATGCCCGAGCTGAACTGGCGCGAACGTCACCCGAACCTCGACAAGCATTTCGTGAAGCTGTCGCAGCGTCAGTCGTTCGCCGATACGCTGCCGCAGGGCTGACCGGCGGGCCGTATGCCGCAGACTGCGCCCCTGAGAGGGCGCTTTTTTTCGACCTGACCGGTTGACGGGCCGCCACCGACCGAGGCCCGCACACGCGTCAGTCGATCGACGCGTAGACCGTTTCGCCGAGCGTGAACGAATCGCTGCGGGCAATCGGCCACCACTTGTCGTACAGCGTATAGCCGCACGTGTTGCCGTCGAGCAGCGCGCCCGGCTTCAGATATTTCAGCAGCTGCGACATCAGGCGGACCTCGTGCGGCGACACCCGCTGCACGATGTGATGCGCGCGCAGCTCCGACGGATGCGACAGCCCGGCCGCCTGCACGAGCTCCTGCAGCGCGTGCAGCGTATTGCGATGGAAGTTGTAGACGCGCTCGGCCTTGTCGGGCACGACGAGCGCGCGCTGACGCACCGGATCCTGCGTCGCGACACCGGTCGGGCAGCGGTCGGTGTGGCAATGCTGCGCCTGGATGCAGCCGACCGCGAACATGAAGCCGCGCGCCGAGTTCACCCAGTCCGCGCCGATGGCGAGCGTGCGCGCGATGTCGAACGCGGTGATGATCTTGCCGCTCGCGCCGATCTTCACGCGGTCGCGCAGCCCGATACCGACGAGCGTGTTGTGCACGAGCAGCAGCCCTTCCTGCAGCGGCACGCCGACGTGGTCGGTGAATTCGAGCGGCGCCGCGCCGGTGCCGCCTTCGGCGCCGTCGACGACGATGAAGTCCGGCACGATCCCCGTCTCGAGCATCGCCTTCGCAATGCCGAAGAATTCCCACGGATGGCCGATGCACAGCTTGAAGCCGGTCGGCTTGCCGCCCGACAACGTGCGCAGCCGCTCGACGAATTCGAGCAGCCCGCGCGGCGTCGAGAATTCCGAGTGCGTCGCGGGCGAGATGCAGTCCTTGCCCATCGGCACGCCGCGCGTCTCGGCGATCTCGGGCGTGATCTTCGCGGCCGGCAGCACGCCGCCGTGGCCCGGCTTCGCACCCTGCGACAGCTTGATCTCGATCATCTTGACCTGCGGGTCGGCGGCCTGCTTCGCGAACTTGTCGGGGTTGAACGTGCCGTCGTCGTTGCGGCAGCCGAAGTAGCCGGACGCGATTTCCCAGACGATGTCGCCGCCGTGCTCGCGGTGGTACTTCGACAGCGAGCCTTCGCCGGTGTCGTGCGCGAAGCCGCCTTTCTTCGCGCCGAGGTTCAGCGCGCGGATCGCGTTCGCGGACAGCGAGCCGAAGCTCATCGCCGAGATGTTGAAGATCGAGATGTCGTACGGCTGCGCGCGCGTCGCGCCGACGCGGATCCGGAAGTCATGGTTCGGCAGCCGCGTCGGTGCGAGCGAATGACTGATCCATTCGTGCGCGACTGCCTTCACGTTCAGCTCGGTGCCGTACGGGCGGTTGTCGGCGACGTTCTTCGCACGCTGGTAGACGAGGCTGCGCTGCGCGCGCGAGAACGGTTTCTCGTCGGTATCGTCCTCGACGAAGTACTGGCGGATTTCCGGACGGATGAATTCGAACAGGAAGCGGAAGTGGCCCCAGAGCGGGTAGTTGCGCAGGATCGCGTGGCGGTCCTGGTTCAGGTCGTACAGGCCGAGGGCGACGAGCGCCGCCGGGATCGCGATCCACAGCCCCGAGAGCACGTGGAACGACGCGAGCGCGGCCGCCGCGACGAGCAGCAGGACCGCGCACCACATCGCGAGATAGCGTCGTGAAAGCATGGGGACTCCACAGAAGTGAACGGCCGCCATGCGTACGCTGCGCGGCGGCGCGCCGGCCTCGACGGAATCGTGTTCCGCCGGGCGCGGCGTGCCGCAAGTCTAAACCGAACGGGGGTCAGCGTGCTTCGGCGAGGGCCGGCGCGGCGGCCGGAGCGGGCGCGTGGCCCGGCTGGCCGGTGGCCGCGAATTCGATGATGCCGCCGCCCAGGCAGACCTCGCCGTCGTACAGCACGGCCGACTGGCCGGGCGTGACGGCCCATTGCGCGTCGGCGAACGCGAGCGAGAAGCGCTCGCCGCCGGCGCGCGCGAACGTGCATGCGGCGTCGGCCTGCCGGTAGCGTGTCTTCGCGCCGCACGCGAAGCCTTCCGCGGGCGGCTCGCCCGCGACCCAGCTCACGTTGCCGGCGACGAGCTCGCGCGACAGCAGCCACGGATGATCGTGGCCCTGCACGACGTAGAGCGTGTTCGACGGGATGTCCTTCGCAGCGACGAACCACGGTTCGCCGCTGCCGTCCTTGCTGCCGCCGAGGCCGATGCCCTTGCGCTGGCCGAACGTATAGAACGCGAGGCCGATGTGCTCGCCGACGAGCTTGCCGTCCGGCGTCTTCATCGGGCCCGGTTTCGTCGGCAGATAGCGGTTCAGGAAGTCGCGGAACGGCCGCTCGCCGATGAAGCAGATGCCGGTCGAATCCTTCTTCTTCGCGTTCGGCAACCCGATCTGCGCGGCGATCTCGCGCACTTTCGTCTTCGGAATCTCGCCGAGCGGGAACATCGTCTTCGACAGCTGCGCCTGGTTCAGCCGGTGCAGGAAATACGACTGGTCTTTCGTATGATCGAAGGCCTTCAGCAATTCGAAGCGGCCGTCGCGTTCGCGCACGCGCGCGTAGTGGCCGGTCGCGATCGTTTCCGCGCCGAGCGACATCGCGTAATCGAGGAACGCCTTGAACTTGATCTCGGCGTTGCAGAGCACGTCCGGGTTCGGCGTACGGCCGGCCGAATATTCGCGCAGGAATTCCGCGAACACGCGGTCCTTGTATTCGGCCGCGAAGTTCACGGCCTCGACGTCGATGCCGATCAGGTCGGCGACCGACACGACGTCGATCCAGTCCTGACGCGTCGAGCAGTATTCGCCGTCGTCGTCGTCTTCCCAGTTCTTCATGAACAGTCCGACGACGTCGTAACCCTGTTCCTTCAGCAGCCACGCGGTCACCGACGAATCGACGCCGCCCGACATGCCCACTACCACACGGCGCTTGCTCATTTGTTTACCGCCTGACGGTCGAATGCATCCGGCCGCGGCGCGACCGAATGCGTATGCACGAAATCGAGCGGAACGCGCCGCCCGGCCAGATAGTCGTCGACACAGCGCATCACGGCCGGCGACCGGTGGCGTTCGATGCACGCGCGCAGTTCGCCGGCCGTCATCCACAGCGTGCGGACGATGCCGTCGTCGAGCCGCTGACCGACGATGCGCTCGCCCGCCGTGCCGCAGAACGTGAAGCGCAGATACGTCGCGCCCGCGCTGCCGGGGCGCTCGTAATGTGCGAGGTACACGCCGACGAGCGCCGTCGGCACGAACGGATGCGCGGTTTCCTCGAGCGTTTCGCGGATCACCGCGTCGGCGAGCGTTTCGCCGGCTTCGAGATGGCCGGCCGGCTGGTTGATGCGCAGGCCCGTCGAAGTTTCTTCCTCGATCACGAGGAAGCGGCCGTCGCGCTCGACGAGCGCCGCGACGGTCACGTGCGGGGTCCAGATTTCGGGTTTCATGGTTCGGCATTTTACCGGTTGCGCCCGGACGCTGCCGGCCGTCTCGTTAGACGAATCCGACCCTTCGGTGCGCGCGGTCGTGCATGGTGCAAGCGTGCGCCGCGCCGCACGTTGGCAACCTCGCACGATCGTGCGGAAAGTGCTGGCGCGCGGAACGCTTTCGGTTAAAGTGCTGCGTGAACGCCGTTGCCCGTGAGCCGGTAGTCAGCCTGTCCGGCTCGTTGTTGCAGTCAGAATCGCAAGACTAGAAATATCAACGATGACTGGAGGAACTGACGATGCATATTGGAGTGCCTGCTGAGACGCGGGCCAACGAGGCGCGCGTGGCCGCGACGCCGGAGACCGTGAAGAAGTACGCGGCCGCCGGCCACCGCGTCAGCGTCGCGAAGGGGGCCGGGACCGCGGCCAGCTATCGGGACGAAGCCTATGCCGCCGCCGGTGCGGAATTGACCGACCAGTCGGCCGCGTTTGGCGCCGACATCGTGCTGAAGGTGCAGGCGCCGACCGATGCGGAACTACCGTCGCTGAAGCGCGGCGCGGTGCTGGTCGGGATGCTCGAGCCGTTCAACGCCGAGCAGGCGGCGAAGCTCGCGGCCGCCGGCGTGACCGGTTTCGCGCTGGAAGCGGCGCCGCGCACCACGCGCGCGCAAAGTCTCGACGTGCTGTCGTCGCAGGCGAACATCGCCGGCTACAAGGCCGTGCTGGTCGCCGCGTCGCTCTATCCGCGCTTCCTGCCGATGCTGATGACGGCCGCGGGCACCGTGAAAGCCGCGCGCGTGCTGGTGCTCGGCGCCGGCGTGGCCGGGCTGCAGGCAATCGCCACCGCGAAGCGGCTCGGCGCCGTGATCGAGGCCTCCGACGTGCGGCCCGCCGTGAAGGAGCAGATCGAATCGCTCGGCGCGAAATTCCTCGACGTTCCGTACGAAACCGACGAAGAGCGCGACGCCGCGCAGGGCGTCGGCGGCTATGCGCGGCCGATGCCGCCGTCGTGGCTCGCGCGTCAGGCCGCGCTCGTGCACGAGCGCGCGAAGCAGGCCGACATCGTGATCACGACCGCGCTGATTCCGGGCCGCCCTGCGCCGACGCTGATCTCGGCGGAGACCGTGCAGGCGATGAAGCCCGGCTCGGTGCTCGTCGATCTCGCGGCCGGCCGCGGGCCGGAAGTCGACGGCCGCAAGGGCGGCAACTGCCCGCTGACGGTGGCCGACCAGGTGATCGTGCACAACGGCGTGACGATCGCGGGCCATACGAATCTCGCCTCGATGGTCGCGTCGGATGCGTCCGCGCTCTACGCGCGCAACCTGCTCGATTTCATGAAGCTGATCGTCACGAAGGAAGGCGTGCTGAACATCGACCTCGCCGACGACATCGTCGCGGCGACGCTGTTGTGCCGCGACGGCGAAGTGACCCGCAAATAACGGAGGAGACCATGGAAGTCATCAATCACACGGTGATCAACGTGATCATCTTCGTGCTGGCGGTGTACGTCGGCTACCACGTGGTGTGGAACGTCACGCCCGCGCTGCATACGCCGCTGATGGCGGTGACCAACGCGATTTCGGCGATCGTGATCGTCGGCGCGATGCTGGCCGCCGCGCTGACCGTCGGCGCGACCGGCAAGGTGTTCGGCACGCTCGCGGTCGCGCTGGCGGCCGTCAACGTGTTTGGCGGCTTTCTCGTGACGAGACGGATGCTCGAGATGTTCCGCAAGAAGGAGCCCAAGCGTGTCGAGGGCGGCAAGGAGGGCGCGCGATGAGCATGAACGTCGTCACGCTGCTGTACCTCGTCGCATCGGTGTGCTTCATCCAGGCGCTGAAGGGGCTGTCGAACCCGAAGAGCGCGCGGCGCGGCAATCTGTTCGGCATGGTCGGGATGGCCATCGCGATCCTCACGACGATCGCGCTGATCGTCAAGCAGGCCGCGTGGCTCGGCGCGAACCTGCCGCTCGGGCTCGCGCTCGTGCTCGGCGCGCTCGTCGTCGGCGGTGCGGTCGGCGCGTTCGTCGCCGCGCGCGTCGAAATGACCAAGATGCCGGAACTCGTCGCGGCGATGCACTCGCTGATCGGTCTCGCGGCCGTCTGCATCGCGTATGCGGTCGTGTCGGAGCCCGAAGCGTTCGGGCTCGTGCCGCAGGACGCGGTGTCGTCGGACTTCATTCCGTACGGCAACCGCGTCGAGCTGTTCATCGGCACGTTCGTCGGCGCGATCACGTTCTCGGGTTCGGTGATCGCGTTCGGCAAGCTGTCCGGCAAGTACAAGTTCCGCCTGTTCCAGGGCGCGCCCGTCGTGTACGCAGGCCAGCACCTGATCAACCTGATGCTCGCGATCGCGATGCTCGGCTTCGGCATCCTGTTCTTCATCACGCAGGCGTGGCTGCCGTTCATCATCATGACGGCGATCGCATTCGTGCTGGGCGTGCTGATCATCATCCCGATCGGCGGCGCGGACATGCCGGTGGTCGTGTCGATGCTGAACTCGTACTCGGGCTGGGCCGCCGCCGGCATCGGCTTCTCGCTGAACAACGCGATGCTGATCATCGCGGGTTCGCTCGTCGGTTCCTCCGGTGCGATCCTGTCGTACATCATGTGCCACGCGATGAACCGCTCGTTCTTCAACGTGATCCTCGGCGGCTTCGGCGGCGAGGCCGCGGCCGGCGGCGCGGCGGGTGCGCAGGAGCAGCGCCCCGTGAAGTCGGGCTCGGCCGACGATGCGGCGTTCATGCTCGGCAACGCGGAATCGGTCGTGATCGTGCCGGGCTACGGGCTGGCCGTCGCGCGTGCGCAGCATGCGCTGAAGGAGCTGACCGACAAGCTGATCGAGAAGGGCGTCGACGTGCGCTACGCGATCCACCCGGTCGCCGGGCGGATGCCGGGCCACATGAACGTGCTGCTCGCGGAAGCGGAAGTGCCGTACGACATCGTGTTCGAGATGGAGGACATCAACGGCGAGATGGGGCAGGCGGACGTCGTGCTCGTGCTCGGCGCGAACGACGTCGTGAACCCGGCCGCGAAGAACGATCCGAAGTCGCCGATCGCGGGCATGCCGATCATCGAGGCGTACAAGGCGCGCACGGTGATCGTCAACAAGCGGTCGATGGCGGCCGGCTACGCGGGGCTCGACAACGACCTGTTCTACATGGACAAGACGATGATGGTGTTCGGCGACGCGAAGAAGGTCATCGAAGACATGGTGAAGGCGGTCGAGTAGCGCATGCGAGCGGTCCGGCCGGGCGATGCGGCCGGGTGCGGTTCGACAATGGGGCCCGTCCGGCGGATGCCGGCCGGGCCCCGATCGTTTACGGGCGCACGATTCGTTCGACGCACGCGGCGATCGTGTCGCGCACGCGCACGATCGCCGGAGCGCGCTGCGCGCTCGTCGGGCCGCTCGGCGATTCGCTGACCGAGCCGCCGATCGGCGAGGCGGGGCTCGTGAGCGCGCGTATCGACACCGATGAACTCGTGCGCGCGCGCTACGACTTCGACGTGGTCGGCGCACTATGCGCGCGCCGACGTGTTCTCGCTGCACGTCGACGAGCGGCCGAAGCGGCCCGTGGTGTTCGGGGCGTCAGCAGGGCAGGGGCGTCCCCGCGCGGGGCGCCGCCCGCGCGAATCGACGCGGCTGCGTCAGCGCATAGGCGTTTCCGCGATCCGCATGTAGTCGGCGATGCGCCGGCCTTCCATGTCCGGAAACTGCTCGTGCACGGTGATGTCGCCCATCCGCGCGATGTCGAACGTGCGGAAGTCGCCGCGCAGCTCGCACCACGCGCCGATCGTCCAGCGCCCGCCCCAGTAGACGAGCCCGAGCGGCCACACGCGCCGCTTCGTATGCGCACCGAGCCGGTCGCGATACGTGAAGCTGACGATATGGCGCGTATCGACGGCCTGGTGGATCGCATCGACCTTCGCGAAGAACGCTTCGTCGATGTGAAACGACGGCGCGAACACCGGCAGGCGATCGAGTGCGGTGCGCTTGTCGGCCGGCATCGCGGACGCGATCTTGGCGAGCGCCGATCGCGCGCCGCCCGCGAAGCGCGCGCCGCCCCAGGTCTCGAGCATCCGCGCGCCGGCCGCGAGCGCGGCCAGCTCCTCGGCCGTGAACGTGAGCGGCGGCAGGCTCGCGTTGCGGTTCAGCCGGTAGCCGATCCCCGCTTCGCCTTCGATCGGCACGCCCGACAGCTGCAGGTCGCGCACGTCGCGATAGACGGTGCGCGGCGACACCGACAGCCAGTCGGCGAGTTGCTGGGCGGTCGTCAGACGCCGCCCGCGCAGCAGTTCGGCGATCTGGAACAGGCGGTCGGCACGGCGCGTCATGGCTGCACCTCGGCTCCTTCGGGGACGGGAATGTCGCGATGATAGCGCCGCGCCGGCCGCGCGGCGGCGGCACGCGCGCTCAGTGGCATTTCGGCGCGTGCAGCCCGACGCGGTTGCCTTCCGTGTCGATCAGATAGCCGATGTAGCCGTAGTTGTTCGGCAGTTCGACGACCGAGCCCTGCACGACGCCGCCCGCGCGCTTCGCGCGATCGAGCGCCGCGACGACCGATTCGCCGGCGTTCAGATACACGAGCACGCCGTTCGCGCTCGGCTTGAGTTGCTGCGGATCGAACACGATGCTGCCGCCCGTGCTCGACGCCTCGTGGTCGAAGATCGCCATCGGCACGCCGCCGATCACTTCGCGGTGCAGCGTGGTCTGCAGCACGGCTTCGTAGAAGCGGATCGCGCGGTCGAAATCGAGCGACGGAATGTCGAACCACGCGATCGCGCGATCGGCCGCGCCGGTGGCGGCGGTCTTTGCGGGTGCGGGTGCGGTTGCGGTTGCAGTTGCGGACGTCATGACGAGCTCCTTTTTTTCGTTCGGATTCTGTTGGAAACCAGCCTGGCATTGCGCCGGGATTGCAGTGTGATCGACCGCTGCTGACAGCGTGCTGTCAGCAGTCGTTGCGGTCCTGACAGCGCGCGGACGCATTGCGCCGAACGGCGGGAGCGGGAGCGGGACGGGGAAGGTACGCGGCCGGGCGGCCGGGCATGGCGGTGGGTGGCAGCAGCCGGCGCGCGCGGCGCCGGTGCGGGTGGCGACGACGCTTACGCGTCGCCGTCCGATGCGGCCGGGCGCGCCTTCACGCTGCCGGCGATCAGGTCGAAACGGAACAGCCGGCATTCGAGCGCGCCGTTGAACAGCGGCGTCTTCGCCGATTCGCGCAGCCGCAGCTGGCCGGGCAGCGCGCGGTCCGACGTCAGCAGGAACGCCTGCCAGCCGGCGAAGCGCTGCTTCAGCGCATCGCCGAGCGCGTTGAAGAACTCGCTGTCGGGCGCGTCGGTGTGCGTACGGCGGAACGCGTCCTCGTTGCCGCGGTTGCGGCCGGTTTCGCGCGCCTCGCCGCGTGCGCTGCGGCCGCGCACCTCGATCCGCTCGCCGTACGGCGGATTCGCGACGATCAGGCCCGGCCCGTCGCACGGCGGCGTCATGCCGCGTGCATCGACCTGCTTGAGCCAGACGGACGGCACGCCCGCGCGCTCGAGGTTCGCGCGCGCCTTCTCGAGCATGTCGCCGGAGATGTCGCTGCCGTAGACGCGCAGATCGTCGCGCCGGCCGCGCGCCGCGCGCTTCGCGTCGATCGCGGCGACCTTCAGCCCCTGCCAGGCCGTGATGTCGTACTGCTTCAGCTTCTCGAAACCGAATCGGCGCTCGACGCCCGGCGCGACGCCGAGCACCATTTGCGCGGCTTCCGCGAGGAACGTGCCGCTGCCGCACATCGGGTCGTACAGCGGCGTGCCGGGCGTCCAGCCGGTCAGGCGCAGGATGCCGGCCGCGAGGTTCTCGCGCAGCGGCGCCGCGCCCTTGTCGAGACGCCAGCCGCGCTTGAACAGCGGCTCGCCGGACGTGTCGAGGTACAGCGTGCAGTCGGTGGCCGTCAGGAATGCGAACACGCGCACGTCCGGCGCGCCGGTGTCGATGCTCGGGCGTGCGCCGGTCTTGTCGCGCATCCGGTCGCAGATCGCGTCCTTGACGCGCAGCGTCGCGAATTCGAGGCTCTTCAGCGGCGACTTGATCGCGGTGATGTCGACGCGCAGCGTCTGCGTCGCCGCGAACCAGCGTTCCCAGGGCTGCTCGAGCGCGAGCGCGTAGACGTCCTGCTCGCTGCGGTACGGGCGGTGCGCGATCTTCAGCAGAATCCGGCTCGCGATCCGCGAGTGCAGGTTCGCGGCCATCCCGGCGGCCCAGCCGCCGCGGAAATGGACGCCGCCCGGCACCTGCGCGCCCGCGGCGAACGGCGCGCCGTCCAGGTGACGGCCGGCGATCTCGGCCAGCTCGGCGGCGAGCGCCGCTTCGAGGCCGCGCGGGCAGGGAGCGAAAAAGTCGTACAGGGTGGGCGAGGACATAAGGCGGGTGCGGGGACGTACAAAAGTCCAGTATTGTACGCGGCGCCGGCGCGTGCGGCCCGGCGTCGGCCGCAACGCGGTTCGCGGCCGGCGCGCCATGCGCCGGCCGGCGTGGCTAGTGCGAACCGGACTGCTGCGCGCGCGCGTCGCAGCCGGCGGCCGGCCAGAGCAGCCCGAACGGATGCGCGACGACCGCGCGCAGGATCGCCGCGACGAGCGCGCGCACCTTCGTCGGCCGCAGGCTGCGCGAGCGCACGGCCATCGTGAACGCGAGCGCGAAGCTCACCAGCACGTTGAGGATCGCCATGCTCAGCACGCCCGCGCAGGCCCACCAGAGTTCCGGCGTGCCGAGCGCGCCCTTGCCGAGCACGCCGAGCGCCACGCCGATCGAGCCGGCCGACAGCGTCACGTGCCGCACTTCGAACGGAAACAGGAACACGGTGACGATCGCCGGAATCAGGCCGAGCATCAGCCCGAGCCCGACGTTCGCGACGACGCCGGCGACGTTGGACCGGCAGAAGTGCGCGAACTTCGCGGCGCCGGCCGCGCCGAGCGTGAGCCGCAGCCGGCGGTTGTAGGCGAGCGCGTCGCCGACGCGATGCAGCACGAACCAGTTGTCCGCCCAGCCGGCGAGCAGGCTCGACGCCCACAGCAGCACGCCGGTCAGCGCCGCGTAGAACGGCGTCGGGCCGAACAGCGAGAACGAATGCAGCGTCGCGTGCGCCTTTTCCGGCGAAATCACGTTCACGTGCAGCACGCCGGCCGCGAACAGCTGCACGAGCAGGCACACCGGCAGCACGACGAGCACGTTGCCGGAAATCGCGGCCGCCTGCGTGCGGATCAGCGCGATCACCGACGCGACGAACGCCTTCACGCCTTCGTCGTGGCCCGTGTCGTCGAGCTCGCGTGCGAGCGTCGGCGCGGTCATCGCGGGCTGCTTCGTCGCGAGCGTGAAATGCAGGAAGTGCATCAGCATGAAGCTCGCCGCGTAGTTGACGCCGGCGAGGAGCCCCTCGAGCATCGACTGCAGGTGCGCGCCGGTGATCGCGAACTTCACGCAGACGGTCGCGACGGTCACGAGTCCGCCGCCCGCGGCCATGCGCAGCATCTTCAGATACTCGGCGCGGCTGCGCGAAATGTAGTGCTCGCCCGTATCGGCATTGGTCTCCACGAGCTTGCGCGCGAACAGCGAGAAATTGCTGCGCATCAGGTGCGCGACGCTCTGGCTGTTCTGGTTCGCGTCGACGAGTTCGGCGGTCAGACGTGCCATGCCGCGCAGATCGTCGCGCGCCATCCACGCGTTGAGCAGCGTCTCCGCGCGCAGAATGCGCATCCGCATCCGCTCGACCTGGAACACGATGTCGACCGACACGCCGTTGCGGTACAGATGCGAGAACACGTCGTCGACCGCGACGCGGCATTCGTCGAGCAGCACGCGCAGATAGTTCACCTCGTGCAGCAGCTTGCTCGGATCGCCGCCGTCCTCGACCGCCGCGTGCGCGGTTTCGACCGCGAGCATCGCGCGCGTGAGCCGGTAGAACGGCTGCGCTTCGAGCGGCGTGCGCGCATCGTCGTCGGACAGGCGGCTGCGCACCGTCTGCGACAGGCCGGTCGAGCTGATCTGGCAGGTCAGGTTGTGCAGCGCGGCCAGCAGGTCGCGCGAGAACGAGCCAGGTTCGTGGCGCTCGTCGTCGGTCACGTCGAACGCGAGCAGATCCGCGAGCCGCGCGAGCAGATCGTCGGGCAGCGCGTCGATCCACTGCGCGTCGTCGGGCGTCGGGAACATCAGCGTGAACAGCGCGGACAGCTCGCGGCGATTCGGCGCCGGCGGAATCAGCGAGGCATCGATGCGCTCGAACAGCGCGCCGAAGAAGCCCGAATGCACGGGCATGCCCGCATCGCACAGCAGCGAGATGCCGTCGCATTCGCGCAGGATGCCGCGCACGATGCGCGCCGCGTGCGACTTCCATGCCGGATTGCGATCGAGCACGTGGAACAGGTAGCGCAGCCGCGCATGCGCGGGATAGGCGCGGGCGTCGTCGCCGCGTTCGGCCGAGCCGTCCTGCGCGGCCTGTGCGGTCTGCATCGCGCCGCCGCGGCGCAGCCAGTGCGCGAGTTCGATCAGCCATTCGCTGCGCTCGGCGTACGACGCCTCGGCGTTCGCGTGCGCGAGCAGCGCATCGAGCTGATGGCTCGCACTGCGCGACGCGCGCCACTTCTTGATCAGGGTCGTCAGGGAACGGAACATAAAACGGAGTAGCGAAAGCCCTGGACGGGCGGGTTCGGAGGGCCGGCCGGGCATGCGGCGCGGCGCCGGTGAGTACGGGTGTGGCGGTCGGGGCGCCGGACGCGGCGCCCCGTTGCGGTGCACGCGGATCGCGGGCGGACGTCCACCGGACCGGCGTGCGGGCCGGACGCGCCCGGCGCTGCCGGCTCGCGCGCACGGCGGACAGCCGGCGGCGCGAGCGTGAAAGTGCGTAGGATCGTCAATCGACCGCAAAAACGCAAGGCGACCGCGCGACGCGGCGCCGGTTCCGGTCGACTTTGACAAAGAGTGCAAAGTCGCGCGGCGGAGAGCCGCGCGCTTTTACGCGCCCGGCTGGCCGGTCGCGCCGGCGTCGGTCGCGGGCGCCGCAGCCGGCGCCGGCGGGCAGGGCACGAGCGGCGGGACCGCTGCGGCGGCCGTCTTGCCGGCCGGCTGCGCGGCCGTGCCGCGGCGCGCGGCGAGCGCGCGCACGCCGGCCGCCGCCTGCGCCGCGATCGCGTCGAGCGCGCGCCGATGGCCGGCGACCAGCGCGTCGTAGCCGCTGCCGACCGGCTCGGCGACGCTCGTGCGGCACGTCATGACCGCTTGCGAGCCGACCGCGCGCACGCTCCATACCGCGTCGATCGCCGCGCGCTTGCCGGGCCACGATTCGAAGCGCTGCACGTTCACGCTGATCCGGTACACGGGCATGCCCGGCGGCACGGCGGAATCGGCGACGTCGATCGTGCCGAGCCGCGCGGCGAGATCGTCGGACAGCGCCCGGCGGATTTCGTCGGCGGGCGGCGCTGCCCAGCGCTCCTGTTCGAGCACGTCGACCTGCGCGCCGCCCTTCTGCACGACGAGCTGATTCTTCGCGATCTGCTCGGGCACGTCGACCGACGGCACTTCGATCAGGAACGGCGGATTGGCCGGCGCGGTGCGCGCGGGCGCGGCGGCGTCGGCGCGGGCGAGCGTATAGAACCGCGCGGGCGGCGAACTGCACGCGGCAAGCGCGAGTGCGGCGAGCACGGCCGCCGCGCCGCTCGCGAGAACGTTCACGCGAGTCGTCGTCATGGTTGATCTCCTGGCTTGCCCTTGATCAGCGATTCGGGATGGCGCTCCAGATAGTCGGCGAGCGCGTTGAGCGACTGCAGCGTGCGCGTGAGCTCCTTCAGCGCGCCGCGCACGTCGGACTGCAGCGGCGAATCCTGCTGCAGCGTCGCTTCGGCGGTCGAGAAGGTCTGCTTCGCGGCCGACAGCGTGTCGCGCGCCTCCGGCGCGACCTGCGTGTCGAGCTGCTTGAACAGCTTGTCGGCGTTCGACAGCGCGCTGTTCAGGTTCGCGCCGATCTGGTCGAACGGCACCTTGTCGAGCTTCTTCGCGATGTCGGCGACCTGCAGCTGCAGTTCGTCGAGCGTGTTCGGCACGGTCGGCAGCTCGAGCGGCTGATGCGACACGTCGACCTTCGCGGGCGGCGCCTTCGGGAAGAAGTCGAGCGCGACGTACAGCTGGCTCGTCAGCAGGTTGCCGGTGCGCAGCTGGCCGCGCAGCCCGTGCTGGACGAGACGCTGGACGATCTCGAGGCGCGCCGCTTCGCCCTTGCTCGCGATCGTCTCGCGGAAGCGCCGGCCGAGCCGTTCCGGATACACGTTCATCGTGACCGGCATCGTGAAGTTCTTCGTCTTCGGATCGTAGTCGATGCCGATGTTCGTCACTTCGCCGAGCACGATGCCGCGGAAGTCGACCGGCGCGCCGATCCCGAGCCCGCGCAGCGACTGGTTGAAGTTCATCACGACCTGCAGCGGCTGGCCGTCCGGATCGCGCATCGCGTCGCCTTCGTCGGCCGCCAGGCGGAACGTCGTGTTGTTCGGCGCGAGCACACCGCTGCTCTGGTTCGGCGGCGTCTGGAACGCGATACCGCCGAGGATGACCGTTGCGAGCGACTGCGTGTTCAGCTTCAGCCCGCTCGAGTCGAGCCGCAGATCGACGCCGCTCGCCTGCCACCAGCGCGAGTTCGTGCCGACGTACTGGTCGTACGGCGCATTGACGAACACGTTGAACGTGACGCCCGTGCCGTCCTTGTCGAGCGAGAAGCCGACCACCTGGCCGACCTGCACGCGCCGGTAGTAGACGGGCGAGCCGATGTCGACGGAGCCGAGCGAATCGCCGCGCAGCACGTACTGCGTGCCCTTCTGGTCCGCCGTGACGGCCGGCGGCTTCTCGAGACCCGTGAAGTCGGTCTGCACGTCCTGCGAGCGGCCCGCGTCGACGCCGATGTACGCGCCGGACAGCAGCGTGCCGAGCCCCGACACGCCGGTCGCGCCGACGCGCGGCCGCACGATCCAGAAGCGCGAGTCCTTGACCGCGAAGTCTTCGGCTTCCTTCTTGAGCTGCACTTCGACGAGCACGCGCGACAGGTCCTTCGACAGCTTGATCGTCTTGACCATGCCGATCTCGACGTCCTTGTACTTGACCTGCGTCTTGCCGGGCTCGAGCCCTTCGGCGCTATGGAAGCTGATCGTGATCTCGGGGCCGCGTTCGCGCACCGAGCGCACGACGAGGCCGATCCCGATCAGCGCGGCGATCAGCGGCACGAGCCAGACGAGCGACGGCAGCCAGCCGCTTTTCGTCGAGATCGTCGGGTCGGGCGGCCGGGACTCGTCGTGTTGCGGGCCTTGCGGACTATTCATGGTGTTTCCCTGAGGTTTCGACTGGATCCCAGATCAGACGGGGATCGAACTGCATCGACGCGAGCATCGTCAGGATTACGACCGAGCCGAACGCAAGTGCGCCGGGGCCGGCCGTGATGACGGCAAGCGAGCGGAAATGGACGAGCGCGACGGTGAGCGTCACGACGAAGATGTCGAGCATCGACCAGCGGCCGATGCGCTCGACGATCCGGTACAGGCGCGTGCGCTGCAGCGGCCGCCATGCGGTGCGGCGCTGCGCGCTGATCACGAGGATCAGCAGCACGCCGAGCTTGAGCATCGGCACGAGGATGCTGGCGACGAACACGACGACCGCGAGCGGCCAGTCGCCCGACACCCAGAAGTAGATGACGCCGCTCATGATCGTGTCCTGCTGCGAGCCCATCAGCGACGAGGTGCGCATGATCGGCAGCAGGTTGGCCGGAATGTACAGGATCGCGGCGGCGATCAGCAGCGCCCACGTGCGCGCGATGCTGTTCGGCGTGCGAAAGTGCAGCGCGCTGCCGCAGCGCGCACAGTGCGCGTGCGGCCGGTCGAGCGTCTGCACGAGCCCGCACGCATGGCAGCTGACATAGCCCTCGCGGGCGGCGGTCGGCGTCGTCATCGGCGGGCGCCTTCGGCCAGCGGCGCGACGCCGTCGCGCGGCGTACGCATGCGGCCGGCGCGCAGATCGTCCGCGATGTCCCACAGCGTGCGCGGATCGAACATCAGCACGACCGCGAGCATCAGCGTGAGCGCGCCGAACGCGAACAGCGCCGCTTCCGGCACGACGCGCGCGAGGCTCACCATCTTCACGATCGTCACGAGGATGCCGAGCATGAAGACCTCGATCATCCCCCACGGGCGCACGAGCTGCACCGCGCGCAGCACGGCGTTGAAGCCGGGCGGAATCACGCCGCGCCGTATCGGCAGCAGCAGATACAGCAGCGCCGACATTTCGACGAGCGGGAACAGCACGGTCGAGCAGAACACCATCGCGCCGACGATCGCCATGTCCTGCCGCCAGAGCGCGTCGATCGCGCCGATCAGCGTCGTCTGTACGCGGTTGCCGTTCACGTCCATCTCGAGGATCGGGAAGGTCTGCGCGATCACGAACGTGATCAGCGCGGCGAGCGCGAGCGCGCAGATCCGCTCGATCTGCGAGGCGCTGTTGCGATAGAGCATCGCGTCGCAGCGCGGGCAGCGCGCGACTTCGTGTCCGCTAAGGCGCGGTTTATGCAACAGTGCGTCGCACTCGTGACAGGCAATCAGATCGTTTCGTTGCATGGACAAAGGGGTTGCGCGACGGCGAAAGGCGGCGTCGACGGGGCCGGAACCCGCGCCAATCTTACCAAAACGCCTTTTGCACCGTGTCGACGGGCGCCGCCGCCGTGACCGGTCTGTAACATGGCGGCAGGCGGGCGGCGCGATGACGCGTCTGTCCTCAGATGCCGCGCGCGTCAAAAGGTTGCGGTAGCATGGCGCCCGTGACGAGTACCGGCCGCGACGGCCGGCGGCCGTTCGCTGAACTGAGGAACGCAAGATGACATCGAATTCGCTGCGGCCCGCGCCGTCGGGCTATACGGGCACCGCGATCGCGCTGCACTGGCTGATCGCGCTGCTGATCGTCTGCGGCTTCGCGCTCGGCTGGGTGATGACCGACATTCCGGGCTTCACGCCGACGAAGCTGAAGTACTTCTCGTGGCACAAGTGGATCGGCGTGACGGTGTTCGCGCTCGCGATCGTGCGCGTGCTGTGGCGCGCGACGCACGTGCCGCCCGCGCTGCCGGCCGGCATGCGCGCGTGGCAGCGCACCGCGGCGCACGTGGGGCATCTGCTGCTGTACGTGCTGATGCTCGTGATTCCGGCGACCGGCTATCTGTACAGCTCGGCTTCGAACATCCCGGTCGTCTATCTGGGCATCGTGCCGCTGCCGCGGCTGATCGATCCCGATCCGGTGCTGAAGGAAACCTTCAAGACGCTTCACGTGTCTTTGAATTACATTTTGCTTGCGCTCGTGTCGCTGCACGTGCTCGCGGCGCTCAAGCACCAGCTGGTGGACCGCGACGGCCTGCTGTCGCGGATGCTTCCCTTTGCCAAATGAAGGATCCCATGAAAGTGTCTTTCTCCCGTTCCATGCTGGCCGCGTTCGCCGCGGCGTCACTCGTCGCGTCGGGCGCGGCGCTCGCCGACGTCGACCTGGCGAAGAGCAAGGTGTCCGCGGTGTCGAGGCAGATGAACGTGCCGACCGAAGGCGTGTTCAAGAAGTTTTCCGCGCAGGTGAAGTTCGATCCGGCGAAGGCCGCGCAAGGCAGCGCGCAGATGACGATCGACGTCGCGAGCTTCGACCTCGGCGACAAGATGTACAACGACCAGGTCGCGGGCAAGGAGTGGTTCGACGCGAAGGCGTATCCGCAGGCGACCTTCGTGTCGTCGGCGATCGCGCCGGCCGGCGGCAACAAGTACAACGTGACCGGCAAGCTGACGATCAAGGGCAAGACGGAGAACGTCACGGTGCCCGTCACGGTCACGCAGAGCGGCGCGACGCAGACCTTCGACGGCGTGCTGCCGATCAAGCGCTCGACGTTCAACGTCGGCACCGGCGAATGGAAGGACACGTCGGTCGTGGCGGACGAAGTGCAGATCAAGTTCCATCTCGTCGCGACGAAGTAAGCGGCGGGCTGTCGCACCACCCGAATGCCGCGCGAGGGCGCGGCGTTGTTCCTAGGAGAATGAGTTGAAAAAGCATCTGATGATCGCCGCCGGCGCGCTCGCCGCTTCGCTGTCGTTCTCGGCATTCGCCGAAAGCGCGACGTACCAGTTCGATCCGAGCCACACGTATCCGAGTTTCGAGGCCGATCACTTCGGCGGCCTGTCGGTCTGGCGCGGCAAGTTCGACAAGTCGAGCGGCACCGTGACACTCGATCGCGCGGCGAAGACGGGGACGGTCGAGGTGACGACCGACATCGCGTCGATCCACACCGGCAGCGCGAAGCTCGACGAGCATCTGCAGACGGCCGACTTCTTCGACGCCGCGAAGTATCCGCAAGCCGTCTACAAGGGCACGATCAAGTTCGACGGCGACAAGCCGGCGTCGGTCGTCGGCAACCTGACGCTGCATGGCGTCACGAAGCCGCTGACGCTCAAGATCGACTCGTTCAAGTGCATGCCGCATCCGATGCTCAAGCGCGAAGTGTGCGGCGTCGACGCGGTCGGCGAATTCAACCGCGACGAATTCGGCCTCGACTACGGCAAGCAGTACGGCTTCAAGATGCAGACGAAGCTGCTGATCACGGCCGAAGCCGTCAAGCAGCAGTAACGCGCGCAGCCGGGCGGCGCGTCGCGCCGGCCCGCCGCGAACCGGCCGCCGCGCTCCCGATCGGGGCGCGGCGGACTTTTTTTACGTGCCTATAATCGTTCGGGCGCCTGCCGGCGCGGCGGCCGACCGCGTACGCGGCGGCGCGCGAACAGAACGTACAACGACAAGGAGATCGCCGATGCATGCCGTCACGCCGTCCCGTTCCATAGCCTCGTCGCCGCGCGTGTGGCGCGCGGTGGTCGCCGCGTCGATCGGCAACGCGCTCGAGTGGTTCGACCTCGTCGTCTACGGCTTTTTCGCGGTGACGATTTCCAGGCTGTTCTTTCCGGCCGGCAACGACACCGTGTCGCTGCTGCTCACGCTCGGCACCTTCGGCGTGTCGTTCTTCATGCGTCCGCTCGGCGCGATCGTGCTCGGCGCCTATGCGGACCGCGCGGGCCGCAAGGCCGCGCTCACGCTGTCGATCCTGTTGATGATGGCGGGCACGCTGATCATCGCGGTGCTGCCGACCTACGAGACGATCGGCATCGCGGCGCCGCTGATCCTCGTCGCCGCGCGGCTGATGCAGGGCTTTTCGGCCGGCGGCGAGTTCGGCAGCGCGACCGCGTTCCTCGCCGAGCACGTGCCGGGGCGGCGCGGCTTCTTCGCAAGCTGGCAGGTCGCGAGCCAGGGCCTGACGACGCTGCTCGCGGCCGGCTTCGGCACCGTGCTGAACGCGCAGCTGACGGCCGCGCAGATGGCCGCGTGGGGCTGGCGCGTGCCGTTCTTCTTCGGGCTGCTGCTGGGGCCGGTGGCTTACTACATCCGCAAGAAGGTCGACGAGACGCCGGAGTTCCTCGCGGCCGAAAGCACCGCGAGCCCGCTGCGCGACACGTTCGCGTCGCACAAGGCGCGGCTCGTTGCCGCGATCGGCGCGGTGGTGCTCGGCACGGTCGCGACGTATCTCGTGCTGTTCATGCCGACCTACGGCGTGAAGCAGCTCGGCCTCGCGCCGTCGGCCGCGTTTGCGGCGATTCTCGTCGTCGGCGTGATCCAGATGGCGTTCGCGCCGCTCGTCGGCCACTGGTCGGACCGTTACGGCCGCGTGCGCGTGATGCTCGCGCCGGCGCTCGGCTTCCTCGTGCTGATCTACCCGGCATTCGCGTATCTGGTCGCGCATCCGGGCTTCGGCACGCTGATCGCGCTGCAGGTGCTGCTTGCCGTGCTGATGACGGGCTATTTCGCGGCGCTGCCGGGCTTGTTGTCCGAGGTGTTTCCGGTGCAGACGCGCACGACCGGGATGTCGCTCGCGTACAACGTCGCGGTGACGATCTTCGGCGGCTTCGGGCCGTTCATCATCGCGTGGCTGATCAAGGCGACCGGGATGAAGACCGCGCCAAGCTTCTACCTGATGTTCGCGGCAGTGCTGAGTCTCGCGGCGCTGGTCGTGTTGCGCAGGCGGTTCGGGTTTCGGTGACGGGGCGGCGTCGGCGCCGCGCCCGCGAGGAGGGGCGGCGTCGCGGCGGCGCAGTGTTGCGCCCCTGCGGTAAGCGGACGGGGAAGGGGAGCGCTTCAGCCTACCGGGCAACGCTTCGACGCCGGCGGCTGAACGTAGCCGCCGCGTGCGACCAAACATAAAAAAAGCCGGCCCTGTCGGACCGGCTTTGCGCGTTTACCGCAACGGTGACGCAGCGGCGGCGCTCAGACCTGCGCGCCTGCGTTCGGATCGTCCGGATCGTGCGCGACCTTCTTTTCCTTGATCAAGTCTTCGCGCTTGATGCCGAGCCACATCGCGAGCGAGCCCGCGACGAACACCGACGAATAGATGCCGAACATGATGCCGACCGTCAGCGCGAGTGCGAAGTAGTGCAGCGTCGGGCCGCCGAAGAAGAACATCGACAGCACCATCATTTCCGTCGACGTGTGCGTGATGATCGTCCGCGACATCGTCGTCGTGATCGCGTGGTTGATCACCTCCGGCACCGTCATCTTGCGTTCGCGGCGGAACGTCTCCCGGATCCGGTCGAAGATGACGACCGACTCGTTCACCGAGTAGCCGAGCACCGCGAGAATCGCCGCGAGCACCGCGAGCGAGAACTCCCACTGGAAGAACGCGAAGAACCCGAGAATGATCACGACGTCGTGCAGGTTCGCGATGATGCCGGCGACCGCGTACTTCCATTCGAAGCGGATCGACAGGTAGATCACGATGCCGATCACGACGCAGGCGAGCGCGAGCAGCCCGTCGGTCGCGAGCTCGCGGCCGACCTGCGGGCCGACGAACTCGACGCGCTGCAGCGTGACGTCCGGACTTTGCGCCTTCAGCGCCGTCATCACCTGATCGCTCTGTTGCGCGGAGGTCAGGCCTTCCTTCAACTGCAGGCGGATCAGGACGTTGCGCGAGGTGCCGAAGTTCTGCACTTGCGCGTCGGCGTAGCCGAGCTTGCCCAGCGTCGCGCGCACGGGTTCGAGCTGCGCGGCCTGCTGGTACTGCACCTCGATCACCGTACCGCCGGTGAACTCGACCGACAGGTGCAGCCCGCGGTGGAACAGGAAGAACACGGCGGCGAGGAACGTGACCAGCGAGATCACGTTGAACACCAGCGCGTGCCGCATGAACGGAATGTCTTTACGGATGCGGAAAAATTCCATGGCTTCGTCTCCGGGGCCTTATTGGGTCGAGCCCGGTTTCTTCGGCGACACGCCCGGCTGCGCACGGTTGCGCAGTTGCGGCTTGCCGGCGCGCGGCGCGTTGCCCTTCGGCGGGGCGGCGAGCTTCGCGGCGCGCGCGGTGTCGGTCGATTCGTCGGCCGCCGCGAGCGACGCGGCCGCTGCGGCGCCTTCCGGCCGCCACACCTGGCCGATCGCGAGCGACTTCAGCTTCTTGCGGCCGCCGTACCAGAGGTTGACGATCCCGCGCGAGAAGAACACCGCGGAGAACATCGACGTCAGGATGCCGAGGCAGTGCACGATCGCGAACGCGCGCACCGGGCCCGAACCGAACGCGAGCAGCGCGAGACCGGCGATCAGCGTCGTCACGTTCGAGTCGAGAATCGTCGCCCATGCGTGCGCGTAGCCGGCCTGGATCGCGAGTTGCGGCGGCTGGCCCGCGCGCAGTTCCTCACGCACGCGCTCGTTGATCAGCACGTTCGAGTCGATCGCCATACCAAGCGCGAGCGCGATAGCGGCGATGCCCGGCAGCGTCAGCGTCGCCTGCATCAGCGACAGCACCGCGACGAGCAGCAGCAGGTTGACCGACAGACCGATCACCGAGATCACGCCGAACAGCATGTAGTAGGCGATCATGAACACCGCGATCGCGCAGAAGCCCCAGATCACCGAGTGCACGCCCATCTTGATGTTGTCGGCGCCGAGGCTCGGGCCGATCGTGCGTTCCTCGATGATGTCCATCGGCGCGGCGAGCGAGCCGGCGCGCAGCAGCAGCGCGAGATCGGCTGCGGCCTGCGGCGTGGGCTGGCCCGTGATCTGGAAGCGGTCGCCGAGCTCCGACTGGATCGTCGCGACCGTCAGCACTTCGCCCTTGCCCTTCTCGAACAGCACCATCGCCATCGGCTTGCCGATGTTGTCGCGCGACACGGTGCGCACGGCGCGGCCGCCCGCCGAATCGAGGCGGATGTTGACCGACGGACGCTGGTGTTCATCGAAGCCGGCCGACGCGTCGATGATGCGGTCGCCGGTGAAGATCACATCCTTCTTCAGCAGCACGGGCACCTGGTTGCCCTGCGTGAACAGTTCCTCGCCCGGCGGCACCGGATCGTTCGGATTCGGATGCGTGTTGATCGGATCGGCGAGGCGCGCTTCGAGCGTCGCCGTGCGGCCGATGATGTCCTTCGCCTTCGCGGTGTCCTGTACGCCCGGCAGTTCGACGACGATGCGGTCGTTGCCTTGCTGCTGCAGGATCGGCTCCGACACGCCGAGTTCGTTCACGCGGTTGTGCAGCGTGGTCAGGTTCTGCTTCAGCGCGGCGTCTTCGACGGCCTTCTGCACGGCCGGCGTGAACGTGCCGACGACCTGCGTGCCGCCGCCGCCCGGCTGCGTCGCCCATTGCAGTTCGGTGATCGACGACGCGAGCACCTTGCGTGCGTCTTCCGCCGTCTGCGCGTCGCTGAAGTTCACGACGACCGATTGATCGACGCGGCTCACGCCGCCGTCGCGGATGTTCTTGTCGCGCAGCAGCGAGCGCGCGTCGGCCGCATCGGAGTCGAGCTTCTTCGTGAGCGCGCCCGTCATGTCGACCTGGAGCAGGAAGTGGACGCCGCCGCGCAGGTCGAGGCCCAGATACATCGGCAGCGCGTGCAGCGCGGTCAGCCAGCGCGGCGAGGCGCTCTGCAGGTTCAGCGCGACTACGTATTGCGGATCGTTCGGGTCGGCGTTCAGCGTCTTTTGCAGCAGATCCTTCACGCGCAGCTGCGTGTCGGTGTCCTTCAGGCGCACGCGGATGTTCGCGTTGGTCGCCGTGTTCTCGAAGGTGACGTCGTCCGGCTTGATCTGCGCGGCCGCGAGCGCCGTTTCGACCTGCGTCAGCGTGTTCGCGTCGAGCTTGACCGTGGCCTTGCCGCTCGACACCTGCACCGCCGGCGCTTCGCCGAAGAAATTGGGCAATGTGTACAGAAAGCCGATGGCGAGCGCCACGACCATCACGACATATTTCCAGAGTGGGTAACGATTCATGAGGGGGCCGAACGGATGGTTGGCATGAAAGCGTCGCGTCCGGCGCCGCGGCGGCCGGCCCGGCAGGGCAGCGGCGACGCGGGAGCCGGACGCTCGGTGACGGGCTTACAGCGACTTGATCGTGCCCTTCGGCAGAATGGTCGTGACGGCCGCCTTCTGCACCGTGATTTCGGTGCCTTCGGCGATCTCGACGCCGATGTAGCCTTCGCTGACCTTCGTCACCTTGCCGACGAGGCCGCCGCTCGTGACGACTTCGTCGCCCTTGGCCATGGCGGCGAGCATGTTGCGGTGCTCCTTCTGCCGCTTCATCTGCGGACGGATCATGATGAAGTAGAGCACGGCGAACATCAGGATGAGCGGCAGGAAGCTCATCAGGCTCGATTCGGCGCCACCGGCACCTTGCGCGAAGGCATTGGAAATGAACGGCACGTTGGTCTCTCCGTAGGGGAAGATCGAAAATTAAGCCGGTTATTCTACCACCGGCCCCATCTGCAAACGGCGCGGCAAATGCGCTTTGGGATCAAGCTGTTAAAGCGCGAAGCGCGATTGCCGCGACCGGTTTGGAAAGGTAATTGTAATGTTTTGGCGATCGGGACCGAGCGGCGCGACGCATTATTTCGTTCGCATACGATGCGCGGGCCACGCCCGGCCAGGCCAGGCCCGTCAGTCGACGCCTCTCGCGCGATCCTCCGCGAAGCGCTGGCGGAACGCGTCGAACGTGTGCGATTCGATCGCGTCGCGGATCTCGCTCATCAGCTGCAGGTAGTAGTGCAGGTTGTGGATCGTGTTCAGCTGCGCGCCGAGGATTTCGCCGACGCGGTGCAGGTGATGCAGATAGCCGCGCGAGAAATTGCTGCACGTGTAGCAGGTGCAGCTCGGGTCGAGCGGCTTCAGCGAGTTCTTGTGCGTCGCGTTGCGGATCTTCACGTCGCCGAAGCGCGTGAAGAGCCAGCCGTTGCGCGCGTTGCGCGTGGGCATCACGCAGTCGAACATGTCGACGCCGTTCGCAACGCCCTCGACGAGATCCTCGGGCGTGCCGACGCCCATCAGGTAGTGCGGCTTGTGCGCCGGCAGCTTGGGGCCGACATGGCGCAGCACGCGCATCATGTCCTCTTTCGGCTCGCCGACCGACAACCCGCCGATCGCAAGGCCGTGGAAGCCGAGTTCCGACAGGCCCGCGAGCGATTCGTCGCGCAGATCCTCGAACATCCCGCCCTGGACGATCCCGAACAGCGCGTTCGGATTGCCGAGCCGGTTGAACTCGTCGAGCGAGCGCTTTGCCCAGCGCAGCGACATGCGCATCGAGTCGGCCGCTTCCTTGTGCGTGGTCGGCACGCCGTCGGTCGCGTACGGCGTGCATTCGTCGAACTGCATCACGATGTCCGAGTTCAGCACCTTCTGAATCTGCATCGACACTTCCGGCGACAGGAACAACTTGTCGCCGTTGATCGGCGACGCGAACGTGACGCCGTCCTCGGTGATCTTGCGCAGGTCGCCGAGCGAGAACACCTGGAAGCCGCCCGAGTCGGTCAGGATCGGCTTGTTCCAGCCCATGAAGCCGTGCAGGCCGCCGTGTGCGTCGATCGTGTCGAGGCCCGGGCGCAGCCACAGGTGGAACGTGTTGCCGAGGATGATCTGGGCCTTGATCTCGTGCAGCTCGCGCGGCTGGATCGCCTTCACGGTGCCGTAGGTGCCGACCGGCATGAAGATCGGCGTCTCGACGACGCCGTGGTTGAGCTTCACGCGGCCGCGGCGCGCGTGGCCGTCGGTCGTCAGCAGTTCGAATTCGAGCCCGTTGGCGGGGCGGGCGGGCGCGGCTTCGGGCGTGTGCGCGCGCGTATCGTGGGATGAACCTTCGGTCATCGTGGGGTGCTCCTGGCCACCGGAAAACAGTCCGGCGCAAGTTGGAAAAAGCCGCCGGAGTAGCGGCGGCGGAAAGAATGGATGTGCGCCATCGTAGCGCGCGGCGCGGGCGAGCGGCGGGCCCGTGCCGAAGGCGCCGCGGCGGCCGTGCCGTACGGCCGGCCGTCGCACGTGCGGCGCCTTACGCGTGCGTCGCCTCCGGCGTATCGCGCCGTGTGAGCAGCATCGCGTCGCCGTAGCTGAAGAAGCGGTAGCGCTGTTCGATCGCGTGGCGGTACGCGGCGCGGATCGTCTCGATGCCCGCGAACGCGGACACCAGCATCATCAGCGTCGACTTCGGCAGATGGAAATTCGTGACGAGCCGGTCGACCACTCGGAAGCGGTAGCCGGGCGTGATGAAGATGTCGGTCTCGGCCTGCGTCGCCGCGAGCGGCCGGCCGGCGGCTTCGGCGTCGCGCGCCGCGGCTTCGAGCGCGCGCATCGAGGTCGTGCCGACCGCGATCACCTTGCCGCCGCGCGCGCGCGTGGCCGCGATCTTGTCGACGAGAGACTGCGGCAGCTCGTACCACTCGCTGTGCATCTTGTGCTCGGCGATGTTCTCGACCCGCACCGGCTGGAACGTGCCCGCGCCGACGTGCAGCGTCAGCGTCGCGCGCTCGATGCCCATCGCGTCGAGCTTCGCGAGCAGCGGCTCGTCGAAGTGCAGGCCGGCCGTCGGCGCGGCGACCGCGCCCGGGTTGCTCGCATAGACCGTCTGATAGCGCGTCTCGTCGGTCGCGTCCGGATCGTGCTCGATGTACGGCGGCAGCGGCAGTCGGCCGTACTGCTCGATCAGCTCGAGGCACGGCTGCGGAAAGTGCAGCGTGAAGAACGGCTCGACGCGTTCGCCGACCGTCACGTCGAACGCGTCGGCGAGGCGCAGCGTCGTGCCGGCGCCCGGCGACTTGCTCGCGCGGATCTGCGCGAGCGCCGTGTGCGAGCCCGTCACGCGCTCGATCAGCACCTCGATCCGGCCGCCGCTCGCCTTCTGGCCGAAGAAGCGCGCCTTCAGCACCTTGGTATCGTTGAACACGAGCAGGTCGCCGCGCGCGATGCACGCCGGCAATTCGGCGAAACGGCGATCGACGAAGCGCGCGGGCTCGGCCGTCGCGTCGACCTCGAGCAGGCGGCTTGCGGTGCGGTCGGGCAGCGCGGTTTGCGCAATCAGCTCGGGCGGCAGATTGAAATCGAAATCGGAAAGCGTGAACATGCGGGCTGGTTCGAAACGGCCGGCGGGCGCCGCCGGCATGGCGGAAACGCGTAAAGGGGGCGCGCGAGCCGCTATGATGGCGGGATGCGCGGCCTGGCCGGCGTCGTTCGTTCGGACGACGTGAAAGCCGCTATTGTACTTGCCTTGCGAAGCACGCTCACGACCCGATGCCTGTCTCACCCCGCCGTTCCGCCGCCGCTGCCGATTCCGACGATCCGTTCGACACGGAGCTCGCCGCGTCGCCGCCGGCGCGCGCGGTCGATCGCGACGCCGCGCCGCCGGTCGGTCGTGCGGCGCCGCGCCGCGGACCGAAGCGCGGTGCCGACGGACGGCTCGCGCAGCCGGCCGCGGCCGCGCAGGCCGAGTCGATCGACGACGATGCGCACGCAGGCCCGCCCGCCGATGCGCCGGCAGACGCCGACGGCGCGCCGGCCGCGAAGCGCGGCAAGAAGGCCGCGGCGGCGAAATCGTCCAAGCCGGCGCTGAAAACCGCCGACAAGCTCGCGAAGCTCGGGCTCACGCGCTCGATCGATCTCGTCCTGCATCTGCCGATGCGCTACGAGGACGAAACGACGCTCACGCCGATCCGCGATCTGCTGCCGGGCGGCATCGCGCAAACCGAAGGCGTCGTGATCGACAACGAGGTCGCGTATCGCCCGCGCCGCCAGCTCGTCGTGAAGATCCGCGACGACGACGGCGAGCAGCTCGTGCTGCGTTTCCTGAATTTCTACGGCTCGCAGGTCAAGCAGATGGCGGTCGGCCAGCGCCTGCGCGTGCGCGGCGACGTGCGCGGCGGCTTCTTCGGGATGGAGATGGTGCATCCGGCGGTGCGCGTCGTCGAAGCCGATGCGCCGCTGCCGCAGGTGCTGACGCCCGTCTATCCGAGCACGGCCGGCGTGTCGCAGGCCTATCTGCGCAAGGCGATCGAGAACGCGCTCGAGCGCACGCCGCTGCCCGAGCTGCTGCCGCCCGAAATCGAGCGCGACTACCTGAAGCCGCTCGGCGTGCCGACGCTCGCTGACGCCGTGCGCATCCTCCATCATCCGGGCGTCGATTCCGACGAAGCCGCGCTGATGGACGGCTCGCATCCGGCATGGACGCGCATCAAGTTCGAGGAACTGCTCGCGCAGCAGCTGTCGCTGAAGCGCGCGCACGAGGAGCGCCGCACGCGCGCGGCGCCCGCGATGCCGCGCCGCACCGCGCGCGAGACCGACGCGCTGACCACGCGGCTCTACGCGGCGCTGCCGTTCCGGCTGACGGGCGCGCAGGCGCGCGTCGTCGACGAGATCGCGCACGATCTGACGCTGCCGCACCCGATGCAGCGGCTGCTGCAGGGCGACGTCGGCAGCGGCAAGACAGTCGTGGCTGCGCTCGCGGCCGCGCAGGCGATCGACGCCGGCTACCAGGCCGCGCTGATGGCGCCGACCGAAATCCTGGCGGAACAGCATGCGCGCAAGCTGCGCGGCTGGCTCGAGCCGCTCGGCGTGTCGGTCGCATGGCTCGCGGGCAGCCTGAAGGCGAAGGAAAAGCGCGCCGCGATCGAGGCGGCCGCGCTCGGCACCGCGCAGCTCGTGATCGGCACGCACGCGATCATCCAGGACACCGTCGAATTCGCGCGGCTCGGGCTCGTCATCGTCGACGAGCAGCATCGCTTCGGCGTCGAGCAGCGGCTCGCGCTGCGCGCGAAGGCCGCCAACGCGGCGGACGGCGCGCAGGGCTTCCAGCCGCATCAGCTGATGATGTCGGCCACGCCGATCCCGCGCACGCTCGCGATGACGTATTACGCGGATCTCGACGTGTCGACGATCGACGAACTGCCGCCGGGCCGCACGCCGGTGCTGACGCGCGTGGTCGGCGACGCGCGCCGCGACGAGGTGATCGCGCGCGTGCGAGAGGCCGCGCTGACGGGCCGCCAGGTGTACTGGGTCTGCCCGCTGATCGAGGAAAGCGAGACGCTGCAGCTGCAGACGGCGGTCGAGACCTACGAGACGCTCGCCGCCGCGCTGCCCGAACTGAAGGTCGGCCTCGTGCACGGGCGGCTGTCGCCGGCCGACAAGGCGGCCGTGATGGACGCGTTCACGCGCAACGAGGTGCAGCTGCTCGTCGCGACGACCGTGATCGAGGTCGGTGTCGACGTGCCGAACGCGTCGCTGATGGTGATCGAGCACGCCGAGCGCTTCGGCCTCGCGCAGCTGCATCAGCTGCGCGGGCGCGTCGGGCGCGGCACCGCGGCGTCGGTCTGCGTGCTGCTGTACTCGGGGCCGCTGTCGATCGCGGGCCGCGAACGGCTGAAGACGATGCGCGAGACGACCGACGGCTTCGAGATCGCACGGCGCGACCTCGAGATCCGCGGGCCCGGCGAATTCCTCGGCGCGCGTCAGTCGGGCGCCGCGATGCTGCGCTTCGCAAACCTCGAGACGGACGGCTGGCTGATCGACCCCGCGCGCGCCGCCGCCGCGCGACTGATCGCCGCGTATCCGGACGTCGTCACGCAGCATCTGGCGCGCTGGCTCGGCGCGCGCGAGCAGTATCTGAAGGCTTGAGGCCGCGTTTGAGGGTCGGAGCCTTAGCGCCGATCGGCCGACCGCGATGCGGAGAAACTTGGCGAACGGCCGCCACAGGGTGTATAAATTATGCCTATCGCTCGTTTATACCTGATTGACCCACAATGACGCTGACTGAATTGAAATACATCGTCGCGGTTGCGCGCGAGCGGCATTTCGGCCGCGCGGCCGAAGCGTGCTTCGTGAGCCAGCCGACGCTGTCGGTGGCGATCAAGAAGCTCGAGGACGAGCTGAACGTGCAGATCTTCGAGCGCGGCGCGAGCGAAGTGAGCGTCACGCCGATCGGCGATCAGATCGTCACGCAGGCGCAACGCGTGCTCGAGCAGACGTTCGCGATCAAGGAGATCGCGAAGCAGGGCAAGGACCCGCTCGTCGGCCCGTTCCGCCTCGGCGTGATCTACACGATCGGCCCGTACCTGCTGCCGACGCTCGTCAAGCAGATGATCCAGCGCGTGCCGCAGATGCCGCTGATGCTGCAGGAGAACTACACGCTGAAGCTGCTCGAGCTGCTGAAGCAAGGCGAGATCGACGCGGCGATCATGGCGCTGCCGTTTCCCGAAACGGGGCTGATGGTGCGGCCGCTGTACGACGAGCCGTTCGTCGTCGCGCTGCCCGCCGGCCATCCGTGGGAGAAGCGCCGCGAGATCGACGCCGAAGACCTGAAGCAGGAAACGATGCTGCTGCTCGGCAACGGTCACTGCTTCCGCGACCACGTGCTCGGCGTGTGCCCCGAGCTGATGCGCTTCTCGCAGACGGCCGACGGCATCCAGAAGACGTTCGAAGGCTCGTCGCTCGAGACGATCCGCCATATGGTCGCAAGCGGCGTCGGCATCACGGTGCTGCCGAGAATGTCGGTGCCGGAGATCGGCCCGCGCGCGAACGGCCCGGACGCCGAGCTGCTGTCGTACGTGCCGTTCAACGAGCCGGTGCCCGACCGCCGCGTCGTGCTGGTGTGGCGCAAGAGCTTCACGCGGATGCCGGCGATCGACGCGATCAGCGAAGCGATCGCCGCGTGCGAGCTGCCGGGCGTCGCGAAGCTCGACATGCCGGCTACCTTGAACTGACGTGGCCGCCGCGCCGCATCGATCGACGGGGTCTCGCGACCCCGTTTATTTTTCCCTATCGAATAGATTTAAACAATTGAATTCTGTTGGGCGATAGATTTACGTAGACTCTTCACATGGTCGGCGTCCCCGAGGCGCCCGTTGCAGATTCAATGCAAGCGTCAAAGGAGGATGTCATGATGCGATCGGTATTGCGGCACGCGCAGCGGAACATCGCGTCGCGCGAGCAAGTCGTCAATCGTGCCAGGGCCGCGATCCGCAGCCTGCGTCCGATTGCGTTCGCATACCTGGCGGATCGCACGTATGGCGGATGACGCCGTACGCCGGTCCCGTGTTCCCCCGATTCAACCGCGCCGAAGAGGGAGCAAAACATGATCGACAACACGAAGACCCAGCGCATCGCCGGCGGCGCGTCTGCCGGCCGCGCTTGCCCGAAGCGTCCCGCCTGCGGCGCTTCGCCCGGGAAGCGCGACGCGAAGCGCATCCCGTAGTCGGGCGGCAGGCCCCGCCTGTTCCGTTTTCCACCCCCGCAATCACGCTCCGCGCACGTCGTCCGGCGCTACGCCGGCACGGGGGCACATGAGCCATCCAAGGAGAAAAAGCATGTCGACCGAACCGAAGTGCCCGTTCCACCACACCGCAGGCAGCGGCACATCGAACAAGGACTGGTGGCCGAATCAGATCAACCTGAATATCCTGCACCGGCATTCGTCGCTGTCCGATCCGATGGACAAGGACTTCAACTATGCCGAGGCATTCAAGCAGCTCGACCTCGCGGCCGTGAAGCGCGATCTGCATGCGCTGATGACGACGTCGCAGGACTGGTGGCCGGCCGACTTCGGCCACTACGGCGGCCTGTTCATCCGGATGGCCTGGCATAGCGCGGGCACGTACCGGATCGCCGACGGCCGCGGCGGCGCGGGCGGCGGGCAGCAGCGCTTCGCACCGCTGAACAGCTGGCCCGACAACGCGAACCTCGACAAGGCGCGCCGGCTGCTGTGGCCGATCAAGCAGAAGTACGGCCGCAACATCTCGTGGGCCGACCTGCTGATCCTGACCGGCAACGTCGCGCTCGAATCGATGGGCTTCAAGACGTTCGGCTATGCGGGCGGCCGTCCCGACACGTGGGAACCGGACGACGTGTACTGGGGTTCCGAAAAGATCTGGCTCGAGCTGAGCGGCGGCCCGAACAGCCGCTACTCCGGCAACCGGGAGCTCGAGAACCCGCTCGCGGCCGTGCAGATGGGCCTCATCTACGTGAACCCGGAAGGCCCGGACGGCAATCCCGATCCGGTCGCGGCCGCGCGCGACATCCGCGAGACGTTCGCACGGATGGCGATGAACGACGAAGAGACGGTCGCGCTGATCGCGGGCGGCCACACGTTCGGCAAGACGCACGGTGCCGGTCCCGCCTCGAGCGTCGGCCCCGAGCCGGAAGCGGCGGCCCTCGAGCAGCAGGGTCTTGGCTGGCAGAGCACGTTCGGCACGGGCAAGGGCAAGGACGCGATCACGAGCGGCCTCGAAGTCACGTGGACATCGACGCCGACGAAGTGGAGCAACGATTTCTTCAAGCACCTGTTCAGCTACGAGTGGGAGTTGACGAAGAGCCCGGCTGGCGCGCATCAGTGGGTCGCGAAGGATGCGGAGGCGGTGATCCCCGATGCGTTCGATCCGGCGAAGAAGCACCGTCCGACGATGCTGACGACCGACCTCGCGCTGCGCTTCGATCCCGAGTACGAGAAGATCTCGCGCCGCTTCTACGAGCATCCGGACCAGTTCGCCGACGCGTTTGCGCGCGCATGGTTCAAGCTCACGCACCGCGACATGGGTCCGCGTTCGCGCTATCTCGGCCCGGACGTGCCGGCCGAGGAGCTGCTGTGGCAAGACCCGGTGCCGGCCGTCGACCATCCGCTGATCGACGAAGCCGACATCGCGGCGCTGAAGGCGAAGGTGCTTGCGTCGGGGCTGTCGGTGTCGCAGCTCGTATCGACCGCATGGGCGTCGGCGTCGACGTTCCGCGGCTCGGACAAGCGCGGCGGCGCAAACGGCGCGCGCATCCGTCTCGCGCCGCAGAAGGACTGGGAAGTGAACCGCCCGGCCGAACTCGCGGCCGTGCTCGAGACGCTCGAAGGCGTGCGCAAGGCGTTCAACGATGCGCAAACGGGCGGCAAGAAGGTATCGCTCGCGGATCTGATCGTGCTGGCCGGTGCGGCCGGCGTCGAGCAGGCCGCGAAGAGCGCGGGCGTCACGGTGACGGTGCCGTTCGCGCCGGGCCGTACGGATGCGTCGCAGGAGCAGACCGACGTCCACGCGATGGCCGTGCTCGAGCCTGTCGCCGACGGCTTCCGCAACTATCTGAAGCGCAAGTTCAAGACGCCGGCCGAGGCGCTGCTGGTCGACAAGGCGCAACTGCTGACGCTGACCGCGCCGGAGATGACGGTGCTCGTCGGCGGGATGCGGGTGCTCGGCACGAATGTCGGCGATCCGAAGCACGGGGTCTTCACCGAGCGTCCGGGCACGCTGACGAACGACTTCTTCGTGAACCTGCTCGACATGCGTACCGAGTGGAAGCCCGCATCGGCCGACAACGACGTGTTCGAAGGCCGCGATCGTGCGACGGGCGAGCTGAAGTGGACGGGCACGCGCGTCGACCTCGTGTTCGGTTCGCATTCGCAGCTTCGCGCGCTTGCCGAGGTGTACGGCAGTGCGGATGCGCAGCAGAAGTTCGTACACGACTTCGTCGCGGCATGGAACAAGGTGATGAACCTCGATCGCTTCGATCTCGTCTAACAGCCCGCTGCCGGCAGCGATGCGGCAGCGAAGTCTTGCAACAGGGCGGCGAGCGCCGGGCGGCCGATGAGCGGCAGCCCGGCGCGTCGTCGCCGTTTCGTTGAAGGAGGGACCATCATGACGCAACGCACGCTCGACCTGCACGCGGCGTTTGCCGCGCCCGCACTGCGTGCGCCAGCCGCCGCGCGGCGCCTCGTCGGCGCGGCGATCGCCGGCAGCGGCGCGGCCGTGCTGATCGCGCACGCGCTCGGCGCGATCGCTCACGTGGCCGGCGCGTAAGCGCGCATTGGCGCGTGTCACGCTAAACTGGCAGACCGCGAGCGCATGCCGCGTGCACGCGACATGCGAATGGCTCGACGCATTTTCATCGGTTCAACATGTCGAAATGAGGAGTCCGACGATGGCAAAGAAAGGCAATGCAAATGCAACGCAAATCAACATCGGCATCAGCGACAAGGATCGCAGGAAGATCGCCGACGGCCTGTCGCGCTTGCTGGCCGATACGTTTTCGCTGTATCTGAAGACGCACAATTTCCACTGGAACGTGACGGGCCCGATGTTCAACACGCTGCATCTGATGTTCGAGGAGCAGTACAACGAACTGTGGCTCGCGGTCGATTCGATCGCGGAACGCATTCGCACGCTCGGCGTCGTCGCGCCGGGCACGTTCGGCGATTTCGCGCGACTGTCGTCGGTGCCGGAAGCCGAGGGCGTGCCGGCCGCCGAAGACATGATCCGCCAGCTCGTCGAAGGGCACGAGGCTGTCGTGCGCACCGCGCGCGAGATTTTCCCGGCGGCCGACGCGGCGAGCGACGAGCCGACTGCCGATCTGCTCACGCAGCGCTTGCAGACGCATGAAAAGACCGCGTGGATGCTGCGGTCGCTGCTCGCGTAAGGACGTTGCGCGGCGGGGCGCGCGCCCGGCCGCGGCGCGCGGCATGTCGTTGCGGCATGCGGCAGGGCCGCAAGGTAGGCGGCGGCGCTGCCGCCGCACGGTTCGCACGGCGACTCGCGCGGCACCGATGGTTCCCGGATCGTGCCGGCCGCCTTCGATCTTGGTCGGCGATCCGCCGATTTCTTCACACCGATCCATTCCCCTCGGCCGGGCCTCGCGCCGGCCGCACCCATGACGCAAACGGCCGTTGGGCTCTAAAATGCCGGGATCGTCTTTCCGGTGCTTCGCCATGCTTGCCCGCTTTCCCCTGTACCTGCGCCTTGTCCGGATGGACAAGCCGATCGGCAGCCTGCTGCTGCTGTGGCCGACCTTGAACGCGCTATGGATCGCGTCGGACGGCCATCCGCGCTGGCCGCTGATCGTGATCTTTGCGCTCGGCACGCTGCTGATGCGCTCGGCCGGCTGCGCGATGAACGACTACGCGGACCGCGATTTCGACCGGCACGTGAAGCGCACGGCTGACCGGCCGCTGACGTCGGGCAAGATCCGCGCGTGGGAAGCCGTCGCGATTGCCGTCGGCCTGTCCTTCGTGGCGTTCCTGCTGATCCTGCCGCTCAATACGCTGACGAAAGAGCTGTCGGTCGTCGCGCTGTTCGTCGCGGGTACCTATCCGTTCATGAAGCGCTTCTTCGCGATTCCGCAGGCGTATCTCGGGATCGCGTTCGGCTTCGGAATTCCGATGGCGTTCGCGGCCGTGCAGAACACGGTGCCGCCGCTCGCGTGGGTGATGCTGATCGCCAACGTGTTCTGGTCGGTCGCGTACGACACCGAATACGCGATGGTCGACCGCGACGACGACATCAAGATCGGCATTCGCACGTCGGCGCTGACGTTCGGCCGTTTCGACGTCGCGGCCGTCATGGCGTGCTATGCGGTCACGCTCGGAATCTACGTGTGGATCGGCATCACGCTCGGCTTCGGTGCGGCGTACTGGGTGGGCTGGGCCGCCGCCGCCGGCTGCGCGGTGTATCACTACACGCTGATCAAGGGCCGCGAACGGATGCCGTGCTTCGCGGCATTCCGCCACAACAACTGGCTCGGCGGCGTGCTGTTCGCCGGCATTGCCGCGCATTACCTGATGGCGGCGAGCTGAACGGCGGCCCGCGCGGCTTCGTGCCGCGCGCGGCGTGCTGAAGCAGAAAAAGAAAAAGCGGCCGAGGCCGCTTTTTTGTTGCTGCTACCGGATGATGGCGTGCGCGGTCTGCTGCGCAAGTCCATCCTCGTGCAGGACGAAGCGTCGAGCCGCTCAGGCGCGGCCGAGTTCGTCGCCCATTTCCTTCGCGCGTGCGTCGGCCGCGAGCACGCCGCGCACGATCGCTTCCTTCACACCTTGCGCGTCGAACGACGCGAGCGCGGCGGCCGTCGTGCCGCCCTTCGACGTCACGCGCTCGCGCAGCACGCCAGCCGGCTCGCCCGATTGCGCGGCGAGCTGCGCGGCGCCCGTAAACGTCGCGACCGCGAGCGCGCGGCCCTGTTCGTCGTTCATCCCGAGGCGGCGCGCCGCTTCCTGCAGCGCTTCGATGAAATAGAACACGTATGCGGGCCCGCTGCCCGAGATCGCCGTGACGGCGTCGAGCCGCGATTCGTCGTCGAACCAGACGATCTCGCCGACCGCGCCGAGCACGTTCGAAGCCAGTTCGCGGCCGGCCGCATCGACGCCCGGCAGTGCGGCGAGGCCCGTCACGCCCATGCCGACGAGCGCGGGCGTGTTCGGCATCGTGCGCACGACGCGCGCGTAGCCGCCGAGCCAGCGCGACAGATCCGCGCCCCGGATGCCGGCCGCGATGCTGATCACGAGCTGCGCGCGCAGATGCGGCGCGAGCGCCTGCGCGACGTCCTTCAGCACCTGCGGCTTGACCGCGAGCACGATCGCGTCGTAGTCGCCGATTGCCGCGTCGATCGCGGCGCCGGTGCGGATCCCGAACTGCTGCGCGGCGCGCGCGCGGACGTCTTCGTTGACGTCGATCGCGTACAGGCCGTCCGCGGCGACGCCGCGCTTGATGAGGCCGCCGATCAGGGCCGCGGCCATGTTGCCGCCGCCGATGAATGCGATTTTCATGATGTCGGATTGAGCGAGTGAGTGAAGGGATAGGGCGCGGCGTTCAGCGCGAATAGTCGCGCGCGCCGAAGATCGCGGTGCCGACGCGCACGATCGTCGCGCCTTCGAGTACGGCCGCCTCGAGATCGGCGGACATGCCCATCGACAGCGTGTCGAGCGGCAGGCCGTCGGCACGCAGCGCGTCGAACAGCGTGCGCAGTGCGCGATGCGGCACGCGTTGCGCGTCGAGGTCGGCTGCCGGTTCCGGGATCGCCATCAGTCCGCGCAGCCGCAGCGACGGCAGCGCGGCCACCGCGCGTGCGACCTCGGCGACCTCGGCCGGCGCGACGCCGCTCTTCGACGCCTCGCCGCTGATGTTCACCTGCACGCACACGTTCAGCGGCGGCAGGTGCGCGGGGCGCTGCTCGGCGAGCCGCTGCGCGATCTTCAGCCGGTCGATCGAATGTACCCAGTCGTAGCGCTCGGCAACCGCGCGCGTCTTGTTCGATTGCAGCGGCCCGATGAAATGCCATTCGAGCGACGCGCGCAAATCGGCGAGCGCGTCGATCTTGTCGATCGACTCCTGCACGTAGTTTTCGCCGAATGCGCGCTGGCCGGCCGCGTGCGCGGCCCGCACCGCGTCGGCGGGAAAGGTCTTCGATACGGCGAGCAGCGACACGGAGGCCGGATCGCGGCCGGCGGCACGCGCGGCGTCGGCGATGCGGCGATGAACGGATTCGAGACGAACGGCGAGATCGGACATGACGGGCACGGATACGGCGCGAGAAAACGGGCACGGAGCGGATGCGCCGCAGGCGGCGCAACGATCCGCACATTATACGGACGCCGTGCGCGCCGCCGCGACGCGCTCGCGTGCATGCATGCCCTTCACGCAGCGATCATGGCGCACCGCGAGCGGCGAGCGGCGAGCGGCGAGCGGCGAGCGGCGAGCGGCGACATTAACCGTAGATGAGGTGCTCGACGAGCTGGATCCAGTGCGCGACCGGGATCTGCGTGCCGCTTTGCAGGTGCGCGATGCAGCCGACGTTGCCGGACACGATCATCTGCGGTTCGAGCGCCTGCAGCTTCAGCAGCTTCTGCTTGCGCAACCGGTACGACAGCGACGGCTGCGTCAGCGAATAGGTGCCGGCCGAGCCGCAGCAGAGGTGGCTGTCGGCCGGCAGCCGCACGTCGATGCCGAGCGTTTCGAGCAGCCGTTCGACCTTGCCGCGCGACTGCTGCCCGTGCTGCAGCGTGCACGGAGGATGGTACGCGACCGTATGGATCGCACGGCGGCGGCCGAGCGTCGCGAGTTCGGCCTCGAACGCGAGCAGTACGTCCGAGATGTCGCGCGTCAGCGCGACGATGCGCCGCGCCTTTTCCGCATAGGCCGGATCGTCGCGCAGCAGGTGTGCATATTCGAGCACGGTCGCGCCGCAGCCCGACGCGTTCATCACGATCGCTTCGACGCCTTGTTCGACGTACGGCCACCATGCGTCGATGTTGCGGCGCGCGTCGTCGAGCGCTTCGTCGTGATAGTTCAGATGCAGCCGGATCGCGCCGCAGCAGCCTGCGTCGGGCGCGACGATCGTCTCGACGCCGAGCGCGTCCAGCACGCGCGCGGTCGCGATGTTGATGTTCGGCAGCATCGACGGCTGCACGCAGCCGCCGAGCATCAGCATCTTGCGCGGATGCGTGCGCTGCGGCCATTCGAGCAGCCGCGTGCGCGGCGGTACCTTGTCGCGCAGCCGCTTCGGCAGCAGCGGCCGCACCTGCTGGCCGAGCCGCATCACGGGCGAGAACAGCGTCGCGTTCGGCACGAGGCTCGCCAGCAGGCGGCGCACGAGCCGCTGCGACAGCGGGCGCTGCACCTGCGCCTCGACGTGCTTGCGGCCGATCTCGACGAGCCGGCCGTACTGGACGCCCGACGGGCACGTCGTCTCGCAGCTGCGGCACGTGAGGCAGCGATCGAGATGCTGCTGCGTGCTGCGCGTGACTTTCGCGCCTTCGACCATCTGCTTGATCAGGTAAATGCGTCCGCGCGGGCCGTCGAGTTCGTCGCCGAGCAACTGATAGGTCGGGCACGTCGCGGTGCAGAACCCGCAGTGCACGCACTTGCGCAGGATCGCGTCGGCCTCGTTGCCGTCGGGCGTGTCGCGGATGAAGTCGGCGAGGTTCGTTTGCATCGGCAGCTCAGAGATCGGGATACAGCCGGCCGCGGTTGAAGATGCGCGCGGGATCGAACGCCGCCTTCAGGCCGCGGTGGATTTTCAGCAGCGGCGCGGCGAGCGGCGTGAACACGCCGGCGCTGCGATCGTAGGCGTCGCCCGCGCGGAACAGCGTCGCGTGGCCGCCGGCCTGCTTCGCGCTCATGCGGACCGTCTGCGCGTCGGCGTCGGTAATCCACCAGCGTTGCGCGCCGCCCCATTCCATCAGCTGTGTGCCGGGCAGGTGCATCGGTTCGGTGATCGACGGCAGCGAGAGCCGCCACAGCGCATAGTCGGGCGGGATCCCGTTGAAGAACGGATCGGTGTGCTCGCGCAGGCCGGCCCAGAATCGCTCGGCCTCGACCGCGTCGACGACTTCGCCGCCGAGCTGCGTCTTTGCCGATTTGACGGCGGCCTCGGCGCCGGACAGGCGCAGCACGAGCGTGCCGTTGCGCCACGCGCTGCCGCTGACCGGCAGCGGATGGCCACCCCATTCGTTGAGCTTGCGCACGGCATCGGTCGCCGTCATCTCGAACTTCAGCGTGACTTCGGCGACCGGCACCGGCAGCACCTTGATCGAGAGCTCGAGCATCAGCCCGAGCGTGCCGAGCGAGCCGGCCATCAGCCGCGAGACGTCGTAGCCGGCGACGTTCTTCACGACCTGCCCGCCGAAGCGCAGCGTTTCGCCGCGGCCGTTCATCAGCGTGACGCCGAGCACGAAGTCGCGCGGCGCGCCGCAGGTCGCACGGCGCGGGCCTGCGAGGCCGGCCGCGATGCAGCCGCCGACGGTGGCCGCGCGCCCGAAGTGCGGCGGCTCGAACGGCAGCATCTGGCCGCACTCCGCGACGACGCTTTCGAGCTGCGCGAGCGGCGTGCCCGCGCGCACCGTGACGACGAGTTCGGCCGGGTCGTACGACACGACGCCGTGCAGCGCGCGCGTGTCCAGTATTTCTCCTTCGAGCGTCTGCCCGTACCAGTCCTTCGTGCCGCCGCCGCGAATCCGCAGCGGGCGGCCGTCGGCGCTGGCCGAGCGGACGCGTTCGGCCCATTCGGCGACGATGTCGTCCTCTTCCATGTTTTCGTGGCTGCCTCGTCTTGTTGTCCGATCGATTGTACCGGGGTGGCGCGAATCCACATCGCGACTATCCCTAGGATGCGTCGGCGACACCCGCGACATCGAGGAAAGGGGGGCGCTACAGCGCGTACCGGGCGGCGGGCCCGCCGCCCGGACTGCGCAGGCGGCGCGCGCGAGCCTGCGCCGCGCCATACCGCGCGGCCGCGCCGGGCGCTTCCTGAAGCCGGCCGGGCGGCGGCCGGCATGCGCGCGCCTAGAAGCGCGGCAGTTCGGGGTGCGGCAGCAGCCCGCCGCGCACGTGCTGGCGTCCGTATTCGGCGCAGCGTGCGCGTGTCGGAATGCCCTTGTCGGGATTGAGCAGCTCCGGCGGATCGAACGCACGCTTGACCGCGAAGAACGCGTCGCGCTCCTGCGGCGAGAACTGGACGCACATCGAGTTCAGTTTCTCGATGCCGACGCCGTGCTCGCCGGTCACGCTGCCGCCGAATTCGACGCAGCATTCGAGGATTTCCGCGCCGAACTGCTCGGCGCGATGGAGTTCGTCCGGGTTGTTCGCGTTGTACAGAATCAGCGGATGCATGTTCCCGTCGCCGGCATGGAACACGTTGATGCAGCGCAAGCCGTAGCGCGTTTCGAGCTGTTCGATGCGCGCGAGCAGCGGGCCGATCGCGCGGCGCGGCACGGTGCCGTCCATGCAGTAATAGTCGGGCGAGATGCGTCCGGCGGCCGGAAACGCGTTCTTGCGGCCCGACCAGAAGCGCAGCCGCTCGCTTTCGTTGCGCGAGACCTGGATGCGCGTCGCGCCGTGCTCGCGCAGCACGGCCGTCATCCGCACGATTTCCTCGGCGACTTCTTCCGGCGTGCCGTCCGATTCGCATAGCAGGATCGCTTTCGCGTCGAGGTCGTAGCCGGCGTGCGTGAACGCCTCGACGGCCTGCGTCGCCGGCTTGTCCATCATCTCGAGGCCGGCCGGGATGATGCCGGACGCGATGATCGCGGCGACCGCCTCGCCGCCCTTGACGACGTCGTCGAAGCTCGCCATCACGAGCTGCGCCGCCTGCGGTTTCGGGATCAGCTTCACCGTCACTTCGGTGACGATCGCGAACATCCCTTCGCTGCCGATCATCACGGCGAGCAGGTCGAGGCCCGGCATGTCGAGCGCGAGCGAGCCGAATTCGACGATTTCGCCGTCGATCGTCACCGCGCGCACGCGCATCACGTTGTGCACGGTGAGTCCGTACTTGAGGCAATGGACGCCGCCCGAATTTTCCGCGACGTTGCCGCCGATCGTGCAGGCGATCTGCGACGACGGATCGGGCGCGTAGTACAGCCCGTACGGTGCGGCGGCTTCGGAGATCGCGAGATTGCGCACGCCGGGCTGGACGGTGGCGGTGCGCGCATACGGATCGACTTCGACGATGCGTGTGAAGCGCGCGAGCGACAGCACGACGCCGAGCGAGATCGGCAGTGCGCCGCCGGACAGGCTCGTGCCGGCACCGCGCGGCACGATCGGCACGTCCATGCGGCGGCAGATCTGCACGATGCGCTGCACTTGCGATTCGGTTTCGGGCAGTGCGACTGCGAGCGGCAGGCGGCGGTATGCCGACAGGCCGTCGCATTCGTACGGTGCGGTGTCTTCGTCGCGATACAGCAGGCAGTGCGTCGGCAGCACGGCCATCAGCGCCTGGACGACTTCGCGCTGGCGCTGCGCGCGCATCTGGGCGGACAGTTCGACAGGGGCGTTCATCGGGTCTCCTTTTGCGACGGGAGTTAGCGCTTTAGCGCTTACTCCCGTCCCAGGCAAAGCGCGGCTGGAGTGAGCGCTTTAGCGCTTGCTCCAGCCTCAGGCAAAGCGCGGCTGGAGTGAGCGCTTTGGCGCTTGCTCCAGCCTCAGGCAAAGCGCGGCTGGAGTGAGCGCTTCAGCGCTTGCTCCCGTCCCAGGCAAAGCGCGGCCGCGGCCGCCGCTTCGCCGCCGCATCAGCACGCGAAGATCTTGCCGGGGTTCATCAGGTTGCGCGGATCGAGCGCGAGCTTGATCGCGCGCATCGTGTCGATCGCGTTGTCGCCATGCTCCTTCGGCAGGAAGCGCATCTTGTGCAGCCCGACGCCGTGCTCGCCCGTACACGTGCCGCCGAGCCGCAGCGCACGCTCGACGATCCGGTCGTTGATGCGTTCGGCCTCGTCGATTTCTTCGGGCTTGTCGGGATCGATCAGGATCGCGACGTGGAAATTGCCGTCGCCGACGTGACCGACGATCGGGCACGGCAGCGACGACGCGCGCAGATCGGCCTCGGTTTCCTCGACGCAGGCGGCGAGTTGCGAGATCGGCACGCATACGTCGGTCGTCACCGCGCGGCAGCCGGGCTTCAGCTGCAGCATCGCGAAATACGCGTTATGGCGTGCGGACCAGAGCCGGCTGCGGTCTTCGGGCCGCGTCGCCCATTCGAAACCCTGGCCGTTGTTCTGGCCCGCGAGCGCCTGCACGAGCTCGGCCTGTTCCTTCACGCCGGCTTCCGTGCCGTGGAATTCGAAGAACAGCGTCGGCGCTTCGGCGAGCGTCAGGTTCGAATGGCGGTTGATCGAACGCACGGCAAGCGCGTCGACGAATTCGACGCGCGCGATCGGCACGCCGATCTGAATCGTCTCGATCACGGTGCGCACGGCGTCGCCCATCGTCGGGAACGTGCAGATCGCGGCCGATACGGCTTCCGGCAGCGGATGCAGCCGCAGCGTGATTTCGGTGATCACGCCGAGCGTGCCTTCGGAGCCGACGAACAGGCGCGTCAGATCGTAGCCGGCCGACGACTTGCGCGCGCGCGAGCCGGTCTTCACGACGCGGCCGTCGGCGAGCACCGCGGTGAGGCCGAGCACGTTCTCGCGCATCGTGCCGTAGCGCACGGCATTCGTGCCGGACGCGCGTGTCGCGGTCATCCCGCCGATGCTCGCGTCGGCGCCCGGATCGATCGGGAAAAACAGCCCGGTGTCGCGCAGCGCCTCGTTCAGCGCCTTGCGCGTAATGCCGGGCTCGACCGTGACGGTCAGGTCTTCCGCGTTGATCGACAGCACGCGGTTCATCTCGGACAGATCGAGCGACAAGCCGCCGCGCACCGCGAGCAGATGACCTTCGAGCGACGAGCCGGCGCCGTACGGAATCAGCGGGACGCCGTAGAGCGCGCACTGCGACACGACTTCGCGGACGTCGTCGACGCTGTGCGCGAACACGACCGCGTCGGGCAGCTGCGGATCGAACGGCGATTCGTCGCGGCCGTGGTGTGCGCGCACGGCATCGGCGACCGAGACGCGCTCGCCGAACCTGGCGCGCAGCGCATCGAGCATGGCGGGGGGCAGGGGGCGGCGCGTGGCCGCCGGCGGGGCGGGGTGATTCACGAATGTCTCCTTTGTCGGGGCAGCGCACGGGCGCGTGCCGGCATCGTGCGCGGTGGCCGGCGGACGATGCCGGGCGCATGTCGCGCCGACCGGGTTCGCGGCGGCCGACCGTCCGAAAAACGGGTCCCGCTTCGACGCGGTTTCGGCCCATTCTACGCTGGAACGCCTGCTGCGGCCGTCGCCGCGGGCTGCGATAATCGCGTTCCAACGCAACCGGGCCGCATCGCGGCCGCGCACCGGAGAGGACATTCGCATGGGCAACCGCTTGAGCAAGATCGCCACGCGCACCGGCGACGACGGCACCACCGGCCTCGGCGACGGCCGGCGCGTCGGCAAGGACGATGCGCGGATCGCCGCGATCGGCGACGTCGACGAACTGAATTCGAATCTCGGCGTGCTGCTCGCCGAAACGCTGCCCGACGACGTGCGCACGGCGCTCGTGACGATTCAGCACGATCTGTTCGATCTCGGCGGCGAGCTCTGCATCCCGGGCCATACGGTGATCGACGACACGCATCTCGCGCGGCTGGACCGCTGGCTCGCCGACTACAACGCGACGCTGCCGCCGCTGAAGGAATTCATCCTGCCGGCCGGCTCGCGCGCGGCATCGCTCGCGCACGTGTGCCGGACCGTGTGCCGCCGCGCCGAGCGCTCGATCGTCGCGCTCGGCCGGCACGACGCACTCAACGACGCGCCGCGGCGCTACGTGAACCGGCTGTCGGATCTGCTGTTCGTGCTCGCGCGTGTGCTGAACCGCGCAGCCGGCGGCGCGGACGTGCTGTGGGAGCGCGGCCGCGTCCGGTAACGCAGCCGGCGCCTTTTTCCGCACTGCGACAATTTGTCCGTCCGGCCTGCGATTTTAAAGAGGTATCGTATCAGCATGTTTAACGGAGAACGAACATGACCCAGATCACCGCCGATCAGATGGCACGCGTGAAGGCGACCGCTCCCGTTCTCGCCGAACACGGCGCGACGATTACGAAGCACTTCTACCAGCGCATGTTCGCGCGCCATCCGGAGTTGAAGAACCTGTTCAACCAGACGCATCAGAAGACGGGCACGCAGCCCGAGACGCTCGCGAAGGCCGTCTATGCGTATGCGGCGAACATCGACAATCTGGGCGCGCTCGGCGGTGCGGTGTCGCGGATTTCGCACAAGCACGCGAGCCTGAACATTCGTCCCGAGCACTATCCGATCGTCGGCGAGAACTTGCTCGCGTCGATCGTCGAGGTGCTCGGCGACGCGGTCGACGCGGCTACGCTCGAAGCGTGGCGCGTCGCCTACGGCCAGCTCGCGCAAATCCTGATCGGCGCGGAGGCCGACCTGTACGCGGGTGCCGCCTGGAGCGGGTTCCGGCCGTTCCGCGTCGAGCGCAAGGTGCGCGAAAGCGACGAGATCACGTCGTTCTACCTGGTGCCGGCGGACGGCGGCGCGGCGCCGTCGTTCGAGCCGGGCCAGTACGTGACGGTGAAGCGCTTCGTCGGCGATCTCGGCGTCGATCAGCCGCGCCAGTACAGCCTGTCCGACGCGCCGAACGGCAAGTGGCTGCGCATCTCGGTGAAGCGCGAGTCGGGCAACGCCGAGGCGATTCCGGCCGGCAAGGTGTCGACGCTGATGCACGACGGCGTCGAAGCGGGTTCGATCGTCGAGGTGACGGCGCCGAAGGGCGATTTCTCGCTGAGGCGCGACGCCGATACGCCTGTCGTGCTGATCTCGGGCGGCGTCGGCATCACGCCGATGATGTCGATGCTGTCGACGCTCGTCGCCGAAGGCAGTCGGCGCGACGTGCGGTTCGTCCACGCATGCCGGTCGGGCGCGGTGCACGCGTTCCGCGACTGGCTGAACGACACGGTGCGCCAGCACGCGAACGTGAAGCGTACGGTGCTGTACGAGCGGGTCGGACCGAACGACCGCGTCGGCATCGATCACGACCTCGAAGGGCGTCTGACGCCCGAGCGCGTGAAGCAGTACGCGCTGGTGCCGGACGCCGACTACTACATCTGCGGCCCGATCGCGTTCATGAAGGCGCAGCGCGATGCGCTGGTCGCGCTGGGCGTCGCGCCGGAGCGCGTGAATACGGAGATTTTCGGTTCGGGGGCGCTCGAGTAACGCGTCACGCAGGCACTCGCGGCTGCTCATGAAAAAGCCCGGCGTATGCCGGGCTCTGGTTTTGGTGCATGGAGGACGTCAGGCGCGCAGCACGAGCGTGGCGTGATAGCGCCACAGCTTGGGATCTGCGCTGACGAGCGGCATACCTTCATGTAGCGCCTGCGCAACCATCACGCGGTCGAACGGATCGGCGTGATCCGGAAAATCGGGCAGCGCGGCAACGCCTTCGACGTGATCGCTGCTGATAGGCAGCTCCGCAAAGCCAGCAAGCCGGAACGCCGAACGGGCATCGCGCGGATGGACCGGCAGATTGCCTTTGCGGTATTTGATCGCGATTTCCCAGATGGATGCGGCACTGACGTACAGCGTGTTCTCGGGATGCTCGATCAACGCGGCCGCTGTTGTCGGCAGTTGAGGCGCGCCCTCCGCCGCCCATAGCGCGATGTGCGTATCGAGCAGCAGCTTCATGGCGCAAGCCTTTGTTCCGAGCTGGCCTCGAAATCCGCGGCGATCGATTCGTCGGCGGCATTGAATGCCTCGACGGTTGTCGGGATGTTCAGCCCGGCAAGCAGCTGACGAGCTGCGCCGATCCGCTTCGGCGCAGCATAAGGAACGATCCGGGCCACTGGATGACCATTCCGGGCGATCACGACCTCGGTTTCGCGCCCGGATTCCAGCGCTTCGACCAGGCTGGAGAGCCGCGACTTGGCATCGTGCATGTTAACCGTCGACATGGTCGCCTCCTCGCTTAGCTAGAGAATGTTAGCTAGTCTAGCAGAGCGAGGCGATCACCGCGCGCTGGCCGCATGGCCGAGGCGCCACGGGACGAACGCGCTGCTTGCCGCCCCGTCAGTTTCCGCTGCCGCTCGCGACGCGGCGCGCCTTCACCGATTCCGCCAGCCCTTCGAGCACCTTCACGCTGTCTTCCCAGTTGATGCAGGCGTCGGTGATGCTCTGGCCGTACGTCAGTTCGCAGCCTTCCTTCAGATCCTGACGGCCTTCAACGAGGTGCGACTCGATCATCACGCCGACGATGCGCGAGTCGCCGGCCGCGACCTGGCGGCCGATGTCCGCGCATACCGGAATCTGGTTCTCGTGCTTTTTCGAGCTATTGGCGTGGCTCGCGTCGATCATCAGGCGCGCGGCGAGGCCGGCCTTGCCGATGTCCGCGCACGCGGCGTTCACGCTGTCCGCGTCGTAGTTCGGCGCCTTGCCGCCGCGCAGGATCACGTGGCAGTCCTCGTTGCCGGCCGTCGACACGATCGCCGAGTGGCCGCCCTTCGTCACCGACAGGAAGTGGTGCGGCTGCGATGCGGCCTTGATCGCATCGACCGCGATCTTCACGTTGCCGTCCGTGCCGTTCTTGAAGCCGACCGGGCACGACAGCCCCGACGCCAGCTCGCGGTGCACTTGCGACTCGGTCGTGCGCGCGCCGATCGCGCCCCACGAGATCAGGTCGGCGATGTACTGCGGGCTGATCATGTCGAGGTATTCGGTGCCGGCCGGCAGCCCCATCTCGTTGATCTGCAGTAGCAGTTCGCGCGCGGTGCGCAGCCCTTCGTTGATCTTGAAGCTGTTGTCGAGATGCGGGTCGTTGATGAGCCCCTTCCAGCCGACCGTCGTGCGCGGCTTCTCGAAGTACACGCGCATCACGATTTCGAGTTCGCCCTTGAAGCGCTCGCGCTCCTTCACGAGCCGGCCCGCGTATTCGAGCGCCGCCTTCGTATCGTGGATCGAGCACGGCCCGATCACGACGATCAGACGGTCGTCCATGCCGTGCAGGATCCGGTGCATTGCCTGCCGCGCGTTGTAGATCAGCTCGGACGCCGCTTCGGAGCAGGCGAACTCGCGGATCAGGTGAGCGGGCGGCGTCAGTTCCTTGAGTTCGCGGATGCGGACGTCGTCGGTATTGTGCGGGGGCATGCTGTTTCTCCTAGCTTTTGGGGGCGCCGTTCGGTCAGTGTGCGTGCGGCAGATTCGTCGATTCGGGTGGTGCGGTGTGTCGTTCGGGCTGCAGGGCGGCCGTCGCGACGACGGCTGGCGAAGGGCGAAAAAAAACCGCCGGGTTCGCCGGCGGTTTTTTCGGGAATTTCGGTTGCGCTTTGCGCGCCATCAACCCTCTCGATCCGCCAGCGGTCTGAGATACCAAAAAAAGTAAAAGTAAAACTTGGCGGACATGACGGAGATTCGGTTCGTCGAAAAAGTCGATTCGGAATTTATACCCGGTCGCCGTGCCGCTGGCAACCGGGGTGCGTCAAAAATGCGGACAATCCGCGCGTTCGGTCAAAAATTCGCGGATTGTCTGCGCGGCGATGCGGTTATGCCGTACCGCCGACCGTCATCTTGTCGATGCGCAGGGTCGGCTGGCCGACGCCGACCGGCACGCTCTGGCCTTCCTTGCCGCATACGCCGACGCCCGTGTCGAGCGACATGTCGTTGCCGATCATGCTCACGTACTTCAGCGATTCGGGGCCGCTGCCGATCAGCGTCGCGCCCTTGACCGGATACGTGATCTTGCCGTTCTCGATCATGTACGCCTCGGACGCCGAGAACACGAACTTGCCGTTCGTGATGTCGACCTGGCCGCCGCCGAAGTTCACCGCGTAGAGACCGTTCTTCACCGACGCGATGATTTCCTGCGGATCCTTGTCGCCGTTGAGCATGTAGGTATTCGTCATGCGCGGCATCGGAAGGGCCGCATACGATTCGCGGCGCGCGTTGCCCGTGACCGGCATCTTCATCAGGCGCGCGTTCAGCGTGTCCTGGATGTAGCCCTTCAGGATCCCGTCCTCGATCAGCGTCGTGCACTGCGTGGGGTTGCCTTCGTCGTCGATATTGAGCGACCCGCGGCGGTTCGGCAGCGTGCCGTCGTCGACGACCGTCACGCCCTTCGCGGCGACCTGCTCGCCGATGCGGCCCGCGAACGCGGACGAACCCTTGCGGTTGAAGTCGCCCTCGAGACCGTGGCCGATCGCCTCGTGCAGCAGCACGCCGGGCCAGCCCGGCCCGAGCACGACCGTCATCGCGCCGGCCGGCGCGGGGCGCGCGTCGAGGTTCACGAGCGCGGCGTGCACCGCGTCGTCGACGTAGCGCGACAGTACGTCGTCGGTGAAGTAGCCGTAGTCGAAGCGGCCGCCGCCGCCGCCGGTGCCGATTTCGCGGCGACCGTTCTGCTCGGCGATGACCGTGACCGAGACGCGCACGAGCGGGCGGATGTCGGCCGCGAGCGCGCCGTCGCTGCGCGCGACCAGCACGACATCGTATTCGCCGGCGAGGCCCGCCATGACCTGCGTGATGCGCGGGTCGCGGCTGCGCGCCATCTGCTCGACGCGTTCGAGCAGCTTCACCTTGGCCGTCGCGTCGAGCGACGCGAGCGGATCGGACGGCAGATAGAGGTCGCGGCCCGAGATGCCTTTCAACGACGTCGCCGCCTTCACCTTCTGGCGGCCGCCGCCCGCGGCCGCGATCGCCTTCGTCGCCGCGGCGGCCTGCGCGATCGCTTCCGGCGACAGGTCGTCCGAATACGCGAATGCGGTGCGGTCGCCCGCCACCGCGCGCACGCCGACGCCCTGGTCGATGCTGAAGCTGCCCGACTTCACGATGCCTTCCTCGAGGCTCCACGCCTCGCTGCGCGTTGCCTGGAAGTACAGATCCGCGTAGTCGACGCGGTGCGTGAAGATGTCCGCGATCGTGCGCGTGAGCAGGCTCTCGTCGAGGCCGTACGGCGTCAGCAGGATGTCCTTCGCCAGCGCCAGGTTGCGGATGCCGGGTTCGATGATGTTCATGCGGGTATCGGGTGCTCTCAAAAAGTTGTCGGATGCGTATCGCGCAGATGGGTGGGCCGCGCGGCGTTTCAAGCGGGCCGGCCGCTCAGGTCAGTACGCGGTGCCGCCACGCGGGCAGGCTCTGGCGCACGTCGGCGATGCGCTGCGGCTCGAGCGTGCCGCTCACGACGCTCGCGCCTTCGTCGCGCACCGCGACGATCTCGCCCCACGGGTCGATCAGCATGCTGTGGCCCCAGGTGCGCCGGCCGTTCTCGTGCTTGCCGCCCTGTGCGGCCGCGAGCACGTAGCACTGATTCTCGACCGCCCGTGCGCGCAGCAGCGTCTCCCAGTGCGCGCGGCCCGTCGTATACGTAAACGCCGACGGCACGACGATCAGCGCGCAATCGCCCATCCTGCGATACAGCTCCGGAAAGCGCAGATCGTAACAGACCGACAGCCCGACCCGGCCGAACGGCGCGTCGAACGTGACGACCGTCTCGCCCGGGCGAATCGTGCGCGCCTCGTCGAACGACTCGTCGCCTTTCTCGAAGTTGAACAGATGGATCTTGTCGTAGCGCGCCGCCTCGTTGCCCGACGGATCGAACACGAGCGTCGTGTTCAGCACGCGCTGCGGTTCCGGCGCCTTCAGCGGCAGCGTGCCGCCGATGACCCATACGCGGTGGCGGCGCGCGGCATCGGCGAGGAATTGCTGGATCGGGCCGTCGCCGTACGGCTCGGCGAGCGCGAGCTTGTCGGTGTCGCGCTGACCCATGAAGCAGAAATACTCGGGCAGCAGCACGAGCTGCGCGCCTTCGTCGGCGGCTTCCGCGATCAGGCGGCGCGCTTCGGCGAGATTGCGTCCGACGTCGGTCGTGCTGACCATCTGCAAGGCGGCAACACGGAACGGCGCGGCGGAAGGGGCGGAATCGGTCATCGCGAAATCGGTGGCGTCATAAATGGGGTGCGGCCCGGCGGCGAAGGCGGCTCAGTGGCCGGGCGCCTCGGCCGCATCGCGATTCATCTTACCCTGATCGCCCCGCACCCGCTCGATGTGCGGATGCGCCCACGATCCGGTGATCGCGTAGTCGAGCGCGAACGCGTGCTGCAGCGTCTGCGACAGCGCGAAGTCGGCGGCCAGCACGCCGACGCCGAGCAGCGGATTGATCACCGCCGCCGCGATCGCGGCCGCGCCCGCGCCGACCTTCGGCGCGACGTGCGCATGGAGATCCTGCGTCTCGGTGCCGAGATCGACGGCGCCGCGCACCGTCACGTTCGCCGGTGCGGTCGTCATCGCGAAATCGTCGGTGCGCGCGATGCCGTTCGAAACGCGGGCGGTGCCGGTGATCTTGTCGAACGGCAGTCCCTTGCCGATCACGTCGCGGAAATTCAGCGTCAGGAAGCGCGCGAGGCTCTGCAGGCTCAGCACGCCGAGCAGCTTCGCGGCGCCCGGATCGACCTTCAGGATTTGCCCGTGCTCGAGGTCGAGCGCGATCTGGCCGTTCAGCGACGGCAGGTCGACCGCGGTCGGGCCGCCGCGCCAGCCGACCTTGCCGGTCACCGAACCCTGGCCCTTCGCGAGCGTACGCGGCAGGCCGACGCGATCGAGCAGCGCGCCCGCATCGTCGACGTCGAGCCGGAAGTCGAACACCGACCGCCGCGGCGCCTCGCTTTCGTCGACGCCGCGCGCGAGCGCGCGCCGCGACGTGCGCCAGTTGCCCGTCGCGCTCAGTTTCGCGTCCGGGTTCGTCAGCGTGAGGCGGTCGAGCTGCCAGACCGGCGTGCCGTTCTCGTCGACGTTGCGTGCGTTGACGACTAGGCGGCCGATGTCGTGGTTGCGCGCGACGACCTGGTCGACGATCACGTCGACCGACGGCATCGGCCGATCGGTCGGCGTCGGCAGGTTCATCGCGCGGCCGACGAGATCGTGCTGCGCGCTGTCGGGAATCACGAGCTTCGCGAGCCGTGCGTTGAGCACACCCGCGCCGTTGTGGCCGCCGCCCGGCGCCCACGACAGGTAGCCCGACACCTGGTTCGACGCGATGTTGGCCTGCCACAGATCGTCGACGTGCGACGCGCCGACGATCACGTTTTCCCAGTTGCGCTTGAGCAGCGTCAGCGTGCCGAAGTGGAGCGCAAAGCGCTTCGGCGCGAAGCTCGCGACATCGACGCGCGACGCCGCCGGCGGCTGCGTCGCGCGCGGCGTCTCGGCGCGCAGGGTACGCGCCAGCGCGATCCAGGCGTCCGCGTCGAAGGCGTCGACGTCGACCGCCGCGCTGACGCCTTCCTGCGGCATGTCGGGCATGCGGTGGATGCCCATCGCGCCGCGCACGGCACGCAGCGGCGCGCCGCGCGCCGCATCGAGCAGATAGGTCGCCGACACGGGGCCGAGCGTCAGGTCCGCGTGCTCGAGGCGCGTGCCGTCGGTCTGCGGCGCCGGCTGTAGCGTGAAACGGAACGGCATCGTCGTGCCGGCCGGCTTCGCGAACGGCGCGGGGAAGTTCAGCGCGACGCCGGTCAGATCCGATTGCGCGGCGATGTCCGGCAGGCGCCCCGGTGCGCCGCGCACCGCGATCCGGTACGGCGCGTCGCCGCTCACGTGTTCGAGCAGCGCCGCCGCGGCGCCGCGCAGATTCAGCCGGCGCGCGGCGTCGAGCGCGAGCTTGCCGTCGACGTCGACGGCGTACGGCCCGTGCGACTGGAAGCGGCCGTTCGCGCGCACCGGGCCGCCGAGGAAGCGGCCCGACAGTGCATGCAGCGACGCGCCGGTTTCGGTGAAGCGCACCTGCCCGCGCAGCGCGGACAGCGGCGGCACGCCGTCCGCCGACAGCGTGTTGCCGCCGAACGCGAGCGCGCCTTCGATCCGCGTATGCGGATGCGCGACGTGCTGCGGAATCGTCAGCTTCAGCGCGAGCGACGCCGGCCCCTGCGCGTCGATGCGCGCGCCGACGCGATCGCTCATCGCGCCCAGCGAGCTGTTGTCCGCGTAATCGATCAGGTCGGCGAGCGGTCCTTGCGCGTGGCCTTCGATGACGAGCGGCGAGTCGCTCGGGTGGCCGAGGTCGTCGATGCGGCCGGCGACCTTCGTCACCGCGACACGCTTGTAATGCGCGCGGTCGATGTCGAAGCGCAGCTTGTTCTGCGCGAGCTCGAACACGCCGTCGATGCCGTCGAGCGCGGGCCACACGCTCGGCGTGCCGTTCGCGAGCGTGCGCGGCGGGTACGGCGTCGGCTCGAAGCGGCCGCCCGTAAACGGCGCGACGATCCGGAACACGCCGGCTGTCGGCTCATGCTGAAACGGAAACTTGTCGAGCGGGCCGCGCGCGACGATCGACGCGCCCTTCGTCACGCGGCCGTCCTGCAGCGCGTGGCCGAGATAGGCACGCAGGTGATCGGACATCCCCGTCGGCAGATAGCGCGGAATCCGGGCGACCGACGCGCGCGCGAAATCGGCGCGCAGGTCGAGCGAGCCGCGGCCGTGCCCCGGATTCGTGTAGGTGCCCGACACCGCGATCTCGGCGTCGGGATTCGCGACGAACAGATCGGGCACATTCACGTCGACGCGCGCGTGCTTTTCGCCGGGCGCCGGCGTGATGGTCCAGTTCGCGCGGCCGCGCAGCTTGTCGAACGTGAGCCGCGGCTCGTCGAACTCGCCGGGCACCGTGACGGCCGCGTCGATCGTGTCGAACTCGGCGGTGCCTCCCGTCTCGCTTGCGTCGACGCGGCCCCACAGGTTCTCGACGCCCGGCAGGCCGGCACGCGGGTGGCCGCGCGCCGACAGCCCCGGCGGCGGCTCCTGCGCCGCGAAGCTGATGCCCTGCAGATCGCCGAGGAACCGGTAGCGCACGATCGGCGCGGCGCCCATGCGGCGCTCCTCGTCGGCGAGGTCGGCGCGCGCGGGCTTCGCACGTTCGACTTCGATGTGATAGTTCGACATCATCCCGCGCGGGTCGATCTTGACGAGCTCGTTGCGCAGCCGCGCGGGCAGCGGCAGCCCGCGGATGAATTCGCTGAGGATGCCGAGATCGACGCGATCGCCGACGACGCTGAGCAGCTGGCCCTGATCGGCCGTCGGCACGCGATAGCGCGCCTTCAGCGTCGACAGCGCGAGCGAACGCGCGAGCGGCGTGCCGTCGGGCAGCGGCGGCTGGCCCAGTTCCGCGTTGAAGTGCGTCAGATGCAGCGTGTAGTCGCGGCCCGGATCGAGCGCGAGATCCCAGCGGAAGCCGACCGTCGGCACGTCGAGGCGCGGCTGCGTCGGCCGCACGCGCAGCGCGACGTCGGCGCCCTGCAGGTCGCCGCCTGCCGAGCGCAGCCGGCCGTTGCTGAAGGTCGCCCAGATCGCGTTGTCGATCCGGCCGGCATGGATCGTGAGCGGCATGTCGACATAGCGCGCGAGCGTCTGCAGATCGACGGGGCCCGTCGACAGATAGGCGTTGCCCGTCCAGTTCGAGGGCTTGCCGATCGGCGCGAGCGCCTTGTGCGTGAAGCGCGCGCGGAAATCGAGCGGGCCGAGCAGCAGCGTGCCGTTCGCGGGCGCCTGCAGCGCGGCCTTGTGCAGGCGGCCGTCGTTGAGCACCGCGAGCCGGATGCCGGACAGCGCGAGTTCCGGCGCGTCGTGCTGCGCGTCGCGCCAGCGCAGCGTGCCGCCGCGCAGCACGATCGCTTCCTGCTTCAGCAGCCAGGTGCCGAACGTGTCGTTGCCGCCGTGCGCGGACGCGACGCCGACGCCCGCGATGCTCAGCGAGCCGTCCGCCGCGCGCGCGACGACGAGGTCCGGCTCATCGACGATCAGGCTCGACAGCGCGGGCGACAGACGCAGCAGCGACATCCACGACAGCGCAGCCGTCGCGTGCGGTACCGACAGCGCGACCTGACCGTCGCGGCCGCGGATCGTCAGACGGGTGACTTCGACGCCCGGCTGCATGCCGGACCAGTGCGGCGACAGCTTGCCGATCGACAGTTGTGCGTGGAGCTTGTCGGACACCGCGCGCTCGATGCGCGGGCGGAATTCGTCGATGCGCGGCAGCAGCACGTAGCGCAGCCCGAGGAACGTGCCGCACGCGACGAAGTACGTGCCGATCGCGACCGCCAGCGTCACCTTGAACACGCGACGCAGCACCGGATGATCGTGCTTCGGAGTGGCCGCTTCGGGCGCTGCTGCGGCGGATTCCTGACGGTCGGACATGCGGCGGACGGGCGGCGATATGGTAGTTTTGCAAACTGACGTTGAAATGTATCACACGGGTTCGTGCCGGCGGCCGCCAGGCGGCGCGGCGCGGGCCTCCCGGCGCGCGGCGTCGCACGGGCGCGGCGCGTCCGCGATGCCGCGCCTTGTCCATTGGGGCCGGCTCGCAACGCGCATCGAATGCACGCGCGTGCCGGCCGGCCCGACCGCAAGGCCTGCTTCTCGATGACCGACGCTTCCGCCCTGATCAGCACGTCCTATTCCCGTTACCTCGCGCGCGCGGCCGCCGCGCGTCCGGCGCTCGTCGAGCAGATCGCCCGCTGGGCCGACGCGCCGCTTACGCGCGCGCAGCAGGACGAACGGCTCACCGCGCTGCTCGGCGTGCCGCCGGCCGGCGCGGCCGTGCCGACCGACGAACAGTTGAAGCGCGCGCTGCGGCAATTGCGCACCGAGGTGTTCGGCGCGGTGGCCGAGCGCGACCTGCGCGGGCTCGCGAGCGTCGCCGAGGTGACGGGCGCGATGACCGATCTGGCCGAGCTCGCCGTGCAGCGCTCGCTCGCGCTGCTGTCGGCCGAATTCGAGGCGCTGTACGGCGAGCCGCGCGGCGCCGACGGCCAGCGCGTGGTGCTCGGCGTCGTCGGGATGGGCAAGCTCGGCGGCCGCGAACTGAACGTGTCGTCCGACATCGACCTGATCTTCGTCTACGAGGACGACGGCGAGACGGCCGGCGGCACGCGCGCGCCGCTGTCCACGCAGGAATATTTCACGCGGCTCGGCCGGCGCCTGATCGGCGTGCTGTCGGAAGTCACGGCCGACGGCTACGTGTTTCGCGTCGACATGCGGCTGCGCCCGAACGGCGATTCCGGGCCGCTCGTATGCAGCCTCGGGATGCTCGAAGAGTATTTCTACGTGCAGGGGCGCGAGTGGGAGCGCTACGCCTGGATCAAGGGGCGGCTCGTGTCGGAAGGCGACAGCGACGCGGCGCGGCGGCTCGCGTCGCAGCTCGAGTCGATCGTGAAGCCGTTCGTGTACCGGCGCTATCTCGACTTCGGCGTGATCGGCGCGATCCGTTCGCTGCATCAGCAGATTCGCCACGAAGCCGCGCGCCGCGCGTCGATGCGGCCCGACAAGGCCGACGACATCAAGCTCGGCCGCGGCGGCATCCGCGAGATCGAGTTCAGCGCGCAGGTGTTCCAGCTGATCCGCGGCGGCCAGGATGCGGGGTTCCGCGTGCGGCCCACGCTCGCGGTGCTCGCGCACGCGCAGGCGCGCGGCTTGATCGCCGACGACGTGCGTGCGCGCCTGACTGACGCGTACAACTTCCTGCGCACGCTCGAGCACCGGCTGCAGTACCGCAACGACGCGCAGACGCACGCGATGCCGGTCGAACCCGACGAGCGCGCGGCGCTCGCCGCCTCGCTCGGCTTTGCCGACTACGCGGCGCTGATGACGGCGCTCGACGCGCATCGCACGTTCGTCGAGGCGCAGTTCGACCAGATCTTCGCGGACAAGGTGGGCGGCGGCCCGTGCAGTGCCGGCGACGACACGGCGGCCACCTGGATCTGGAGCGGCGCACTCGCCGACGACGGCGAGGACGACGCGCTGACGGCGCGCCTCGAGGGCCTGGGCTTCGCCGATCCGGCTGCGATGCTCGCGCGGCTGCGCGCGGTATGGCAGTCGTCGCGCTATACGGGCCTGCCGGAAAAAAGCCGTCAGCGCTTCGACAGCGTCGCGCAGCGCGCGCTCGAGGCGGCACCGAAAATCGACGCCGCGCGCCGCGACGACACGATCGTGCGCCTGTTCGACCTGCTCGAGACGGTCAGCCGGCGCGGCGTCTACCTGGCGCTGCTGACCGAATATCCGGCCGCGCTCGACCGCGTGCTGTCGGTGCTCGGCGCCACGCGCTGGGGCGGCGGCTATCTGATCCGCCACCCGCAGCTGCTCGACGAATTGCTCGACGACGAAGCGATTGCGAGCCCGTTCGACTGGCCGGCGTTCAAGGACGCGCTGCGCGCGCGCCTGGCCGCCGCCGACGGTCCCGAACAGCAGATGGACCTGCTGCGGCATGCGCAGCACGCGGAGGTATTCCGGATCCTGCTGATCGACCTGGCCGGGCAGCTGTCGGTCGAGCACGTCAGCGACCGGCTGTCGGAGCTCGCCGACGCGGTGCTCGACGTCACGATCGAAGTCGTCTGGTCGCAGCTCGCGAAGCGTCACCGCGACGTGCCGAAATTCGCGGTGATCGCGTACGGCAAGCTCGGCGGCAAGGAGCTCGGCTACGCATCCGATCTCGACCTGATCTTCCTGTACGACGATCCGGACGATCGCTCGGCCGACGTGTACACCACGTTCACGCGGCGCCTCATCACCTGGCTGACGACGGCCACCGGCGCCGGCGCGCTGTTCGACATCGACCTGCGCCTGCGGCCGAACGGCGAGGCCGGGCTGCTCGTGACGGACCTCGACGCGTTCCGCCGCTATCAGCTGCGCGAAGGCGATGCGGCGAACACCGCGTGGGTCTGGGAGCACCAGGCGCTGACGCGGGCGCGCTACAGCGCGGGCGACGCGGAGATCGGCGCGGCGTTCGAGGCGATCCGCCGGCAGGTGCTGACGACGCCGCGCGACGCGGACGTCCTCGCGAAGGAAATCGTCGACATGCGCGCCAAGGTGCTCGCCGGGCACCCGAACCAGACCGAGCTGTTCGATCTGAAGCACGACCGCGGCGGCATGGTCGACATCGAGTTCATCGTCCAGTACTGGGTGCTGCTGCACGCGTCGAGCGACCCGGAACTGATCCGCAACACGGGCAATATCGCGTTGCTGCGCGAAGTCGCGCGCTTCGGGCTGATGGGCGAGGACGAGGCCGAGCGCGTCGGCGCGGCGTACCGCACGTACCGGAAGCTGCAGCACAAGCTGCGGCTCGACGGGATGGAGAAGGCGCGCGTCGAGCCGGCGCTCGTCGCCGACGAGCGCGCGGCCGTGATCGCGCTGTGGACGCGCGTGTTCGGTGCGCTTGAAACGGGCGTTTGATGGGCGGCGGCGTGCGCGGGCGGGCGGCGCTTCTATATAAGTAAACGCGTCGGCGGAGCAGGCGCGCGTGCGTGCGGTCCGCCCGCCGCCACGGCGCTGCGGCGCCGGCGTGCTTGCCGCGCCGCAGCGTCAGGCCGCGAGCATTTCCTTCGCGTGCTTGCGTGTCGTCGCGGTGATCTCGAGCCCGCCGAGCATCCGCGCGACTTCCTCGATCCGGCTCGCCTTGTCGAGCGCGACGACGGTCGACACGGTGCCGCCGTGCTCGTCGCTGCCTTTCGCGACCTGGAAATGGTGGTCGCCGCGCGCCGCGACCTGCGGCAGGTGCGTCACGCACAGCACCTGCCGGTCGCGCCCGAGTTGATGCAGCAGCCGGCCGACGACTTCGGCCACGCCGCCGCCGATACCCGTATCGACCTCGTCGAAGATCAGCGTCGGCGTCGGGCTCGCGGCGCTCGCGATCACCGCGAGCGCAAGACTGATCCGCGCGAGCTCGCCGCCCGACGCGACTTTCGCGAGCGGGCGCAGCGGCACGCCGGCGTGGCCGGCGACGCGGAATTCGATCTGCTCGAGCCCGTGCGGGCCGCCGTCCGCGAGCGGCACGAGCGCGACTTCGAAGCTGCCGCCTGCCATCGACAGTTCCTGCATGCCGGCCGTCACCGCGGTGCCGAGCGCCTGCGCGGCCTGCGCGCGCGCCTTCGACAGGCGCTTCGCGTCGGCCAGATACGCGTCCCATGCCTTCGCCTGCGCGGCTTCGAGCGCGCCGAGATCGGCCGCCGCGTCGAGCGCGGCAAGCTGCGCGCGGCGCGCCGCGTGTTCCTCGTGCAGCGTGTCGGGCGGCAGCCGGAACTTGCGGGCGGTGGAATGCAGCGCGTCGAGGCGCATTTCGACCTGCGCGAGGCGGTCGGGATCGAGATCCAGACGCTGCGCGTAGTGCGACAGCGAATAGACCGCTTCCTGCAGCTGGATTTCGGCCGGCTCGAGCGACGCGAGCGCGTCGCCGAGCGCGGCGTCGTAATCGGCGAGGCTGCGCAGCTTCGACACGATCGCGCCGAGCTGCGTGAGCATCGCGTCGTCCGATTCGGACAGCGCATCGAGCGCGCCACGCACGCCCTCGATCAGATTCGCCGAATGCGACAGGCGCTTGTGCTCGGCGCTCACTTCTTCCCATTCGCCCGGCTGCGGCGCGAGCTTGTCGAGCTCCGCGAGCTGCCATGCGAGCTTTTCGCGTTCCAGTTGCAGCTCGCGTTCGTGCGCCTTCGCCGCGTCGATCGCCTGCGTCGCATCGCGCCAGACGCGCCACGCGCGCGCGACGTTCGCGGCCTCGGCGACGAGCCCCGCGTGCGTGTCGAACAACTCGCGCTGCGCGTCGGGACGCATCAGCAACTGGTGCGCGTGCTGGCCGTGAATGTCGACGAGCATCTCGCCGAGTTCGCGCAGTTGTGCGAGCGTCGCGCTGGTGCCGTTGATGAATGCGCGCGAGCGGCCGTTCGCGTCGATCACGCGGCGCAGCATCACGGTGTCTTCGGCGTCGAAAGCGTGTTCGTCGAGCCAGCGCGCGACACGGTCGTGCGGCGTGAATTCGGCGGTGATGTCGGCACGGCTGCAGCCGGTGCGCACGACGCTCGCGTCGGCGCGCTCGCCGAGCGCGAGCGCGAGCGCGTCGATCAGGATCGATTTTCCGGCGCCGGTTTCGCCGGAAAAGACGGTAAAGCCGGCGTCGAATTCGAGATCGAGCGCGGCGACGATGACGAAGTCGCGTATCGAGAGGTGGCGGAGCATGGTGTCGGGCGGCGGCGCGTCAGGACGCCTTGTCGTCTTCGTTCGAGGCGTGCTCGTTCCAGTGCAGCTTCTTGCGCAGCGTCGCGTAGTAGCTGTAGCCGATCGGATGCAGGAACGGCACCGTGTGCTTCGAGCGGCGCACCTCGATCGTATCGTTCAGTTCGAGCGCGGTGAACGACTGCATGTCGAAGTTCACGTTGACGTCGCGCCCGCCGACGATCTGGATCGCGATCTTCGAATCGTCCGGCAGCACGATCGGCCGGTTCGACAGCGCGTGCGGCGCGATCGGCACGAGCACGATGCCTTGCAGCTGCGGATGGAGGATCGGGCCCGCCGACGACAGCGCGTATGCGGTCGAGCCGGTCGGCGTCGCGACGATCAGGCCGTCGGAGCGCTGGTTGTACATGTACCGGCCGTCGACCGACGCGCGCAGCTCGACCATCCCGGAGAAGCCGCTGCGGTTCACGACGACGTCGTTGAATGCGAGCGCGTGGTAGATCGGTTCGCCGTCGCGGACGATTCGCGCCTCGAGCAGCGAGCGCTCCTCGCGCTCGAACTTGCCCGACAGCATCACGGGGACGAGCGCCTGCATGTCGGCCGCGGCGATGTCGGTGATGAAGCCGAGCCGGCCGTGGTTGATGCCGATCAGCGGCGTCCGGTACGGCGCGAGCTGCCGGCCGATGCCGAGCATCGTGCCGTCGCCGCCGAGCACGACCGCGACGTCGGCGCGCGCGCCGATCTCGGCCGGCGTCAGCGCCGGATAGCCCGAGATGCCGATCTCGCGCGCGGTGTCGCCTTCGAACACGACCTCGAACCCGCGCTTCGCGATGCAGGCGGCGAGCGTGGCGAGCGGCTCGGCGATGCCCGGCGTGTTGCTGCGGCCGACGAGCGCGACGGTGTTGAACAGATTACCGGTTTTCATGCCGGCATTACACCATAGCTCGATGCCGAAAAGAACCGTCGTGCCGCCGCGGGGCCGGATCGGACGCCGCCGCGCAACAGCGCTTGCGGCCACTCGCCGCGCTCGCGCGGTTGCGCTAAAATTTTCCACCATGCTAGATCCTCGCGCACGAACCCTCCTGAAAACCCTGATCGAACGGTATATCGCCGACGGTCAGCCGGTCGGATCGCGCACGTTGTCCCGGTACTCGGGGCTCGAGCTGAGCCCCGCGACGATCCGCAATGTGATGTCCGATCTGGAGGAGCTCGGCCTCGTGTCGAGCCCGCACACGTCGGCCGGCCGCGTGCCGACGCCGCGCGGCTACCGGCTGTTCGTCGACACGATGCTGACCGTCGAAACGCCGATCGACGCCGCGGCCGTCGCGCGGCAGGTGCAGAGCACGCTGCAGGCCGGCGAGCCGCAGCAGAAGGTGGTCGCCGCCGCGGCCAGCGTGCTGTCGAACCTGTCGCAGTTCGCCGGCGTCGTGCTGACGCCGCGCCGCAGCCACGTGTTCAAGCAGATCGAGTTCATGCGGCTGTCGGAAAAGCGCATCCTGCTGATCATCGTGACGCCGGAAGGCGACGTGCAGAACCGCATGCTGGCGACGCCGCGCGACTATTCGCCGTCGCAGCTGACCGAAGCGTCGAACTACATCAACGCGCATTTCGCGGGCCTGTCGTTCGACGAGGTGCGCCGGCGCCTGCGCGACGAAATCGACCAGCTGCGCGGCGACATGACCGCGCTGATGCACGCGGCCGTGACGGCGAGCACCGAGGTGCCCGACACCGAGGACACGGTGCTGATTTCCGGCGAGCGCAACCTGCTCGAGGTGGCGGACCTGTCGTCCGACATGGCGCGGCTGCGCAAGCTGTTCGACGTATTCGACCAAAAGACGGGCCTCCTGCAACTGCTCGACGTGTCGAGCCACGCCCAGGGCGTGCAGATCTTCATCGGCGGCGAATCGACGCTCGTGCCGATCGAGGAGATGAGCGTCGTCACCGCGCCTTACGAGGTGAACGGCAAGATCGTCGGCACGCTCGGCGTGATCGGGCCGACGCGGATGGCGTACAACCGCGTGATCCCGATCGTCGACATCACCGCGCGCCTGCTGTCGCTGACGCTGAGCCAGCAATAGCCGGCGCGAGCGCGTTCCGCCATCATCGGCGCGCGGGCGCCGCGCCGCCAGTCGGCCGGACGGCTAGTGGGCGGCGGATCGATCGTCGCGGCCGGCCTGCGCCCCGGCTGATCTGCGCGCCGGGCCGGTCTCCCGCGGTTCGACCGCGCGGCCCGACATCCGCACCCCGCTATAATTAAAAGCCATCCGGTTTCGTGCCTCGAGCACGCTCTTGCCCATGCGTTTCGACCTTGAGCCGCCTTCGAGCGTCGCGGCTGCCCACCGCGTCGGCGTGCTGCTGATCAATCTCGGCACGCCCGACGCGCCGACGCCGCGTGCGGTGCGGCGCTACCTTGCCGAATTCCTGTCCGATCCGCGTGTCGTCGAAATCCCTCAGCCCGTCTGGCAGGTGCTGCTGCGCACGCTGATCCTGCCGCTGCGCGGCCGGGCATCCGCGAAGAAGTACGCGGCGGTCTGGATGCCGGAGGGCTCGCCGCTGCGCGTGTACACCGAGCGTCAGACCGAGGGCGTGCGGCACCTGCTCGCGTCGAACGACTATCACGTGCTGGTCGACTACGCGATGCGCTACGGCAGCCCCGGCATCGCACAGGCGCTCGCGCAGTTCAAGCGCGCAGGCGTCGAGCGCGTGCTGCTGATGCCGATGTATCCGCAGTATTCGGCATCGACGACGGCCACCGCGTTCGACGCCGCCTTCGCGGCGCTCGCGCGCATGCGCAACCAGCCGGAAGTGCGCACGGTGCGCCACTATGCCGACCACCCGGCCTACATCCACGCGCTCGCCGAGCAGGTGCGCCACTACTGGGCGCAGCACGGCCGGCCCGATTTCGCGGCCGGCGACAAGCTCGTGCTGAGCTTTCACGGCGTGCCGAAGCGCACGCTCGATCTCGGCGATCCGTATCACGACCAGTGCCAGCAGACGGGCGCGCTGCTGATGGCTGCGCTCGGGCTCTCGACGATCGAATGCCGCGTGACGTTCCAGTCGCGCTTCGGCAAGGCCGAATGGCTGCAACCGTACACGGCGCCGACGCTGCGCGAGCTCGGCGAGGCCGGCGTGCGGCGCGCCGACGTGTTTTGTCCGGGCTTCACGGCCGACTGCCTCGAGACGATCGAGGAGATCGGCATGGAAGTGCGCGACGCGTTCATCGCGGGCGGCGGCCAGTCGTTCCACCGGATTCCGTGCCTGAACGGCGCGCCGGCGTGGATCGGCGCGCTCGGCGAGATCGTCGCGGAGAATCTGCAGGGCTGGCCCGTGCGGACCGCCCAACCCGAAACGGTGAACGGATGAACTACAGGATTTCGACGGAGCCCGGCGCGAAGCTGCGCATCGACAAATGGCTATGGGCCGCGCGGTTCTTCAAGACGCGTTCGCTCGCGAGCGATGCGGTCGACAAGGGGCGCGTGAAGATCGGCGGCGCGGCCGTCAAGCCGGCGAAGGAAGTGCGCGTCGGCGACGAGGTCGAGATTGCGATCGATGGCATCGTCTGGCACATTGCCGTGCTGGGCGTCTGCGACGTGCGCGGGCCGGCCAGCGTCGCGCAGACGCTCTATGCGGAAACGGAAGCAGGGCGCGCCGAGCGGCTCGCCGAACTGGAGCGGCGGCGTACGTATCGCGAGCCGGCGGCCGCGCTGCATGGCCGGCCGACGAAGCGCGACCGCCGCATCATCGACAAACTGTCCGGTGGACGCTGAACAGCTGATCGAACGTCGCGCGTACGCTGCCGTATTCGGTCGTGCGGTCGGTCACGGCGCCCGACAGACAGATGGTGGTGGTGCCGGCGATGAGTACCAGCGCGACCACCGATATCGCAAAGGTCAGTTTCACGGTACTCCCCTCGAAAAGACGGGTGAAAATGGCGCCAGGCGGAGATCGGGCGGCGGGAGCTAGGGTAAACGCGCTTTTCCCGACGCCTGAAACGAGTGTAGTGCAGCGCACAGTGCCGGGCTAGTACTTCCCCGGTAAGCGTTGTTACCGGCCGTTTCGCGCGATTCGGCGGCCGATGCGCGCAATGCGGGGCAAACCGCTTCGTTGTTTCGCCGCACGCGCGAATTCCGGCGAATCTCCCTCTTGAAACCGCGGTTTTCGCCCTTATCTGCACCAGCAATGTGCGGCACCTTCGGTCATACGGCCGGCGGTTGCCGATTTGGCTTCAACCTCTAATCGACTTTCAGCGACATGGAAAACACGCAAGAGAACCCGGCATCCCAATCGGCCGAAGAAAACGGCAGCGAGACGCAGGCGGCACAAGACGCGGCTCCCGCCGCGGAAGCAGCCGACGCGGCGCTCGCCGAGGCTCAAGCCAAGGTCGCCGAGCTGCAGGAAAGCTACCTGCGGGCGAAGGCCGAGACCGAGAACGTTCGCCGTCGCGCGCAGGAAGACGTCGCGAAGGCCCATAAATTCGCGATCGAAAGCTTCGCCGAGCACCTGCTGCCGGTGCTCGACAGCCTCGAAGCCGCCGTCGGCGACACGTCGGGCGACATCGCCAAGGTGCGCGAAGGCGTCGAGCTCACGCTGCGCCAGCTGACGAGCGCGCTCGAGAAGGGCCGCGTCGTCGCGATCAATCCGGTCGGCGAGAAGTTCGATCCGCACCGCCATCAGGCGATCTCGATGGTGCCGGCCGATCAGGAGCCGAACACCGTCGTCACGGTGCTGCAAAAGGGCTATACGATCGCCGACCGCGTGCTGCGTCCCGCGCTCGTGACGGTCGCGCAGCCGAAGTAAGGGCGTCGCCATGCTACCCGCCGGCGTCGATCCGGCCGCGTTCGACGCGTTCGGCATGCAGCCGCTGTCCGCCGACACGTTCGACGCCGGCATCGCCGGCGCCGGCGACGCGCTCGCGGTCGTGTTCTTCTGGGGCGTCGACTGCTTCAACTGCGAGATCGCGAAGAAGGCGATGCTCGCGCAGCCCGACGCGATCCGCGCGCTGGACCTGAAGTGGTTCCACTGCAACGTGTACGAACATCGCGAGCTGGGGCGCCGCTTCGGGTTGCACGGCGTGCCGACCTGGTTCTTCTTCCATCGCAGCAAGCGGCTGGGCCGCGCGACCGGCTGGCACGGGCTCGCGCAGTTCCAGGCGGCGGTCGCCGCCGCGCGCGCGAAGATCGCCGCGTCGGCGCCCGCGGAGGACGATCCTGCTTCGCGCGGCGATTGAAAAAATTTAATATCCGCATCGGTCGTCAGGTCTTGAAAACGGATCCGCCGGACGCATTTCGGGAACAGAGTTGAATTCGGCGCGCGAAACCGGCCCAAAACGGCCGGTTTCGCGCAGCAAACAAGCATTTCTGGAGATTAGGAAAAAATGGGAAAGATCATCGGTATTGACCTCGGCACCACGAACTCGTGCGTCGCGGTGATGGAAGGCAACCAGGTCAAGGTCATCGAGAACTCGGAAGGTGCGCGCACCACGCCGTCGATCATCGCGTACATGGACGACAACGAAGTGCTCGTCGGTGCGCCGGCCAAGCGTCAGTCCGTGACGAACCCGAAGAACACGCTGTTCGCGGTGAAGCGCCTGATCGGCCGCCGCTTCGAAGAGAAGGAAGTGCAGAAGGACATCGGCCTGATGCCGTACTCGATCATCAAGGCCGACAACGGCGACGCATGGGTCGAGGCGCACGGGCAGAAGCTCGCGCCGCCGCAGGTGTCGGCCGAAGTGCTGCGCAAGATGAAGAAGACGGCCGAAGACTACCTCGGCGAGCCGGTCACGGAAGCCGTGATCACGGTGCCGGCGTACTTCAACGACAGCCAGCGTCAGGCCACCAAGGACGCCGGCCGCATCGCGGGCCTCGAAGTCAAGCGGATCATCAACGAGCCGACCGCGGCCGCGCTCGCGTTCGGTCTCGACAAGGCCGAGAAGGGCGACCGCAAGATCGCCGTGTATGACCTCGGCGGCGGTACCTTCGACGTGTCGATCATCGAGATCGCGGACGTCGACGGCGAGAAGCAGTTCGAAGTGCTGTCGACCAACGGCGACACGTTCCTCGGCGGCGAGGACTTCGACCAGCGCATCATCGATTACATCATCGGCGAGTTCAAGAAGGAGCAGGGCGTCGATCTGTCGAAGGACGTGCTCGCGCTGCAGCGCCTGAAGGAAGCGGCCGAAAAGGCGAAGATCGAGCTGTCGTCGAGCCAGCAGACCGAAATCAACCTGCCGTACATCACGGCCGACGCATCGGGTCCGAAGCACCTGAACCTCAAGATCACGCGCGCGAAGCTCGAAGCGCTGGTCGAGGATCTGGTCGAGCGCACGATCGAACCGTGCCGCATCGCGATCAAGGACGCCGGCGTCAAGGTGTCGGACATCGACGACGTGATCCTCGTCGGCGGGCAGACGCGCATGCCGAAGGTGCAGGAGAAGGTGAAGGAATTCTTCGGCAAGGAACCGCGCCGTGACGTGAACCCGGACGAAGCCGTCGCCGTCGGCGCGGCGATCCAGGGCCAGGTGCTGTCCGGCGACCGCAAGGACGTGCTGCTGCTCGACGTGACCCCGCTGTCGCTCGGCATCGAAACGCTCGGCGGCGTGATGACGAAGATGATCAGCAAGAACACGACGATCCCGACGAAGCACTCGCAGGTGTATTCGACGGCGGACGACAACCAGTCGGCCGTGACGATCAAGGTGTATCAGGGCGAACGCGAAATGGCGGCCGGCAACAAGCTGCTCGGCGAGTTCAACCTCGAAGGCATCCCGCCCGCACCGCGCGGCGTGCCGCAGATCGAAGTGACCTTCGACATCGACGCGAACGGCATCCTGCACGTCGGCGCGAAGGACAAGGCGACCGGCAAGGAAAACAAGATCACGATCAAGGCCAACTCGGGTCTGTCCGAGGCGGAAATCGATCAGATGATCAAGGACGCGGAAGCGAACGCGGCGGAAGATCACAAGCTGCGTGAGCTGGCCGATTCGCGCAACCAGGGCGACGCGCTCGTCCACAGCACGAAGAAGGCGCTCTCCGAGTACGGCGACAAGCTGGACGCCGGCGAGAAGGAGAAGATCGAGGCGGCGCTGAAGTCGCTCGAGGACGTGCTGAAGGACACGTCGGCCGACAAGGCTGCGATCGACGCGAAGGTCGAGGAGCTTGGCAAGGCATCGCAGAAGCTCGGCGAGAAGATGTACGCCGACATGCAGGCCCAGGCGGGTGCGGCCGGCGCGGCCGGTGCAGCGGAGGGCGCGGCGCAGGGCGGCGCGCAGCAGGCTGCGGACGACGTCGTCGACGCCGAGTTCAAGGAAGTGAAGAAGGACTGAGGCCGGGTTGCAATGGCACCGTACGCCGCGCGCGAACCGCGCGCGGCGCGGCCGACAAGCCGTCTGTCTTTCCTTCCTGCCGCTGCGCGCTGCGCGGCGGATGGCCGGATCGACTCCACGCCTGGCGGGCTTCGCGGCCCTCCGGGCACATTTGTTTTTTGGCGGGCGCTGCGTAACGTCTGCGGCGCCGGACGAGTCGAGAGACTTTACTGCGGGCGAAAGGAGCCGACGCGCGTGCGGCGCGCGGCGGCGGTGAATCGATATGGCGAAACGGGATTACTACGAGGTTCTGGGCGTCGCGAAGAACGCGAGCGACGACGAAATCAAGAAGGCGTATCGCAAGCTGGCGATGAAGTACCACCCGGACCGCAATCCGGACAACAAGGATGCGGAAGAGCATTTCAAGGAGGTGAAGGAAGCCTATGAAATGCTGTCGGACAGCCAGAAGCGGGCCGCGTACGACCAGTACGGCCACGCGGGCGTCGACCCGAACATGGGCGGTGCGGGCGCACAGGGCTTCGGCGGCTTCGCGGACGCGTTCGGCGACATCTTCGGCGACATCTTCGGTCAGGCCGCGGGCGGTCGCGGCGGCCGCGGCGGCCCGCAGGTGTATCGCGGCGCCGACCTGCGCTACAGCATGGAAATCACGCTGGAGCAGGCCGCGCACGGCTACGACACGCAAATCCGCGTGCCGAGCTGGGTGTCGTGCGAAGTCTGTCACGGCTCGGGCGCGAAGCCGGGCACGAAGCCCGAAACCTGCCCGACCTGTCATGGCCAGGGCTCGGTGCGCATGTCGCAGGGCTTCTTCAGCATCCAGCAGACCTGCCCGAAGTGTCACGGCACCGGCACCTACATCCCGGAGCCGTGCGCGCATTGCCACGGCTCGGGCAAGGTGAAGGAAACCAAGACGCTCGAAGTGAAGATCCCGGCCGGGATCGACGACGGGATGCGGATCCGCTCGGCCGGCAACGGCGAGCCGGGCATCAACGGCGGGCCGCCGGGCGACCTCTACGTCGAGATCCACATCAAGCCGCACGCTGTGTTCGAGCGCGACGGCGACGATCTGCACTGCCAGATGCCGATCCCGTTCACGACGGCGGCGCTCGGCGGCGAGATCGAAGTGCCGACGCTGGCCGGTCGCGCGACGTTCCCGGTGCCGGAAGGCACGCAGTCGGGCAAGACGTTCCGTCTGCGCGGCAAGGGCATCAAGGGGCTGCGCTCGAGCATTGCCGGCGATCTGTACGTGCACGTCCAGGTCGAGACGCCGGTGAAGCTGACCGACCATCAGCGCGATCTGCTCAAGCAGTTCGAGAAGTCGCTGGCCGAAGGCGGTGCGCGTCACAGCCCGCAGAGCAAGAGCTGGTTCGACCGCGTGAAGAGCTTCTTCGAGTAAGTCATGACTGACGGTAACGGGAGCGCGTCGTTCGCGCTCTTGGACGATTGCGACTCGACCGCGTCCGCGCGGTCGAGTCGTTTGTATTCGGGCTTCGTGCGTGAACGCGTGTGTACCGATCCCGCACGGCTCGACGCGCTCGATGCGGCGCTCGCGCAGGACTTGCGCGACGGTCTGCATGCGGTCGTCGTCGGCGACTATGAATTCGGACGCAATCTGCAACGCGCGCAGCCGGGCCATGCCCCGCTGCGCTTTTTGCTATATGCGCGCTGCGAGCGTCTGTCGCGTGCCGAGGTCGACGCGTGGCTCGCCGCGCAGGACGGCGCCGATACGCCGTCGATCGCAGGCGTCGCGCATGTGCGGAAAAGCGTGACGCGCGACGCGTTCGGCGCGGCGATCGCCGCCGTGCACGACGCGCTGCGCGCCGGCGATTCGTATCAGATCAACTATACATACCGGCTGAACTTCGACGTGTTCGGCACGCCGCTCGCGCTGTACCGGCGGCTGCGTGCGCGTCAGCCGGTGCGCTACGGCGCGCTGATCGCGCTGCCGGACGGCGCGTGGGTCGTGTCGTGCTCGCCCGAGCTGTTCGTCGAGAAGCACGGCGAACTGCTGCGCGCGCGGCCGATGAAGGGCACTGCGCCGCGTTCGGCCGATCCGCAGCAGGATGCGGCGTCCGCCGCGTTCCTCGGGAACGATCCGAAGAACCGCGCGGAAAACGTGATGATCGTCGATCTGCTGCGCAACGACGTGTCGCGGATCGCGCGCACGGGCACGGTCCGCGTGCCGGCGCTGTTTTCGGTCGAACCGTATGCGTCGGTATGGCAGATGACGTCGACGGTCGAGGCCGGCTGGCGCGACGGCACGACGTTCGCCGACATGCTGCGCGCGCTGTTTCCGTGCGGCTCGATCACGGGCGCGCCGAAGCACAAGACGATGCAGCTGATCGATGCGATCGAGACGACGCCGCGCGGCCTCTACACGGGCACGATCGGCTGGCTCGATGCGCCGCGCGATGCGGCCGCGGCGTGCGGCGATTTCTGTCTGTCGGTCGCGATCCGGACGCTGACGCTCGACGCGCCGCCGGCCTCCGCACCGGCGGGCGACGACCGGCGGCGCGGGACGATGGGCGTCGGCGCCGGCATCGTGCTCGACAGCGTGGCCGCCGACGAATACGCGGAGTGCGAATTGAAAGCACGCTTCCTGACCGACGCCGATCCCGGCTTCCAGCTGTTCGAGACGACCTGCGCGACGCGCGCGGACGGCATCCGCCACGTCGATCGCCACCTCGCGCGGCTGCAGCGCAGCGCGGACGCGTTCGGCTTTCGCTTCGATGCCGATGCGCTGCGGCGCGCGATCGACGCGCGCTGCGCGGCGCTGGACGGCGACGGGCCGTACCGGATGAAGCTCTCGCTTGCGAAGGACGGCACGCTCGACATCGTCGCCGCAGCGCTGAAGCCGCTGCCTGCGGGGCCGGTGCGCGTCTGGCTCGCAGCCGACCACGGCTTCGCGCCGACGCGCGCGAACGACGCGCTGCTGCTGCACAAGACGACGCGCCGCGCCGACTACGATCGCGCCTGGCAGGCGGCGGAAGCACTCGGCGGCTTCGACATGCTGTTCGTCAACGAGCGCGGCGAGCTGACCGAAGGCGGGCGCTCGAACCTGTTCGTGAAGCTCGACGGGCAATGGGTGACGCCGCCGCTCGCGTCGGGCGTGCTGCCGGGCGTGATGCGCGCCGTGCTGCTCGACGATCCGGCCTTCGGCGCGGTCGAGCGCATCGTCACGCGCGACGATCTCTCGCGCGCGCAGGCGCTGCTGCTCACGAACGCGCTGCGCGGCGCGCTCGACGCGGTATTGACGAAGTAGCGCGGCACGGTCCCTCCCGCCGCAAGTAAAAAGCGCGACGCCCGGCAACGGACGTCGCGCTTTCGTTTGTCGACGGCTCGCGTGGGCGCGCCGCAATGGATGCTCAGAACGAATGCTCCGGCCCGGGGAACGAGCCGTCCTTCACTGCCTTCACGTATGCATCGACCGCCGCCTCGATGTTCGGCTGCCCCTGCATGAAGTCCTTCACGAAACGCGGCCGCTTGCCGGGGAAGATCCCGAGCATGTCGTGCAGCACGAGCACTTGCCCCGAGCAGTCGGCGCCCGCGCCGATGCCGATCGTCGGAATCTTCAGCATGTGCGTGACTTCGGCGGCGACGAGCGTCGGCACCGCTTCGAGCACGACGAGCTGTGCGCCGGCCGCCTCGATCGCGCGCGCGTCGCGCAGCAGCTGCGCGGCGCCGGCTTCGGTCTTGCCCTGCACCTTGAAGCCGCCGAACGCGTGCACCGACTGCGGCGTGAGGCCGAGGTGCGCGCATACCGGCACCGAGCGCTCGACGAGGAAGCGGATCGTCTCGGCGAGCCATTCGCCGCCTTCGAGCTTGACCATCTGCGCGCCTGCGCGCATCAGCTCGACCGCGTTCGCGAACGCATCGGCCGGCGTGCCGTAGGTGCCGAACGGCAGATCGGCGACGACGAGCGCACGCGGCTGCGCGCGCGCGACGCATGCGGTGTGATACGCGATGTCGGCGAGCGACACGGGCAGCGTCGTCGAGTGGCCCTGCAGCACGTTGCCGAGCGAATCGCCGATCAGCAGCACGTCGGTGCCCGCGCGGTCGAGCAATGCGGCGAAGCTCGCGTCGTAGCACGTGAGCATCGCGATCTTCTCGCCGGCGTCGCGCATCGCCTGCAGCTTCGGCACCGTCACGGCAGGCCGGCTCGATTCCTGGAGATAGGTCATGGAGAAATCCGGTTCGATGAGTGAAAAACGACGGGCGGGACGCGTGTCAGCGCGTCGTCTCGCCCTTGACGAAGAATTCCTTGCGGCCGCGCATCGTTTCGATGCGCTCGACCAGCAGCGCGAAGTCTTCGGGGGAATCCAGCGGGTTCAGGTGTTCCGCGGCGACCGTCAGCACCGGCGTGCGGTCGTAGTGATAGAAGAATTCGTTGTAGGCGTCGACGAGCGCGCGCAGGTACGCATCGCCGATCTGCAGTTCCATCGGCAGCCCGCGCTTCTGGATCCGCGCGAACAGCACTTCGGGGCTCGCCTGCAGATAGACGACGAGATCGGGCGCCGGCGCACGCGGCGCTTCGAGATGCGCGGCGATCGACCGGTACAGCTGCCATTCGTCTTCGGGCAGGTTCAGCCGCGCGAAGATGTCGTTCTTCTGCGGCATGAAGTCGGCGACGACCGGCCGGCCCGTATCGAGCGCGCCGATCAGCTCGGCCGCCTGCTGCGCGCGCTGCAGCGCGAACGACAGCTGCGTCGGCAGCGCATAACGCGCGGTGTCGCGATAGAAGCGCTCGAGAAAGGGGTTGTCCTGCGGCCGCTCGAGCAGCGTCTGCATCGACCAGCGTTCGGCCAGCAGCTGCGCGAGCGTCGTCTTGCCGACGCCGATCGGCCCTTCGATCACGAGATAGCGATGCGGGGCGCGCAGATCGGGCGCGGTGACGGTCAGCGGTGTGGGGTTCATCGGCAGCGGTTCTTGTCGGCGCCGTCGCCGGCGGCGAGCGCCTTCATCAGGCACTGACAGGTCTGCACCTTCTCGATGCGCTGGTGCGCGACCGCAGCGAGGAATGCGTCGGCGCGGCCGCGCGCCGGAATGTCGAGCAGCGGCTCGACCTCGACGAGCGGCACGAGCGCGAAGGCGCGCTCGGTCAGGCGCGGATGCGGGACGATCAGGTCGGGCTCGTCGATCGAATCGGCACCGAACAGCAGGATGTCGATGTCGAGCGTGCGCGGCGCATTGCGGTACGGACGTTCGCGGCCGAAGTGATGTTCGATCTTCTGGCAGAGCGCGAGCAGCTCGCGCGCGGCGAGCGTCGTGTCGACCTTGACGACGCAGTTGTAGTAGTCGTCGCCGCCCGCATCGATCGGCGCGGTGCGGTACAGGCTCGACTTGTCGAGAATCGTGATGGTGCGCTGCTGCGCGAGACACACCACCGCGTCCTTCAGGGTCTGGCGCGCATCGCCGAGATTTGCGCCGAGCCCGAGATATGCAACCGTCATGGCATCACTTCCTGCGTCGTTCGCCGGCGAGCGCGTCAGTCGTCGGAGCTGCCCGCGGTATCGGGTGCCTGCTCGGCGGCGCCTTCGCCCGACTTGCGGTTGCGCGCACCGCCGCGGCGGCGCCGCTTGCGGGGCGATTTTTCCTTCGACCCGCCCTGCGAGAGCAGTGCCTCGCGCGCGGCCGCGTCGCCTTCGATGAAATCCGTCCACCACTGTCCGACAGCCGGGTCGAGCTCGCCGGATTCGCAGCGTAACAGGAGGAAATCATACCCCGCTCGAAATCTTTGGTGTTCCAGCAGCCGCAGCGCGCTGCGGCCCGAGCGTTTTTCGAGGCGCAGCTGCAGGCCCCAGATCTCGCGCATGTCGGCCGAATAGCGCTTGTGGATCGCCAGCTTTTCGGTCTGCATGTCGAGCACGTCGTCCATCGCGCGGTGCAGCGCGGGCACCGGGAATTCGCCTTCGGCCGTGTACTGCTCGAAGCGCTGGCGCATGTCGTGCCACAGCAGCGTCGCGAACAGGAAGCCCGGCGATACGGGCTTGCCGGCGCGCACACGCGCGTCGGTATTGTTCAGCGCGAGCGTGATGAACTTCTCGCCCTGCGGCTGTTCGAGCACGACGTCGAGCAGCGGCAGCAGCCCGTGGTGCAGCCCTTCCTTGCGCAGCCGCTGCAGGCACGCGAGCGCATGGCCCGACAGCAGCAGCTTCAGCATTTCGTCGAACAGGCGCGCGGCCGGCACGTTGTTGATCAGATCGGCGAGCGCGTTGATCGGCTCGCGCGTGTGCGGCTCGATCTCGAAGCCGAGCTTCGCCGCGAAGCGCACGACGCGCAGCATGCGCACCGGATCCTCGCGGTAGCGCGTGGCCGGATCGCCGATCATCCGCAGCAGGCGCGCGCGCACGTCGGCCATGCCGTCGTGGTAGTCGAGCACGGTCTGCGTCGACGGGTCGTAGTACATCGCGTTGATCGTGAAGTCGCGGCGCGCGGCGTCTTCGTGCTGCTCGCCCCAGACGTTGTCGCGCAGCACGCGGCCGCTCGCGTCGACCGCATGCGTGCGGCGATCGAGCTCGTCGCGCTTCAGGCGCCTGGGCGGCTCGGCCGTCGCGGCTTCGGGCGGCGCATCGACGAGCGCGCGGAACGTCGACACCTCGATCAGCTCCTGGCCGAACTGCACGTGGACGATCTGGAAGCGGCGGCCGATCAGGCGCGCACGGCGGAACAGGCGCTGCACTTCGGTCGGCGTCGCGTCGGTCGCGACGTCGAAATCCTTCGGCGCGATGCCGAGCAGCAGGTCGCGCACTGCGCCGCCGACGATGAACGCGCGGTAACCGGCCTGCTGCAGCGTGTCGGTCACGCGCACCGCGTTCTTCGAGATCAGCGCGGGATCGATCCCGTGCACGCTGGCCGGCACGATGGTCGGCTCGTGATTGCTGCGCGGCTTTTTCGCGGCGGCGGCGCGCGCGGATCTGGCCGGCCGCGGCGCGGTCGAGGCCGGTGCGTCGGCCGCGCTCGCGGCGGGGGAGGTTTGCACGGCGTCGTCCTGGCCGAGCAGCTTGCGGATGAGTTTCTTGATCACGACGTTCAGAAGAGATCGAGGATGCGCCAGCCGCGGTCGCGGGCATGCGCGCGCAGCGTGTCGTCGGGATTGGTCGCGATCGGATCGGTGACTTTCTCGAGCAGCGGGATGTCGTTGTGCGAGTCGCTGTAGAAGTAGCTGCGCTCGAAGTCGTCCCAGTGCTTGCCGAGCGAGGCGAGCCAGGCTTCGGTGCGCACGATCTTGCCTTCGCGATAGCTCGGCGTACCGGTCGGCCGCCCCGTGTACGGCGAATCGGGATGGCCGTCGATCGTCTCGACCTCGCACGCGATCAGCGTCTCGACGCCAAACGCGGCCGCGATCGGCCGCGTGATGAATTCGTTCGTCGCGGTGACGATGCAGCAGAGATCGCCCGCGTCGAGGTGCGTACGCACGAGTTCGAGCGCGGCGGGCGTCATCGCGGGCCGGATCACCTCGTGCATGTACTGCTCGTGCCATTGCGCGAGCTGCTCGCGCGAATACTTCGCGAGCGGCGTGAGCATCGCCGTCAGGTACGCATGGATGTCGAGCTTGCCGGCCTTGTAGTCGGCGAAGAACTGATCGTTCTGACGCGAGAAGCTTTCCGCGTCGACGATGCCGAGCTTCACCATGAAGCGGCCCCATTCGTGGTCGCTATCGGTCGGGATCAGCGTGTGATCGAGGTCAAAGAGTGCCAGATTAGTCATGGAAGCGCATTTTACTCGAAGCGGTTCGGGCCCGCGCCGGGCGGCGCGATGTCGTCGCCGGGGCGGGCCAGCATCCGGCGCAGCAGCGGCAGCGTGACCGCGCGTTTCTGCTCGAGCGAGAAGCGGTCGAGCGCGTCGAGCAGCGCCATCAGGCTCGGCATGTCGCGCCGGAAATGGGTGAGCAGATAGGCGGCCACGTCGTCGGTCAGCGTGATGCCGCGCTCCTTCGCCGCGAGGCGCAGCACCTCGATCTTGCCGGCGTCGGACAGCGGCGACAGGTGGAACACGAGCCCCCAGCCGAGCCGCGTGCGCAGATCCTCGCGCACGTCGAGCGCAAGCGGCGCCGCCGGGCCCGCCGCCACGAACGCGCTCGACGGATGCGCGCGGACTTCGTTGAACAGATTGAACAGCGCGACCTGCTGCGTATCGGACATGCGGTCGCAGTCGTCGATCGCATAGATGCCGATGCGCGGATCGAACGCGAACGCGCCGAGCGGGCTTTGCGGCGTGAGATAGCGTGCGTAGCCGTACGATGCGTCGCTGACGAGCGCCTGCAGCAGATGGCTGCGGCCGCTGCCGGGCTCGCCCCAGATGTAGAACGAGCGGTCGGGCACGGGGCCCGCCGCGAGCGCGAGATCGAGCTTCTGCAGCCGCGTGACGAGCTCGCCGTTCTCGCCCGTGATGAAGTTGTCGAACGTGGCGGGCGGCGGCGTGCCGAGATCGAGCGTCAGTTGACGGGTCACCATGCGGGTCGATTGGAAAAACGCGTGCCGGGCGCCGGGCACGCACCGCGGAACGCAGGCCGGTTGGCGGCACGCGCGACCGTACGCAGGGCGGCGCGCGGCGTCGTGCGCGGCTCGCTCGGCGAGGAAAACGGGGACGTGTTGGCCAAGATGCGATCCCTGACGATTCGATGCGGGGAATTCCGGCCAGCGGGCCGGCTTCGGGTAAAATCGCATTTTACCGACCTTCTCGCATTCCCCCATGAATCCTCCGAAATCCGCTCCCGACGCTCAGGGTCTGTCCTACCGCGACGCAGGCGTCGACATCGATGCCGGCGACGCCCTCGTCGACAAGATCAAGCCTTTTGCGAAGAAAACCCTGCGCGATGGCGTGCTCGGCGGCATCGGCGGGTTCGGTGCGCTGTTCGAAGTGCCGAAGAAGTACAAGGAGCCCGTGCTCGTGTCGGGCACCGACGGCGTCGGCACCAAGCTCAAGCTCGCGTTTCATCTGAACAAACACGACACGGTCGGCCAGGATCTCGTCGCGATGAGCGTGAACGACATCCTCGTGCAAGGCGCCGAGCCGCTGTTCTTCCTCGACTACTTCGCGTGCGGCAAGCTCGACGTCGACACGGCGGCCACCGTCGTCAAGGGCATCGCGCAAGGCTGCGAACTGTCGGGCTGCGCGCTGATCGGCGGCGAAACGGCCGAAATGCCGGGCATGTATCCGGACGGCGAATACGATCTGGCCGGCTTCGCGGTCGGCGCGGTCGAGAAGAGCAAGATCATCGACGGCAGCACGATCGCCGAGGGCGACGTCGTGCTCGGCCTCGCATCGAGCGGCATCCACTCGAACGGCTTCTCGCTCGTGCGCAAGATCATCGAGCGCGCGAATCCCGACCTGTCGGCCGATTTCCACGGCCGCTCGCTCGCCGACGCGCTGATGGCGCCGACGCGCATCTACGTGAAGCCGCTGCTCGCGCTGATGCAGAAGATCGCCGTGAAGGGCATGGCGCACATCACGGGCGGCGGCCTCGTCGAGAACATTCCGCGCGTGCTGCGCGAAGGCCTGACGGCCGAGCTCGACCAGAAGGCGTGGCCGCTGCCGCCGCTGTTCAAGTGGCTGCAGGAGCACGGCGGCGTCGCCGATGCGGAAATGCACCGCGTGTTCAACTGCGGGATCGGGATGGCCGTGATCGTGTCGGCGGCGGATGCCGACGCAGCGGTCGCCGATCTGACGGCTGCCGGCGAACAGGTGTGGAAGATCGGCACCGTGCGCGCGAGCCGCGAAGGCGAGGCGCAGACGGTCGTGGTCTGACGCGCCGCGTTCTGCCGATGGATCAGCAAAACCGCCCGGGCTGGCACCGGGCGGTTTTTTTTCGGGCGCCGTACGGCGCGCCGGCGAAGGAGGGACGACGATGAGCGAAGACGAACGGGCGATTCGCGAACTGGTGGACACCTGGTTCGTGTCGAGCCGGCGCGGCGATCTGGCCACCGTACTCGACCTGATCGCCGACGACGCGATCTTCATGGTGGCCGGCCGGCCGCCGTTCGACAAGGCGGCGTTCGCGGCCGCGTCGCGCGATGCGAATACCGGCGGCACCGACGCGCCGAAGATCGACGGCCGCTACCGGATCGACGAACTGCGCGTGCTCGGCGACTGGGCGTACATGCGCAACTTCATCGAGATCGAAGCGACGCCTCCCGGCGGCGATACCGTGCGCCGGTCCGGTCATACGCTGACGATCTTCCGCAAGCAGGACGGCCGCTGGCAGCTCGTGCGCGACGCGAATCTCGTGACGCTCGCGCAATGAGCGCGGCGACGGTGCAGACTTGCTCCGGCCGCGCTGCGCGGGGCGCCGCGTAGCGGCGCCGTCGCGGCGCGCGACCGGGCGATGTCCTTCGGCTCAGCCCGCGGGAATGTGCCCGTCGAGCACGCGTTCGAGCGCGTCGAGCGCGCGCGCGGTCGAATCGGGCGCGATGCAATCGACGACGATCCGTTCCGGCATCGCGCGCAGCCACGTGATCTGCCGTTTGCAGAGCTGGCGCGTCGCGAAGATGCCCTTGTCGCGCATCGTCCGGTAATCGATGTCGCCGTCGAGGAATTCCCATGCCTGCCGATAGCCGACGCAGCGCATCGACGGCAGGCCGAGATGCAGATCGTCGCGGCGGCGCAGTCGTTCCACTTCGTCGATGAAGCCCGCGGCGAGCATCGCGTCGAATCGCTGCGCGATGCGGGCGTGCAGCACCGCGCGATCGGACGGTTCGAGCGCGACCGGCACGAAGCGGTAGGCGGCGGCCGCGTCGTCGGCGGGACGCGGCGCCGCGAGCAGTGCGGACATCGGCTGCCCGCTCAGCATGAACACTTCGAGCGCGCGCTGAATGCGCTGCGCGTCGTTCGGCGCGAGCCGCGCCGCCGTTGCCGGATCGACCTGCGCGAGCCGTGCATGCAGCGCGGGCCAGCCGTCGCGTGCGGCTTCGGCGTCGAGTTCGGCGCGCACCGCGGGATCGGCGGTCGGCAGATCGTTCAGCCCTTGCGTGAGCGCCTTGTAGTACAGCATCGTGCCACCCGCGAGCAGCGGCGTGTTGCCGCGCGCGACGATCTCGCCGATCAGCCGCAGCGTGTCCGCGCGAAAGCTGGCCGCAGAATACGCGTCGGCCGGGTCGATGATGTCGATCAGATGGTGCGGCACGCGTGCGCGCTCGTCGCGCGTCGGTTTCGCGGTGCCGATGTCCATGTCGCGGTAGACGAGCGCCGAATCGACGCTGACGATCTCGATCGGTCGGCGCGCGGCGAGCGCCAGCGCAGCGGCGGTCTTGCCCGATGCGGTGGGGCCGAGCAGACAGGCGATCGTCGTCGGGACGGACTGCGCGGACACGCTCATTGGCCGCGCATGAACAGGCGGTCGAGATCGCTCAGCGTGAGCTGATACCAGGTCGGCCGGCCGTGATTGCACTGGTCCGCGCGCTCGGTCGCTTCCATCTGACGCAGCAGCGCGTTCATTTCGTCGAGCGTCAGACGCCGATTCGCGCGCACCGCGTGATGGCACGCCAGCGTGCCGAGCAGTTCGTGCTGGCGTTCGGTCAGCACACGCGAGCCGCCGAACGCGTGCAGATCGGCGAGCACCGCGCGCGCGAGCGCCTGCAGGTCGGCGTCTTTCAGCAGTGCAGGCACCGCGCGGATCGCGAGCGACGTCGGCGACAACACCGCAAGGTCGAAGCCGAGCGCTTCGAGCGTGTCGCGCTCTTCCTCGACGGTGCCGATCTCGACCGGCGTCGCCGTCATCGATACCGGCAGCAGCAGCGACTGCACGGCCACCGCGCGGTCCGCGAGCGCGTTCTTGAACTGCTCGTACAGGATGCGTTCGTGCGCCGCGTGCATGTCGACGATCACGAGCCCGTGCGCGTTCTGCGCCAGCACATAGATGCCGTGGATCTGGCCGAGCGCGAAACCGAGCGGCTGCTCGTCGTGCATGGAAGCAGCGGACGGCATCGCCGCGAACCCGGGCAGCGGCGCGGCCGGGTCGTCGGCCGCGTCGCGCGCCGTCGTCGTGGCGTCCGGCGTGCCGGCGCCCGTGTCCTTGCGGCCGAACAGCGCATCGTAGAGCGCGAGCGGCTGCGCGACCGGCAGCGTGCCCTGCGTCATCCGCGCCTGGCGTAGCCATGTGCTGCCCGGCGCCGACGAAGACGGCGACGAGAAACCGCTGCCGGCCGTCGATGCGGGCTGATTCTGGCTTTGGCCGAGCGGCGTCGAGAGGAACGACGCCGGGCCGCGCGGCGCCGGTTCGAGATGCGCGGCGTGCCCGCCCGCGGTGGTTTCCGGCGACGCGCCGGCATGGCGCGCAAGCGCGCGCTGCACCGCGTGGAATACGAACTGGTGGATCGAGCGCGAATCGCGGAACCGCACCTCGATCTTCGACGGATGCACGTTGACGTCGACCGCTTCCGGCGGCAGGTCGAGGAACAGCACGTACGATGGATAGCGGTCGCCGTGCAGCACGTCTTCGTACGCGGCCCGCACTGCGTGCGTGAGCAGCTTGTCGCGCACGAAGCGGCCGTTCACGAAGAAGTATTGCTGGTCCGCGCGGCCGCGGCTTGCAGTCGGCAGCCCGGCGCAGCCGTAGACCGCGAGCGGGCCCGCGCGCTCGTCGAGCGGCAGGTGCGCGGTCGCGAAACCGTCGCCGAGGATCTTCGCGACGCGCTGCGCAGGCTCGGTCGCGTTCCAGTGCTCGACGGCCTTGCCGTTGTGCAGCACCGAGATCGCGACGTCCGGCCGTGCGAGCGCCGCGCGGCGGATCATTTCGACGCAGTGGCCGAATTCGGTCTGCTCGCTCTTCAGGAACTTGCGGCGCGCGGGCGTGTTGAAGTACAGCTCGCGCACCTCGATCGTCGTACCGACCGCGCCGGCCGCGGGCGACAGCACGCCTGTCTGCGCGTCGATGCGCGTCGCGTGCGCGGCGTCTGCCGTGCGGCTCGTGATGAACATCTCGGCGACCGATGCGATCGACGCGAGCGCCTCGCCGCGGAACCCGAGCGTCGCGACCGCTTCGAGCTCTTCGAGCGAGCGGATCTTGCTCGTCGCGTGACGCATCAGCGCGAGCGGGAGCTCGCCGGGCGGAATCCCGCAGCCGTCGTCGGTGATCGAGATGCGCTTCACGCCGCCTTCCTCGAGCACGATGCGCAGCGTCGTCGCGCCGGCGTCCATCGCGTTCTCGAGCAATTCCTTGACGACCGACGCTGGACGTTCGACGACTTCGCCCGCGGCGATCTGACTGATCAGCTGGTCGGGCAGGGGCTGGATCGCGCGTAGCGGGCGCGGAGCAGGGGCGGGCGCGGCGGTCGCGGCCGTTTCGGTGAATTCGGACATGGCCGAATTATAGCGAGGCCGCGGATGCGTGCCGGCGCGCCCGGCCGTTACGTTTTTTCACGGAGCGCGAAGGCAGTTTGGGTATCATGGCTGCGTCGCGCGCGCCGGCCTTGCCGGACGCCGTTTTCACCCCGGTGGCCGGTCTGGCCCTTTCGCCTTCGAGGAATCGCATTTGGATACGCTGCTTCATTTCGTCAACCTTGTCCTGCATATCGACGCCTTCCTCGGCGATTTCATCCGGCAGTACGGCGCGTGGGTGTACCTGGTGCTGTTCCTGATCGTGTTCTGCGAGACCGGGCTGGTCGTGTTTCCGTTTCTGCCCGGCGATTCGCTGCTGTTCATCGGCGGCGCGTTCGCCGCGACCGGCGAAATGAATGTCGGTGCGCTGATCGTGCTGCTGCTCGTCGCGGCGATCGGCGGCAATACCGTCAACTATCTGATCGGCCGCTGGGTCGGCCCGAAGGTGTTCAATACGCGCATCCCGGTGCTCGAGCGCTTCCTCGATCGCGCGGCGCTGCAGAAGACGCACACGTTCTATGAAAAGCACGGCGGCAAGACGATCGTGCTCGCGCGCTTCATTCCGGTCGTGCGCACGTTCGCACCGTTCGTCGCGGGCGCTTCGGCGATGAGCGCGGCGCGCTTTCAGCTGTTCAACGTGCTCGGCGCGCTGATCTGGGTGCTGCTGCTCGTGCTGCTCGGCTATTTCTTCGGCAACATTCCGTTCATCCGCCAGTATCTGAACGTGATCGTGCTGGCCGGGATCGGCGCGGCGGTGGTGCCGGTCGCGATCGGCGCGCTATGGAAGCTCCTGCGCGGGCGGCATTCCGATACGACGCAGAAGACCGGCGGGCGGTGACGCCGGCTACGGAAGTGCGGTGAACGAGCGTGGCGATGTGCCGCGCATCGACGATCGACGAACCCCTCGCGTGGTACTGCGAGGGGTTTTGTTTTGTGGCGGCCGCTTTCCGCGCGGTCCGCCCGCCTTGTTCGTTCGTCGTTTCGGGGAGGCTGTCGTGTCGCGTGTCGCGTTTGCGTCGCGATGCCGTCATGCGCTGCGATGCGCGACCGGCGTTTCGGGCGTCGGGTACTGCGCGTCGCGGAACGTGTCGAGGATCACGCGGTGCGTGTCGCAGTAGACCTGCCAGTAGTTCGCGGGCTGCGTGGACGGGCGCACGAACAGCAGCGGCCCTTCGGGCGTGAACTGCAGCACGCCGACGTCGGGCGCCGGATCGGTCAGCACGTTCGGAATCTTCTGGACCGCGGCCTTCAGCCGGTTGATCGCGTCGACCGCATCGACGCCGTTCGCGATCTTCGCGGTCAGATCGACGCGGCGGTACGGCGTTGCGCTGTAGTTCGCGATGTTGTCCGAGAAGATCTTGTTGTTGCCGACGATCGTCACGACGTTGTCGGCCGTGATGATCGTCGTGCCGAACAGGCCGAGCTCCTTCACCGTGCCGGTGACGCCGCCCGCGCTGATCACGTCGCCGACCTTGAACGGGCGCAGCACCTGCATGAACACGCCCGCGGCGAAATGCGACAGCAGCCCGCCCCATGCCGTACCGATCGCGAGACCGAGGCCGGCGAGCAGCGCGGCGAACGACGTGGTCTGCACGCCGAAAAGCTGCAGGATGGCGAGGATCAGCAGGATCGTCAGCAGCACGCTGACGACGGAACTCAGATAGTCGGCGAGCGTCGGGTCGACCTTGCCGGAGCGGCGCACGACCTTGCCGAGCAGGCGTGTGCCGACGTGAATCGCCCAGCGGCCGATGAACCAGAGCGCAATCGCGGCGAGGAGGTTCAGGCCGAAGTCGAGGCCGCGGGTCATCAGGAATTGTTGGGCGGTTTCCAGGTTCAGCATGGGGGCTCCGTGGGTGAAGGGGCCGACAGGCAGCTTGGGGACCGATGGTTATAACCGAAGCGCCCGCGATGCAGGATCAACAAATGTTAAAGACCGCACTGCATCGCGGGGAAATCGCGCGTTTCGCGCGCGATCTAAGTGGAATGCCGAACCGTCTGCATCATGCAGAGCGCGAGCGCCGCTTCCCAGTGCGGCGCGTGCAGACCGAAATGCTCGGCGAGCTTCGCATTCGCCATCTGCGAATTGGCCGGCCGCTTCGCGGGCGTCGGATACGCGCTGGCGGGAATCGGCATTACCGCCGGCTTCTTCGCCAGATCGGCGAGGCGGAAGATCGCTTCGGCAAAGCCATGCCACGACGTCGAGCCGGCGGCGCACAGATGATAGATACCCGAATGCGCATGCCACCATTCGTCGCGCATCGGGGCGGATATGGCTTGCGCGACGACGTGCGCGGTCAGTGTTGCGATCGTATTCGACCACGTCGGCGCGCCGATCTGGTCGGCGACGACTTTCAGTTCGTCGCGCTCGGCGCCGAGCCGCAGCATCGTCAGCAGAAAGTTCTTGCCGCGCGTGCCGTAGACCCAGCTCGTACGGAAAATCAGATGCGCGCATCCCGATGCCGCGATCGCGCGTTCGCCGTCGAGTTTCGTCCTGCCGTACACGTTTTGCGGGTCGACTGCATCGTCCTCGACGTACGGGCCTGCTTTCGTGCCCGAAAACACGTAGTCCGTCGAATAATGGATCAGCGCGGCGCCGATGCGCTTCGCTTCTTCCGCGAGCACGGCCGGCGCTTCCGCATTCAGCCGTGTGGCCATTGCCACGTCGGTCTCCGCCTGATCGACCGCCGTATAAGCGGCGGGATTCACGATCAGATCGGGCTTCAGGTCGCGTACGACGTCGCGCACCTGATCGAGACGCGACAGGTCGAGCCGGCTGCGATCGAGGGCGACCACGTTGCCGAGCCCCTGCAGCGTACGCTGCAATTCGAACCCGACCTGGCCGTTGATGCCGGTCAGCAAAATCGTTTTGCGATCGGAGGTCTGCACGGCGGCCCTCACTGGAAGCACTCGGCTTCGGCGAGCCGTTTGCCTGCCGCATCCTTCGCCGCCAATAGCGGCTCGAAATCGATCGGCCACTCGATGCCGATGTCCGGATCGTTCCACAGGATGCTGCGTTCGTGCTCGGGGTACCAATAGTCGGTGGTCTTGTACAGGAACTGCGCCGCCTCCGACAGCACGACGAAGCCGTGCGCGAATCCGGGCGGCACCCAAAGCTGCCGATGGTTGTCCGCCGACAGCGTCACGCCGACCCATTTGCCGAAATTCGGCGAACTGCGGCGAATGTCTACCGCCACGTCGAATACTTCGCCTTCGACCACGCGCACGAGCTTGCCCTGCGCATGCTGGATTTGATAGTGCAGCCCGCGCAGCACACCCTTCGCCGAGCGCGAATGGTTGTCCTGCACGAACTCGACGCCCGGCTCGACCTGCTCCGCGAACTCGCGCCCGTTGAAGCTCTCGTAGAAGTATCCGCGCGCATCGCCGAATACCTTCGGCTCGATGATTTTGACTTCGGGCAGTGCCGTAGCAGTTACCGTGATGGCCATGCAACCTGATCCGTAAGAATGTTCAGCAGATATTTGCCGTAGCCGTTCTTCGCCAGCGGCTGCGCCAATTTCTGCACTTGTTCCGCGTCGATCCAGTGGCGGCGGTATGCGATTTCCTCGGGGCACGCGACCACCAGCCCTTGCCGCTTCTGCAGCGTCGCGATGAAGCTCGCCGCTTCGATCAGCGAATCGTGCGTGCCGGTGTCGAGCCATGCGTAGCCGCGGCCCATGATCTCGACGTTTAGTGTGCCGTCCTGCAAATACCGCGAATTGACGTCGGTGATTTCCAGTTCACCACGCGCGGACGGCTTGATGTCGGCCGCGATGTCACACACGCGGTTGTCGTAGAAGTACAGGCCCGTGACCGCATAGTGCGAACGCGGCTTGGCCGGCTTCTCTTCGATCGACAGCGCGCGAAAGTCCTTGTCGAACTCGACGACGCCATACCGCTCGGGATCGTGCACGTGATAGGCAAACACGGTCGCACCGTGCTCCTGCGCGTTGGCGTGCTCGAGCTGCTTGGCGAGATCGTGGCCGTAGAAAATGTTGTCGCCGAGAATCAGCGCCGACGGATCGTTGCCGACGAAGTCCTTGCCGATGATGAACGCCTGCGCGAGACCGTCGGGCGACGGCTGCACCGCGTACTGGATGTTCATCCCCCACTGACTGCCGTCGCCGAGCATCGATTCGAAGCGCGGCGTGTCCTGCGGGGTCGAGATGATCAGCACGTCGCGAATGCCCGCGATCATCAGCGTCGACAGCGGATAGTAGATCATCGGCTTGTCGTACACGGGCAGCAGTTGCTTCGATACGGCCTGTGTGATCGGATAGAGGCGCGTGCCGGAACCGCCCGCGAGAATAATGCCTTTGCGTGCCATGTCTGCCGCCCTTACGCGCGCTGCGCGTAGTTGGTCTCGACCCACTTGCGGTACTCGCCCGATGCGACTTCGTCGACCCACTGCTGGTTGTCGAGATACCAGTCGACCGTCTTTGCGAGACCCGTTTCGAACGTCTCGGCCGGCTTCCAGCCGAGTTCGCGCTCGAGCTTGCGCGCGTCGATCGCATAGCGGCGATCGTGGCCCGGGCGGTCTGTCACGTAAGTGATCTGATCGCGATACGAGCCCGTTGCCTTCGGCCGCTTCGCATCGAGTAAGTCGCACAGCGTATGCACGACTTCGAGGTTCTTCTTCTCGTTCCAGCCGCCGACGTTGTACGTTTCGCCCGGCACGCCGCGCGCGAGTACTTCGCGGATCGCGCTGCAGTGGTCGCCTACATACAGCCAGTCACGCACGTTCTGGCCGTCGCCGTACACGGGCAGCGGCTTGCCGGCGAGCGCGTTCGCGATCATCAGCGGAATGAGCTTTTCCGGGAACTGGTACGGGCCGTAGTTGTTGGAGCAGTTCGTCGTCAGCGTCGGCAGGCCATAGGTGTGATGGTATGCACGAACGAGATGATCGGAGCCGGCCTTGGTTGCCGAGTAGGGGCTGTTCGGCGCGTACGGCGTCGTCTCCGAGAATTGCGGATCCGTGGCGGAGAGCGAGCCGAACACTTCGTCGGTCGACACGTGCAGGAAGCGGAAAGCGGCCTTGTCCGCGTCGTTCATGCCGTTCCAGTATTGGCGGGCAGCTTCCAGCAGCGTGAAGGTGCCGACCACATTGGTCTGCACGAAATCGGCCGGGCCGTGAATCGAGCGATCGACATGGCTTTCTGCCGCGAAGTGCAGCACCGCGCGCGGCTTGTGCTCGGCAAACAGCGCATCGAGCGCAGCGCGGTCGCAGATATCGACACGCGCAAACACGTGCTTCGGATTGCCTTCCAGCGACTGCAGCGTACGAAGGTTGCCCGCGTAGGTCAGTTTGTCGACGTTGAGCACGGCTTCGTCGGATGCGCGCAGCCAGTCGAGTACAAAGTTGGCGCCGATAAAGCCTGCGCCTCCTGTCACCAATATCATGTAGTCCCTTTTACGTTGAGCGGACGCGAGCCTTGCGCGCTCCATGGTCGGCAAGGCCCGTTCAAGGCCGCACGAAGAATATCAAGAAACCGCGGGGCCGAACGGGCGTCCGGTCCGGCCGGCTCGACCGTGGGGTGCGGGCGGCCCTCGGGGGCGCCGTCTCGCGTCAAACGGTCGAGTTTATCTTACCGACATCCGTCTCCTACTTATGCCGAGGCGCAAACCCCATACGCCGAACCTCCGCGCCGTGCGCGACGATCGCCGTGCTCTCCGGCACTTGCTCCCACGCACCGCGCAGATCGACGAGCGGTTCCGACACGACCATGAACGCATCGTCGCCGGCTTCCGCGATCCGCGGATTATGTGGATACAGAGCGTGCAGGTGCTTGAACGACGTGCTGTGGAACAGCGACCGCGATTGCCGCTCGCTCGAGTAGCGCACCGCGATGATCCGTTCGCCGTCCGTCGCGCAGATCGTCATGTTCAGCGGCTCGGCGACGCGATGCCGAGCCGCGGTTTCCTCGACGATGCCGACCATCCGCTCGAGCGCCGGCAGCGGCGCCTGTTCGAGGCCGTACGTCAGCGCGAGCCGGAACATCAGTTCCGAATCGGTCGAGCCTTCGAGCGTCGGGAACAGCGCCGGATCGATCTTCATCGTCAGATCGCGACGCAGCTTGTGGAAATCGCGAATCAGTCCGTTATGCACGAACAGCCAGCGGCCGTGCCTGAACGGATGACAGTTGGTTTCCTGCACCGGCGTGTCGGTTGCCGCGCGGATGTGCGCGACGAACATCGGCGAGCGGATCGCGCGCGCCGCTTCACGCAGATTGCGATCGTTCCACGCGGGATGCACGGAGCGATAGCGGAACGGCAGTTCGTCGGGGTGCCCGTACCAGCCGATGCCGAAGCCGTCGCCGTTGGTCGTCGTCGCGCCGAGTTCGGAATGCAGGCTCTGATCGATCAGCGAATGCTTCGCGCGAAACAGCACGGTCTCGAGATGGATCGGGTTGCCCGTATAGGCGAGCCAGCGACACATGAAACGCTCCTTCGCGATGTATCTGTGCGCATGGTAGCCGAGTTCCATGCGCGGCCGGCGTGGCGCGAAGCCGTCGCGTCGCGCCGGCCGCGGCGCGTCAGTCGCCCATCGCGTCCATCACGCGCGCGGAGTAGACGAGCGCGGCGCCGGCATTGAGCGCGACTGCCACGCCGAGCGCTTCGGCGACTTCTTCCTTCGTCGCGCCGTGCTTCGCCGCCTCCGCGGTGTGCACGGCAATACAGCCGTCGCAGCGCGTCGTTACGGCGACCGCGAGCGCGATCAGCTCGCGCGTCTTCGCATCGAGATGGCCGGTTTTCGCCCCGGCGCCGGACAGCGCCTTGTAGCCGGCCAGCGTATCGGGCGACAGCTTCGCGATTTCGCCGATGCGCGTCGAGAGTTCCTTCCGGTATTCGTTCCAGTTCAGCATGATGCGTCCTTTGGAAAAGAGGTGAGGAGGGCGGCCGCAGCCGCAATCTTGGCGATGCAGGGCTATTCTGCGCGTTCGCACTGAGGCTTTCGATACGCTACAGTGTCGATTTTTAGCGCAATCGTCTCATGGATGCATTGAGTCAACTGTTATTGCTCGGGCGCAGCCACGTCGAGCTCGATCTGCGCTGTCTGCTCGACGGCGCGTTCGCAATGCCGCACGCATCGCTGCCGCCCGGCGAGGCGGCCTTTCATCTGGTGCTGGCGGGCAGTTGCCGGCTGCGTACCGCCGGCGGCCGTACGTTGCAACTGGCCGAAGGCGACTTCGTGTTGCTGCCGGGCGGCGACGCGCACGATCTGCTCGACGCGATCGCTGTCCGGTCGCGCGCCGCCGCGCCGTTGCGCGAGCCGGACCGCGACGGCGGCACGGTGCTGCCGATCAAGTCGAATCTGGGTGCAGCCGACCGGGATCGCGCGAGCGTGGATCTGCTCTGCGGCCGCTTCGTCTACGCACGCGGCGCCGGCGAATTGCTGATGCGGACGCTGCCGCGCATGCTGCACGTAGGTTTGCGCGACGGGCTCGCGACGGCGCCGCCGCTGCAGTGGCTGACGGATGCTCTGCGCAGCGAGGCGTCGAGCGCGCAGCCGGGCGCGCGGGCGATCGTGAATGCGCTCGGGCAGGCGTTGCTCGCGTATACGCTGCGCGCGTACGGGCGCGATACGCGGATGCCGTCGGGCTGGCTCGCAGTCGCGGCCGACGCGCGGCTCGGCCCGTCGGTTCTGGCCGTGCTGCAGGCGCCGGCGAAGCCGTGGACGGTCGAGTCGCTCGGCGACGCCGTCGCGATGTCGCGTGCGACCTATGCGCGGCATTTTCGCGAGAAGGCGGGGATGAGCGTCGGTGCATTTGTGGCGCAGATCCGGATGATGCATGCGTGCACGCTGCTGCAGGAGACGCAGCGCGGACAGGCGGAAATCGGGCAGGCGGTGGGGTATCAGTCGGAGGCGGCGTTCGGGAAGGCGTTTCGTGCGGTGCTCGGTACGACGCCAGGGAGGTGGCGGCGGGCGTGGAGGGAATAGGGGCATGTGGCTGTGGAAGGCCGAGATCGCGCGGATCGGGAAATTGCAGTGGTGGGAGCAGGCAGCCGGCGTTGAAGGGGTTTCCGAAGAAGGAGATGTTGGTCGCCAATGATTCCAGTCAGGCCGTTTTCTTGAAGGGCTGGCTTGACCGCGGTAACGATTACCTTCGGGTGGAATTCATGAATAATTTGATGCGCATTTTTATTATCCTGTGTTTTCTTATTGAATTCGGGGCTGCGATTGCGCAAGTGCCTCAGGCTGAGGGAAGCCCACTTCTTGGTGAGTGGCGGTATGTTTCTGCGCAACACGAAGGCAAGAAACCTTATTCCACATTTGTCATTCAGTTACATAGGTCTTCAGGCAATCAAGTTGCTGGCGCCTATTGCTTTGTCACAGAAGAGGGGCGGAGGGTTGATTGCAACCCCGACGGGGTAAGCAATTTGAGTGGCGTAATATCGCCGGACGGATTGCGTGCAACGATCAATTTCTTCTCGTTTTTTGGTGCAAAAGATGGGGTTGCAGATGTGTCGTTAAGCGATGGTAAACTGCACTGGAAGGTTATAAGAACTCCGGATGGTGATTTCTTTTATGGTCCATTCGATGTTTTTCTGATCAGGAATAAAAAGCCGTCCAAGAATAGGCCGGTCGTTTCTAATCGAGCCTATTTATATGCTGGGCCAACAAGCAAAAGTAAATCAAAGGCGTACCTAATAAAAGGGGATCAGGTCGAGCTATTGAATATTTCAGGTGACCTGAAGTTTTGGAGGATTAGATATACCACGACAGACGGAAGGACTATAGAGCGCTGGATTGAGTGTGGCACCGTCAACGCATGTCCATAGCGCAGAGCGAAGATGCTTAATCTGATTCGGGTAGGCGACGATACCGACCACGGCGGCAAGGTCGAAACAGGGTCAACTTAGATGCACTGTTGTAGATTCTTCGGTGCCGGTAGGTATGAAGCTCAAGGAAAAGTGCATCATGCACTAAAATGGAAGCTGCGCTCCGCGGCGATTTAAAATCGAAGCCGATGCGTAAAAGTTTGTCGAAAAATGCTTCAATCGATAACGCAGCGAATCGTGACTTCATTTCAATGACAGAATATGAGATTCATCGAAAAAGTCGCACTATTCACGTTCTTTGTGATGGCCTCGTGGACCGCATGCGCCTCACCGGGAGCTTGTAAGAATGAATTAAGAGAATTGGTGGTTCCTTCATTTCAGGATGTTGCAATGAATAAGAGCGACATCCAGGCTGAGATTGAGGATGAATCTAATGGAATATACAGCGTCAGGGCGTACGTCGCTGCGGATAGCCCCGACAATCTTGATAAGCAAGTATCCATCGGGTGGATAAATTTGGATACAAATTCGATGAAGGCACTGGACGTGACGCGCGACCCAGATCATCCGGACGAATTAAAGGTGGACGAGGAAAAATACCGAAAATTTCTCTCCGATTGCATTCGTGCATCATCTAAAACGGTGTCTATGTGTGATGACCACAACAATCGCACCTCGGAGACCGCCGTTCGCATACTACACTCAGAAAGTAAGATGACGGTAATCGGGAGCGGGCGACTTCAGTTTTATTCTGCCCCTGACTTATCGTGCAAAATTCCTGGTGTTTTTATTTTGCCAGGCGAACCTGTAGTAGCAGAAAAGAGCGATCGTGGATTTACATTTGTGGCTTACCGGTCGGCAAAAAAGGATGGCCCCGTTCTAGGTTGGGTAAGAAGTGATCGCCTGAAGCACAACGGCCCAGGAGCCACTCCACGGCAGCCAGCCAATAACGAGCAGACCAAATGATGAACCTAATCCGCATCGGCGACGACACCGACCACGGCGGCAAGGTGGAAACGGGCTCCACGACCATGCGTTTCGATGGTCGCTATGTTGCTCGCAAGGGCGATCGCGTTTCTTGCCCGCAGCACCCCGACGTATCACCGAACCTCATTGAAGAGGGCGACTCATCGATAACGGACGACGGCATTCCGATCGCGCGCCACGGCCATCGCGCTACGTGCGGCTGTCATCTGATTTCGAGTCTGGTCTAATCCGCTTGCGGCGTTGCGCCGCATGCAGTTCAGTCGGGGCACCGAGAAGCGCGTCCGTCAGATCGAGCAACTCGATTCGTCGCGCGCCGGGAGGGCTGATGTGGGTCGCTTCTCATGAGTCAACGACCAAATTGAATGGGGCTACCGGCTGCGGTAACCCACCGAAGCGCCAAGGAAGCACATCGTCAGCGATATGGACCGATGTGGATGTGGATAAGAACCACCCACAGACGCCGGAAATAGAAAAGGACTTACACGCCGAAGCGATGTAAGTCCTTGAATTCTTTGGTAGGCCGTGCAGGATTCGAACCTGCGACCAACGGATTAAAAGTCCGCTGCTCTACCAACTGAGCTAACGACCCAAAGAGCAAAAAATTATAGCGACGGATTGTGGGTTCGTCAACAACCCGCCGCGATAATTATTTGATCGACTCGAGCTTGCCCTGCGCCGTCTGCGCCGCGTTCGATCCCGCGTACTGCGACACGACCTGCTCGAACGTCTTCTTCGCGGCCGCCTTCTGGCCTTGCTCGAGCTGGTTCGTGCCGATCGCCACGAGGGCGTCGGCGGCGCGCGGGTGCTGCGGGTACTTGCTCACGATCGCTTGCCACGTCGCCGTCGAACCGCGGTAGTCGCGCAGCGCGTATTGCGCATTGCCGAGCCAGTATTGCGCGGTCGGCTGGTACGGGCTCTGCGGATACTTCGCGATGAAGCTGCGGAACGAAGCCGCAGCCGCCTTGAAGTTGCCGTTGCGGAACTGCTGCTGCGCCGCGTTGAGCGCATCCGTTTCACCCGGCTGCACGGTGCCTTCCACGCCGTCGATCGTCTTCTGCTGCGGCTCGAACTTCTTGAGACGCGTGTCGAGATCTTCGTAGTACTCCTTCTGCTGCCGCTCGAGCGTCGTCAGCCGGTTCGTCAGATCCTCGTTCTCGCCGCGCAGCGTCGCGACCTGCTGGTTCAGCTGGTCGAGGCGGGCGGATTGATCGAGGATCGTACGCTGGGCGGCCGACAACTGGTTCGCCAGGTTGTCGCTCTTGCTGCGCAGATCGAGCACGGCGCGGCGTGCTTCGTTGTCGTCGAACATGCCGGCGTGCGCCGGCGCGGCCGACCACGCCGCGCCGACGACGCAGAACGCTGCGACCGCGCGCAGCCAGGTTACACGGTGCGTCATACAGCGATTCTTCCGTTACTTACTGTTGGTAGACGAGATCGGCGCGGCGGTTCTGCGCCCACGACGCTTCGTCGTGACCCGTTGCTTGCGGCTTTTCCTTGCCGAGGCTCACGGCTTCCATCTGCGAATCGGCAACGCCGAGCAGCGCGAGCGCGCGGCGCACGGCTTCCGCACGCTTCTGGCCCAGCGCGAGGTTGTACTCGCTCGTGCCGCGTTCGTCGGTATTGCCCTGGATCAGCACGTGGCGCTGCGGGTGGCTCTTCAGATACTGAGCGTGCTGTTGCAGCAGCGGCTGATACTCGTCCTTCACCGAATAGCTGTCGAAGTCGAAGTAGATGCTGCGCTTCGCGAGCGGGCTGTTCGGATCGTTCAGCGGATCGACGTTCACTTGCGCGACGTTGTCGGCGCTCGGTTGCGTGCTCATCGCACCGGCGTTTGCCTTGTCGTCGAGCTTCACACCCGACTTACACGCTGCGAGCGCGCCGATCATCATCACGGCCAGGGCCAGACGAACTTTTTTCGACATCATGGTTACTCTCCTTGTGGTCATTGCATGAAGGGCCCCCACGACGGCTCACGAACCGAGCCGCCCTGGACGGACAGAATCTGCGGCGGCGCACTGCCGTCGGAAGGCACCGCAGCGAGCACGTTGCGACCGCCCGACTGCGTGGCGTACAAAATGTACTGGCCGTTTGCCGCGAAGCTCGGCGATTCGTCGCGATTCGTATTGGTGATAGCGTTCGCCGCGCCGGTTTGCAGATCCTGAACGTACAGCTTGAAGCCCCCGCCCGTACGGGAGATGTAAGCGAGCAGCTTGCCGTCCGGGCTCACGCGCGGACTCGTGTTGTAGCTGCCGGTGAAGGTCACGCGCTGCGCCGCGCCGGCGCTTTCGCCTTGCGCGGGCATCCGATAGATCTGCGGCGCACCGCCGCGATCGCTCGTGAAGTAGATCCAGTGGCCGTCCGGCGAGTAGAACGGCTCGGTGTCGATCGAGCTGCTCTGCGTGAGACGGCGCAGGCCGCCGCCGTTCGAATTGACCGAGTAGATCTGCGTGTTGCCCGTCAGCGACAACGCGACCGCGAGCGTATTGCCGTCCGGCGACCACGCCGGCGCGCTGTTGTTGCCCTTCTGGTCGGAGACCATGTAGCGGCGGCCGGTCGGCAGATCGTGGATGTAGACGATCGGCTTCTTGCGCTCGAACGACACGTACGCGACCTTCGTGCCGCTCGGCGACCACGCCGGCGAGATGATCGGCTCGGTGCTCGACAGCGCGATGCGCGCGTTCTGGCCGTCCGAGTCCGAAATCTGCAGCTGGTAGCGATTGCCGGTCTTGATCACGTACGACAGACGCGTCGCGAACACGCCGCGCACGCCGAGCAGCTTCTGGTAGATGTAGTCGGCGATTTTGTGCCCGGCCGTGCGCAGCGTCGTGTCGTTGGCGCTGAGCGACAGGCCGCCGAGGCTTTGCTGCTTCACGGTGTCGTACAGGATGAAGTTGATCTTGTACTGACCGTTGCCCTCGCGGTTCACGCTGCCCGCGACGAATGCGTTCGCACCTTTGGCCTTCCACGCGCCGAGATCGACCGAGGCCGTCTCGGGCACGGGCGTGCTGCCCGCGTCGATGTTGGTGAATTTGCCGCTGCGGGCAAGATCGGCACGGACGATCGACGTGACCTGCTGCGGCAGGCCTGCCTCATTCGCGAAGTTCGCGGTGGCGATGGGGAACTGGGTCGAACCGACGCCGGTGATCAGCACGTTGACCTGCGCGTTAGCGGCACTGCCGGCCGCAATCAGGCACGAGGCCACGAGTGCCCTGAAACCTAGCTTCGTCATCAAACTCATGCTTCTTGCTTCCCGTATGACATGGATCGCTGCGCAACCGCAGAGACTGTAAAAATACCCGATTCGTTCCCGTCGGACAGCGACGGCCGGAGTGTAAGCGCATTTCCCGTCACTCCGCCGCCTTGAAGGTAATCGTAATGTCCGGCGGGGTGCGACCGTTAGAATCGGGCGGCAACGGGACCGACGCCTGGATCGCATTGACCACGGCTTGATCCCACCCCGAATTTCCGCTCGAACGGCGGATCGATACGCTCAACACGTTACCCGACGGCGTGCAGCGGATCGCAACGACCGTCGTCAGGCCGGCACGCTCGCCGCCCCAGACGATATTCGGCTTCACGCGGCGGCGCACCTTGTCCGGATAGCCGGGCGATGCCGCATTGCCGCCGGCGCCCGAACCGGTGCCGCTCTTCGCGAGCCCTTCGCCGCCGCCTTCACCTGCACCGGCCAGGCCCTGCATCTGCGCGAGACGCGCGCGCCGTTCCTGGTCGAGCTTCGCCTTCGCGGCCGAATCGGCCTTCGCGCGCGCCGCTGCTTCGGCCTTCGCCTTTGCCGCGGCCTCCGCCTTGGCCTTCGCGGCCGCTTCCGCTTTCGCCTTGGCCGCCTGCTGCGCCTCGAGCTGCGCCTGCTTCTGCTGCTGGAGTTTCTGCTGTTCGAGCTTCTGCTGCTCGGCGAGCTGTTGTTGCTTGAGCTTCTCGGCCTGCTTCTGCTTTTCGCGTTCGGCCGCCTTCTGCGCGGCGAGCGCCGCCGCCTGCTGGGCCGCAAGCTGCTGGCGTCGCGCTTCCTCTTCCTCGCGTGCCTTTTGCTGCTGGGCGCGGCGCTGCTGCTCGAGCAGCGCTTCGCGTGCGGCCGCTTCCTGCTGACGCTTCTTCTGCTGAAGCGCGATGTCGGCCTGCTCGTCGCGAACCGGGGCAGGGGGCGGCGCGACCTTCGCAGGCGCCGGCGGTGTCACGACCGGACGCGGCGCCGCGACGTCGGGCACCTCCGTCCACAGTTCGGCTTCGGCGCCGGCCGGCGTGCTGTTTTGCCACTGCACGCCATGATAGAGAAACAGCGCGAGCAGCACATGCATCAGCGCGGCGAGCGCGAACGCGCGCCACGTGCCGCGCTCGCGCGGCGGCTGAGGCGGATAGGCGGTGCTGCGCGGGGATAACCGGTTCATTGCGATTTGACGAGGAGGCCGACGCGCTTGACGCCGCGCGCCTTCAGATCCGACATCACGGTCATGACTGCATCGTACTGCACGGTCTTGTCGGCTGCGATCACGACCGGCTGATCCGGGTGATCGGCCTGCCGGGCCGAAATGAAGCTGTCGAGCTCGGCCTTCGTCATCGTGTCTTCCTGCGTCGCGCCGGAGTCGCCCTTGTACTTGACGCTCATCGTGCGGTCGGCCTTGATGTTGACGACGACAGGCGGCGTCTGCTCCTGCGGCGCCGCGTTGCCGACGGTCGGCAGATTGATGATCGACGGGGCGACGAGCGGCGCCGTGACCATGAAGATCACGAGCAGCACGAGCATCACGTCGATGTACGGAACGACGTTGATGTCGGCCATCGCGCGGCGCGAGCGGCCGCCGCGCATGCTCGATCGAATGGGGGTGCCTGCCATCGCGTGCTCCTTACTGGGCCTGACGCTGGAGGATGTTCGAGAACTCTTCGATGAAGGTCTCGAAGCGGATCGCGAGGCGGTCGATGTCGTGCGCGTAGCGGTTGTATGCGACGACCGCCGGAATCGCGGCGAACAGGCCGATCGCGGTAGCGACGAGCGCCTCGGCGATGCCCGGCGCGACGTTCGCCAGCGTGGCCTGCTGTACGTTCGCGAGCCCGCGGAACGAGTTCATGATCCCCCAGACGGTGCCGAACAGACCGATATACGGGCTCACCGAGCCGACCGACGCGAGGAACGCGAGGTTCGATTCGAGCACGTCCATCTCGCGCTGGAACGATGCGCGCATTGCGCGCCGGGCGCCGTCGAGCACGAGGCCCGGATCGCTGAGACGCTTTTCCTTCGCCTTCAGGAACTCACGCATCCCCGACTCGAAGATCCGCTCGAGCGCACCGATCGTGTGGCGGTTGTTCGCGGCGCTCTGATAGAGCGCCTGCAGATCGCCGCCCGACCAGAAGTCCCGTTCGAAGCGCTCGGTCTGCGCGCGCGCGCGGCGGATTGCGAACCACTTGCGGAAGATGAAGGTCCACGACATCAGCGACAGCAGCAGCAGCAGCCCCATCACGGCCTGGGCCAGCACGCTCGCGTTGAGAACGAGGGAAATGATCGACAGGTCTTGAGAAGTGTTCATAGAGGTTTGAAGTAACGTCCCTTCGGGGTGCCCGGGGCGCCCGGTGTGCGTGCAGTGCGACGCGCCGGCGGGCGGGGCCGGAATGCGCCTGCCGCGCCTGAGGTCGAACCTTGCTTAGTATCGATTCAGAAAGGCGAGTTCATAGGCTTTGTCTAAACGGCGCTCATGCGAGCTTCGTTGACAGTTCGCCGGGCCCGGCATTCGCGACGGGCCCGCGTTGCAGCGCATCGAGCGCGGCCGGCGGGATCGCCGCGGGCCGGATGCCGGTGCGGTCGACGCAGCCGATGCGGATTTGCCCGGCGACGAGCAGCGTGTCGCCACGCCATGCTTCCTGTACGAATTCCACCGATGCGCGACCGATGCGTGCGGGACGGCTCGTGATCGTTAGCATGTCGTCGAGTCGCGCCGGCGCGCGGTAGTCGAGCGACGTGCTGCGGACGATGAAGAGCGCGCCCGTCTCGTCGGCGAGCCGACGCTGGTCGATACCGCACGCGCGCAGCCACTCGGTGCGGGCGCGCTCGAAGAATTTCAGGTAGTTGGCGTAGAAAACGATGCCGCCGGCATCGGTGTCCTCGTAGTACACGCGCACCGGCCAGGTAAAGCCGGAAGGCACGTCCGACGAGCGGGTAGGCTGAGTCATGGCGCGCATTCTACCGGAAGGGAAGGGTCCGATTCGCAACCGATTCGTAACGGAATGTAGTAGTCGCAGTACACCGCGGGCCGGCCGTCGGCCGGGCCCGCACGGCCATTCAGCCGCGATGCACGGTCGGGCCGCCCGGCGCCTGCGCGATCGGCATCAGCTCGATCGCGTTGACGTTCACATGGGCGGGACGCGTCGCAATCCAGTACACGGTGTCGGCGATGTCCTCGGGCATCAGCGGCCGCACGTTCGCGTACACATTGGCGGCTTTTTCGTTGTCGCCGCGGTAGCGGACGTTCGAGAACTCGGTGCCGCCGCACAGGCCCGGCTCGATGTCGGTCACGCGCAGCGGCGTGCCGAGCAAATCGGCGCGCAGGTTCAGGCTGAATTGTCTGACGAAAGCCTTGGTCGCGCCGTACACATTGCCGCCGGCATACGGGTAGGAGCCGGCGACGGAGCCGATGTTGAAGATGTGGCCGCGGCCGCGTTCGATCATGCCGGGCAGCAGCGCGTGCGTGACGGTGACGAGGCCCGTGCAGTTCGTGTCGATCATCGTGTGCCACTCGTCGAGGCTCGCCTTGTGGGCCGGTTCGACGCCGAGCGCGAGGCCCGCGTTGTTGACGAGCACGTCGAGCGCCGCGAACTCGGCGGGCAGGGCGGCCGGCACGGCTTCCACGGCCGCGCGGTCGCGCACGTCGAGCTCGAGCGGCAGCAGCGCATCGCCGAGCTCGGCGGCGAGCGCGTCGAGCCGCTCCTTGCGGCGCGCCGTGGCGACCACGCGGTGGCCGCCCTTGACGAAGGCACGGGCGATGGCGGCGCCGAAGCCGGCGGACGCGCCTGTGACGAACACGATCATTGCTGCTCCTGGTCGGTAAAAAAGTAGCGCGTAGTATCGCGCAAACGCGCCGGGATTGCCGCACCGCGACAACGGCGTCGCGTGCGCCGGACAAGGCGACTCGGTTCCGGCCCCGATTCTTCGTGCGGCCGGGGGCGCGGTTGCCTATTCATGGCGCATCCAATACACTAACGCGCTCATCACCCCTGCGTGACTGGCGATAGAACCCTCGGGTTCAAGGTGGAGCATCCCACCGTGAAGCGCAGGGCGCCGTTTTTGCCGTTCGCCTGGGCAGCCGTTGTGCGCCGTCGCGTGCATCGCCGGTGGCTGTCCTGCCTCGCGTCACTCGGATTCTTCCGCCACGTCGAGCTGGTCCTGCCAGCAGCGCAGTGTACTCGGCCACCCGGTCAACCTGTACACACTTAACGGAAACCGTATGTTTGACAGAGCCCAAAGCACCATCGCGAACGTCGATCCCGAAGTCTTTGCAGCGATCGAGCAGGAAAACCGTCGCCAGGAAGAGCACATCGAGCTGATCGCGTCGGAAAACTACACGAGCCCGGCCGTGATGGCCGCGCAGGGCTCGCAGCTCACGAACAAGTACGCGGAAGGCTATCCGGGCAAGCGCTACTACGGCGGGTGCGAGTACGTCGACGTCGTCGAGCAGCTCGCGATCGACCGCGTCAAGCAACTGTTCGGCGCCGAAGCGGCCAACGTGCAGCCGAACTCCGGCTCGCAGGCAAACCAGGGCGTGTTCTTCGCGATGCTCAAGCCGGGCGACACGATCATGGGCATGAGCCTCGCGCACGGCGGCCACCTCACGCACGGCTCGCCGGTCAACATGTCGGGCAAGTGGTTCAACGTGGTCAGCTACGGGCTGAACGAGAACGAAGACATCGACTACGAAGCGGCCGAGAAGCTCGCGCAGGAGCACAAGCCGAAGCTGATCGTCGCGGGCGCGTCGGCGTTCGCGCTCAAGATCGACTTCGAGCGTCTGGCGAAGATCGCGAAGTCGGTCGGCGCATACCTGATGGTCGACATGGCGCACTACGCGGGGCTGATCGCCGCCGGCGTGTATCCGAACCCGGTGCCGCACGCCGACTTCGTCACGACGACCACGCACAAGAGCCTGCGCGGCCCGCGCGGCGGCGTGATCCTGATGAAGGCCGAGTACGAGAAGCAGATCAACTCGGCGATCTTCCCGGGCATCCAGGGCGGTCCGCTGATGCACGTGATCGCGGCGAAGGCCGTGGCGTTCAAGGAAGCGCTGTCGCCGGAGTTCAAGGCCTATCAGCAGAAGGTGGTCGAGAACGCACGCGTGCTGGCCGAGACGCTCGTCAAGCGCGGCCTGCGGATCGTGTCGGGCCGTACCGAAAGCCACGTGATGCTGGTCGACCTGCGTGCGAAGAACATCACCGGCAAGGCGGCGGAAGCCGCGCTGGGCGCCGCGCACATCACCGTGAACAAGAACGCCATTCCGAACGATCCGGAAAAGCCGTTCGTGACGAGCGGCATTCGTCTGGGCTCGCCGGCGATGACCACGCGCGGCTTCGGCCCGGCCGAAGCGGAGCAGGTCGGCAACCTGATCGCCGACGTGCTCGAGAACCCGGAAGACGCAGCGACGATCGAGCGCGTGCGTGCTCAGGTCGCCGAGCTGACCAAGCGCTTCCCGGTCTACCGCTGATCGACGATGCGCTGCCCGTTCTGCCGGCACGACGACACGCAGGTAGTTGACTCGCGTGTGTCCGAAGATGGCGCCGCGATTCGCCGGCGCCGTCGCTGCTCGGCTTGCGACAAGCGTTTCACGACGTACGAACGGGTCGAGCTGGCTCTGCCGTCCGTCGTGAAAAAGGACGGCAGCCGCACCGAATTCGACCGTCGCAAGATCGTCGCCAGCATGCAACTCGCGCTGCGCAAGCGGCCCGTTGCTGCGGATGCGATCGACGCGGCGGTCGCTCGCATCGAATATCAACTGCTCGCAACCGGCGAGCGTGAAGTCCGTAGCGAGAAGCTCGGCGAACTCGTGATGAACGAGTTGCGCGGCCTCGATACGATTGCCTATGTCCGCTTCGCATCGGTGTATCGCCGGTTCGAGGACGTGTCCGAATTTGCCGACGTGATCGAAGAGTTCCGTCGCGCCTCTCCCGCCAAGCCTCCGCGTAAGCGCTGACGCGCTGCGTCCGTTCATCGCCTGCTCCTGTCGTTCAGTTCGCGCCGATTGTGTCGGTTGCACGCGCTCGCCGTCAGTCGGCCGTTCGGCATATGGTGCGCGTCGCCGCACGTCGCTAGAGTCGTTGCATCACGTTGGCGGAGCGCGGCGATGGAACGGTGCGGGCAGGCAGGAATGAAAGGCGGGCGACACGTCGGCGGCTTCACGCTCGTCGAACTGATGGTCGCGATTGCGATTGCGGCCGGTCTCGGCCTCTACGCCGTGCCCGTCTTCGATCAGTGGCGGATGCGCGAGCGTGTCGATGCGCGCGCTCGCACATTGCTCGGTGCGCTGTCGTTCGCGCGCGCCGAGGCAACGCGTCTCGGCGTACGCGTCACGCTCTGTCGTGCCGACCGCAACGGCGGTTGTCTGCACGCCGCGCAGCGCTGCGGGTCGGCCGAGTGGTCATGCGACTGGGTCGTCGCGGGCGAGCTCGAAGGCGCGTTGCGCGTGTTGCGGCGCTATCCGCAGGATCGGGAAATTGCCGTGGCGGGCGCCGCGCAGGAACTGGCTTTCGTGCCGCCCGCGGGGCAGGTGATCGGCGGAATCCGGCGCTTCGAATTGCGTCCGCGGCGCGATGTGCCGGCGCTCGATGGCGCGCGCCTGTCCCGCTGCGTACGACTTGCGGCGGGCGGCCGCGCGCGCCTGTCGACCGGCCGGTGCGACGCGGCATGATCGCGGCGCGCAACCGGTCGCGCGGCACGTCGCTGCTCGAAGCGATGCTGGCGATCGCGCTGCTCGCGATCGTGATGCTGGCGGTGGCGGGCAGCCAGCTCGCGATGGCGCGTGCGCAGCGGGCGACGGTATGGCGCGAGCGTGCGCTGTGGCTTGCCGACGCGCGCCTCGAATATCGGCGTGCCGCTCGCGGCGCGGACGGTGGCGTCGCGACGTTGTCGGCTGCATCGTTGCCCGGCGGTTCGACTGCGATTGCGAGCGGGCCCGGCGGCGTGCAATTCGCGATCGTGGCCTGGCGCGGCGAGCGTACCGTAGCGCCTTCGCAGGCGCAGTGCGGGAACGCGATTCCCTCGGCGCAGCCGCCATCATGCGTGCGCATTCCGTTTCGGGAGGTCGATGCGGATGAACGCTGAACGCCGGATGCGTGCGCATACGCTGCTCGAAGTGCTGATCGCGATGCTCGTCGGACTGCTCGTGCTGGCCGCAGCCGGCGCGCTGTATCACGCTCAGCGCATCGCACAGCGGCGCGCAGACGATGCATTCACGCTGCGCGATGCGGCGGGAACCGCGCTGATGCTGATCGGCCAGCAAGTCCAGATGGCCGGGTTTCGTCCGCTGGATGTCGGTGCATCGTCGTCTTCGTCGTCGTGGTCGCCGGTGTTCGGCTGTGCGTCCGCGCGCATGCGAGGCGACGCTGCGCAACTGCAGTGCGATTCCGTCCGGCAATCGTCCGACGCGCTGCTCGTGCGCTATATCGGCGATGCCGTGTCGACATGGCCGACTGCGAGCGGGCACGTGTCCGATTGTCTGGGGCAGGGTGTCGGGACGCCGGGCGAACGGCCGCTCGTCGCCAATCGTTTCGACGCGCACGTCAGCCCTTCGACCGGCGAACCGGAACTGTACTGCGAGGGTAGCGGCCGGGCCGGCGTCCCTCAACCGGTGGTGTCCGGTATCGAGCAGTTGCGCGTGCGTTATCTGCGGCGCGGCGATACGCAGTTCGTCCGTGCGGATGTCATGCGGGCGGACGATTGGCGCAACGTCGTCGCCGTACATTTATGCGTGCAGGCGCGCGGCGAAGCGATGCATGCGCGCGTTCGGTACACCGATTGTGACGAACGCGTATCCGTGGCGCGAGACGGGCGCGCGCGTGTCGCGTTGCACCGCATCGTCGCGCTGCGCAATGCGTCCGTGCGGTCCGACGATAGAGCGTCGCCCGCTGGACCTGCACGCGAGGACTCGCAATGACGCCCGGGGCAACGAGTACACGGTCTGGTGCGGGGCGCGGTCGCAGTTCCCGGCATCGCGACGCCGGGCTCGCGCTGCCTGCCGTGATGGCGGTGAGTGCAGCGGTCGCAGCGTTGACCGCCATCTGGTTCGAATCCGCGTTGACGGAGTCGCGTCGCACGCGCGCGCTGTCCGACCGCTTGATCGCGTTCCATGCGGCCGATGCTGCGCTCGGCGCGTGTACCGCCGCGTTGTTGCGCGGTACTGCACGCTACTCGAGCGCACACGCGTCGCGGGGTGAACTGCAAGGTGAGCCGCACGGCCAGCCTCAACGCGAGCCGACCATGTGGCAACGCATGCCGGCGCTCGCGCATCCCGATGCGTTCTCGCCATTCGCCGATTGGCCGATGGCCGCGCAGCCGCCGCGTTGCCTGATCGAGGCGTGGCCCGATGCCGATCCGCCGGACGGTCGCGCTTATCTAATCACCGCACGCGGCGTCGGCGCGCAGGCGTCGAGCGCGGTCTGGCTGCAAACGCAGCTCGCCGTGCGCGGAGGCCGTGTCGTCGCGCAACGCTGGCGTCGCGTTGCGGCGCTGCATCGATGAGCGAGCATGCATATGGCACGACGAACGGGATTTACGTTGCTGGAGCTGATGATCGTGCTCGCGATCGTCGGCTTGTTTGCCGGATGGGGCATTCCGTCGTATCGCGACCATATGGCGCGCGTTCATCGCGCGTCCGCGGTATCGGCGCTCTATCGGGCGGCGCATTATCTCGAGACCGAGACGCTGGACGTCGGGCTGCCGCGTACGGTGCCGGAAGCACTCGCGCACGCACCTCCGGACGGCCGTCCCGTCTATCGGATCGCGTTACGCCCGCCGCAACAGGGCGACGCCGCTGCGGCCGCTGATGAACTGAACGCAATGCCGCTCGACACTGGGCCGATGCGCGACGATGCATGCGGCACATTCATCTTGCGTTCGGACGGGACGAAGGGAAACCGGAAGCGCGACGGCACCGACGAATGGGAACCCGCCTGCTGGGGCGTACGTTGAACGCGATCGACATGCGCAGTGCGACGGATGCATCCGACGCGCATGCCCGATCGCCGCGCCGGGCTCAGTCGCGCAACGTATCGACCTGGCGTTCGCCGCGCGACTGCTTCCAGATCCGATACGCTTCCCACGCGGCGAAGCCGAGCGTGCCCCACTTCAACGCCGGGCCGGCGCTTGCACGCAATAGCGAGCGCATCGGTTTCGCGAGCACGAGCGATGCGACCGAGCTCAGCATCGGATACTGGTTCAGGAGATTGCCGAGGCTCGCGTTCAGCGTTTTCGCGGAATGGCTGAACTTGCCGCTCGACAGGCCAGGGATGAAGACCTTGAGCCAGCTGAAGCGCGTGACCGCGTGCCGCATTTCGGATGCGGCCTGCGCGAGCTCGAGCCGTTCGACTTCGGATTGCAGGATCAGCAGCTCCTTGCGGAGCGCACGACGTTGCGCGGCGTTCCATTTCGACCGCGACGAAGGAGGGCGGCGTGTGCCCGTGTCATTCTGGTTCATGGCGCGTCGGCGAAGTGGGTGACGAGGATGAACGCGCGAGCGTTCACGACTTGCCGCGGAACAGCTCGCGGTCTTTCTCGAGTTCGGCCAGCGTCGCGTCGAACACGGTCGGCGCATCGCGCAGGCCCGAGCGCGCCTTCAGCGCACAGACGATGCCGCCGATCGCGTACAGCGCGGTGATCCCGGCGAGCGATTGCCAGCGGTACGTGTCCCAGAACGCGATCGCGATCAGCACGGTCAGGCTGATGAGCGCCATTGTCGCGAGCATCATCGCCGCGAGCCCGAGGAACAGCACGCCCATCAGGCGTTCCTTCTCCTCGGCCAGCTCGATGCCGACGAGCTCGAGACGCGTTTGCAGGAGGGCGATCGCCGAGCCGACGAGGCGGCGCAGCGGTCCGTGGCCGGACGCCTGCGAGGTGGTGTCTGTCGTCATGGATGATTGGCTTGCGCGTGCAATAGGCGGCTGGGACCGAGCCGGCCGGCGGCGAACCGCCGGCCGGGCTTCGGCATCCTGCGGGCCGCCGGGCGGCCCGCGAGACGGAACGGCGCGCGTTACTTGCGGTTGATCAGCAGACCGATCAGCACGCCGACGCCGGCCGCGATACCGATCGAGGTCCACGGATGCTCATGCACGTAGTCGTCGGTCGCGCGCGCGGCCTTCTTGCCTTTCTCGACCACGACGACCTGGACGTCGGCTGCCTTTTCCTTGGCCTGCTTCAGGCGAGACATGGCCTTCTCGCGCAGCTCGGCCGCACGGTCGCCCGTGCTGCTCGCGGCTTGCTTGAGCAGGTCTTCGGCGTCCGCGAGAACGGTTTTGATATCCGACATCAGTTTCTCCTTGTTGATTTCCGACATTGCAACTCCCTTCGTGCTGTCATGCTGCAGGTTCACATCGTAGCGAAACGCCTGCTTGCTGGCGAGCCGGGAAGACGCACGGCGGCAGTGCCAGACCGAATGGTAAACGACTCGTAATCCCTAACAGAGCGGCAAGCAACCGAAAAAGTTTCGCCAGCACCCGCGATCGTCGTCCGACCGATCGAAAAAATGACAAAAAGATATGAATATCAAACGTAATAATCGTTCGCATGGCCCATTGCTTCCCGTAAGCTGATGGACTGTCCCGCGCCGACCGCGCGCGGTTTCAACTTGCATCGTTCGAGGAGGGAACACCATGAGTCTGCGTCTTGGCGACATCGCACCGGATTTCGAGCAGGAATCGAGCCTGGGCCCGATCAAGTTTCACGAGTGGCTCGGCGATAGCTGGGGTGTCCTGTTCTCCCATCCGGCCGACTACACGCCGGTGTGCACGACGGAACTCGGGCTGACCGCGAAGCTGAAGGACGAATTCGCGAAACGCAACGTGAAGGTGATCGCGCTGTCGGTCGACGGCGTCGAATCGCACAAAGGCTGGATCAACGACATCAACGAAACGCAGTCGACGGTCGTCGGTTTCCCGATCATCGCCGATGCGGATCGCAAGGTCTCGCAGCTGTACGACATGATTCATCCGAACGCGAACGAGACGCTGACGGTGCGCTCGCTGTTCGTGATCGATCCGAACAAGAAGGTGCGGCTGATCATCACGTATCCGGCCAGCACCGGCCGCAATTTCGACGAAGTGCTGCGCGTGATCGACTCGCTGCAACTGACCGACAACTACAAGGTCGCGACGCCCGGCAACTGGAAGGACGGCGACGACGTCGTGATCGTGCCGTCGCTGCAGGATCCGGAAGAACTGAAGAAGCGCTTCCCGAAGGGCTTCAACGCGGTGCGTCCGTATCTGCGTCTGACGCCGCAGCCGAACAAGTAAAGCCATCGTCGCGCGCCGTATCGGCGGCATGCACAAAACGGCCCGCCCGGCAGTCATGCCGGGCGGGCCGTGTCGTTTCCGCCCATCGCGTGTAATACGGACACGCTGCGCCGATTGCTCAGAAGAATGCCTGGATGCCGGTTTGTGCGCGGCCGAGAATCAGTGCGTGGATGTCGTGCGTGCCTTCATACGTATTGACCACTTCGAGGTTCACGAGGTGGCGTGCAACGCCGAATTCGTCCGAGATGCCGTTGCCGCCGAGCATGTCGCGCGCGAGCCGCGCGATGTCGAGCGCCTTGCCGCACGAATTGCGTTTCATGATCGACGTGATTTCGACCGCCGCCGTGCCTTCGTCCTTCATCCGGCCCAGCCGCAGCACGCCTTGCAGGCCGAGCGTGATTTCGGTCTGCATGTCGGCAAGCTTTTTCTGGATCAGCTGATTCGCGGCGAGCGGGCGACCGAACTGCTTGCGATCGAGCACGTACTGGCGCGCGGTATGCCAGCACGATTCCGCGGCGCCGAGCGCGCCCCATGCGATCCCGTAGCGCGCCGAGTTCAGGCAGGTGAACGGCCCGCGCAGGCCGCTGACGTTCGGCATCAGGTTTTCCTCGGGCACGAACACCTCGTCGAGCACGATCTCGCCCGTGATCGACGCGCGCAGCCCGACCTTGCCGTGGATCGCCGGCGCCGACAGCCCTTTCCAGCCCTTCTCGAGGATGAAGCCGCGGATCGTATCCTTGCCGTCCTCGTCGAGCTTCGCCCAGACGACGAACACGTCGGCGATCGGCGAGTTCGTGATCCACATCTTCGCGCCCGACAGCGAGTACCCGCCCGGCACCTTCTTCGCGCGCGTGACCATGCTGCCCGGGTCCGAGCCGTGGTTCGGCTCGGTCAGCCCGAAGCAGCCGATCCACTCGCCGGTCGCGAGCTTCGGCAGATATTTCTCCTTCTGCGCGTCGGAGCCGAACTCGTAGATCGGCACCATCACGAGCGACGATTGCACGGACATCATCGACCGATAGCCCGAATCGATACGCTCGACCTCGCGCGCGATCAGCCCGTAGCTCACGTAGTTCAGCCCGGGGCCGCCGTATTGCTCGGGAATCGTCGGGCCGAGCAGGCCGACTTCGCCCATCTCGCGAAAGATCGCGGCATCGGTGCGCTCGTGGCGAAACGCCTCGGTGACGCGCGGCGCGAGCTTGTCCTGCGCATACGCGTGCGCGGCGTCGCGCACCATGCGCTCGTCCTCGGTCAGTTGCTGATCGAGCAGCAGCGGATCGTCCCAATGAAAAGTTGCAGCGCTCATCGTGTCATCTCCTCACTTGACTGGAGTTCCGCTATGCGGAACAATGTTTTGCAAATTGATCCCAGTGTAGCATCGGATGACACTTTCAACCATCGACGACACCGCGATCGACGAGCGCAAGTTCGTCGTCGCGCTTGCGCGCGGGCTCGACTTGCTGCGGGCGTTCCGGCCCGGCGAGACGATGCTCGGCAATCGCGACTTCGCGGAGCGCACCGGCTTGCCGAAGGCGACCGTGAACCGGCTCGCGTACACGCTGACGGTGCTCGGCTATCTGCGCTACGACGAGACGCTGGGCAAGTATGCGCTCGACGCCGGTGTGCTGTCGCTCGGCTATGCGCTGCTGTCGGGCGCCGGCACGATCGACCTCGCGCGGCCGCACATGCAGGCGCTCGCACGCGAGATCGGGGCGGCCGTGTCGCTCGGCTGCCGGGACGGGCTCGACATGATCTACCTGGAGACGATCCGCAGCGAAACGGCGCTGACGCTCGGGCTGGCGCCCGGGTCGCGGCTGTCGATGCTGACGAGTTCGATGGGCCGCGCCTATCTGGCCGTCCAGCCCGACGACGTGCGGCGCGCGCTGTACGCGGAACTGCACAAGGCGGCCGGCGGCGCGGACGATGCGGATGCGCTGGTCGCCGCGGCGCAGGCGGCGGTCGCCGAATTTCCGGAAAGCGGCTGCTGCTATTCGTTTCGCGCATGGCACGCGGACGTCAATGCGGCGGCCGTGCCGTTTCGCGAACCGCGCGAAGGGCGCTGGTTGATTCTCAGTTGCAGCGGGCCGGCGTCGTCGATGGGCGAGGAGGTGTTCCGCACGCAGGTCGGGCCGAAGCTGAGGGCGCTCGCGCAGCGGCTCGGGCAGACGCTCTGACGAACGGCCGCGTGAGACCGCGGCGGCGCCGTTCGGCGGCGGATCGGCGAAATCGGCAGACGCGGCGGGCCCGCGGTTGCGGACCGAGCGGACCGCGCTCATCATCGTTCGTCCGTCTACCGACTTCGACGACGAGGAACACGATGACTGCATCCGACACGCTCGACGGCGGCTGCGCATGCGGCGCGATCCGCTACCGGATCGCCGGTGTGCCGACCGACGCCGGCTTCTGCCATTGCCGGCTCTGTCAACGAACGACAGGCGCGGCGGTCGTCGCGTCCGCATCGGTGCCGATCGGCGCGTTCGCATATCTGCAGGGCGAGCCGGTCGTCTATGCGTCGAGTGCGTGGGGCGAGCGGCGTTTCTGCGGCCGTTGCGGCGCGCAGCTCGAGTACCGGCGCCGCGACGCGCCGCAGACGGTCGAAATCAACACGGCGACGCTCGACGATCCGTCGCGGCTGCAGCCGCGCTGGCACGTCTGGTATGCGGACCGGTTTCCCGGCATCGAGATCGGCGACGATCTGCCGAAGTACGCGGACGGCGGCCGCGACTGACACGGCCGCGCGACGCGCCCGATTCGCGTGCGGCGATCCGCAAAACGCACCGGCAAAACCCATCCTGGAAACCCGTCGGCAACGCGCGAGCGGCCGGCAGGCCGCGACCCGCGCCCGCGCCCGCGCCCGCGCCCGCGCCGTAACGGGCGCTAGACCGTCATCACCTTCGCGAACACCGGCCCCTGCATGAAGCGCACGTCGTGCTGACGCAGCAGTTCGCACTGCGTCTCGTCGACGACGCCATCGAAGATCAGCGGAATCCGCACGCGCTGCGCATACGCGACGAGCGCCTTCACCATTCCGTCGCGCAGCGCGATGCCGGCGTCCATCTTGATGTAGTCGGGACGCGCCATCTCCGATTCGACCGCGAGGATGCGCCCGGGATCGGGCAGCTTGTCCGCGACCTTGAAGCCGTGATGCTGGTAGCTGCGCGTCAGATAGCCGAGGAAGGTCTTGTGCGCGACCGCGACGGCCGGCAGCTCGATCACGATCCGCTCCGGCGGCAGCCCGAAGCGCTGCAGCACCGACGAGAAATGCTTGCCGTGATCGTACTTCACGCTCTTGAGCAGCCGCTCGTGCACGCGCAGGAACAGCAGGCCGTGGCGCTGCGCGCCGAAGAAGTTGATCGCGTGCAGCGCGCGCGACAGGCGGTCGAGCGCGACGAGCGTCTGGTCGTCGACGGCCGAGTCGACCGGATCGTGCGGCGCGCCCGTCACCTGCGTGACAGCCTGGAACCCGAGCTCGTCGCCGTAGCGCTCGATCGCATCGGCGAACGACGTCGACTGCGGCGCGCCCGGCATCGTCACGTCGTAGATCGGCTCGTACGTGCTGCCGAGCGTGCGCTCCGGCAGGCGCGCGCATGCGGTGCCGTCGTCGGCGAGCGCGATGTGCTCCCGCAGATAGGGCAGTTGTCCGGCACGGGCGACCAGCTCGGGGATGGTGGGCGGAATCATCGGCGTCGACAAGGAAAAACGGCGGCCAACGGGCCGCCTCATGTCTGGATAGTAGCAGCGCCCGCGCCGCTCGGCTCGGCGTTTCGTTCATATCGTTATCCCGTCCCCGAACCGATGCCTAGGGTTTACGTTGATTTCACTATTCGTAATTGGTTTTACTATTCGTAAATCCAAAGACGTGCGGCGGATCACGGCAGGCGGCTGCGGGCGCCGCGGCGGTGCCGGCCCGAGATCAACAGGAAGCAAGGAGCGAGACGTGGCGGTTGACAGCAAATGGACGGAGGACGTGGGCGGGCCGGCAGGCCGGTACGCGACGGGCGCAACGACGGCGTGCGCAGGTGCGCGCGTCGCGGCAGTGGGGGCGCGCGGGTCATGAACGTCGATTACCAGAGCCTGAAGTTTGCGTACCGCCCGCGCGCGGAGCGCGCGATCGCCGACGATGCGGCCGTCCGGCCCGTGATCGTCGTCGGCGCGGGGCCGGTCGGCCTCGCCGCGGCAATCGATCTCGCGCAGCAGGGCGTGCCCGTCGTGCTGCTCGACGACGACGACACGCTGTCCACCGGCTCGCGTGCGATCTGCTTCGCGAAGCGCACGCTCGAGATCTTCGACCGGCTCGGCTGCGGCGAACGCTTCGTCGACAAGGGCGTGAGCTGGCACGTCGGCAAGGTGTTTCTGCAGGACGAGCAGCTGTACGCGTTCGACCTGCTGCCGGAACAAGGGCATGCGCGTCCGGCCTTCATCAATCTGCAGCAGTACTACGTCGAAGGGTATCTGGCCGAGCGCGCGTTCGAGTTGCCGAACCTCGAGATCCGCTGGAAGCACAAGGTGACCGGCATCGAGCAGGCGGCCGAGCATGCGGTGCTGACGGTCGAGACGCCCGAAGGCGTCGACACGCTGCGCGCGCAGTACGTGATCGCGGCCGACGGCTCGCGCAGCCCGATGCGCACGATGATGGGCCTCGAAAGCCGCGGCCGCACGTTCAAGGATCGCTTCCTGATCGCGGACGTGAAGATGAAGGCCGACTTCCCGACCGAACGCTGGTTCTGGTTCGATCCGCCGTTTCATCGCAACCAGTCGGTGCTGCTGCACCGCCAGCCGGACAACGTCTGGCGGATCGACTTCCAGCTCGGCTGGGACGCCGATCCGGTCGCCGAGAAGCAGCCGGAGCGCGTGATTCCGCGCGTGCGCGCGCTGCTCGGGCCGGATGTCGAGTTCGAGCTCGAATGGGTCAGCATCTATACGTTCCGCTGCCAGCGGATGGACACGTTCCGTCACGGCCGCGTGCTGTTCGCGGGCGATTCGGCGCATGGCGTGTCGCCGTTCGGCGCGCGCGGCGCGAACAGCGGCGTGCAGGACGCGGACAACCTCGCGTGGAAGCTGAAGCTCGTGCTGGACGGCCGCGCGCCCGACCGGCTGCTCGACACCTATGCGAGCGAGCGCGAATACGCGGCCGACGAAAACATCCGCCACTCGACGCGCTCGACCGACTTCATCACGCCGAAAAGCGCGGTGTCGCGCGTATTCCGTGACGCGACGCTGAAGCTCGCGCGCGACTGCGAGTTCGCGCGCAAGATCGTGAACAGCGGGCGGCTGTCGACGCCCGCGGTCCTCGACGGTTCGCCGCTGAACACGCCCGATCGCGCGGGCGAGACGTTCGCGTGCGCGATGCGTCCGGGCGCGGCCGCGGCCGACGCGCCGGTGCGCGCCGAGCACGGCGCGAGCTGGCTGCTGCCGCATCTGCACGGCGGCTTCGCCGGCGTGCTGTTCGGCCTGCCGGGCGACGGCGCGGCGCTCGCGCAGGCGGTCGCGGATCTCGCGCTGCCGGTGCGGCCGGTGCTCGTCGTGCCGGCCGGCCATGCGCAGCCGGTGGCCGGCGTCGACGTCGTCGAGGACGTCGACGGGCTCGCCGCCCAGCGCTACGACGCGCGGCCGGGCACCTTCTATCTGCTGCGTCCGGACCAGCACGTGTGCGCGCGGATGCGCGCGCTCGACCGCCAGGCGATCGCCGATGCGCTGGCCCGCGCGATCTGCGCCGGCTGAATACGACAACGATACGGAGACACCTCATGCCCCCACTCGATACCCGCGCGCGTCTCGCCGATCCGGACGCGTTTTACGAAGCGCTGATCGACATGCATCGCGACCTGTCGGACGCGGACAGTCAGCTCGTCAACGCGAAGCTGATCCTGCTGCTCGCGAACCACATCGGCGATCTCGACGTGCTGCGCGAAGCGATGGCGCTCGCGCGCCGCGGCGTGACTCCGCCCGTGCATCCGGCCGCCGAGGTGACGCCGTGAGCGCCGCGGCCGACGCGCGTACGCTCGAAGTCGAGCGCGTGATCGACGACACGCATCGTCCGGGCTTTCACTGGATGCTGCTCGCGCTGTGCGGGCTGTGCCTCGTGATCGACGGCTTCGATGCACAGGCGATGGGCTACGTCGCGCCGAGCGTGATCGCCGAGTGGCACGTGCCGAAGCAGGCGCTTGGGCCGGTGTTCAGCGCGAGCCTGTTCGGGATGCTGCTCGGCGCGCTCGCGCTGTCGGTGCTGGCCGACCGGATCGGCCGCCGTCCGGTGCTGATCGGCGCGACGCTGTTCTTCGCGTTGACGATGCTCGCGACGCCGTTCGCGGGTTCGATCCCGGTGCTGATGGCGCTGCGCTTCGTCACCGGTCTCGGCCTCGGCTGCATCATGCCGAACGCGATGGCGCTCGTCGGCGAATTCAGTCCGAGCGCGCATCGCGTGAAGCGGATGATGATCGTGTCGTGCGGCTTCACGCTCGGCGCGGCGATCGGCGGCTTCATCAGCGCGGCGCTGATTCCGGCGCTCGGCTGGCGCGCCGTGTTTTTCGTCGGCGGTGCGGTGCCGCTCGTCCTCGCGATCGCGATGGCCGCGCGGCTGCCCGAATCGCTGCAGTTTCTCGTGCTGAAAGGGCGCGACGCGCAGGCGCGCGACTGGCTCGCCGGCTTCGCGCCGCACGCGGGCATCGACGCGAGCACGCGGCTCGTCGTGCGCGAGCGTGCGACGACGGGCGCGCCGGTCGCCGAACTGTTCCGCGGCGGCCGCCTGCCGGTCACGCTGCTGCTGTGGGCGATCAGCTTCATGAACCTGATCGATCTGTACTTCCTCTCGAACTGGCTGCCGACCGTGATGCGCGACGCCGGCTATTCGCCGGGCACCGCGGTGATCGTCGGCACCGTGCTGCAGACGGGCGGCGTGATCGGCACGCTGTCGCTCGGCTGGTTCATCGAACGCTACGGTTTCGTGCGCGTGCTGTTCGCGTGCTTCGCGTGTGCGGCGGTGTCGGTCGCACTGATCGGCTCGGTCGCGCATGCGCTGCCGTGGCTGCTGATCGTCGTGTTCGCGGGCGGCTTCTGCGTAGTCGGCGGACAGCCGGCCGTGAACGCGCTCGCGGGCCAGTATTACCCGCCGTCGCTGCGTTCGACCGGCATCGGCTGGAGCCTCGGCATCGGTCGGATCGGTTCGGTGCTCGGGCCGCTCGTCGGCGGACAACTGATTGCGCTGAACTGGACCAACGGGGCGCTGTTTCATGCGGCCGCGGTACCCGTGCTGTGCTCGGCGCTGTTCGTGCTCGGGCTGGCCGGGGTGACGCGGCGAAGCGGTGCGCAGGCGCCGCATGCCGCCTGAATTGATGGAGAAATGAAACGATGACGCTTGACTTGTCGAAACCGGCGACCGCCGGCTACCTGAGCGGTTTCGCGAACGAGTTCGCGACCGAGGCGCTGCCCGGCGCGCTGCCGCACGGCCGCAATTCGCCGCAGCGCGCACCGTACGGGCTCTATGCGGAGCAACTGTCGGGCACCGCGTTTACCGCGCCGCGCGGCCATAACCGCCGCTCGTGGCTGTACCGGATCCGGCCGGCCGCCGTGCACCGGCCGTTCGAACCGTTCGCGGGCGCGCAGCGCCTGGTGTCGGACTTCGCCGACTCGGCCGACGTGCCGCCGACGCCGCCGAACCAGCTGCGCTGGAATCCGCTGCCGATGCCGAGCGAGCCGACCGATTTCGTCGAAGGGCTCGTGACGATGGCCGGCAACGGCTCGGCCGCCGCGATGAGCGGGTGCGCGATCCACCTCTATGCAGCGAACCGTTCGATGCGGGACCGCTTCTTCTACAGCGCGGACGGCGAACTGCTGATCGTCCCGCAGCAAGGGCGGCTCTTCATCGCGACCGAATTCGGCCGCCTCGACGTCGAGCCGTTCGAGATCGCGGTGATTCCGCGCGGCGTGCGCTTCACGATCGCGCTGCCGGACGGCGATGCGCGCGGCTATATCTGCGAGAACTTCGGCGCGCTGCTGCGGCTGCCCGATCTCGGCCCGATCGGCTCGAACGGGCTCGCGAATCCGCGCGACTTCCTGACGCCGCAGGCCGCATACGAAGACCGCGAAGGCGCGTTCGAGCTCGTCGCGAAGCTGAACGGCCGGCTCTGGCGCGCGGACATCGGCCATTCGCCGCTCGACGTCGTCGCGTGGCACGGCAACTATGCGCCATACAAATACGACCTGCGCCTGTTCAACACGATCGGCTCGATCAGCTTCGATCATCCCGATCCGTCGATCTTCCTCGTGCTGCATTCGCAGACCGATACGCCGGGCGTTGACGCGATCGACTTCGTGATCTTCCCGCCGCGCTGGCTCGCGGCCGAGGATACGTTCCGTCCGCCCTGGTTCCACCGCAACGTCGCGAGCGAGTTCATGGGGCTCGTGCACGGCGCGTACGACGCGAAGGCCGAAGGCTTCGTGCCGGGCGGCGCGAGCCTGCACAACTGCATGTCGGGCCACGGCCCGGATGCGGACACGTTCGAGAAGGCGTCGGCGAGCGATACGACGAAGCCGCACAAGGTGGACAACACGATGGCGTTCATGTTCGAAACGCGCACGCTGATCCGGCCGACGCGCTACGCGCTCGACACTGCGCAGCTGCAGGCCAACTACTTCGAATGCTGGCAAGGCATCAGGAAACACTTCAATCCGGAGCAACGATGAGCGATACCCAAGACTGGCGCGCGACGCTCGACCCGGCCCGCAAGAGCTGGGTCGAGTCGGCGAACGATCCCGCCTGCGATTTTCCGATCCAGAACCTGCCGTTCGGGATCTTCAGCGATGCGAAGCAGCCGGCGCGTCGCGCGGGCGTCGCGCTCGGCGACGCGATCGTCGATCTCGCGGCGCTCGGGCGCGCAGGCCTGCTGACGCTGCCGGGCGGCGCGGACGTGTTCGCCGCGCCGACGCTGAACGCCTTCATCGCGCTCGGCCGCGATGCGTGGCGCAGCGTGCGCGTGCAGTTGTCCGAGCTGTTCTCGCGCGACAACGCGCGGCTGCGCGACGATGCGGCGCTGCGCGCGCGGGTGCTGGTGGCGCAGCGCGATGCGACGCTGCATCTGCCCGTCGACATTCCCGGCTACACCGATTTCTATTCGTCGAAGGAGCATGCGACGAACGTCGGCTCGATGTTCCGCGATCCGAAGAATGCGCTGCTGCCGAACTGGTCGGAGATGCCGATCGGCTACAACGGCCGCGCGTCGTCAGTGGTCGTCAGCGGGACGCCGGTGCGTCGCCCGAACGGGCAACTGAAGCTGCCGGATCTCGAGCGCCCGGTGTTCGGCGCGTGCCGCAAGCTCGACATCGAGCTCGAGACGGGCTTCATCGTCGGCAAGGGCAATGCGCTCGGCGAGCCGATCGCATGCGAGGACGCGGAAGCGCACATCTTCGGCATGGTGCTGCTGAACGACTGGAGCGCGCGCGACATCCAGCAATGGGAATACGTGCCGCTCGGCCCGTTCAACTCGAAGGGCTTCGCGACGACGATCTCGCCGTGGATCGTCACGCTCGACGCGCTCGAGCCGTTCCGCACCGCGCAGCCCGAGCAGTCGCCGCAGCCGCTCCCGTATCTGCAGCATGCGGGCCGGCACGCGTTCGACATCGCGCTCGAAGTGACGCTGCGCGCGCAGGACGCGGCCGAAGCGACGACGATCTGCCGGACCAACTTCAAGTACATGTACTGGTCGATGGCGCAGCAGCTCGCGCATCACACGGTGTCGGGCTGCAATACGCGGGTCGGCGACCTGATGGGCTCGGGCACGATCAGCGGGCCGACGAAGGATTCGTTCGGCAGCCTGCTCGAGCTCACGTGGAACGGCAAGGAGCCCGTTGCACTGAACGGCGGCGGCACGCGTACGTTCATCGAGGACGGCGACGAGCTGACGCTCGCCGGCTGGTGCCAGGGCGACGGCTATCGTGTCGGCTTCGGCACCTGCGTCGGCAAGATCCTGCCTGCATTGCAAGCGTGACGCATCGCGCGTGACGCGCTGGTCCCGGACGGCCCGCTTCGCGCGGGCCGTCGTCGTTTCAGCGGTGTCACGATGCGTGCGCGGGGCGCACGGGCCTCATACGGCGCGCGACAACGCGGCACGCCGCTCCCACAGCGCGGCCGCGACGAATGCGGCGACGCAGACGACCAGCACGCCGACCAGCGCGTTGCTGCCCAGCTGCTCCATCAATGCACCGGCGACGAGCGGGCCGCCGAAGCTGGCCGCGCTCCACGATGCGGAGACGAGCGAGCTCGCGGTAACGAGCGCCGCGCCGCGGAAGCGTTCGCCGCAGGCGACGAGCGACAACGTATAGATGCTGCCGGCCGCCGCGCCGAGCACGAACAGCAGCGGCCAGCACAGCAGCGGATTCGCGACGACGAACGGCAGCAGCGGCAGTCCCGCGAGCACGATGGCGCCCGCGCCCAAATGCACGCGTTCGCGGCCGAGCTTGTCGGCGAGCCAGCCGATCGGGAACTGCATCGCGGTGTCGCCGAACAGCATGATCGACGCGAGCAGCACCGCCGTTTCGCTGGCGACGCCGTGATCCATCGCGTACAGCGGCAGCAGCGACAGCGCGAGCGTATCGAACAGCGCGAAGAAACCCGTGCCGATGATCAGCGCCGGCATGCGCGGCAGCACCGCGAGCCAGCGATCGTGTTGCGCGTGCTGTGCGTCGTCGCCGGCGAGCGGTGCGCGGCGGATCGTCGCGAGCGTCGGCAGTGCGAGCAGGAACAGCGCGCCGCAGAGCGCGAAGCGGATGCCGGTCGCGCCCGCGATCTGGCTGACGAGCACGGGGCCCGCCATCTGGAACAGCGTGAAATTGGTCGCGTAGATCGCGACGACGCGGCCGCGCGTCGCATCGTCGGCGAGCTGGTTGACCCATGCCTCGCCGATCGTAAACAGCAGCATCAGCGCGGCGCCGCACAGCACGCGCAGCACGCCCCAGACGACGAGATTCGACGTGAACTGCATCCATGCGGTCGCCGCGGCGAGCACGACGACCGACACGACGATCGCGCGGCGCGCACCGATGCGCCGCGCCAGCGCGGTGACGAACGGGACGATCGCGAGGCCGCCGCCGGCCTGCGCGGCGGTCAACATGCCGACGACGTTCGTGCCGTGGCCGGCTTCGGTCAGGGCGAGCGCGGTGAGGGGAAGGGTGGCGCCGGTGCCGAGACCGACGACGGCGACGCTCAGGATCAGCGCGACGAAATCGCGATTGAGTATGGCTTTCATCGGCCGAGATGCTACACCGCAGCCCTTGAACGGTCCATGACGCGGCCGGCGTACGGTGTCGCTGCAGCTGCGCTGCGTCGCGTTACGATGCGCGAGCAACGATCGCGCGGCGCGCGTCAGACGTATTCGGTCGGTACCGCAGCCGGGCGGCGTTCGAGCGCTGCGGACCACAGCGTCAGCGCGAGCGCGGCGACGGCCATCGCGACGCCGACCCACGGCAGGTTCACGAGCGACACGCCGGCGCCGATCGCGCTGCCGCCGAGCCACGCGCCGGTGGCATTGCCGAGGTTGAACGCGCCCTGGTTCAGCGTCGACGCGAGGTTCGGCGCGTCGCTCGCGCGATCGACGATCAGGATCTGCAGCGGCGGCACGATCGCGAACGCGAGCACGCCCCACACGAAGATCGTCGCGAGCGCGGCGAACGGCAGATGCATCGTCGCCGCGAACAGCGCGAGCACGACGCCGATCAGCGCGAGCGTCGCGATCAGCGACGGCATCCGGCGCCAGTCGGCGAGCCGCCCGCCGAGCGTGCCGCCGACCGTCAGCCCGAGCCCGAACAGCAGCAGCACCCAGGTGACCTGGTGCGGCGAGAAGCCGGTCACGTCCTCGAGGATCGGCGTGATGTACGTGAACACGCTGAACAGGCTCGCGGACGCGAGCACGCTGATGCCGAGCACCATCAGCACCTGCGGGTGCTTGAGCACGCCGAATTCGCGCGTGATGCTGGTTTCGGGCATCGCGAGGTGTTTCGGCAGACAGACGGCGAGCGCGGCGGCCGCGGCGATGCCGATGCCGGTCACGGCCCAGAACGTCGCGCGCCAGCCGTATGCCTGGCCGAGCGCGGTGCCGAGCGGCACGCCGAGCACGTTGGCGAGCGTGAGGCCGGTAAACATCAGCGCGATCGCCTGCGCGCGGCGGTTCGGTGCGACGAGGCTGCTCGCGACCACCGAACCGATGCCGAAAAACGCGCCGTGGCAGAACGCGGTCACGACGCGCGCCGCCATCAGCACCGCGTAGCCGGGCGCGATCGCGCAGAACAGGTTGCCCGCGATGAACAGGCCGATGAGCCCCATCAGCGCGCGCTTGCGCGGCATCTTCGCGGTGACGACGGCGAGAATCGGCGCGCCGATCGTCACACCGAGCGCATAGCCGGAGACGAGCATGCCGGCGGCCGGGATCGACACGCCGAGGTCGCGCGCGACGTTCGGCAGCAGTCCCATGATGACGAATTCGGTGGTACCGATTCCAAACGCGGCAACGGCGAGGGCGAACAGAGGTAAGGGCATCGCGGGGGATTCCGGGAAAGGCCGTCGGCCAGGAGCGGCGCAGGACGCGCGGAGCGGGTGGACGGCAGGGCGATAGCGGCGATTCTACTTCAGTAAAAACCCTTATGCTGGGGGCCGGAACGGATGTTGCCGGCGTGCGACGGACCGCGCCCCCAGTGTGGGACGGGACGGCGATGCGGGCCGCGATCGCGCGCGGCTCGGGACGGGCGCGCGCCTAGGTCGGTCGTTCGGCCGATCGAGCGGAAAGCGCGACCGCGGGTTCCGGGTCGCAGGCGTGCGGTGCAGGCGTCGGAGCGGACGTGTCGGGTTGCGCGGCGGTCCGCACTTCGCTGACGGCCGAGGCGGCCGTGCCGCCGGATCCGCTATCGGGATCGACCGTCGCGGTAACCGCCGGCCCGTGCCCCGCCGGCTCACCCCAGCCGTTTTCGAACAGGCACGCTTCGATCGGCATCCGCGCGGCCCAGCGCTCCTGTTCGAGCATCGGCTTCGCGTAGAAGGCGTCGACGTGGCCGAGGCACAGCACGGCGATCGGTTTTGCGCCGGCCGGCATGCCGAGCAGCGTGCGCAGCGAGTCGACGTCGAACAGCGAGACCCAGCCCATCCCGAGCCCTTCGGCGCGCGCCGCGAGCCACATGTTCTGGATCGCGCACGCGGCGGACGCGAGGTCCATCTCCGGCAGCGTGCGCCGCCCGAACACATGGCGCTCGCGATCGTCGGTCAGCGCGACGACGAGCAGCTCGCCGCACTCGCGCACGCCTTCGACCTTCAGTCGCATGAATTCGTCGTGACGTTCGCCGAGCGCGTCGGCGGTCGCGCGCCGCTCGGCGTCGACGAGCGCGTGGATCGCGTCGCGCCGTGCAGGATCGGTGATGCGGATGAAGCGCCACGGCTGCATGAAGCCGACGCTCGGCGCATGGTGTGCCGCGCGCAGCAGCCGTGCGAGCACGGCCGGATCGACCGGAGCCGACGTGAAATGGCGCATGTCGCGCCGCTCGAAGATGGCGCGGTAAACGGCGTCGAGGGCGGAATCGTCGAAACGCATGACGGGCAGCGGCAGCAGAGGAACGTCGGCGAACGATAGCAGAGTGCGGGCGCGCCGCGGCGCGTGGACAAAAAACGCCGGCGCGGCAAAGGTGTGCGGTAGTGTGCGGTGTGTGGCTGGAGGCCGAAGACGGAGTGCGGAAGGCGGAAGGCGGAAGGCGGAAGGCGGAAGGCGGAAGGCGCGCCCGGCGCGTCAGCGGCTCGGCGCCACGACGTTCTGCGGCGTGCCCGCATGCCACGCTTCGATGTTCGCGAGCGTCGTATGCGCGATTTCCGCCAGCGCTTCGCGCGTGAAGAACGCCTGATGCGACGTGACGATCACGTTCGGGAACGTCAGCAGCCGCGCGAGCACGTCGTCCTGCAGCGGCAGGTCGGAATGATCCTCGAAGAACAGCCCGCTTTCCTCTTCGTAGACGTCGAGGCCCAGGTGGCCGAGCTGGCCGCTCTTGAGCGCATCGATCAGCGCCTGCGTGTCGACGAGCCCGCCGCGGCCCGTATTGATCAGCATCGCGCCCGGCTTCATCTGCGCGAGCGTGCGCGCATTGATCAGATGATGCGTGGACGGCAGCAGCGGGCAGTGCAGGCTGACGATGTCGGCGCCGCGCAGCAGCGTGTCGAGGTCGACGTAGCGCGCGCCGAACGCGATCAGCTCGTCGTCGTACGGCGGCATCGAATGCGCGAGCACATGCATCCCGAAGCCCATCATGATCTTCGCGAACACGCTGCCGATGAGCCCCGTGCCGATCACGCCGACCGTCTTGCCGTGCAGATCGAAGCCGAGCAGCCCGTTCAGCGAGAAGTCGCCTTCGCGCGTGCGCGCGACCGCGCGCGGCAGCCGACGGTTCAGCGCGAGAATCAGTGCGACCGCGTGTTCGGCAACCGCGTGCGGCGAATAGGCCGGCACGCGTACGACCGTGATGCCGAGCCGCTCGGCCGCCGCGAGGTCGACATGGTTGAAACCCGCCGAGCGCAGCGCGATCAAGCGCGTGCCGCCTTCCGCGAGCCGTTCGAGCACCGCCGCATTCAGCGTGTCGTTGACGAACGGGCACACGACGTCGTAGCCGTGCGCGAGGATCGCCGTTTCCGCATCGAGATGCGACGGCTGGAAGTGCAGCCGGTAGCCGAACCGGCGGTTGGCGGCGGTGAACGAATCGTCGTCGTACTGTCGGCTGCTGAACAGGATCACGCGCACGCTGTTTCTCCGGGGGAGCGTCGTCGCCCGCAGTTTACTGCAGCCCCGGCACGCCGTCGGCATGCGCGGACGCGTGCGCCGCCCGCAGGAAACCGTAGCCCGCGCGCTCGGGCTGCGCGAGCGTGCTGAAGTGCTCGACCGCATGTTCGACGAAGCTGCGCGTGCGCGCCGGCACGAACTGCCGGTTCGGATAGACGAGCGAGAGCTGCGTATGCGGATCGTCGATCCGGTAGCCGGGCAGCAGCCGCACGAGCGTGCCGCTGTCGATGGCGTCGGCGACGCAGTGCTCGGGCAGCATCGCGATGCCCGAGCCCGCGACCGCCGCCGCATGGACGAGCGCGAGCTGATTGACCGTGCATGCGGGCCGCACGGTGACCGTATGCACGCGCGCGTCGGGGCCGACCAGCCGCCATGCGCCCGGATGCTGATGCGGCGCGAGCGCGACCCAGTCGTGGCGCGGCAGATCGTCGGGTGTGCGCGGCTCGCCGTGCCGTTCGAGATACGCGGGCGATGCGCATGCGACGAACGGATTCGGCGCGAGCGCCTGCGCGATCAGCGCCGGGTTGCCGTCGAAGCGGTCGCCGGTGACGATGCCGACGTCGTAGCCGGCATCGAGCACGTCGAGCGGCGCTTCGGCGATCGTCATCTGCACGCGCAACTCCGGATAGCGATGCCGGAACCGGCCGAGCAGCGGCGTCAGCGCGCCCGGCGACAGCAGCCCCGACGCGACCACGCGCAGCGTGCCGCCCGGCTCGTGCGTGGCCTGCGCGACCGACGCCTCGAGATGATCGAATTCCTCGAGCAGCGCGCGGCAGCCGTCGAGATAGCGCACGCCGGCTTCCGTCAGCGACAGGTTGCGCGTGGTGCGGTGGATCAGCCGTGTATTGAGATGGCCCTCGAGCATCGCGATCGAGCGCGTGACGAGTGCGTTGGACACGCCGAGATGATGCGCCGCACGCCGGAAGCTCTGATGCTCGGCGACGCAGACGAAGACACGCATGGTCTGAATCTGGTTCATGGCTTGCGTATTTTTGGCCCGGTTGACTGATTATGGTTGTGATTTTTCATCGTGCAGCGCGGAAAAAACATTGCGCGGCGCGTGATTCCCGCTCGTATCGGTTAAAGCGTTTTCGGAATCTGCAGACGATTGTTCAATAAGAAAAGCGTGTCCGTCAACCTGAGAAAAGGGGCGGGTTGCGGAAAATCGAAATCGCGCGTATCGGAAAACCGATCGATGCCGGTCATACGCTTGTCGCGATTGCGTGTCTTTTCGCCTGGATATCGTCGCAGCCGCGTTAATTCATTGGTAAATCAATGAATTGGGCGGCAGGCCCGGAATGCGGGCGGTAATTTCGGCAGGCGACGGCATTAGCGATCGGGATAACGCAGGTTTTTCTGCGTGTGCCGAATATGCGTGCCGAATCGCGTATGCCGATTTTGCGGCGTGCGGTGCTTTTTGCCGTTTGACGGGCAGACGGCGCCGAAAGCGACGGTATCGAGCGCGTCGCGATATGGCCGCGCAAAATCGCGCGCGATCGGTCTCCTTTCTCCGGGCGGCGAATCGCGCCCGCAATTCGCGCGCAAGCGATGCGCGGCGCGCGCGGTGCGCTGGCCCGGTCGGCGCGCCGGGCCACCTTCGTGCTGTCCGCCCGCGCGTGCCTCTTGCGCAACGCCGCGGAACGCGGAATGATCGGTCGCTTGCCGTGTCGTGCGGCACGCGTTCCGTGCGTTTTCTTCCTTCACTTCGTTCCAGCCATGTCCATCGACCATTCGCCGATTCCCTGTCCCGTCGTCGTGCCGCTCGACGCGATCCTGCCCGAAGAACCGCTGCTGATGATGGGGGCCGGCCCGGTCCCGATCCCGGCTGCCGTCGCGAAGGCGAACACGATCGTGATCAACCACCTCGGCGCGACGATGGCGAAGATCATCGAGCAGGTGAAGGAAATGGCGCGCTACGTGTTCCAGACGCGCACGAAGTGGGTGCTCGGCGTCGCCGGTCCCGGCTCGGCCGCGATGGAGATGGCGATCTCGAACCTCGCATGGCGCGGCACGCGCGTGCTGTCGATCCGCAACGGTTTCTTCAGCGCACGGATGGCCGAGATGGCCACGCGCGTCGGCGCGGAAGTCGCGACGCTCGAAGTCGCCGATCGCGCGGTCGCGAGCCTCGACGAAGTCGCGGAGGCCATCGCGCGCGAGCGGCCCGAGATCGTCACGATCGTGCAGGGCGAGACGTCGAATACGGTGTGGAATCGCGATCTGCGCGACATCGCGGCGCTCGCGAAGGCGGCCGGCGCGCTGGTCGTCGTCGACGCGGTCTGCACGCTGTCGACGATGCCGCTCGAGATGGACGCGTGGGGCATCGACGCGGTGATCACCGGCGGTCAGAAGGGGCTGTCGTCGATTCCCGGCGTGTCGCTGATCGCGTTCTCCGACGCCGCCTGGGAACGGATGAAACATCGCCCGGAGCCGAACGCGCACTGGTGCCTCGACATGGCGCTCGCCGAGAACTTCTGGCACAACGCGGGCTATCACTACACCGCGCCCGTGTCGGGCGTGCTCGCGCTGCACGAGGCGCTGCGGCTCGTGTGCGCGGAGACGCTCGAAAGCCGCTTCGCGCGCCATCTGCGCTGTTCGCTCGCGCTGCAGGCGGCCGTCGAGGCGATGGGACTGAAGCTGTATGCGCCGAAGGCGTGCCGGCTCAATTCGGTCGTCGGGATCGAGACGCCGGAAGGCCTCACGCCGGGCCTGATCTGCGGCCATATCTCGAAACAGTATCAGGTCGAGATCTCGGGCTCGTTCGGCTTGCCGATCGTGCGGATCGGCCAGATGGGCGAGCAGTGCCGCGAACACAACCTGTTCCGCACCGTGCATGCGTTCGGCCGCACGATGGTCGACCTGAAGGTGCCCGTGGATCTGCCGGCCGGCGTCGCGGCGCTCGAGCAGGAACTGTCGCGGCGCGGCGCGTAACGCGCGCGGCGCGGCCGCTCAGCGGCCCTGGATCGCGCGCCGGTACGCGTTCGGCGCCGCGCCGTGCGCGTCGCGAAAGCGGTGGCTGAAATGCGCGGCGTTCGCATAGCCGCAGTCGGCCGCGATCTGCGCGAGCGGCAGCGACGTCGTGCGCAGCAGCAGGCGCGCGCGGGCGAGCCGCTGCTCGGCGACCCATGCATGCGGCGCGCGGCCGAACGACAGCCGGAACATCCGCGAGAAGTGGTATTCGGACAGCGCGGCGACCTCCGCGAGCTCGCCGAGCGTCAGCGGCTGCGACAGATGCGCGTCGATGTAGTCGCGCACGCGGCGCCGCACGGCCGGCGCGAGGCCGCCGCGAAACGGCGTGTCGGTGCGCGTCGCGCTCTGTTCGCGCAGCAGCAGGCTCAGCACGTCGTGCGCCATTTCGTTCACGCGCAGGCGGCCGTCCGCATCGTCCCAGCGCTCGAGCGCGACCGAGCGCAGCAGCGACGCGACGCGCGCTTCCTCGAAATAGGTCCGATCGGCGAGCTTCAGTTCGCGCGGTTCGCGATCGAGCTCGCGGATCGCGCGTTGCGTGAAGTGCTCGGGCAGGAAGTACAGGTGGACGAAGTGCATCTCTCCGCGCACCCACCAGCGCGATTCGTGGTCGCCCGGCAGCGCGCACAGCAGGCTCGGCGCGCCGTAGCGCGGCACGCGTTCGCGCTCGGTCCGGTAGCCGCCGTCGAGGTAGCACGAGAGCGTGTGGTGACCGGGCTGCGCGTAGACGGTCTCGCTCTCGTCGGTGATCCGCGTCCACTCGGCGATCGCGAGGTGGTCGCCGAGCCAGGCGAAGCGCTCGAGCGTCGCGTTCGCGTCGGCGAGCGTGCGGCACACCGACTGCAGGCCGAACGGCAGATCGCCGCCGGACAGGGCGGCGGCGCGATCGACGGGCGGGGCGGACAGGGACGCGTTCATGAGGTCCGAGTATAAGCGCGCGCATGCCGGCGCGCGGGCGCCGGCGAAAAAGACCGCAATTCCGGACAATCGGCACGCGTCGTGCGACGGCATAGTCGGATTCCCGTTTCGTTCGAAGCCGCCGTCGCCATGAACCTGTCGCTCTATATCGTTACCGTGCTGATCTGGGGAACCACCTGGATCGCGATCAAATGGCAGCTCGGCAGCGTGCCGCCGCCCGTGTCGATCGCGTGGCGCTTCTGGCTCGCGGCCGCCGTGATGTTTGCGCTGCTGCGCGCGATGCGTCGCCCCGCGCGGCCGCCGCGCGCCGCGTGGCGCTATCTCGCCGCGCAGGGCGTTGCGCTGTTCTGCCTGAATTTCCTGTGCTTCTACTACGCGGAGCGCGTCGTGCCGAGCGGGCTCGTCGCGGTGATTTTCTCGACCGCGCCGCTGCTCAATTCGATCAACGGGCGGCTGTTCATGGGGCGGCCGCTGCGCGCGTCGGCGATTGCGGGCGCGCTGCTCGGACTGACCGGCATCGCCTGCCTGTTCTGGCAGCAGATGGCCGGCCATCTCGACGATCGCGCGACGTGGATCGGGCTCGCGATCGCGTTCGCGGGGACGATGTGCTTCTCGGCCGGCAACCTGCTGTCGAGCCGCATGCAGTCGATGGGCCTGCATCCGCTCGCGACGAACGGCTGGGCGATGCTGATCGGCGCGGCGATTCTGACCGTCGGCAGCGTGGCGGCCGGGCTGCCGTTTTCGCTCGAAATGGAGCCGCGCTATCTCGGCGCGCTGCTCTATCTGGCCGTGCCGGGCTCGGTGATCGGCTTTACCGCTTATCTGACGCTCGTCGGCCGGATCGGGCCGGAGCGCGCCGCGTACTGCACGGTGCTGTTTCCGATCGTCGCGCTGGCCGTGTCGACGGTGTTCGAAGGGTATCGATGGTCGCCGCTCGCGGTGATCGGGCTGCTGCTGGTGCTGGCCGGGAATCTGGTTGCGTTCGAACTTGTGCGGCGGTTGGCGCCGCGGACAGCGTGACCGAAGCGGCCGTCGCTATGGCATACCGACAACAAAATGCCCGCGCGAAGCGGGCATTTTCCTTCCGGCGGCGCGCGGACATCCGCGTTCGGCTTGCCGTCTTGCGGCAAGCGGGCTAGGCCGCCGCGCCGCTTCCCGCGACGCGCGCCTGCCGCTGATACAGCACGACCGACAGCGCGACGCCTGCCGCCGCGGCGAGCGCCGCGAACAGGAACACCTGCGGATAGCCAAACGCGCCCGCGACGTAGCCGGCGAGCGGCCCGGTGATGCCGAGCGACAGGTCGAGGAACACCGAGTACGCGGACAGCGCCGCGCCGCGGCTGGCGGCCGGCACCAGCGCGACCGCCTCGACGCCGAGCGCCGGGAAGATCAGCGCGAAGCCGAAGCCCGTCAGCGCGGCGCCGACGAGCGCGACGTGCGGCACCGGCGCGAGCCACAGCAGCACGAGGCCCGCGCATTCGAACGCGAACGACACGATCGCGACGCGGAAGCCGCCGTGCGTCTTGATCGTGTTCGCGAACAGCAGACGCGCGCCGATGAACAGCGTGCCGAATACGGTCAGCGACAGCGCGGCGTTCGGCCAGTGGCGCGCCGCGTAGTAGAGCGTGACGAACGTCGCGATCGAGCCGAAGCCGGCCGAGCCGAGCGCGAGGCCGATGCCGTGCGGCAGCACGCGCGTGAACACGCTCGCATACGACATCCGTTCGCCGTGCACGAGCGGCACCGCATCGATCAGCCGCGCCAGCGCATAGCCGAGCGCCGCGAGCGCGATCACGAGCACGCCGATCAGCGCCGGGTTCAGCGAATGCGCGATCGCGACGCCGACCGGCGCGCCGAGCGCGAGCGCGCCGTACGTCGCGATGCCGTTCCACGAGATCACCTTCGCGTTGTGCGCGACGCCGACGCGGCCGATGCCCCAGAGAATCGCACCGGTGCCGCACAGGCTCTCGCCGACGCCGAGCACGAGCCGGCTCGCGACGAGCAGCACGAGGCTCGCGGCCGGCCAGCGCGCGAGCAGCAGCGCGACGAGCAGCAGCACGCCCGACGCGCCGCAGCCGAGCAGCCCGCGCAGCACGGTCTGCTTCGGGCCGAGCGTATCGGCGAGGCGCCCGGCGAGCGGGCGCGACGCGAGCGTCGCGAAATACTGGACGCTGATCGCGGCGCCCGCGACGATCGCGGAAAAGCCGAGCTCGTCGTGGACGAAGCCCGGCAGCACCGCGAGCGGCAGGCCGATGGTCAGGTAGCAGATGAACGTGAAGCAGACGACGGACACGATTTGCAGCGTGACGGCGAGCCCGCTGCGCGGCGTGGAGGCAGAATCGGTTGACATGGGGTCGGAACAGATGAGCGAACGGAACGGATCGTGGCGAAAAACGGAATCGGGATTTTCCCATGGAACCGGTTTTCACGCAGGTACCGTTTAGTTAACGTCGCCCCCTTTTTCGGACGACGCCGAACCGGCGCCTTCGCGCACCGCGGCTGGCCATGCGGCGGCCATGCACCGGCCGCGGCGGCCCGCCGGCACGGGCGGCCGCGCATATCGCCGCAGTTATATGGGCCGCATGCGTATTGGGCTATGGGTTGCGGAATTTGACGGTGATAGCGTGCAAACTGTCAGAGAAACGTCGGCCGAGCGCCCCGCGCAGGCCGCCTTTGCCCCCACTTGAAGAACGACAGAGACATGAGTGAGCCGATCCGCTTCTACCATCGTCACGCCGTCCGCGAAGTCAGCGGCGCGGACGTCACCCGCACCGTGTTGCAGTACCTGCGCGAGGACGCGCACTGCACCGGCACCAAGGAAGGCTGCGCGGAAGGCGACTGCGGCGCGTGCACGGTCGTCGTCGGCGAGCTGACCGACGCGGGCACGGTCGCGTTCAAGGCCGTCAACGCGTGCATCCAGTTCCTGCCGACGCTCGACGGCAAGGCGCTGCTGACCGTCGAGGACCTGCGCCGCCCGGACGGCTCGCTGCATCCGGTTCAGCAGGCGATGGTCGACTGTCATGGATCGCAGTGCGGTTTCTGCACGCCGGGCTTCGTGATGTCGATGTGGGCGCTCTACGAGAAGCACGGCCATGAACGCTGCGGCGGTGCCTGCGAGAAGGCGAAGCACGTGCCGACGCGCACCGAGATCGCCGATGCGCTGACCGGCAACCTGTGCCGCTGCACCGGCTATCGTCCGATCGTCGACGCGGCGGTGAGGATGTTTGACGGGGCCGGCGAAGGTGCGGCCGGCGTGGGTGTGACGGGCGAAGGCGCAACCGGCGAAGGCTCCACCCCCGAACAGAACACCGCGCCGGTCGACCCGGCCGCGCTCGCGCGCACGCTCGCATCGCTGCGGCGCGACACGACCTTCGACTACACGATCGGCGGCGCGCGCTTCGCTGCCCCGCGCACGCTCGACGCGCTCGCCGCGCTCAAGGCCGAGCGTCCGGACGCGCGGATTCTCGCGGGCAGCACCGACATCGGGCTGTGGGTCACGAAACAGATGCGCCGGCTCGACGACCTGATCTACGTCGGCCAGATCGCCGAACTGCAGCGCATCGTGCACGGCGAGGACTGGATCGAGATCGGCGCGGGCGTCACGGTCGAGAACGCCTACGCGGCGCTCGCGGAGACGTATCCCGAACTGACCGAGATGTGGAAGCGCTTCGCGTCGCTGCCGATCCGCAACGCGGGCACGCTCGGCGGCAACGTCGCGAACGGCTCGCCGATCGGCGACTCGATGCCGGGCCTGATCGCACTGGGCGCGCGCGTCGTGCTGCGCGGCGGCGACACGGTGCGGGAGCTGCCGCTCGAAGCGCTCTATACGGGCTACCAGCAGAAGGACATGGCGCCGCACGAATTCGTCGTCGGCGTGAAGGTGCCGACGCGCAGCGGCGCGCGCGCGAACCTGCGATTCCGCACCTACAAGCTGTCGAAGCGGTTCGATTCCGACATTTCGGCCGTCTGCGCGGCGTTCGCGTTCATCGCGGACGGCGACACGATCCGCGAGCCGCGCGTCGCGTTCGGCGGCATGGCCGCGACGCCGAAGCGTGCGGCGCACACCGAAGCGGTGCTCGACGGCGCGCAGTGGCACGAGGCCACCGCGCAGGCCGCGATGCAGGCGCTCGAACGCGATTACCAGCCGCTCACCGACATGCGCGCGACGAGCACATACCGGCTCGATACCGCGAAGAACCTGATGTACCGATTCTGGCTGGAGACGCGTCCGCAGGATCCGCTGCCGCCGCAAGCCCTGAACGTGCGCGAAGTGCCCGCGGAAGCGGCGCGTGTCTGACGACGGAGAACCCCGAACATGAACCAGCAAGCAGAACCGTTCCTCAGCACCCTCGATCCGCAAGCCGATGCCGCGCAGGTGCACGTGTCGCGTGCGCACGAGTCCGCGCATCTGCACGTGAGCGGGCGCGCGACCTACACCGACGACATCCCGCTCGTCGCGGGCACGCTGCACGCGGCGCTCGGGTTGTCCGCGAAGCCGCACGCGCGGATCGTGTCGATGAACTTCGACGCGGTGCGCGCGACGCCGGGCGTGGTCGCGGTGTTCACCGCCGACGACATTCCGGGCGTCAACGACTGCGGCCCGATCGTGCACGACGATCCCGTGCTTGCGCAGGGCGTCGTGCAGTACGTCGGCCAGCCGATGTTCATCGTCGTCGCGACGTCGCACGATGTCGCGCGGCTCGCCGCTCGGCGCGCGCAGGTCGAATACGAGGAGCTGCCGGCGATCCTGACCGCGCAGGAAGCGCGCAAGGCCGAGTCGTACGTGATTCCGCCGCTGAAGCTCGCGCGCGGCGACGCGGCGGCACGCATCGCCGCCGCGCCGCATCGCGAGTCGGGCGAGATGCTGCTCGGCGGGCAGGAGCAGTTTTATCTGGAAGGGCAGATCGCGTACGCGGTGCCGAAGGACGACGACGGCATGCACGTGTACTGCTCGACGCAGCACCCGAGCGAGATGCAGCATCTGGTCGCGCACGTGCTTGGCGTCGCATCGCACAACGTGCTCGTCGAGTGCCGCCGGATGGGCGGCGGGTTCGGCGGCAAGGAATCGCAGTCGGGGCTGTTCGCCTGCTGCGCGGCGCTCGCCGCCTGGAAGCTGCTGTGCCCGGTGAAGCTGCGTCCGGACCGCGACGACGACATGATGATCACCGGCAAGCGGCACGACTTCCATTACCGCTTCGACGTCGGCTATGACGACGACGGCCGCATCGACGGCGTGTCGCTCGACATGACCTCGCGCTGCGGGTTCTCGGCCGATTTGTCGGGCCCCGTGATGACGCGCGCGGTCTGCCACTTCGACAACGCATACTGGCTGTCCGACGTCGCGATCGCCGGCTACTGCGGCAAGACCAACACGCAGTCGAACACCGCGTTTCGCGGGTTCGGCGGCCCGCAGGGCGCGTTCGCGATCGAGTACATCCTCGACGACATCGCGCGCACGCTCGGCCGCGATCCGCTCGACGTCCGCTACGCGAACCTGTACGGCAAGACCGAGCGCAACGTCACGCCGTACGGTCAGACCGTCGAGGACAACGTGCTGCACGAACTGCTCGCCGAACTCGAGGCGACGAGCGACTATCGCGTGCGGCGCGACGGCGTGCGCGCGTTCAACGCCCGCAACGCGGTGCTGAAGAAGGGCATCGCGCTGACGCCGGTGAAGTTCGGGATCGCGTTCAACGTCACGCACTTCAACCAGGCCGGCGCGCTCGTGCATATCTATACGGACGGCTCGGTGCTCGTGAACCACGGCGGCACGGAGATGGGGCAGGGGCTGAACACGAAGGTCGCGCAGGTCGTCGCGCACGAGCTCGGGATCCGTTTCGGCCGCATCCGCGTGACCGCGACCGATACGAGCAAGGTCGCGAACACGTCGGCGACGGCCGCGTCGACCGGTTCGGATCTGAACGGCAAGGCCGCGCAGGACGCCGCGCGCCAGCTGCGCGAGCGGCTCGCCGTGTTCGCGGCGAAGCAGTACGGCGACGGCCGGGTCGAGGCGGCCGACGTGAAATTCGCGAACGACTGCGTGTGGATCGGCACGACGGCCGTGCCGTTCGGCGACGTGATCGCGAAGGCGTATCTCGCGCGCGTGCAGCTTTGGTCCGACGGCTTTTATGCGACGCCGAAGCTGCACTGGGACCAGTCGAAGCTGCAGGGGCGGCCGTTCTACTACTACTCGTACGGCGCGGCCGTGTCGGAAGTCGTGATCGACACGCTGACGGGCGAGATGCGCACGCTGCGCGTCGACGCGCTGCACGACGTCGGCGCATCGCTGAACCCGGCGCTCGACATCGGCCAGGTCGAAGGCGCGTTCATCCAGGGGATGGGCTGGCTGACGACCGAGGAGCTGTGGTGGAACGCGGGCGGCAAGCTGATGACGCATGCGCCCTCGACGTACAAGATTCCGACCGTCAACGACACACCGCCCGAATTCAACGTGCGGCTGTTCAAGAACCGCAACGTCGAGGACAGCATTCACCGTTCGAAGGCCGTCGGCGAGCCGCCGCTGCTGCTGCCGTTCTCGGTGTTCTTCGCCGTGCGCGACGCGATTGCGGCGGTCGGCGACTATCGCGTGAATCCGCCGCTCGACGCACCGGCGACCGGCGAGTCGATCCTGCGTGCGGTGCAGGCCGTACGCGCGGCGCGGGCAGCCTGACATGCGTGCGCCGGCCCGTTCGCCGCATTCGCCTGCACGCGCGGTCGCACCCGACGCGGCCGCGTTCGCGCGCGGCACCGGCACCCGCAACCGCGCGACAGACGCGCCGCCGCCGATGCACGTCGTGCTGTTCGGCGCGGGGCACGTCGGTCATGCGCTCGTCACGCTGCTCGGCGCGTTGCCGTGCACGGTGCAGTGGGTCGACACGCGCGACGAACTGTTCCCCGACGAGTGTCCGCCCAACGTGCAGCCCGAGCCGACCGACACGCCGGAGGCGATCGTCGATGCCGCGCCGCCCGGCACCTACTTCCTCGTGATGACGCACAACCACGCGCTCGATTTCGCGCTCGCCGAGCAGATCATGCGGCGGCGCGATTTCGCGTACTTCGGGATGATCGGCTCGCGCACGAAGCGCGTGAAGTTCGAACGACGGCTTGCCGCGCGCGGCGTCGATCCGGCAAGGCTCGTCGAGATGGTGTGTCCGATCGGCGTGGCCGGCATCGTCGACAAGGCGCCCGGCTCGATCGCGGTCGCCGTGTGCGCGGAACTGCTGCAGGTGCGCGCCGGGATGCCGGTCGCCGGCGCGAAGGCAGCCGCCGCTGCCGCCGCGCGCGACGACGCGTGCTGCCTGCGCTGAGTCGCACGTCCTGCGTCGCACGCGGCACACTGCACGCACGCATGCACGCAACGACGATAGGCGCCGGCGCGCACCGGACGCGCTCGGGGGCGCCGCACGACATCGCGTCGACGCACGGCCGCGCGTTTTTCCCTACACTGCACGGCATGCGCGGCGTCCGGCCGCGCCTTTTCGTGTACGCACCATGTCCGATTCCCGCCTCTATCTCGACGTGCTCGACGCGAGCATCGTCGCCATCGAGCGCTGGCTGTCCGGCGTCGATACGGCGCCGGCCGCGCTCGACGCGCTGCTCGCGCATTTCTCCGCCGACTTCACGATGATCATGACCGACGGCCGCGCAGTCGATCGCGACGGTCTGCGCGCACTGTTCGCGACGCTCGGCGGCGCGAAGCCGGGGCTGCGCATTACGCTGTCGGATGTACGCGTGCTTGCGGCCGACGCGTCGCATGCCGTGGTTGCGTACGTCGAAGCGCAGCACGCGGCGTCCGGCGAGTTGCCGGCGCGCCGTTCGACCGCCGTGTTCGCACGCGACGCCGCGGGCGCGGTGCGCTGGACGCATCTGCAGGAAACGTTCTGCGCGGCGTGACGCGCGTGCCACGCGCGCGGGCTCAGCGCTTGCGTGCGCGTGCGGCGGTCAGTTCGTCGGACACGCTCTGCATCAGCGCGCACAGCCACGCGATGTCGGTCGGCCGGTCCGGCTGCGGATGCGTGAGCAGATAGCTCTTGATGCGCGGAAACGGCACCGGCGGCGCGACGACGACGAGCGGCAGCAGCTGCGCATAGTGCGTGGCGAAGCGACGCGTCGTCGTGAAGATCAGGTCGGTCTGCAGCAGCACCTGCGGGACGATCCCGAAGTACGGCAGCGTCGTCACGACACGCCGCGCGAGGCCCGCGCGCGCGAGGCCGATCTCGATCGCGTTGCGCTTGTCGCCGGTATACGGCGTCGGCGCGACGTGCGCGGCGGCCGCGTACGCTTCGCGCGTGAGCGGCTCGCGTGCGAGCGGATGCGCATCGCGCATCAGGCACACGATCGTGTCGGAGAACAGGTCCTGCCGGGCGAACTGCGGATCGGGCTTCGGCCAGTTGCCGATCACGAGATCGAGCGCGCCCGATTCGAGCGCGCCTGCGTGGTCGAGCGCGGGATTCAGCGAATCGATTTCCAGATGCGCGTGCGGCGCGGCATCGCGAAAGCGCTCGATCAGCGTCGGCATGAAGAAATCGTTCAGATAGTCGGGCGCGGCGATGCGGAACGTACGCCGCGCGGACGACGGATCGAAATCGCCGTGCGGCGTCGAGATGAAGTCGACCTCGCGTAGCGCGCGCGTCGCGGCGCCGAGCAGCGACGCGCCGTATTCGGTCGGCACCATGCCCGACTTGCCGCGCACGAGGATCGGGTCGTTCAGCGTTTCGCGCAGCTTGCGCAGCGCGGTGCTGATCGCGGGCTGCGTCTGGTTGAGCCGCAGCGCGGTCTGCGTGACGCTGCGCTCGAGCAGCAGCGTGCGCAGCACGCGCACGAGCCAGATGTCGAGCGAGGCGGTACGGTCGTCGTCTTCCATCGATGCGGGGCAATTCGGGCGAAGCGTAACCTTACCGCAGCCGTGCGCGCGCGTGCGTGATACCCGCCATCACGCGCGGCCCTTCGGCAGCGTGCTGATCCGCTTCACTTCCTGCGATTCGAGCCAGTTCGGCGTGCGCGCGCAGTACAGCACCATCGGCAGCGCATCCTCGCCCCAGAACAGCTGGCGGTTCATCCAGAAGGTCGGCACGCCGAACACGCCGAGCGCGATCGCATCGTCGGTATTGCGGCGCAGCTGCGCGCTCGTCTCTTCGAATTCGATCAGCGCGTCGCCATGGCTCACGCCGACGCGCTCGCAGAGCGCCGCGAAGCCGGCCGGCGTCGACGGGTCGTTGCCTTCGCGCCAGATGAAGCGGAACATTTCGAGCACGGTCGCGATGTCGGCGCGCGTCGCGATCGCGAGGCGCAGCGCCTTGTCGGAATCGAACGGATGCACGGGCGGCATCTTGAAGCGGATGCCGAGCTGCTCCGCGCGAAACAGCGCATGCCGGTACGTGAAGATGCGCTTGGCCGGCACGTCGGCGCTCGGGCGCTGCCCCCAGTGCCGCTGCAACTCGTTCAGCGACACCGCGACGGGTTCGAACGGCATCGCCGGCCATTTGTCGTGCTGTTCGAGCAGCAGATAGGAGAACGGCGACACGAAGTCGAAGAACCACGCGGGTTGGGCGGTGTCGAGGCCGGTTGTCATGACGATCTCCAGAGGGTGGGGCGTGCGGCGGGCCTCCATGTTACGGGCCGTACGCGCATGCAGCAATGATCGCGGATCGTCCGTTCATGCGGAACCGGGAGTCGCCCGAGGGGCGTCGGCCACTCGCGGCGCGGCATCGGCCGCGCGAGGCGCGGCGCCGGCGGGCGCATCGGCATCGTGCGCGGCGAGCCGTTCGCGCACGAAGCCGATGTGCTCGCGCAGCACGTAGAACTGCCCGGCGTACGCGAGCGGCATCTTCATGCGGTTCACGGCTTCCTCGATGTCGTCGAGCTCGTCGAGCAGCGCGACACGCTCCTCGGCCGTATGCTCGCCGAGCGCGCGGCGTTCGATCGCGATTAGCGCGCCGTACCAGCGGTAGATCCGCGAGCGCACGCGCCAGCCGTACAGCGACGGCACGAGCCGCAGGCCCGGAATCAGCACGACGATCAGCGGCACGACGACGACCAGCAGCCGATCGACGAGGCTCGCGACCCAGAACGGCAGCCGTCGATACAGGAACGTCTTGCCGGACTTGTAGTAGCGCGCCGCGTCGTCGGACAGCGGGAAGCCGCGCGTGACCGGCGACGGGAATTCGCCCGCGTGCTGCAGGATCGTCGCGTGGCCGTGCACTTCGCGAGCGGCCTCGATCAGCAGGTCCGACAGCGCCGGGTGCAGCGTGTCGCGCGCGACGAGTTCGATCGTCGGCGCAACCGTATGCAGATCCTCGGGCGGCAGGTTGCGGCCGAGATCGTAGACGCCCATCGGCAGCGTGATCGCGGTCAGGTACGGAAAGCGCCGCGCGTAGGCTTCCGCCTGCGTAAACGAATACATGTGCACGCCCGGCGTGCGGAACAGCTTCGCCATCACGGGGATCTGCGTCGAGTCGCCGGACAGGAACGCCGCGTCGATCTTGCCGTCGAGCAGCGCGGCCGCCGCGTCTTCGCCGCTCGTCGGCAGCAGCCGCGTCGTGCCGCCCGGCTCGATCCCGTTCATCTTCAGCAGCGCGAGGCTCAGCTCGCGCGCGCCGCTGCCTTCGGCACCGATCGCGAGCCGCTTGCCGTTGAAATCGGACAGGCGCGCGACCACCGGCCCGCGGTACATGATCGCGAGCGGCACGTAGCCGATGCTGCCGAGCGAGGCGAGGTGATCGTCGCGTTCCTTCGGGCCGATTCCGCTCTGCACGAAACCGACGTCGACCGTGGCGTTCGGGTTCTGCAGCCGCGCGAGGTTCTGCGCGGATCCTTCCGACGATTCGACGTCGAGCGTGACGCCGTTCTTCGCGAGGATCGCCTTGTATTTCTGGGCGGCGTTCCAGTACGTGCTGCCGGGCGGGCCGGCCGAGATCACGAGCGTCGAGGGCGGCGCGGGCTGGATCATCCGGATCGCGAGCCACACGGCGGCGGCCGCGAGCAGCACGGTCGGGCCGATCGACAGCGCGAGGTCGCGCCACGACACCGCGACGAAACGGGCGAGGATGCGCGGCGGCGGCCGCTGCGGGCGGGTTGGCTTCATGAGATCGATCGATGACGCGGGCGCTGCGCAGTGCCGCGACGGGCGACGCTGCGCGCTCTGGCGGCGATGGTAACCGGTTTGGGCGCGCCCGCGCGAGTGCCGCGTGGCGGCCGTCGGCGCGCGGCGGCGCGATGCCGCGTCAAAAGCTTTGCGCTTCCGCGGGCGCTGGATTACATTGTGCGACGCAGCCGCGCCCGACTCGCGCGACCCGGCACCCGACGAGACCGGGCGCGTCCGGCCCGGCGGCTGCCCGGTCCGGCCGGCCGCTTCGCGTGCGCCGGCTGCCGGCCCGTCTCGCCTCTCTCGCATCGCCGTGGAAATCATCGGCCGACCCGCCCGTTCGCGCGCGGGCCGGCTGCCTTTGGGGGTATCCGGCCGTACTGTGCGCGGCCGTTCCGAAGTTACAAGGAGATAGCATGAAGTCGATCGTGTTGAGAGCGTTGGGTATTGCCGCCGTGGCGGCCTGTCTGTCGGGCAGCGCGTATGCGCAGTCGAGCGAGCCGGCCGCGGCCGAAGCGCCGGCCGCCGCGACGCAGTCGAAGTCGGCCGCGAAGACGGCGAAGCACGCGAACCGCAAGCTCGGCTACGCGGTGCGCAAGGCGATCACGAAGGCAGGCGGGATCGACGTGTCGAACCTCGTCGTGCGCTCGAAGGGCGGCGCGATCACGCTGGAGGGCACGGTGCCCGACCAGGCTCAGATCGACAAGGCGGGAGAAGCGGCGAAGGGCGTGAAGGGCGTCACGTCGGTCACGAACAAGCTGACGGTCCAGCAGCAATGATGCCGGGCGACGACGCGCAAGCGTCGTCCGGGCCCGCGCACGCGCGGGTCGTGCGGGCCCCGGCATGCCGGGGCCCGTTTGCGTTTCAGCGGCCGCACGCGCTGCACGACACGGCGGCGGCCCGATAAGCATATCGAGAGGGGGCGGCAATGACGATGCACGGATGGGGCAGGTGGATGCTTGTCGGCACGGCACTGGCCAGCACCGCGGCGCTGCTCGGCGCCTGCAACGGCGACGAGACGGGCGAGCGCAACCGATTGCCCGGCTTCGTGTCGGGCAACGTGCGCACGACCGCGTACGACGGCACGAGCGACGATCTGCTGACGGCCGGGCTCGGCAAGACGGGCCTCGCGAGCGCGACCGCGCCGAGCTTCGCGAATCCGTCGCGGCCGACGAGCGCCGAGCTGCGCCGTCTTGCGATCTGGTCGAACTACCGCGCGCTCGTCGACATGAGCGCGAACGGCGGCTACGGCCGCTTCTGGGGGCCGAACGTCGATGTCGACGGCAACGCCACGCTCGGCGAGGGCAAGATCGCCGGCACCGAGTATCTCGCCTATTCCGACGACGGTAGCGGCCGCAAGAACGTGACGCTCCTCGTGCAGGTGCCGGCGAGCTTCGATCCCGCACAGCCGTGCATCGTGACCGCGACGTCGTCGGGCTCGCGCGGCGTCTACGGCGCGATCTCGGCCGCCGGCGAGTGGGGGCTCAAGCGCGGCTGCGCGGTCGCGTACAACGACAAGGGCGGCGGCAACGGCGCGCACGAGCTCGGCAGCGACACCGTCACGCTGATCGACGGCACGCTCGCGAACGCGGTGCTCGCCGGCAACGCGAGCCTGTTCACCGCGAACCTGACGAGCGGCGATCTCGCCGCGTTCAACAGCCGCTTTCCGAACCGCTATGCGTTCAAGCACGCGCATTCGCAGCAGAATCCCGAGCAGGACTGGGGGCGCTCGACGCTGCAGGCGGTCGAGTTCGCGTACTGGGCGCTGAACGAGCAGTTCGCGCCGCTCGTCGACGGCTCGCATCGCGGCGTGCGCTATCGCGCGGGCGACATCACGACGATCGCCGCGTCGGTCAGCAACGGCGGCGGCGCGTCGCTCGCGGCCGCCGAGCAGGACGATCGCGGCTGGATTACCGCGGTCGTAGTCGGCGAGCCGCAGATCAACGTGCGGCTGGCGCCGAATGCGGTCGTGCGAACCGGCGGTCAGCCGGTGCCGTCGTTCGGCCGGCCGCTCGCCGACTATGCGACGCTCGCGAATCTGCTGCAGCCGTGCGCGGCCGCTTCGGCGTCGCTGGCGGGCGAGCCGTACATCAGCGCGCTGCCGCTCGCGACCACGCAGTCGATCCGCACGCAGCGCTGCGCGACGCTCGCCGCCGCGGGCCTCGTGTCGGGCGCCGACACGCAGAGCCAGGCCGCCGACGCGCTTGCGCAACTGCATGCGGCCGGTTATCTCGCCGATTCCGATCTGCTGCACGCGTCGATGTGGGATTCGCAAGCGATCCCCGCGATCGCCGTCACCTATGCGAACGCGTATACGCGCTCGCGCGTGACCGACAACCTCTGCAATTTCAGCTTCGCGACGACGCAAGCGGGGACCGGCACGGTCGCACCGCCCGCGGCGTCGCCGATGCCGGCCGTGTTCGGCACCGGCAACGGCATACCGCCGACGGCCGGCATCGATCTCGTGTTCAATACGGGCGCCGGCGTCGATCATCGGCTCGCGACGCCCGACGCGAGCTTTGCCGGCGCGCTGTGCCTGCGCCAGCTGTGGACGAACGCGATGCTCGGGATGCCGGCGAACGTCGAGGCGGTCCGCGTGAACGCGAACCTGCACGGCAAGCCCGCGATCATCGTGCAGGGGCGCAGCGACGCGCTCGTGCCGGTCAATCACGCGTCGCGCGCGTACGTCGCGCAGAACAGCCTCACCGAGGGCAGCCGTAGCGGGCTCGTGTTCTACGAGGTGACGAACGGTCAGCACTTCGATGCGTTCCTGCCGGTGCCCGGCTACGACACGCGCTTCGTGCCGGTCCACTACTACGATCTGCAGGCGCTGAACCTGATGTGGCAGCACCTGAAGAAGGGTACGCCGCTGCCGCCGTCGCAGGTGATCCGCACCGTGCCGCGCGGCGGCACGCCCGGTGCGGCGCCCGCGCTGACGACGGCGAACCTGCCGCCGATCGCCAGTGCGCCGGGCGCGAACGCGATTTCGGCGGCGGCCGGCACGATCGACGTACCGCTCTGAGCGCACGCGCGCTTGCTGCGAAGCCGGACGATGGTTGTCCGGCTTTTTCGTTTTGAAGGGGGAATCGGGCGGGGCGGCTTCGGCCGCCGAGCGGCCGGAGAAGCGGTAAGCGCGATGCGGCCGTCGGGGCGCGACACGCTCGACTGCAGCCGTGACCGCAACCGCGATTACGACCACGGCCGCGGCCGCGAACATGGCCCGCAACCAGGACGGCCGCGGCGCACCGCGCCGCATGGCGCAGGTTTCAGGCGAGCACGAGCCGCACGCCGACCGCGACCAGCGTCGCCGCGAGCAGATTGCGGAGCAGCCGCTCCGGCGCGCGCGCCGACAGCAGGCTGCCGATCACGATGCCCGGCAGCGAGCCGAGCAGCAGCGAGAGCAGCATCGACCAGTCGACCGAGCCGAGCAGCCAGTGCCCCATGCCGGCGACGAGCGTGAGCGGCACCGCGTGCGCGATGTCGGAGCCGACGATGCGTGTCGTCGCGAGCGCCGGATAGAGCAGCAGGAGCACGGTCACGCCGATCGCGCCCGCGCCGACCGAGGTCATCGACACGAGCACGCCGAGCACCGCGCCCGTCAGCACGGTCGACCACAGCGTGCGCGCGGGGCTCGGCGCGAGCGGATTGCGCGCGGCGAACGCGGCGAGCTGCGGGCGGAAGATCAGCGCGACCGACGTGAGCAGCAGCGCGATGCCGAGCACGAGCTGGATCAGCCGTGCGGTGCCCGGCGCGTTTACCCCGTGCGAATGCAGCACCCACAGCGTGACCGCGGCCGCCGGCACGCTGCCGGTCGCGAGCCGGCCGGTGATGCGCCAGTCGATCGAGCCTTTCAGCCCGTGGACCAGCGTGCCGGTGGCCTTCGTCGCCGCTGCATACAGCAGATCGGTGCCGACCGCCGTCGCGGGATGCACGCCGAACAGCAGCACGAGGATCGGCGTCATCAGCGAGCCGCCGCCGACGCCCGTCAGGCCGACGAGGATGCCGACGAACAGGCCGGACAGGGAGTACAGCAGATCGATATGGGGAAGCGACATCGGAAGCAGGCGGTTATGGGGCGTTCGGCGGCGGCGCGCGGCTGCGGCGGCGCGGATCAAAGTCCGACATTGTCGCAAAAGTGACGCGTCGGTGTACGACTGCGTTAAAAATCGGCCGGCGCGCGGCCGCCGGCCGATGGGGCGGGGCGGTGAAACGGGCGTTTGAAGAGCGCTTGCGCGCGGCGGCGTGCGGCGCGTGTGCGCAGGCGTACCGGCTGCGGGCGGCCCGCCGGCGCGCCGGCCCGCCGGTCGCGCGTCAGTGCAGGGAAGCGCCGACGCCGCTGTCGGCCGGCGCCGGCGGACGCACGCGCAGCGCGACGCCGATCGCGGCGGCGAGCGCCGCGAACGCCGCGCCGAACGCGAAGGCCGCGTGGTAGCCGCCGTTCAGCGCGCCGAGCGGCGCGATCTGCGCGGCTGTCAGCGCGTCGGTGCGCGCCGCCGCGACGCTCGCAAGCACCGCGAGGCCGAGCGCGCCGCCCATCATGAACGCGGTGTTCACGATGCCCGACGCGAGCCCCGAATCGGCCGGATCCACGTCGCTCATCGCGGCAAGCAGCACCGGGTTGAACGCGATGCCGGCGCCGATACCGAGCAGCGTCATGCCGGGCAGCACGTGCCAGACGAACCCGCCGTCGACGGGCGCGCGCGCGAACAGCGCGAGCCCGCACGCGGCGATCAGCAGGCCGGCCGCGATCGGGCCGCGAATCCCGAAACGCATGACGATCCGCGCGGACAGCCCGAGCGAGAACGCGGCCATGATCAGGTTCGCGGGCAGGAACGCGAGGCCGACCTGCAGCGGCCCGTAGCCGAGCACGCGCTGCAGGTACAGCGCGGACAGGAAGAACCACGCGAACATCGCGGCTGCCCACAGCACGCTGATGACGTTCGCGAGCGCGACGTTGCGCGCGGCGAACAGCGTGAGCGGCATCAGCGGATGCGCGACGCGCATTTCGATCGCGACGAACAGCGCAAGCAGCACGACGGCCGCGCCGATCAGCGCAACGGTCTGCGCCGACAGCCAGCCGGCCTCGTTGCCGCCGACGATGCCGTAGACCGCGAGCATCAGCGACGCGGTGACCGTGATCGCGCCCGCGACGTCGAGCCGCCCGGCGCCGGCCGGTACGCGCGTACGCGGCAGCAGTGCCGCGCACAGCGCGTAGACGGCGATGCCGATCGGCAGATTCACGAGGAAGATCCAGTGCCAGGACAGCGCGCTCGTCAGCAGCCCGCCGAGCAGCACGCCGATGCTGCCGCCGCCCGCGCACACGAAGCCGTACACGCCCATCGCGCGCGCCCGTTCGCCGGGCTCGGTAAACAGATTCATGATCAGCGACAGCGCCACGGCCGATACGACCGCGCCGCCGAGCCCCTGCACGGCGCGCGCGGCGATCAGCATCGTCTGCGACTGCGCGAGCCCGCATGCGAGCGAGGCGAGCGTGAACACGACGAGGCCGACGAGGAACATGCGCCGCTGTCCGTACAGGTCGCCGAGCCGGCCGCCGAGCAGCAGGCAGCCGCCGAACGTCAGCAGATAGGCGTTGACGACCCAGACGAGCGCCGTTTCGGTGAAGTGCAGATCGGTGCCGATCGACGGCAGCGCGACGTTCACGATCGTGCTGTCGAGCACGATCATCAGCACGCCGAGGCAGAGGACGATCAGTGCGTACCAGCGCTTTTCGCCGTGGATGCCGTGTGTCATGGGCTCGCAGCCTTCCGATAGGGATTTGAAAGGCTGGATTGTAGACGGCATTCGTACGCGTCTGCTGCCGGTTTGTGGCAGCAGCGTTGCGTAGTCGCCGAACGGCGTGAGCGCGCGCGCGTGTGGGCGTCGGCGCCGTGCCGGCACGCGCGCGGATGCAGCCGCGACGTGCCGTTATGCGATCGCGGGCCGCGGCGATCGAAGGTCCGGATGTTTATTCGCGCGGCGGCAGCGCACAGCCGTCCGGGCCGCATGCGGCTGCCGCATCGCCGCCCGGTTCGACGACGCCGTCGCGCCACGCTTGCTCGAGCGCCTGCGCGAACACGTCGGCCGGCTGCGCGCCCGACACCGCATAGCGGCCGCCGAACACGAACAGCGGCACGCCGCGTCCGCCGATCTGCGCGGCGCGCGCGCCGTCGGCTTCGACTTCGTCGCGGTACGCGTCGCCGCGCAGCGCCGCTTCGACCGCCGCGCGCTCGAGCCCGGCTTCGACCGCGAAATCGGCGAGCGCCGTGCGATCGAACAGCGAGCCGTGCTCGCAGAAGTACGCGCGGTACAGCCGCTCGGTCAGCGCGTGCGCGCGGCCGGTCGCTTCCGCGAGCTTCACGAGCCGGTGCGCGTCGAGCGTGTCGCCGACCAGCGTGCCGGGCAGGTCGTAGCGCAGGCCGACGCTCGCGGCGGCGTCCGTCACCTGGCGCAGCATCTGGTCGACCTGCGCCGCCGACATCCGGTATTTGCCGGCCAGCATCGCTTCGACCGGTTCGACGGGCTGGCCGGGCATCAGCCGGTACGCGCGCAGCGCGACGTCGACGCGGTCCGCATGCGCGAAGGCGGCAAGCGCCTCGTCGAAACGGCGTTTGCCGATCCAGCACCACGGGCAGATCAGGTCGGACCAGATTTCGACGGTCAGCGTCGGGCGGGCGGTCGGAGCGGGAGCGATCGGCATGGCAACAGGCATTCGAAAAAATGTAACTGAAACTATAGCATTTGCGCGCAGGCGCGAGCGTCGTCGCGAGCGCGCGATGCACGCGGCGACGCCGCCGCGCGTGCGCTCATGCGTCGCCCTGCGTGTCCTTCAGATGTTTCAGATGCTTGTAGACGGTCGCGCGCCCCATGCCGAGCACGTTCGCGACGTAGTTCGCCGCGCTCTTGCCGCGAAACGCGCCTTGCGCATGCAGCGCCTCGACGAGTTCGCGCCGGTGTTCGCGCGTGAGGCCGTTCAGCCCGATCTGCCGCTCGCGCAGCCAGCCGTGCAGGAACGTGTTGATGCGCTCCTGCCAATCGTCGCGGAACAGTTCGTCCGGCTGCGCGACGACGCCCGCGCCCTTGATGAACAGATCGAGCGTCGTGCGCACCTCGTCGAACACCGCGATGTTGAAGTTGATGCACATCATCCCGGCGGGCCGGCCGCCGTCGTCGAAGAGGACGTTGCTGACGCAACGCATGCGCCGGCCGTCCCAGTTCAGCTTCTCGTACGGACCGATCACGCGCTCGCGCGCCGAGTGGTCGATTTCCTCGAGCGCGGAATCGTCGCCGACCTCCCGCTTCGACAGGTTGTTCGCCAGATACAGCACGGTCTGGTCGTGCAGATCGTGGATGACCACTTCCGCGTACGGGAAGAACAGCGCTGCGATTCCGTCCGCGATCGGCGCGTAGCGGGTGAGCAGCAGGTCTTTGACGGGGGACGGCTTCTTGCGCATCGGAATCGCGATATCGGGTGAGCGGGACGCAGGCCGCGGGTTCGGCCGATCGGCCGGCGCACCGGCAGTCGTCGTGCCCGTGCGCCCGCGTGCGGCTGTCGCGGTTGCGCCATTGTATCGGCGTCGCGTGGGCACGATGCTCATGCGCGCGTCAGATGCGTATACAACGCGTAGGCGATCGCGATGTCCTCGAGGCCGAGGCCGATCGATCGGAAGAACGCGTGACGCGTGCGCGACGGCGCCGCGCACGTGCCCGCGACGAGCGCGGGCAGATCGCCGACGATGCGCTCCGGCGTCCAGCCGTGCTCGGCTGCCGCGAGCCGCATCTCGCCGGCACTGGCCGGCGTCGTATGCCGGTAGTCGCAGTAGACGTCCATGTCGGGCAGCCATGCAGGCGGAATCTCGTGCGCCTGCGCGACGTTGGTGCTGATCGACGTGACGAGCGCCGGCCGCGTCAGCATTCCGTCGCCGAGCACCGGCGTGCCCGACGACGTGCAGAGCATCACGACATCGGCGTCGCGCACGCACGCGGCGATGTCGGATGCCGGCCGTGCGCGTGGATCGGTGCGCGCGACGGCGGCCTGCAGCGCGCGATCGTCGGCGAGCGTCGGCGAGTACACCGAGATCGTGTCCCACTCGCGCAGCGCGGCCGCATGCCGCAGATGCGCAAGGCCGACCGCGCCGGCGCCGACGATCGCGAGACGGCGCGCATCGCGCGGCGCCAGGCAGTCGACCGCGAGCGCCGTCGTGCCGGCCGTGCGTTCGACTGTCAGCTGTCCGGCGTCGCACCACATCAACGGCTGGCCCGTGCGCATCGACATCAGCGCGGTCCAGGCGGTGACGACCGGTTTGCCGTCCGGTCCGCCGCCGACGATGTACGGCGACAGCTTCGCGCCGAACACCTGTTCGTCGGCCAGTGCGCCGAGGTACGTGATGAAGTCGCCGGCCTGTTCGGGGAACAGCGTGAGCGTTTGCGGCGGCTGCACCGCGCGTGCGGACGCGAGCGACGCGAACATGCGGCGCAGCGTGCCGAGCACGTCGAGCGACGGCAGCGCCGCGCGGACCATCGCGTCGTCGACGGTCAGCGGCAGGGTCGGGGCGGTCGGGTTCATCGGACATCTCCGGTCGGGGCCGGACAGGACAGTCTCGCGATGCGATGTCCGGCGTGGTTCGTTGTGGACGAAAAGTCTAATATAGACAATGTGGATGTGGCGAGCGTTTCTTTTTCTACGCTTGCGGGATCGTTGTCTCTTGGAATAGCGGTGAAGAATCAAAGAGATAAGGGTCGTATGCAGCGTCCGATACGCAGCGCAGTGGCCGCGCATTATCGTATCCCCTATAGTCTATAGTAGACTTTGAGTCTATATTTCGAGTGCCCGGCAGCGTGCCCGCAGACGCGGTGCCGCCGCACCGGTCGCCGCTTCGTCGCCCTGCGCGGTCGCGTTGCGCGCCCGACTTTCATCGCTGAACCTGAAGGATCCGTCATGAACTGGAAGCTTTCCCTTTGCGCCGCCGCGGCGCTCGCCTGCGCGGCCGTCACCGTCCACGCGGAACCGACCACGTTGCGCTTCGGGATCGAAGCCGCCTATCCGCCGTTCGAGAGCAAGACGCCGGCCGGCCAGTTGCAGGGCTTCGACGTCGACATCGGCAATGCCGTGTGCGCGAAGCTGAACATGAAGTGCGTGTGGGTCGAGAACGCGTTCGACGGCCTGATTCCCGCGCTGCAGGCGCGCAAGTTCGACGTGATCAACTCGGCGATGAACATCACCGCGAAGCGCAAGCAGAGCATCGATTTCACGCCGCCGATCTACGTGGTTCCGATCGTGATGATCGCGAAGCGCGGCTCGCCGTTGCGGCCCGAGGTCGCGAGCGTGCGCGGCAAGCGCGTCGGCGTGCTGCAGGGCTCGTCGCAGGAGGATTTTCTGAAGGCGCACTGGGCCAATGCGGGCGTGTCGGTCGTGTCGTATCAGGATCAGGACCAGATCTATGCGGATCTCGTCGCCGGGCGCCTCGACGCCGCCGTGCAGGAAGCGCAGACCGCGCAGGAGGGCTTCCTCGACAAGCCGGCCGGCCGCGACTACCAGATCGTCGGCGAGCCGCTCAAGGATCCGGCGACGCTCGGCGAAGGCACGGGCTTCGGGCTGCGCAAGGGCGACAAGGCGCTGCAGGCGAAGGTCGTCGGCGCGCTCGATGCGCTGAAGAAGGACGGCACGTTGAGCGCGCTGTCGCAGAAGTACTTCAAGCGCGACATCATCGCGAAGTAAGCGCGGGCGGGCGCCGGCCGCGGTGCCGGCGCGTGCTGCATCGACCTTCTACGCTGGACGGGCAAGCATGGATTTCGACGTGATCGTTCTGGGGGCCGGCATCGTCGGCGTGTCGTCGGCGCTGCACCTGCAGGATCGCGGGCTGCGCGTCGCGCTCGTCGACCGGCGCGATCCCGGCGAGGAAACGAGCCACGGCAACGCGGGGCTCATCGAGCGTTCGTCGGTCGTGCCGTATGCGTTTCCGCGCCGGCTCGGCACGTTGCTGCGCTATGCGCGCAATCGTTCGGTCGATCTCTACTGGGACTACCGTGCGCTGCCCGCGTATGCGGGCTGGCTCGCGCGGTTCTGGCGCGAGTCGTCGCCGAAACGCCTCGCGGCGGCCGCGCGCGACATGTTGCCGCTCGTCGCGGCGAGCGTCGTCGAGCACGATGTACTGCTTGCGCGCACCGACGCGCAGCCGCTCGTACACGACGGCGGATGGATCGAGGCGTTTCGCTCGCCCGCACTGTTCGATGAAGAGGCGCGCGCGCAGCAGCGCATCGCCCATGCGCACGGCTTGCGGATGACGGTGCTCGATGCGCACGCGTTGCGCGCACGCGAGCCCGGCATCGGCGATGCGTTCTGCGGCGCGTTCCACTGGCAGGATCCGAAGACGGTGTCGAGCCCCGGCGGGCTCACGAAGGCGTACGCGCGATTGTTCGAGCGCGACGGCGGCACGTTCGTGCACGGCGACGCGGCGACGCTCGCGCAGATACGCGACGGCTGGCAGGTCGCCACGGCGCACGGGGCGATGTCGGCGCGCTCCGTCGTCGTCGCGCTCGGGCCGTGGTCCGAGCGCGTGTTCGGGCCGCTCGGCTACCGGATTCCGCTGCGCGCGAAGCGCGGCTATCACATGCATTACCGGCCGACGCGCGCGCCGCTGCGCGTGCCCGTGTGCGACACCGAACAAGGGTTCGTCGTCGCGCCGATGGACGGCGGCCGCCTGCGGCTGACGACCGGTGTCGAGATCGCGCTACCCGACGCGCCGCCGACCGGCGTGCAGCTCGAGCGCGCGGAGCCGCTTGCGCGCGAGGCATTCGGTCTCGGCGAACGGCTCGATGCCGAACCGTGGCTCGGGCTGCGGCCGTGCACGCCGGACATGCGTCCGGTGATCGGGCCGGCGCCGCGGCATCGCGGGCTGTGGTTCGCGTTCGGCCACTGCCACCACGGGCTGACGCTCGGGCCCGCGACCGGGCGTCTGCTCGCGGAGATGATGACCGGCACGCCGACCTACATCGATCCGCGTCCGTATCGGCCCGAGCGATTCGATTGAGTTTTCGGCGATGCGCACATGCGTGCGCATTTGCCGTTAACAATTGACGCCGGTGAATCGACGCAAAATCGCGGCGTTAACAATTTTTCGTTTTGCTGTCCGAATTGAGTTGAAACGACGATTCGCTGATGAACCGCGTAAGGCGTCGGAAAGATATCGCGAAATCATAAAACCAGTAAATTCGCGATTTATCCGTGCATTTTCATATTCGTGAAAAGGAATATCTATAGCGATCCGATTCGGCGTCCGCGACGCTGTCGAAACGATCGTTCGCAGATGTACCGGAACACGTTACCTTGGGGCTCGCAAACGTTACGTTACGTTTCTGCGCGGCACCGTTTTCTCGTATGAGGATTGACCCGTCGTATTTCGTTATTTCTTAATGGAGTCGGGCTTTTCTCGGTTATTGCATCGCAATAAATCGTGAAATTCCGCGTGAATTTCGCGATGGCACACTTCATGCAACCTGTCCCCGTGCTTTATCAATGAAGTGCCAACCGAGATGAGGTCACGATGGGAAATAACTTTAAATTGACGGGTGGGGCGCTGGCCGTAGCGGCCGCGTTCGGGGTGCTGGCTTCGGGGTCGGCGGTTGCCGCGGCCGGTCCGCTCGATGGACTCTCGATTCCGCAGGTGATCGTCAATCCGCCGTCGCAAGGCGTATCGGCGAGCCTCACGGCGACGGGCACGACGCCGCTGGGCTCGGTTAACGTGACCGCATCCGGGTCCGGCTCGATCAGCACGTCGATCGGCAATCCGGGCAGCGTGCTGAACGGTGTCGCGCATACGGTGACCGGTCTGCTCGGCGGCGCCGGCGGCGGCACGGTCGATCCGCTCGGCCAGGTGCAGGGCGCGGTCGGGCAGGTGGTTGGCGCGCTCGGCGGCGGGAACGCGGGCGGTGCGGTTGGCGGCGCGGTGAGCGGTGCAGTGGGCGGTGCCGTCGGCGCCGTCACGGGCGCGCTCGGTGGCGCGAACAACCCGGCTGGCGCGCTGACCGGTGCGCTCAATACGGCAAGCGGCGCGTTGAGCGGTGCGATCGGGACGGCGACGGGCGCGCTCGGCGGAAGCGATCCGACGGGCGCGTTGAATGGGGTGGTTGGTACGGTCACGGGCGCGCTGGGTGGCGCGAACAATCCGACCGGTGCGCTGAACGGTGTGGTGAGCACGGTGACGGGTGCGCTGGGCGGCAACGGTCCGACGGGCGCGTTGAATGGGGTGGTTGGTACGGTCACGGGCGCGCTCGGTGGCGCGAACAATCCGACCGGTGCGCTGAACGGTGTGGTGAGCACGGTGACGGGTGCGCTGGGCGGTAACGATCCGACGGGCGCGCTGAATGGCGTGGTCGGTACGGTCACGGGTGCGCTTGGCGGTGCGAACAATCCGACGGGCGCGTTGAACGGCGTGGTCGGTACGGTTACCGGCGCCCTTGGCGGCGCGAACAATCCGACCGGTGCACTGAATGGTGTGGTGAGCACGGTGACGGGTGCGCTGGGCGGTAACGATCCGACGGGCGCATTGAACGGTGTGGTGGGTACGGTCACGGGTGCGCTGGGTGGCGCGAACAATCCGACCGGTGCGCTGAACGGTGTGGTCAGCACGGTTACGGGCGCATTGGGCGGCAACAACCCCACGGGCGCACTGAACGGTGTCGTGAACACCGCAACCAATACAGTCAACACGATCGTCGCTGCGCACGGCGCGCTGGATCAAGCGGTGCTTGATCTGGCGAGCAATGGGCTGAATAGTGCGGTCGGCACGGTCACGGGCGCATTGGGCGGTAACAACCCGACGGGCGCGCTGAACGGCGTGATCGGTACGGTCACCGGCGCCCTGGGCGGCGCGAACGGGCCGACCGGTGCGCTGAACGGCGTGGTCAGCACGGTGACGGGCGCGTTGGGCGGTAACGATCCGGCGGGCGCATTGAATGGCGTGGTCGGTACGGTCACGGGCGCACTTGGCGGCGCCAACAACCCGACCGGTGCGCTGAACGGTGTGGTCAGCACGGTGACGGGCGCGCTGGGCGGTAACGATCCGACGGGTGCATTGAATGGCGTGGTCGGTACGGTTACGGGTGCCCTTGGCGGCGCGAACAACCCGACCGGTGCACTGAACGGCGTGGTCAGCACGGTGACGGGCGCGCTCGGCGGTAACGATCCGACGGGTGCATTGAATGGCGTGGTCGGTACGGTTACGGGCGCACTTGGCGGCGCGAACAACCCGACCGGTGCACTGAACGGCGTGGTCAGCACGGTGACGGGCGCCCTCGGTGGCAATGGTCCGACGGGCGCATTGAACGGCGTCGTGACGACGGCGCAAGGCGCGGTCAACTCGGTGACCGGCGCGCTGGGCGGCACGAATCCCGGCGGAGCGCTGAACGGTGTGGTCAGTACGGTCACGGGCGCATTGGGCGGCAATAACCCGACCGGCGCACTGAACGGTGTCGTGAACACCGCAACCAATGCAGTCAACACGATCGTCGCAGCACATGGCGCGCTGGATCAAGCCGTGATCGATCTGGCGAGCAACGGGCTGAACGGTGCCGTCGGCACGGTGACGGGCGCGTTGGGCGGCAACAATCCGACGGGTGCGCTGAACGGCGTGGTCGGCACGGTGCAGGGCACGGTGAACTCGGTCACCGGTGCGCTCGGCGGCAGCAATCCGACCGGTGCGTTGAGCGGTGTCGTCAACACGGTGACGGGCGCCCTTGGCGGCAACAATCCGACGGGTGCGTTGAACGGCGTGGTGAGCACGGTCACCGGCGCGCTCGGCGGCAATGGTCCGACTGGCGCATTGAACGGTGTCGTGACGACGGCACAAGGCGCAGTCAATTCGGTCACGGGTGCATTGGGCGGCACGAATCCCGGCGGCGCGCTGGGCGGTGTGGTCGACAAGGTGACGGGCGCACTTGGCGGCAGCAATCCCACGGGTGCGCTGAACGATGTGGTGAGCACGGTCACCGGCGCGCTGGGCGGCAATGGCCCGACCGGCGCATTGAACGGCGTCGTGACCACGGCGCAAGGCGCGGTGAATTCGGTGACCGGGGCCCTGGGTGGCACGAATCCCGGCGGCGCGCTGAGCGGTGTGGTCGATAAGGTGACCGGGGCACTGGGCGGCAGCAATCCGACGGGTGCGTTGAACGGCGTGGTGAGCACGGTCACCGGCGCGCTCGGCGGCAATGGTCCGACCGGCGCATTGAACGGCGTCGTGACCACGGCGCAAGGCGCGGTGAATTCGGTCACGGGCGCACTGGGCGGCACGAATCCGGGTGGTGCGCTGAGCGGTGTGGTCGATAAGGTGACCGGGGCACTGGGCGGCAGCAACCCGACCGGTGCACTGAACGGCGTCGTGACGACGGCGCAAGGCGCGGTGAATTCGGTCACCGGGGCGCTCGGCGGCACGAATCCTGGTGGTGCGCTGGGCGGTGTGGTCGACAAGGTGACGGGCGCACTGGGCGGCAGCAACCCGACCGGTGCGTTGAACGGCGTAGTCGGCACGGTGACCGGCGCGCTCGGGGGCAATGGCCCGACGGGCGCGTTGAACGGCGTCGTCACGACGGCACAAGGCGCAGTGAATTCCGTTACCGGAGCGCTTGGCGGCACGAATCCGGGCGGTGCGCTGAGCGGTGTGGTTGATAAGGTGACCGGCGCATTGGGCGGCAGCAATCCGACGGGTGCGTTGAACGGCGTCGTGACGACGGCACAGGGCGCAGTGAATTCGGTTACCGGAGCGCTTGGCGGCACGAATCCGGGCGGTGCGCTGAGCGGTGTGGTTGATAAGGTGACCGGCGCATTGGGCGGCACGAATCCGACGGGCGCGTTGAACGGCGTCGTGACGACGGCACAGGGCGCAGTGAATTCGGTTACCGGAGCGCTTGGCGGCACGAATCCCGGCGGCGCGCTGGGCGGCGTGGTGAGCACGGTGACCGGCGCGCTCGGTGGCAATGGCCCGACGGGCGCACTGAACGGCGTCGTCACGACGGCACAAGGCGCAGTGAATTCGGTCACCGGGGCACTGGGTGGCACGAATCCGGGCGGCGCGCTGAGTGGTGTGGTCGACAAGGTGACGGGCGCGCTGGGCGGAGCCAATCCGACTGGCGCACTGAACGGCGTCGTAACGACGGCACAGGGCGCAGTGAATTCGGTCACGGGTGCACTGGGCGGCACGAACCCCGGCGGCGCGCTGAGCGGTGTGGTCGACAAGGTGACCGGCGCACTGGGCGGCGCGAATCCGACGGGTGCACTGAACGGCGTCGTAACGACGGCACAAGGTGCAGTGAATTCGGTGACGGGGGCGCTCGGCGGCACGAATCCGGGCGGTGCTCTGGGCGGCGTGGTCGATAAGGTGACCGGCGCACTGGGCGGCACGAACCCGACCGGTGCACTGAACGGCGTGGTAAGCACGGTCACCGGCGCGCTGGGTGGCAACGGCCCGACGGGCGCGTTGAACGGCGTCGTCACGACGGCACAAGGCGCGGTGAATTCGGTCACGGGTGCACTGGGCGGCACGGATCCCGGCGGCGCGCTGAGTGGTGTGGTCGACAAGGTGACGGGCGCGCTGGGCGGCACCAACCCGACTGGCGCACTGAACGGCGTCGTAACGACGGCGCAAGGTGCGGTGAACTCGGTGACGGGCGCACTGGGCGGCACGAACCCGACTGGCGCGCTGAACGGCGTCGTGACGACGGCACAAGGTGCGGTGAACTCCGTGACCGGCGCACTGGGCGGCAACAACCCGACCGGCGCCCTGAACGGTGTCGTGACCACGGCGCAAGGTGCGGTGAACTCGGTGACGGGCGCACTGGGCGGCAACAACCCGACGGGCGCGCTGAACGGCGTGATCGGCACGGTGACGGGCGCATTGGGCGGCACCAACCCGACCGGCGCACTGAACGGTGTCGTGACCACGGCGCAAGGTGCGGTGAACTCGGTGACGGGCGCACTGGGCGGCAGCAACCCGACGGGCGCGCTGAACGGCGTGATCGGCACGGTGACGGGCGCATTGGGCGGCACCAACCCGACCGGCGCACTGAACGGTGTCGTGACCACGGCACAGGGCGCGGTGAACTCGGTCACCGGCGCACTCGGCGGCACGAACCCGACCGGTGCACTGACCGGCGTCGTCAACACCGCGCAAGGCGCCGTCGGCGCTGTCACGAGCACGCTGGGCAGCGGCAACCCGACCGGCGCGCTGAGCAACGCCGTGAACACGATCACGGCCGGCCTCGGCAACCTGAGTGGCGGTTCCGGCCCGCTCGCCCCCGTGCAGGGTGCGGTGACGCAGCTCGCCGGCACGCTCGGCGGCAGCGATCCGGCTGCGGTGCTCGGCAATGCGGTGAACACGCTCACCGGCACGCTGGGTAATCTCGGCGGCGGTGCGGGTCCGCTCGCGCCGGTGCAGGGTGTCGTCAATCAGGTCGTCGGCACGCTGTCCGGTGCGGCGGGCGGCGGCAGCCCGATCACGCCGATCACGAATCTCGTGAGCGGTCTGACGGGCGGCGGCAACCCGGCCGGCGCAGTGACCGGCGCACTGGGCTCGGTGACGGGCGCACTCGGCAATCTGGGCGGCACGAACCCGCTCGCGCCGGTGCAGGGCGTCGTCACGCAGGTCGTCGGCGCGCTCGGCAACGCCAACCCGACCGGCGCACTCAGCGGCGCGCTGAACTCGGCCACGGGCGCGCTCGGCGGCGCAGTGAGCTCGGTGACGGGCGCACTGGGCAACCTCGGCGGCGGTGCAGGTCCGCTCGCGCCGGTGCAGGGTGTCGTCAACCAGGTCGTCGGGACGCTGTCCGGCGCAGCAGGCGGCGGCAGCAGCCCGATCGCGCCGATCACGAACCTCGTGAGCGGTCTGACGGGCGGCGGCAACGCGGGCGGTGCAGTGACCGGCGCGCTCGGTTCGGTGACGGGCGTGCTCGGCAACGCCGGCGCATCGCTGTCGCAGACGGTGGGCACGCTGAGCGGTGCAGCCGCGAGCGGTTCGTCGGCGATCGGCCAGGCGGGCAGCGCACTGTCGGGCGTGGCCGGTTCGGGCGCGGCGGCGGGCGGCAGCCTGCTCGGCTCCGGTGCCGCTGCCGGCGGCAGCGTGCTCGGCTCGGGCGCCAGCGCGGCAGGCAGCACGACCGGTGCAGTCGGTGGACTGCTGACGGCCGGCGGTAACGCGGCCGCCACGGTCGTCAACGCGGTCGGCACGACGCTGGGCGCGGCGCCGGGCCTGTCGGTCTCGACGCACTCGAACGGCACGAGCGCGGCGAACAATCCGCTGGCACCGGTGTCGTCGCTGATCCAGTCGCTGACCGGCGGGTTGTCGAAGTAACGCCGGACGCAGTACGCGCGGCGGCATTGTCCGCCGCGCATCCGGTCGTAGGACGCGGCATGACGGTAACGTCATGCCGCGTTTTGTTTGGTGTCGCGCGTTCGTGCGCCGACGCATCGCAGTCACATCGAGCATCTGCACGATGGCGAGATTGCGCGATGGAGATTGCACGACCGCATGGAATAACCGGCCAGGCCCGTTCGTTTACGTACCGGGACGCGACTCGCTCGCGCGGCGCATCATGATCGCGATGCAGTCGGCGTCCCGTGAACGCATGCGATGTCGCATCGCGACGCCAAGGAGAACGGGAATGAAAACGATGTTGTTCGCCGTCGCGCTGACGGCTGCGATCGCGCGGCCGGCGGCCGCGGAACCGCCGCAGGTCGGCGACGGGAAGCTGGTCGACGACGAGCACATGACGCTCTACGTGTTCGACCGCGACGCACCGGGCAAGAGCGCGTGCACGGGCACGTGCGCGGCGAACTGGCCGCCGGCGCTCGCCGATGCGTACGACAAGCCGTCGGGCGCACTGAGCGTCGTCGCGCGCGACGACGGCAAGATGCAATGGGCGTACAACGGTCGTCCGCTGTATCGCTGGAAGATGGATCGCAAGGCCGGCGATGCGGGCGGCGACGGCGTCGGCGGCGTCTGGCACGTCGCACATCCGTGACGGCCGCGCCGCGCGCGGGATCGTCGCATGAGCTACGAATCGGACCTGCTGGTGTGGCTGCCGCATCTGACGCGGTATGCGCGCGCGCTGACGGGCGATCGGGCCTGGGCGGACGATCTCGTGCAGGACACGCTCGAGCGCGCGCTGAACCGGCCGCCGCGCGATGCCGGCAATCTGCGCGCGTGGCTGCTGACGCTGCTGCGTCACCGCTTCATCGATCAGTTGCGCGCGCGGCATGAAGTAGCCGTCGACGACGCGACGGCGCCATGGCAGACGCTCGCCCCGCCTCCGGGCGACGTGGGCGGCCTGATGCTGCGCGACGTGCAGCGCGCGCTGTACCGGCTGCCGGTCGAGCAGCGCGAGGTGCTGCTGCTGGTCGCGCTCGAAGAGCTGAGCTACCGCGATGCCGCGCAGGTGCTCGGCGTGCCGGTCGGTACGGTGATGTCGCGGCTGTCGCGCGCGAGAGAGCAGATGCGGGCGCTGCTGTCCGGGGAACCGGCCACGCATGGCACGGCCGCGTTACGGGTGATCGGGAAGACATGATGGACGAGTCGCGCACACCTTCGGACGATCGGGACGACGAAGCGTCGGCGCAGCTGCTGTCGGCGCTGCTCGACGGCGAGCTGTCCGCGCACGAACGCCGCGAGGTACTCGAACGTCTGCAGTCGGATCCGCGCGAAGCGGACCGGTTCGTGCATTACCGTGCCCAGCGCGACGCACTGCACGCGTTGTTTCCGCTGTCGCCCGCCACGTCGGCGCTGTTCGTGCAGCGCCGCGCATCGCGCCGGCCCAGATTCGCCTACGCGTTCGCGGGGCTCGCGGCCGGGCTGCTGATCGGCATCGCGCTGCACGCGGGCTGGACTGCACTGGGTGCTGCCCCGGAATTCGCTACGCGCGCCGATGCGGCGTACGCTGTCTATGCGGCCGACCGCGACCATCCGGTGGAAGTCGATGCGCGCGACCCGGAGCGTTTGGCTGCGTGGCTGTCCGCGCGGCTCGGGCGGCCGGTGCGCGCGCCGTCGCTCGGCGAATACGGCTACGCGCTGCTCGGCGGCCGTCTGCTGCCCGGCGACGCAGGGCCGGCCGCACAACTGATGTACCAGCGCGCGGACGGCGACCGCGTGACGCTCTACATGACCGCCTACGACGCGCGGCGCGTGGCGCCGCAGCCGTTATCGGCCGACGGTCGCTACACGTACTTCTGGTCGGATCGCGGCATGGGTTATGCGCTGTCCGGCGGTGGCGACGAACGGCGCGTTCGCGAACTCGCGATCGAGGCGTGCGGCGCACTCGGCGGACCGGTCGGCGCGTGGAGCGGGTGACGCGCGCACGGAGCGAACGATGAAAGCGATGGCGGCGGTATGGGCAGGACTGGTTGTGCTCGCAGCAGGCACCGGATTTGCGTACGCGGACGACGATGCACCGGTGCGCGTGCCGATCGATCCGGACGGCGTGCAGCGCGTGACGATCGTCGGCGGCAGTTATTTCTTCCGGCCGAACCACGTGATCGTGACCGCGCAGGCGCCCGTCGAGCTGACGGTGTCGGCGGAGCCGGGGATCGTGCCGCACAGTTTCCGGATCGATGCGCCGCAGGCCGGCATCGACGTGCGCACGGAACTCGCCACGACGCCGCGCACCTTCCGTTTCACGCCGACGCAACCGGGCCGCTTTGCCTACTATTGCACGCACCGGTTGCCGTTGTTCGGCAGCCATCGCGCGCGCGGCATGGAAGGCGTACTGGACGTCGAGGCCGCGCCGTGATTGCCGCGTTGCTGGCCGCGAGCCTGATAGGAGCGAGCATGACAGCCGATCCCGTGACCGTTGCGCAGTCGCAGTTCGACCACGTGCACTCGTACCGCGCGACGATCCGTTCGACCGCGAGAAGCGGCGAGCACACCGAAATCCGCTATGCCTATCTGAAACCGGGCTTCGTCCGGATGGACTTCGTGTCGCCGCACCACGGCGCGGTGCTCGCGTACGATCCGGACGACGGCAAGGTGCGGCTGCGTCCGTTCGGCGTGCATATGCCGCCAGCGCTGACGCTGTCGCCCGACAACCCGATGGTGCGCGACCGCAGCGGCCATCGCGTCGACCGGTCGGACGTCGGCCAGCTGCTGCGCAACGTCCACGCGCTGCAGCAGGGCGGGGCGACGGTGAGCGAAGGCGAGGAGACGGTCGGCGGCCGCACGACGTTGCGCGTATCGGTGACGGGCGCGCCGGCACAGGCGGTCGACGGCGTGCATCGCTACCGATTGTGGCTCGATACCGAGGACGGATTTCCGCGCAAGGTCGTCAGCTTTGCCGATGACGACGGCGAGCCGCTCGAAACCGTGACGCTCGACGACATCGAGCTCGACGTCGCGTTTCCCGAGCGTTTTTTCTCGCCCTGATCCCGATTCGACGCTGCGCGACGGCGCGCCGGAGGCTCCATGGCGGAATACCGGTTTTCGACGACGTGGCACGTGGACGCGCCGCTGATGGCCGTCTGGGATGCGATCTACCAGGTCGACCGCTGGCCCGACTGGTGGAAGGGCGCCGTGCGGACCGTGGAACTGGAGGCCGGCGACGCGCGCGGCGTCGGGGCGCTGCACCGCTATACCTGGAAAGGCGCGCTGCCGTACCGGCTGACGTTCGACATGCGCGTGCGGCGCGTCGAGCCGCCGCACGTGCTCGAAGGCCGCGCGAGCGGTGCGATCGAAGGCGACGGCCGCTGGTCGTTCGTCGCCGACGGCGCGCGCACGGTCGTCCGCTACGACTGGCACATCCGCACGCACGCGCGCTGGATGAAGTGGCTGGAACCGATCGCGCGGCCGCTGTTCACATGGAATCACGACGTCGTGATGCGCGACGGCGCGAAAGGACTCGCGCGGCTCCTCGGTGCGACGGTAGAGACCGACGGCCGGACGTTCCGGCCGCTCGAGGGGTGCCCGGAAGCGTGACGCTGACCGCAGCCGGTCGCCTCCGCCGGCAGGGCTGACGCACTTTTTTCGACGTACGCGAAATAGTGCGGAACTCGCCGCCGTCCTGCTGTCCAATCGGGGAACGATGATCGGGGAATCCCCTAACACGGGCGGCCGCCGGTTTCGCGACGAATTTCCATCTCGTTGTTTCAAAAGGATTTTTCTGCGTTTTCCTCCCTTCCCGCGTGCCCGACGCGGCGCAAAAAAAGCCCCGGTATCTCTTCTTGAATTTGTCAAAACCCGTCCATATAATTAGCACTCGCTGCACGAGAGTGCTAACAATTCTCTGCCGGGCCTCTGGCCGGGCAGGTTCCCTAAGCGTTCTTCAATCTCAGTCAAGAGAGGAGTGAATATGAACCTTCGTCCTTTGCACGATCGCGTGATCGTCAAGCGCCTGGATCAGGAAACCAAGACTGCCTCGGGCATCGTGATCCCCGACGCAGCTGCTGAGAAGCCGGATCAAGGCGAAGTCCTGGCCGTTGGCCCGGGCAAGCGCGACGACAAGGGCGCCCCGATCGCACTCGACGTGAAGGTCGGCGATCGCGTGCTGTTCGGCAAGTACGCGGGCCAGACCGTCAAGGTCGACGGCCAGGAGCTGCTGGTCATGCGCGAAGAAGACATCATGGCCGTGGTCAACGCGAAGTAAGCGTCCACAACGGTACATATTCCCAAGAATTCAAGGAGTTAGAAGATGGCAGCTAAAGACGTCGTATTCGGCGATTCGGCCCGTGCGAAGATGGTCGAAGGCGTGAACATTCTCGCCAACGCAGTTAAGGTCACGCTGGGTCCGAAGGGCCGCAACGTCGTGCTCGAGCGCAGCTTCGGCGGCCCGACGGTCACGAAGGACGGTGTGTCGGTCGCGAAGGAAATCGAGCTGAAGGACAAGCTCCAGAACATGGGCGCGCAAATGGTCAAGGAAGTTGCTTCCAAGACCAGCGACAACGCAGGCGACGGCACGACGACGGCAACCGTCCTCGCGCAATCGATCGTCCGTGAAGGCATGAAGTACGTCGCATCGGGCATGAACCCGATGGACCTGAAGCGCGGTATCGACAAGGCCGTTGCAGCTGCCGTCGAAGAGCTGAAGAAGATCAGCAAGCCGTGCACGACGAACAAGGAAATCGCGCAAGTCGGCGCGATCTCGGCGAACAGCGACTCGTCGATCGGCGATCGCATCGCTGAAGCGATGGACAAGGTCGGCAAGGAAGGCGTGATCACCGTCGAAGACGGCAAGTCGCTCGCCGACGAGCTCGACGTCGTCGAAGGCATGCAGTTCGACCGCGGCTACCTGTCGCCGTACTTCATCAACAACCCGGACAAGCAAGTCGCCGTCCTCGAGAACCCGTTCGTGCTGCTGCACGACAAGAAGGTCTCGAACATCCGCGATCTGCTGCCGGTGCTCGAACAAGTCGCGAAGGCAGGCCGTCCGCTGCTGATCATCGCTGAAGACGTCGAAGGCGAAGCGCTCGCTACGCTGGTCGTCAACAACATCCGCGGCATCCTGAAGACCGTTGCGGTCAAGGCGCCGGGCTTCGGCGATCGTCGCAAGGCGATGCTGGAAGACATCGCGATCCTGACCGGCGGCCAGGTCATCGCGGAAGAAACCGGCCTGACGCTCGAGAAGGCAACGCTGGCAGAACTGGGCCAGGCGAAGCGCATCGAAGTGGGCAAGGAAAACACGACGATCATCGACGGTGCAGGCGAAGCGGCGAACATTGAAGCGCGCGTCAAGCAAATCCGCACGCAGATCGAAGAAGCGACGTCGGACTACGACCGCGAGAAGCTGCAAGAGCGCGTGGCGAAGCTCGCCGGCGGCGTGGCAGTGATCAAGGTCGGTGCTGCGACCGAAGTCGAAATGAAGGAAAAGAAGGCACGTGTCGAAGACGCGCTGCACGCAACCCGCGCTGCCGTTGAAGAAGGCATCGTCCCGGGCGGCGGCGTTGCGCTGATCCGTGCACGCACCGCGATCGCATCGCTGACGGGCGCGAACGCCGACCAGAACGCCGGCATCAAGATCGTGCTGCGCGCAATGGAAGAGCCGCTGCGTCAGATCGTCACGAACGGTGGCGAAGAAGCGAGCGTCGTCGTGGCGGCCGTTGCTGCAGGCAAGGGCAACTACGGCTACAACGCAGCGACGGGCGAGTACGTCGACATGGTTGAAGCCGGCGTCGTCGACCCGACCAAGGTCACGCGCACCGCACTGCAGAACGCAGCTTCGGTTGCCGGCCTGCTGCTGACGACGGACGCAGCCGTCGCAGAACTGCCGAAGGAAGATGCACCGATGCCGGGCGGCATGCCGGGCGGCATGGGCGGCATGGGCATGGACATGTAATCGACTTCGGTCGATGAGGTCCGGAGCGCGCAGCGATGCGTGCTCCAGCCAAATAAAAAGACCCGCAGTGATGCGGGTCTTTTTTTATCTGCGCGCGGCGCGAAGGGGACGGCCGGCGGCGGCCGAATCAGCGCGATCTGCGAAGGGCCGCGCGCCGACTCAATGCCGATGCGACGTCCGCGGCAGCGGCTCGACCGCAGCGGCCGGCGGCGCATCGGCATCCTCGTTGCTGCGCGCCCAGAAGAAGCGGTCGGGCAAATACGCGCCCATCCCGGGCCGGAACGCGTCGCGCACCGCCTGATAGAGATATTCCTGCGCTTCGCGCACGGCCTCGGGCGGTTCCTGGCCGTTCGCGAGCAGCGCCGCGATCGCCGCGCCGAGCGTATCGGTGATGCCCATCAGCCGGTGCGGCGAGCGGTCCCACATGTCTTCGCGCAGCTGGCCTTCCTCGCCGTACAGCGTGTTCACGAGCCGGTGCGAGCCCGTTTCCGACGACAGGATGTATTCGCAGCCCTGCGACAGCAGATGCGACACGGCCGCATCGAGATTCGGCGCTTCCGCATCGCCGTCCGGCTGCGCGAGCGCGATCAGCGTCGCGTGGTCGGCGACGAGCAATGTCGTCTGCGGCGCGAGCAGATCGGCGATCGACTCGCGCAGATCGTCGGCGGCGAGCACGTGCTCGTCGTCGAGCGTGAAGTCCGGCGCGAGCACCAGCGGCACGCCGTCGTAGTCGGCGACCACTTCGGCGATCGCGCTGACGACTTCCGCGCGCGTCGCCGCGCCGATCTTGAACGCGGCGACCGGCATGTCCTCGAGCAGCATGCGCGCCTGCGCGGCGACGATGTCGGGATCGAGGCCGGTCACTTCATCGCAGGCAGCCGAGTCGCGCACGGTATAGCCGGTGAGGACGGACACGCCGTGGCAGCCCATGCTCGCCAGGGTCATCAGATCGGCTTGGAGGCCGGAGCCGCCGGTGGGATCGGACAGGCCGAAGGTGAGGACGATCGGAGGGGCGTTGCTGGACATGGAAAAAAGGGCAAGAAAAATACGGGGAAGCGACGGAGGTGCGGCGGCAGCAGGCGACGGGCCGTCGGGCCCCGTGTTGCCCGGCAGGCCGCACTGTGCGCCCATTATGCGGCGGAATCCGGCCGATACGACGGATTTTTTAGCGCAGCACAACGTAGTCGCTGCACTCCAGCGCGATTGCTAGGCAGTCCGGCCCCGACACGGTACCATCATGGCTCCCGAATTTACCGACTTTCCCGACGCGGCTTAAGATGGAATACAAGAGCTGGATGTGCTTGATTTGTGGCTGGATTTACGACGAAGAAGCCGGGCTGCCGGACGAGGGCATTGCCCCGGGCACGCGCTGGGAAGACGTTCCGATCAACTGGACGTGTCCTGAATGCGGCGCCCGCAAGGAAGACTTCGAAATGGTCCAGATCTGATCGGACCTTTGCCGCACGGACACTCCGCTTTGGCCTCGCGCGGGCCCGGCGCTCGCGCGCCGCGACCCGCGCGAGCGGCTTGACGACCCCACGCGCGCGTGTCCATGACGTCCGAACCGGCGACCGTTCCCCCTCCTGACGCATTGCCCAATCCGCGCGGCGGCGCCGTGCGCGCGGCCGACGCGGCGCTCGCCGCTGCGGCCGATGCAGCCCATGCAGCCCATGCAGCCGAACGGCACGCCGATGCCGCGGCGCCGCTCGCCGAGGCGGCGGCCGTGCTGGCCGAAGCCGGCTGGCTGCCGGCCGCAAGATTCGCGGGCCAGCTGGCTGCCGGCGCACCGTTCGCGGCGGCGGCAGGCGAAGCGGACGTCGCCGCGTGGCGCGCCGCGTTGCGCGACTTTCGTGCGGCCGTCGGCCGGCACAATCTGCGCGAACTCGCGTGTTCGCCGGTCCTGTTTGCCCATTTCCGTACGCTGCGCGCGCTGACGGGCGGCGGTGCGCCCGCGGCCGTTCCGCTCGACGCGCTGGCCCTCGTCGGCCGCGCGGTGCCGGCCGCGTCGCTGCGTGCGCTGCCAGACGGATTCGCGGCCCGCGTGCGCGCCCGTTATGAACAAGCGCTGCTCGGCGCGCTGCGTGCGGAGAATCCGGCATCCGGCCCCGCACTCGACGAACTCGACGCGCTCGCCGCCGCGCTCGCCGACGATACGCCGTACGACTTCTGGCGCCTCGCCGCAGCGTGCATGCGCGCGCTTCGTGCGAGCGGCGCGCCCGATCTGAAACGCTTTCTGGCGCGCATGAACTTGCTGCTTGCCGAACACGCGAACGGGCGGCCATACGCACCGCCTGAACTCTTGCGCGAAACCGTTGCGCTGTTGTGGCGCGATTTCGCGCTGTTCGGCGCGGCGGCCGAAGACGCCGCGCTCGTCGACGTGCTGCACGACTACGGGCTCACGGTCGACTGGCACGTGGCCGGCACGCCCGGCTCCGAAGCGCTGTGGGAAGCCGATGCGGCGCGTGCCGAGCACGACGCGCTCGCCGCCGCACCGACGCGCACGCTCGGCGTCGTGACGGTCAACGCACATGCGTATGAGGATTTCCTGCAGACCGCCGATGCGTCGATGACCGACCTCTCGGCTCATCCCGCGGCCGCGGATGCCGGCGCGGCATGGCGCGCGTCCGCGGCCGCGTACCGCGTTGGCGCGGCCGCCTGCGCGCTTGGGCTCGGCCACGCGGCACTGCTGGCCGATACGCTGGGCCTGGCATGGCGCCGCGCCGCGCACGGGCTGCCGCTCGCCGGCAGCGCACGCGACGCGCATGCGCGCGCGGCCGACATGCTGCGCGCCGCACTGCTGAAGATTGCGGCCGGCGTCGCGCCGCCGGACCTGACGGCGGGGTCCGAAGCGCTCGGCACGGCGCTCGGCCGGCCCTGAGCGGAACGCCGGCCGGCATGGCGCGGCGGCCATGCCCGGCGCCGCTGCAACGCGCTGCCGACAGCGCCCGCGCGCGTGTTAGAGTGCCGTGTAATCGCGCGCGTCATTGCCAGCGCGTCGCGATGTTGCTCGTTGATCGCGGCCCGGTCAGGCCGCAGCGTCTTTGCTAAAATTCAAACCATGTCAAAGCCTTCCGATCGCATCAATCTCACCAACCAGTTCCTGATCGCCATGCCCAACATGGCCGATCCGACGTTCTCGGGAACGGTGGTCTATCTTTGCGATCACAGCGAGCGCGGTGCGCTCGGCCTCGTCATCAATCGTCCTACCGATATCGACCTCGAATCGCTGTTCAACCGGATCGACCTGAAGCTCGAGATCGAGCCGCTGCTGCACATTCCCGTGTACTTCGGCGGCCCCGTGCAGACCGAGCGCGGCTTCGTGCTGCACGAGCCGGTCGAGGGTGCGAACTACAGCTCGTCGATGTCGGTGGAGGGCGGGCTCGAGATGACGACGTCGAAGGACGTGCTCGAGGCGGTCGCAACGGGCACGGGCCCGAAACGCTTCCTGCTGACGCTCGGCCATGCAGGCTGGGGCGCCGGGCAGCTCGAGGAAGAGATTTCCCGCAACGGCTGGCTCACGGTCGCCGCCGATCCGCGCATCGTGTTCGACACGCCGGCCGAAGAGCGCTTCGAAGCCGCGCTCGGCCTGCTCGGCGTCAGTTCGTCGACGCTGTCCGGCGAAGCAGGGCACGCATGAGCGGCACGAGCGCGCGCGATGCGACGCTCCTGGCGTTCGACTACGGCGAGAAGCGAATCGGTGTCGCGATCGGCAATGCGCTGACGCGCTCCGCGCGCGCGCTCGTCGTGATCCCCAACCTGAACCGCGAACACCGCTTCAAGGCCGTCGGCGAACTGCTCGCCGAATGGCGGCCCGACGCGCTCGTCGTCGGGCTGCCGATGCATCCCGACGGCACGCCGCACGACATGACGCAGCAGGCGAAGCGCTTCGGCAACCAGCTGAACGGCCGCTTCGGGCTGCCCGTCACGTGGGTCGACGAACGCTATTCGTCGGTCGAAGCCGAGGCCGGCATGCGCGAGCGCAACGTGCGCGGCCGCGCACGCACCGACATGCTCGACGCCGAAGCCGCGCGCGTGATCCTTCAACAGTATCTCGATCAATTGTCCGACCATGAGCCCCATTGACGCCGAGGCGCTGTACCGCGCCCTGCTCGACCAGATCCGTGCCGCGTACGGCACCGCGTTCGCCGAACCGGGCGGCCCGCGGCTCGCCGGCATCTACAGCGGCGGCGCGTGGCTTGCCGAGCGTCTCGCGCGCGATCTCGGCGCGCCGGCGTTCGGCGTCGTCAACGTCGCGCTGCATCGCGACGACTACGCGAAAAAGGGGCTGCACAGCCAGGCGAGCCCGACGTCGCTGCCGTTCGACGTCGACGGCGCGCGTATCGTGCTCGTCGACGACGTGCTGTACACCGGCCGCACCGTGCGCGCCGCGCTGAACGAACTGTTCGACTACGGCCGTCCGGCTGCCGTCGAACTCGCCGTGCTCGCCGATCGCGGCGGACGCGAGCTGCCGGTCGCCGCGCGCTTTGCCGGCGGCACGCTCGACGTGCCGGCCGGCGCGACGCTCGTGCTCGCGCGCGACGATTCGCAGTTCACGCTGAACGTCGAGGCGCAAGCCGCCTGAACGACCGCGAAACCGTATCCCGGGCCGCCGGTTCGCGCCGCGGCCCGTTTGCATAGTTGGAATCACGCACACCATGACCACCGACACCACTGGCCGCACCGGCAATCCCGCGGCGGCCGCGAGCACCGAGCGGTTCCGCTACGGTTTCCTGAAGGGCAACCCGCAGCTCACGAAAAACGGCGAGCTCAAGCATCTGCTGTCGATCGAGGGCCTGCCGCGCTCGATCGTCAACCACATCCTCGATACGGCCGAGCAGTTCGTCAGCGTGACGGACCGCGAAGTGAAGAAGGTGCCGCTGCTGCGCGGCAAGTCCGTGTTCAACCTGTTCTTCGAGAACTCGACGCGCACGCGCACGACGTTCGAGATCGCCGCGACGCGCCTGTCGGCCGACGTGCTGAATCTGAACATCAATGCTTCCTCGACGAGCAAGGGCGAATCGCTGCTCGACACGATCAACAACTTGTCGGCCATGCATGCGGACCTGTTCGTCGTGCGTCATGCATCGAGCGGCGCGCCGTACCTGATCGCCGAGCACTGCGCGCCGCACGTGCACGTGATCAACGCCGGCGACGGCCGCCATGCGCACCCGACGCAGGGCCTGCTCGATATGTACACGATCCGCCACTACAAGCGCGACTTCACGAAGCTGCGCGTGGCGATCGTCGGCGACATCCTGCATTCGCGCGTCGCGCGCTCGGACATCCACGCGCTGACCACGCTCGGCGTGCCCGAAGTGCGCGCGATCGGCCCGCGCACGCTGCTGCCGGGCGGCCTCGAGCAGATGGGCGTGAAGGTGTTCCACAACCTCGACGAAGGGCTGAAGGGCGTCGACGTGATCATCATGCTGCGCCTGCAGAACGAGCGGATGAGCGGCGCGCTGCTGCCGTCCGCGCAGGAGTATTTCAAGACGTGGGGGCTCACGCCCGAACGCCTCGCGCTCGCCGCGCCCGACGCGATCGTGATGCACCCGGGCCCGATGAACCGCGGCGTCGAGATCGACTCGCAGGTCGCCGACGGCCCGCAATCGGTGATCCTCAATCAGGTCACGTTCGGCATCGCCGTGCGTATGGCCGTGATGGGCATCGTCGCCGGCAACAACGACTGAGCTGCTTCGCGCCTCCTTATCCAGGCATTCAACGCATTCAACGCATTCACAGACAGCGCATGAAGATTCATATCAAAGGCGGCACGCTGATCGATCCGGTCGCCGGCAGCGAGCGGCAAGCCGACGTATTCATCTCGGGCGGCAAGATCGACGCGATCGCCGAAGCCGGCCGCGCGCCGGCCGGCTTCGCGGCCGACAAGACGATCGACGCGACGGGCCTGATCGTCGCGCCCGGCCTCGTCGACCTGTGCGCGCGGCTGCGCGAGCCCGGCTACGAGCACAAGGCGACGCTCGCGTCGGAGATGGCGGCGGCCGTCGCCGGCGGCGTGACGACGCTCGTGTGTCCGCCGGACACCGATCCCGTGCTCGACGAGCCGGGCCTCGTCGAGATGCTGAAGTTCCGTGCGCGCAATCTGCACCAGGCCAACGTGCATCCGCTCGGCGCGCTGACCGTCGGCCTGAAGGGCGAAGTGATCACCGAGATGGTCGCGCTGACCGAGTCCGGCTGCGTCGGCTTCACGCATGCGAACGTGCCGCTGCGCGACACGCAGGTGCTGCTGCGCGCACTGCAGTACGCGAGCACCTACGGCTACACCACCTGGTTGCGCCCGCTCGACGCGTTCATCGGCAAGGGCGGCGTCGCGGCGAGCGGGCCCGTCGCGTCGCGGCTTGGGCTGTCCGGCGTGCCGGTCGCGGCCGAGACGATCGCGCTGCATACGATTTTCGAACTGATGCGCGTGACCGGCGCGCGCGTGCACCTTGCGCGGCTGTCGTCCGCGGCCGGCCTCGCGCTCGTGCGCGCGGCGAAGGCCGAAGGGCTGCCCGTCACGTGCGACGTCGGCGTGAATCACCTGCACCTGATCGACGTCGACATCGGCTATTTCGATTCGCAGTTCCGGCTCGATCCGCCGCTGCGCAGCGAGCGCGATCGCGAGGCGATCCGTGCGGCGCTCGCGGACGGCACCATCGACGCGATCTGCTCCGATCACACACCGGTCGACGACGACGAGAAGCTGCTGCCGTTCGGCGAAGCGACGCCCGGTGCGACCGGCCTCGAACTGCTGCTGTCGCTGACCGTGAAATGGGCCGACGAGACGCGCACGCCGCTCGCGCAGGCGCTGCGCCGCATCACGTCGGCGCCTGCGGACGTGCTGAACCTGCCTGCCGGCCGTCTGACCGAAGGCAGTGCGGCCGATCTCTGCGTGTTCGACCCGCGCGCGCACTGGCGTGTCGAGCCGCGCGCGCTGAAGAGCCAGGGCCACAACTCGCCGTTCCTCGGCTATGAGCTGCCCGCATGCGTGCGCGCGACGCTCGTCGCCGGGCAGGTCGCGTTCGAGCGCAACTGAACCACGCCGGGCTTTCGTCATGAACGCTATCCGCAAGCTGCGCCTCGTCTTTCACCTGTTGCGCGGCATGGCGATCGTCGCGCTGCGCTTTTCGCACGTGACGCCCGCGCAGCGCCTCGAGCTCACGCGCCGCTGGTCGCTCAAGCTGCTGCGCATCTGCGGGCTGCGCCTCGTCGTGCACAACGACGGCGCGCGTCTCGACGCGGGCGCGCTTGTCGTCGGCAACCACGTGTCGTGGCTCGACATCTACACCGTCAACGCGTGGCGGCCTACGCCGTTCGTGTCGAAGGCCGAGGTGCGGCAGTGGCCGGTGGTCGGCTGGCTGGCCGAGAAGCTCGACACCGTGTTCCTGCAGCGCGAGAAGCGCACCGAGGCGATGCGGGTCATGCACGAGATGGCCGACCGGCTGCGCAGCGGCGGCGTGATGTGCGTGTTTCCGGAAGGCACGACATCCGACGGGCAGGGGCTGCTTCCGTTCCATGCGAATCTGTTTCAGGCCGCGGTGTCGGCCGGCTGCGCGGTGCAGCCGATCTGCCTGATGTACGAGGATGCGCAGGGGCGGCAGTCGGTCGCGCCGGCCTATACGGGCGAGTTGTCGCTCGGCATGTCGCTCGACATGGTGCTGCGCGGCGGGCCGCTCGTCGCGCATCTGTACGTGTGCGATCCGATTCCGCCGGGCGGCGACCGGCGTGCGATGTCGGCCGCCGCGCGCGACGCGATCGCGGCTGCGCTTGAAGCGATGCAGGCGAAGGTCGGCAAGCCGTCGGCCGAGTCGCTGGCCGAGCTCGCGAAGCATGCCTATCCGGTCGCGGAAGTCGGCTCGGACGCGGCCCGCGACGGTGCCGCCGAAGAGCCGGTGCCGGGGCGCGAAGGCTGATCGTGCCGCGGTCCGTTGGCGCGGGCTGCGGCCGTTACATTGCGGTCATTCGCCTCCCGGTGTGCGGCATGCTTCGCATTGCACCTGCGTGACCGTGCGCTGTGCCGGATCGGCCGTCAGGCGCACGGCCGACAGCTGATTTCCCCATACGCATCCCGAATCGAGCGCGACGACGTTGTCGCGCAGCATCAGGCCGAGCGCGGCCCAATGGCCGAACACGACCGTCACGTCTTCGGTGCGGCGATCCGGTGCGTCGAACCACGGCAGATAGCCGGGCGGCGCGCTCTCGGGGCCGCCGTTCGCCTTGAATTCCATCGCCCCGTCCGCGGTGCAGAACCGCAGGCGCGTGAAGGCGTTGAACGCGACGCGCATCCGGTCGCGCTTTTTCAGGTTCGGATTCCATTGGTTCGGCTCGTTGCCGTACAGCTTTTGCAGCGTCTCGCGCCAGTCGGGTGCGCGCAGTGCCTGCTGGAGTTCGTCCGCGAGCTCGAGGGCGAGCGTCACGTCCCATTGCGGCAGCACGCCCGCGTGAACGAGCAGTTTGCCGTCTTCGAAATGCGCGAACGGGCGGTGGCGGACCCAGTCGAGCAGTGCGTCGGCGTCGGGTGCGTCGAGGATCTCGCCGATCGTGTCGCCGCGGCGCTCGGTGCGGATGCCGGCCGAGACGGCGAGCAGGTGCAGGTCGTGGTTGCCCAGGACAGCCGTGACGCGCGGGCCGAGGTCGATCAGCGAACGCAGCGCGGCGAGGGAGCCGGGGCCGCGGTTCACGATGTCGCCGGCGATCCAGAGCGGCGTATCGGCGGGGGCGGAGAGTTTTTTCAGCAGCGAATCGAAAGCTGAATGACAGCCTTGGATGTCGCCGATGGCGATGGGAGTCGGGGTCATGAGAGCGGCAGTGCTATTGATTTCCGCGCGGAAAGAAGATTCGTTGGTACGAGACGCCATTTTGCAACCGACGTTCCCTGAAATGTCATTGATTCGACAGGAAATTTTATTCGACGCAGGGGTCCGGAGCGCTGTATCAAGTTGTTAGCGGCGTGGATTTTGCGGTCGACGGGTCCCTATAATTGTCGTTTTCGCGAACAAAATTAGCATTTCATGACTTTGACTGCCATGGTGGGCGGGTAAAATTGCGGGTTTGACGTGACGATGGTGTCACGCGCGAATCCGATGCGGTAGGGCCGGCTGGCTCTACCGGGCATTACTAGAGGGAGCCCCATGATTCTGGTTACGGGCGGCGCAGGCTTTATCGGCGCCAACTTTGTACTCGACTGGCTGCGCGCATCCGACGAAGCCGTGCTCAACGTCGACAAACTGACCTACGCGGGCAACCTTCGTACGCTGCAGTCGCTGGAAGGCAATCCGAAGCACGTGTTTGCGCGTGTCGATATCTGCGACCGCGCTGCGCTCGATGCGCTGTTTGCCGAGCACAAGCCGCGCGCGGTGCTGCACTTCGCGGCAGAAAGCCACGTCGATCGGTCGATTCACGGCCCGGCCGATTTCGTGCAGACCAATGTGGTCGGCACCTTCACGCTGCTCGAAGCCACGCGTCAATACTGGAACGCGCTGCGCGAAGCCGACAAGGCCGCGTTCCGCTTCCTGCACGTGTCGACCGACGAAGTGTTCGGCTCGCTGTCGGCAACCGATCCGCAATTCTCGGAGACGACGCCGTACGCGCCGAACAGCCCGTACTCGGCAACCAAGGCCGGCTCCGATCATCTCGTTCGCGCATACCATCACACCTACGGCCTGCCGACGCTGACGACGAACTGCTCGAACAACTACGGTCCGTACCAGTTCCCGGAAAAACTCATTCCGCTGATGATCGCGAACGCGCTCGCCGGCAAGCCGCTGCCGGTGTACGGCGACGGCCAGAACGTGCGCGACTGGCTGTATGTAGGCGACCACTGCAGCGCGATCCGCGAAGTGCTCGCGCGCGGCGTGCCGGGCGAAACGTACAACGTCGGCGGCTGGAACGAGAAGAAGAACCTCGAGGTCGTGCATACGCTGTGCGACCTGCTCGATGCGAAGCGGCCGAAGGCGGCAGGCTCGTATCGCGATCAGATCACGTACGTGACCGATCGCCCCGGCCACGATCGCCGCTATGCGATCGACGCGCGCAAGCTCGAGCGCGAGCTCCGCTGGAAGCCGGCGGAGACGTTCGAAACCGGTCTCGCGAAGACGGTCGACTGGTATCTCGATAACCAGCAGTGGGTCGACGAAGTCGCATCGGGCGAGTACCGCAAGTGGGTCGAGACCAACTACGCGCAGCGCGCGTAAGGGTGGCAGACATGGCACGCAAAGGCATCATTCTCGCGGGCGGTTCCGGCACGCGGCTCTATCCGATCACGCACGCGGTATCGAAACAACTGCTGCCCGTGTACGACAAGCCGATGATCTACTATCCGCTGTCGACGCTGATGATCGCGGGCATTCGCGACGTCCTGATCATCTCGACACCGCAGGACACGCCGCGCTTCGAATCGATGCTCGGCGACGGCAGTCAGTGGGGGATGAACATTCAGTACGCGGTGCAGCCGTCGCCGGACGGTCTCGCGCAGGCGTTCGTCATCGGCAAGGACTTCGTCGGCAACGATCCGTCGGCGCTGATTCTCGGCGACAACATCTTCTACGGCCACGATCTCGCCAAGCAGCTCGAGCACGCGAACGCGCAGGAGCACGGTGCGACCGTGTTTGCCTATCACGTGCACGATCCCGAGCGGTATGGCGTGGTCGAATTCGACAAGGACTTTCGTGCGCTGTCGATCGAAGAGAAGCCGGCGAAGCCGCGTTCGCACTATGCGGTCACTGGGCTGTACTTCTACGACAACCGCGTATGCAACATCGCCGCCGACATCAAGCCGTCCGCGCGTGGCGAACTGGAAATCACCGACGTCAATTCGCGCTACCTCGCCGATGGCACGCTGAACGTCGAAATCATGGGCCGCGGCTACGCATGGCTCGACACCGGCACGCACGATTCGTTGATCGAAGCGGCGAGCTTCATCGCGACGCTGCAGAAGCGGCAAGGGCTGGTGGTCGCGTGCCCCGAGGAAATCGCATACCGCCGCCAGTGGATCGATGCGGAACAAGTGCAGAAATTGGCGCAGCCGCTGGCGAAGAACGGCTACGGCAAATATCTGCTGAACATTCTTACGGATCAGGTTGCATGGCCATCACGGTAACTGCTACGGCACTGCCCGAAGTCAAAATCATCGAGCCGAAGGTATTCGGCGATGCGCGCGGCTATTTCTACGAAAGCTTCAACGGGCGCGAGTTCGCGGAGCAGGTCGAGCCGGGCGTCGAGTTCGTGCAGGACAACCATTCTCGCTCGGCGAAGGGTGTGCTGCGCGGGCTGCATTATCAAATCCAGCATGCGCAGGGCAAGCTCGTGCGCGTCGTCGAAGGCGAAGTGTTCGACGTAGCCGTGGATATCCGGCGCAGTTCGCCGAATTTCGGCAAGTGGGTCGGCGTGACGCTGTCGGCGGACAACCATCGGCAGCTTTGGGTGCCGCCCGGATTCGCGCACGGCTTCGTCGTGCTGTCGGAGGCGGCGCAGTTCCTCTACAAGACGACCGACTACTGGTACCCCGAGCACGAGCGCAGCATCGTGTGGAACGATCCGGATATCGGCATCGATTGGCCGATCGATTTCGAGCCGCTATTGGCGGCGAAGGATGCGGCAGGCAAACGGCTCGCCGAAGCCGAGTGCTTCCAGTGAGGGCCGCCGTGCAGACCTCCGATCGCAAAACGATTCTGCTGACCGGCATCAACGGCCAGGTCGGGTTCGAATTGCAGCGTACGCTGCAGGGGCTCGGCAACGTGGTCGCCCTCGATCGCAGTCGGCTCGACCTGTCGCGCCTCGACCAGGTGCGCGACGTCGTACGCGACCTGAAGCCCGATCTGATCGTGAATCCCGCCGCTTATACGGCGGTCGATCAGGCGGAGACCGACGTGGCAATGGCCACACGGCTGAATGCGGAAGCGCCGGCCGTGCTCGCAGAAGAAGCGAAGCGCATCGGCGCCGCGCTGATCCATTACTCGACCGACTACGTGTTTGCGGGCACGAAAGCAGGCCCGTACGTCGAGGACGATGCAGTCGACCCGCAAAACGTGTACGGCAGGACGAAGCTCGACGGTGAACGCGCGATCGTGGCATCGGGATGCGCGCATCTGATTTTCCGTACGAGCTGGGTCTACGGCACGCGCGGCAAGAACTTTCTGCTGACGATGCTGCGGCTCGGCGCCGAGCGCGACGAACTGAAAGTCGTCGCCGACCAGATCGGCGCGCCGACGTGGTCGAACACGATCGCGACGCTGACTGCGCACGTCGTCGCGCAAGCGACATGCGCCCCGATGCGCGACGAATGGTGGCATGCGCATTCGGGCATCTATCATCTGTGCGCCGCCGGTTCGACGTCGTGGCACGGCTTTGCCGAAGCGATCTTCCGCCTCGCCGATCTGCCGAAAAAGCCGGCGGTAATGCCGATTCCCGCCAGCGCATATCCGACGCCCGCGAAGCGGCCGGCCAATTCGCAGATGTCGAATGCGAAGCTCGCCGAGCATTTCGGTCTGCACGCGCCGCAATGGGAAGCGGCGCTCGCGCTGTGTCTTTGCGATGGGCCCCGCACCTTGTTTTCCGCGCCATGACGGCGACGGCTGGATGCGGAATACGCCAGTGCGGGGCGCCTGTCCGGATATGGAACTACTAGAGCCTTTCAAATGCAAACCAAGAGTGTGTCAGCATCTTCAGCCAATTCTTCATTTCCACTATCTCCGTGGTCGATGGTGGCGAGCATCAAGCATCACCGCCATTTGATCTGGCAGATGACCAAACGCGAAGTAATTGGTCGCTATCAAGGATCAGTCATGGGGATTCTGTGGTCGTTTCTCAATCCCCTCTGCATGTTGATTGTATATACGTTCGTATTCAGTGTCGTGTTCAAGTCGCATTGGGGACAAGATACGTCGGACAATAAGACCGCCTTCGCGCTTATCCTATTTTCGGGACTGATTGTCTTCTCCGTGTTTTCGGAAGCGATCGGCAAGGCGCCCGGACTTGTTACGGCAAACGTGAACTATGTCAAGAAGGTGGTCTTCCCGCTCGAAGTTCTACCGATCGTGTCGCTCGCGGCCGTGGCATTCCATATGCTCGTCAGTGTTCTCATCCTATTGATAGCATTCGGGCTGTTTAATGGATATCTGTATTGGTCCGTAATCCTGTTTCCGCTTGTGTTGGTTCCGCTTGCTCTGTTCGTGCTCGGGGTGTCTTGGTTTCTCGCGTCGCTCGGGGTGTTTTTGCGAGACGTACAGCAGACCATTACACTGGCGATTACAGTCATCATGTTTGTGACGCCGATTTTTTATCCAATTACTGCTTTGCCAGAACGTTATCAAGTTTATCTGCGCCTTAATCCGATGGCGTTTTTCGTCGATCAAGCGCGGCGCGTGCTTGTATTCGGTCTCATGCCGCAGTGGACTGCTTTGGCCGCTGCGACCATCCTCGGCGCAGGTGTCGCATGGCTTGGCTATGTGTGGTTTCAGAAAACACGTGTCGGATTTGCGGACGTTCTATAAGGTAAGAAAATGACCGTAGAAGTTGCGATTTCGGTACAAAACGTCAGCAAATGCTTTGACGTCTACGATAAACCCCACCATCGACTGCTGCAGTTTTTAACACGCGGCGAGCATAGCTGGGCACGTCAATTCTGGGCACTGCGCGACGTGTCGTTCAACGTGTCCAAGGGTGAGACGGTTGGCATCGTCGGCCGTAATGGCGCCGGTAAATCGACGCTATTGCAAATCATTACAGGCACGCTGACGCCAACAAGTGGTAGTGTCCGCGTTCGAGGTCGTGTCGCGGCGCTGCTTGAACTCGGGGCTGGTTTCAACATGGAGTTTACGGGAACCGAGAACGTCTTCATGAATGCAATGCTACTCGGTATGACGAGGGCCGAAGTCGAAAAGAAGTACGACGATATTGTCGATTTTTCCGGAATCGGTTCGTTCGTCGAGCAACCGGTCAAAACGTACTCGAGCGGAATGTTCGCTCGATTGGCATTTTCCGTCGCTGTACACGCTGAGCCCAGCGTACTAATTGTTGACGAGGCACTGAGCGTGGGCGATTCCGCGTTCCAAGAAAAATCAGTGACCCGAATGAAGGAAATTCGTGAGTCGGGTACGTCGATTTTGTTTGTAACGCACTCGCTACCGATCGTGAGAAATTTTTGCGATCGCGCAGTCCTGCTCGACAAAGGAACAGTGCGCCTCGTGGGTGAGCGACTGACAGTTTGTGACGAGTACCAGGTAATGGTGGACGAAGAGGTCAAGAGAAACAAGTTGCAACTGGTCGCTAAGGAACAGAAAGGGAGCGAGGTTTCATCTAGTGAATTGGTGGCCGACAAATCAATTCGAATTGTTAATGTTGTGCTCGAGCCTGATCGCTGTGAGATGGGCGCGGACATCAGAATTATCATTGAACTTGAGTTCAATGCGAATATCGCTAAATACGGAGTTGGAATTCTCATTCATGATGGCCGTGGCAATCTCGTTTCCGTTCTTAATACTTTGCGCGACGATATTGTTCTGACCGGCAAGCATGGCCTTGTGAGGCTGGTGATTCGCAATAACCACTTTGCCCCAGGCGAATATTTCGTTACGGCCTCAGTTTCCGATGCGGAAGCGATGTTTGCATACGATCGCGTGGACCACGCGTGCCGACTTGTGGTTGTCGGAAGGTTTTCTGCTCGAGGCTTGCCTACGGTCGAAGGTTACGTGAGGTGTGAGCATGACTGGGAATACTGACGCGTGGGTAATCGATAGGGACGAGCAACTTCATTTGAAGCCCTGGGTGCGATCTGTCGCTCAACCGGTTTCCCTCGTGGCAATTACACGCGTGCGCAATGAATCATTGTTGCTCGGCGATACTCTCGATCATGTCGCGGAGTTCGCAGATGTCATATTTGTCTACGACGATGCTAGCACGGACGACACGCTGGATATTGCAATGAAGCATCCCGCCGTTGCCGCGGTCGTTCAGAATAGACGATGGAGGCCGGGAGCGCATGAACGCTTGCATTCCGAGACGCGCCATCGCGGTTTGTTGGTGAATTTGGCGAAACAGCACTTTATCCCAGATTGGTTTTTCTGCTTCGACGCGGACGAGAGATACATAGGTCCAATTCGAGAATTCGTGCGAATGCCGACAGCGCCTGATTTGAATGGAATTCGGGTGCGCCTTTTTGATGCGTATATGACGGAAAACGATTCTGCCCCGATTGTGCGTGGGAAATGTCTGATGGATTTCAGGCGAAACTTTGGACCTGAATATCGAGATATTCTGATGCTCTGGAAGAACAAAAATGGCGCCCGATACGTTGGGCTAGATTCGCGGGAGCCGACTATTGAGGGGCGTAGTGAAGTGATGTTCTATTGTCAGCACTATGGGAAGAGTCTCTCCATTGATCAATGGGAGGCGACGTGTCGATATTACATCGATCATTTCCCGTATGAGCCATATGGAAGAAAATGGAGCGAGCGAGTCGGTAAAGCGATTCACAAAACGTCGGATTTTGGTCGGACGCTTCGCACTTGGGGGCCTGAGTTGTTTGGGCATGCGGTGGCGCTTTGAATTCATTTTTTGCTAATTAATTGATGGGTTTGACTATGAACGGGCGCACCGCGATTGTTTCTAATTCCCGGCTGGTTGAGTTCGCAGGCTCGGAAATCACGACGATGGAGATTGCCGACACACTGGCGTCCCTAGGGATGTCGGTTACGGTGGCGGCCTACGAATTCGGTGCTGAATTCATAAAGGAAATCGAGGAGCGCGGACATACCCTGCTCAATCTTCGTGCGGCCAGCGAGCTTGAACTGAATGTCGACCTCGCTTGGATCCATCACGCGACTACGTACTATGCGCTTATAGCGGCGCATAACATGCGGGCACGGCGGATCGTATCATCGTCGCTGTCTTTTTTTGAACCAATTGAGTCTCCGCCCATTGCGCTATGTGGTATTGACCGCTTTTTAGTCAACTCCCAGGAAAGTCATGGGCATTTTGTTTCGCACTATCCACAGTACGCAGATCGTTGCGTGATATTTCCCAATGCTGCCGCGCCAAAGTTTTGGAATGCCTTTGATCCGCATCGCACAGAAACACTGCGCCGTGTGGCGGTTGTATCAAACCATGTTGCTGCTGAGGTTGCTGGGCTGGTTGACTTGTTGCGAATGAATGGTGTAACGGTTGATGTGTACGGTATTGGCGCGATAGTGACTCGGATTACGCCCGATTTGCTGGCCCAATATGATTCCGTTGTGTCGATTGGTAAGACGGTGCAGTACTGTATTGCTGCCGGCATTCCCGTTTTTTGTTATGACCATTTTGCCGGTCCCGGCTGGATCACTTCGGACTCGTTTGATAGCGCCCGGCAAGCGAATTTCTCTGGGCGCTCACATCCTTCAAAGCGGCCGCCAGGTTTGCTTTACAGCGAATTCAGAAGCGGATTTGCGCGGGCTTACGCGGACAGGATTGAGCTGAGAGAGCGAGGGAAAGCGCTGTTCGATCTGTCGGCGAATGTTCGGAATCTGCTGGACAGCATCGAGGCTTCCGGCGGCCCCATCGCTCACATGGAGTTGACCGAGACGCATCGCAATTTGATATCGCGACATGTCGACATGGTCTTGCGTCCGCGAGACATGCTATCGCACGTGCAGCATGTGAAGGACGACGTCGAGCATCGATTGATCGAGATCGAGGCAAAGTTTGCGAAGGCACGGGACGAGCGCGACCGGGCAAAGGAAGCGATGACCACGCTCGAAAGCGATGTGCATCGACTGACGTGGGCACTCTCAGAGGAGACTCAGCGACGAGAACGTGTGGAACAGAAACTCGATGCGCTATATCGCTCGACATCGTGGCGCTTAACCAAGCCCGTACGGTTGCTCAAGCAAGGTGGGGTACGCACGCGCACGCATCTAGCGTGGGGCAAATTCCTCGTCGGGCGCGGTGTACAAGTAGCGCGTCATCAAGGCGTCGGCGAGCTAAGTCGGAGAACCGCGCGCTATGTGCGTGCGGTGATGCGAAGCAAATTGGCGAGCGCGAAGTCACTGGAAACCGCGACGTCACGATCGGCTGAGCAGCCCCTCGTGAGTTTTGTGATCCCGATCTATGATCGAACGGACGTTTTGCGCGAAGCGATCCTTTCAGCGCTCGCCCAAACAGTTACGTCGTTTGAAGTGCTGCTGATCACAGACGGCTCGCCGCCCGCAACCCTGGCGGTCGTCAACGAATTTGCCGATCATCCTCGCGTCCGCATATTCCATTTTCCCGTTAGTTCCGGCAACGCCGTTCGTGGGCGCAATAAAGGCATCCTCGAAGCGCGCGGCAAATATATCGCATTTCTTGATAGTGACGATGTTGCGGCACATGATCGACTGGAGAAAACATTGCCGCTGCTCGAATCGGGGATCGCCGACGTCGTGTATGGTGCATGGCGTGCTCGTCTCGATGGTTCACGGGAGATCGAAGGAATCAGTGATCAACAGATCGTCTATAGTCCCGATGCCGATCTGGAGTTGCTAAAGCAAGTATGCGTGCCGTGCCAGAGTACGGCGACCGTGCGTCGGGACATCCTGTTGAAATGTGGGTTTCTTAAACCACACATGGAATATCGGGAAGATCATGAACTGTGGGCGCGTATTGCTTATTTCGGTGGCGTTTTCAAGTCGCTGCCGAGCGTGCTCGTTGACTTGCGCCTCCATGCCGGTAACAACGAACTGAACTTCAAGAACGAGGATGCCGTCTACGGTGAGAGATTGCGGGAGCAATTCAGTCAGCGTGGGCCAATTCCGAAAAAGATTGCATTTATTCTTCCGGGAGTGGGTATTTCTGGCGGCGTGGCAGTTGTGTTCCGCCATGCGTCGATGCTGATGAAGGCCGGTCACGATGTGACGATCATTAATATCGGGCTGGAAGGTGACGGTAAATGGTTCTCTGGCAACACTGCGCCGATCGTTCATGTCTCGGATCGTCGAAAGTATTTGTTCGACGGCATAGACATGTTAATCGCAACCGGATGGCAAACCGCTGAGTGGTTATCGCGAATTCCTGCTAAGCGTCTGCTGTATTTCGTACAGTCGGACGAACGGCGGTTCTATGAGGAAGACGCGCTGAAGAGAAAAATCGAGGCAACCTATCGCATCGAGTGTGAGTATTTCACCGAAGCTCACTGGATCCGTGCAATGCTGCGCGACGAGTTCGGCCACGAATCTGCCTACGTGCCAAATGGGCTTGATCCGGTGTTGTTCCATCCCGATGTCCCGCTTGAACCGAAGGCAGCGGGCGGGCGTCTGCGCGTCCTTCTCGAAGGTCCAATCATCATTCCGTTCAAGGGTATGGCGGATGCATACGCAGCGGTTGAATCACTCGACTGCGAAATCTGGATCATCAGCAGTGCCGGCAAACCTCCCGCAAATTGGCGATGCGATCGTTTTTTTGAGGCAGTCGAAATGAATCAGATGCGACATATATATTCGGCGTGCGATATTTTCATAAAAATGAGTCGCGTCGAAGGGTTCTTCGGACCGCCTATGGAAGCGATGGCATGCGGGTGTTCTGTTGTTGTCGGTAAGGTAACCGGTTGGGATGAGTACATCGTGCATGAAGGCAACGCCTTGGTCGTCGAGCAGGGCGACATCGAGGGGGCAAAGATCGCAGTTAAACGTCTACTTGACGATCCGGACCTACGTGCCCGGCTGATCGAGGGGGGCAAGAAGACAGCGTCTGAATGGACCTGGGAAAAGTCAGGAAAGGCAATGCTAGAAGTGGTTGACGCACCGGTTACCGGTACGTCAGACGTCGTTAGCAACTGATCGTTTAGGGACCTAACTGTGTTGATAGCTCGCTGTGTGCAGGTCAGATTACGACGAAGAGGGCATATTGATCAACGTTCGACGGAATCTGCCGTCCAGAGCAACGTATGTCGCACTATCGAGCAACTGTAAGCATTTCGATCGTGGTTTACTACCCCGACGAGGCGTTGTTGCGCCGGACGATTGAAACATTGTCGGCCGCCATTGCGACGGCGGCCGACAATATTTCGGAAGCGACGGTGTACATGATCGATAATCGGGAGCACGTGCAGGGGCACGACTATCATATCGAGGCATCCAACTTGTTCGACCTGCGTTGGATCTCCGGCCATGGCAACGTAGGATACGGTCGCGCCCACAATCTGGCTATTGAGCGTACAAGCAGTGACTTTCATGTGGTTCTAAATCCGGACGTTGAACTTGATGCAAGAAGTCTGCGGGAAGCGTTGGCATTCTTCGAAGCGGAACCCGAACTCGGACTGTTAGCACCATCGGTTTGTGATGCGGAAGGTAAGCCTCAATTCTTGTGTCGCCGTATCCCGACACTATTGGACTTGTTCGTGCGTGGATTTCTTCCGCCGAGCATACAGCGTTTTTTTTCCGGCCGTTTGGAGCGATACGAAATGCGTGAGTTGATCTCTTCACGACATGTCGTATGGGATCCCCCAATTGTAAGTGGCTGTTTCATGATGTTCCGGACAGCGACACTCAAGTCACTGGGTGGCTTCGATCCGCGCTATTTTTTATATTTCGAGGACTATGACTTGAGTTTGCGGGTGCATGGTGTGGCGCGAGTTGCTTATGTTCCTGCCGTGCATATCCTGCATCATGGTGGCGGCGCATCGCGCAAAGGTTTCGCCCATATCCGCATGTTCATCATGTCTGCTTTCAAGTTTTTCAATCGCTTCGGCTGGAGATGGTGGTGAGTCGGCTCCTCGTTACCGGTGCAAACGGCTTTGTCGGTCGAGCCGTTTGCCGCAGAGCATTGAAGGCAGGGCATACCGTTACGGCGGTCGTGAGGCGTCCGGGGGAGTGCGTCGCCGGTGTTAGGGAATGGCTCCATGGCGCACCAGACTTTGACGGGCTCCGATCGGCATGGCCGACCGACCTCGAGATCGACTCTGTTATCCACCTCGCCGCACGCGTTCACGTTACACACGAGCAGTCACCAAATCCGGACGCTGCGTTTGACGCCACTAACGTCGTCGGTACTCTACGCGTTGCCGAAGCGGCGTGCAGTCATGGTTCGCGCAGAATGGTATTCGCTAGCAGCATCAAGGCGGTAAGGGAAAATGACGGTGGTGCCCCGCTAACAGAGGACGCGCCTCCGAGTCCAATGGATGCGTATGGTCGATCAAAACTCCGTGCGGAGAGAGAACTTGCACAGTTCGGCAGATCGGCTGGACTTGAGGTAGTCATTGTGCGGCCGCCGCTTGTCTATGGTCCTGGAGTTCGCGCAAATTTTCTTCGACTGATGAACGCTGTCGCGAGCGGGATACCGCTACCGCTCGACGCTGTTGCGGCGCGTCGTAGCATTGTCTTCGTTGAGAATCTCGCGGACGCTTTGCTGCACTGCGCCACGGCTCGGGACGCTGTCGGCGAATGCTTTCACGTAGCCGATAGCGACGCGTTCTCGGTTCCCGAGTTGATTAAAATGGTGGGCGATGCGCTTGGTCGGCCAGCCCGTCTGTTCCCGATACCGACGATTCTGTTGTACGCGCTTGGTAGGTTAACTGGTCGCGGTGCGGCCGTTGAGCGTCTAGTTGGTAGTCTTCAAATGGACACCGGCCGCATCCAGCGGGTGCTGGGATGGCGGCCACCTTATACGACGCGAGAAGGCCTCGAAGCGACAGCAGCATGGTATCGTTCGCGCGATATCCGAGAATAGGAAACATGCTTCCCGTGAATTCCCCTTGGCTCATCGCGGCCGCCGTAGCCTTGGTCGCGGCATTCGCTTCGGCCGCGATTCTCCGCATACTACTCTCCAGCGGACTGGCTTGGCGTCTCGCGATCGACGTTCCGAACGACCGGTCACTGCACGCGCGCCCCATACCGCGCGTGGGCGGATGGGGAATCGTGCCGGTGTGCGTTGTTGCAATGCTGCTCTTTGCGCCCAGCCTATGGCTAATCGCGGCTGGGGCCCTAGGATTGGCTGTCGTGTCCCAAGTGGACGATCGGCGCGGATTATCCGCCCGCGCGCGTTTCTCGGCACACCTCGCCGCGGTAGCGCTGTTAATCGTGACTTTTCCCTATCACGCTCCCTGGTGGCTACTCGTCGGCGCGGGTTTCGCAATGGTCTGGCTGACGAACTTGTACAACTTCATGGACGGCGCTGATGGCCTTGCAGGCGGTATGGCTGTGTTCGGTTTTGGCGCCTATGGCATAGCGGCGTTGCTCGGTCCGCGAACTATGCCGGACCTTGCCATCGGCGCCGCTTGTGTCGCCGGTGCCGCACTTGGCTTTCTTCTGTTGAATTTCCATCCAGCCAAGCTCTTCTTGGGGGACGCAGGCTCAATTCCATTGGGATTTTTGGCAGGCGCCCAAGGCTACTGGGGCTGGCGCTCGGGCATTTGGCCGATCTCGTTCCCGGTGATGGTGTTTGCTCCGTTTATTGCCGACGCGTCTGCGACGCTTTTGCGACGTCTTTTACGTGGCGAAAGATTCTGGCAAGCGCATCGCGAGCACTATTATCAAAGAATGGTTCGGTCCGGCATGGGCCATGCACGTACCGCTCTATATTGGTACCTCATCATGCTCGGCGGCGCGGTTTTGGCGCTGTGGGCGAAGAGTCGCGCAGAACTACAGCAATGGTTGTCGTTGACCCTTTGGTATGGCGTCCTCGCTTGTATCGGGTTGCTGATCGACGTACGCTGGCGCCGCTTTCGGATGGCTGCCGAGAACAATTTATGAGGTCTTCCGCCGATGTTGCGATTGAAAGCATCATGGCTGTCATTGAGCGCATTCCTGTTTGATTTGCTCGCCGGCGCGGCGGCGTGGCTGCTTGCCTATCTAGTCCGGTTCAACGGCAATATCCCGCCGGATTTCCTGCACGGCGCGCTCTCTGCGCTCCTGTGGGCGCTGCCTGTGTATGGCTTGATGTTTCATATGTTCGGGCTGTACAGGGGCCTTTGGGTTTTCGCGAGCCTGCCAGATCTAATGCGTATTTCGAAGGCAGTGATCGGCGGCGCCATCATCGTGATGATTGGCGCGGTGATGCTCCAGCCTCAGCCAATCATTCCCCGCTCGGTCCTGTTGGTTTGCCCCATGATGCTATTCCTCATCATGGGCGGCGCCCGCGCGTTGTATCGCGCGACGAAGGAGTTTTACCTGTACGGCGGCCTCGTCGGCCAGGGCAAGCCCGTGCTCGTCCTCGGCGCCGGCACGGCCGGCGCGAATCTCGCGCGCGAGCTGTCCCGTTCCGGCGAATGGCGGCTCGTCGGTCTGCTCGACGACGATGTCACGAAGCAGGGCCGCGAAATCTACGGCTACAAGGTGCTCGGCTCGTTCAACGACCTGAAGCACTGGACCGACGCGATGAAGGTCGAATACGCGATCATCGCGATCCCGTCGGCGTCCGTCGAAACGCAGCGACGTGTCGCGACGCTCTGCGTGCGCGCCGGCGTGAATCTGCGTGCGCGCCGGCGTGAAAGCGATGGTGTTGCCGTCGCTCACGGCGCTGATGCCGGGGCAGGGCTTCCTGTCCCAGGTGCGCAACATCGATCTCGAAGACCTGCTCGGTCGCGAGGCGGTAACGATCGACACGCCGCACGTCGAAGCGCTGCTGCGCGGCCGCGTCGTGATGGTCACGGGCGCCGGCGGTTCGATCGGCTCCGAGCTATGCCGGCAGATCCTGCGCTTCGCGCCGGCGCAACTCGTCGCGTTCGATCTGTCCGAATATGCGATGTACCGCCTCACCGAGGAATTGCGCGAGCGCTTCCCCGATCAGCCGGTTGTACCCATCATCGGCGACGCGAAGGATTCGTTGCTGCTCGACCAGGTGATGTCGCGCTATGCGCCGCACATCGTGTTCCACGCGGCCGCCTACAAGCACGTGCCGCTGATGGAGGAGCACAACGCATGGCAGGCGCTGCGCAACAACGTGCTTGGCACGTACCGCGTGGCGCGTGCGGCGATCCGCCACGAGGTGCGCCACTTTGTGCTGATCTCGACGGACAAGGCCGTCAATCCGACCAACGTGATGGGCGCGAGCAAGCGGCTCGCCGAAATGGCATGTCAGGCGCTGCAGCAGACGAGCGGCCGTACGCAGTTCGAGACCGTGCGCTTCGGCAACGTGCTCGGCAGCGCGGGCAGCGTGATTCCGAAGTTCCAGCAGCAGATCGCGAAGGGCGGCCCGGTGACGGTCACGCACCCGGAAATCACGCGATTCTTCATGACGATCCCGGAGGCATCGCAGCTCGTGCTGCAGGCATCGAGCATGGGACGCGGCGGTGAGATCTTCATTCTCGACATGGGCGAGCCGGTCAAGATCGTGGATCTGGCGCGCGACCTGATCCGTCTCTACGGTTTTTCGGAGGAGCAGATTCGCATCGAATTCACCGGCTTGCGGCCCGGCGAAAAGCTCTACGAGGAACTGCTCGCGGACGACGAAACGACGACGCGCACGCCGCATCCGAAGCTGCGGATCGCACGCGCCCGCGAAGTGCCCGACAACCTGCTCGACGAACTGTTGCCGTGGCTGATGCAGCATCGTGTGCTGACCGACGACGAGGTGCGGCGCGATCTGCGGCGCTGGGTGCCGGAATATCAGACAGCATCGACGCCTATGTTGCAAAGCGTCCCGATGGCAGTACGTGCGGCGCCAGAGGGTTAACGGTGGTTCAGATACGCTGAGGGCTAGCGGCGAGCACGAGCGGTAGCCGGGGCCTGCAAAACCGTTAGCGGTTTAGCCAGCGCATGTCTCGAGATGTCGCGCCACCCCGCCAGTTTCCAGCTGCGCGACTCTATACTTACCGGGACGGTGCGACGCAACCGTCCCGTTACTCATCAGAATTATTCGACCGTCACCGATTTCGCCAGATTGCGCGGCTTGTCAACATCGGTGCCGCGCGCGCATGCCGTGTGATACGCGAGCAGCTGCAGCGGCACCACGTGTAGAACCGGGGACAACTGCCCGTAGTGCTCGGGCATCCGGATCACGTGCAGGCCGTCGCCGTTGACGATCTGCGTGTCCGCATCGGCGAATACATACAGCTCGCCGCCGCGCGCGCGCACTTCCTGCATGTTCGACTTCAGCTTCTCGAGCAGCGTGTCGTTCGGCGCAACGGTAATCACCGGCATCGCTTCGGTGACGAGCGCGAGCGGGCCGTGCTTCAGCTCGCCGGCCGGGTATGCCTCCGCGTGGATGTACGAGATTTCCTTCAGCTTCAGCGCGCCTTCGAGCGCGATCGGGTAGTGCAGCCCGCGGCCGAGGAACAGCGCGTTTTCCTTGCGCGCGAATTCGTCGGCCCACGCGATGATCTGCGGCTCGAGCGCGAGCACGCTGTTCAGCGCGGCCGGCAGATGGCGCAGCTGCTTCAGATATTCGGTTTCCTGCGCGGCGTCGACATGCCCGCGCAGCTTGCCGAGCGTGGCGGCGAGCACGAACAGCGCGACGAGCTGCGTCGTGAAGGCCTTCGTCGACGCGACGCCGATCTCGGTGCCCGCGTGCGTGAGGAACTGCATGCCGGTCAGGCGCACCATCGCGCTCGTCGCGACGTTGCAGATCGCGAGCGTGTGCGTGTGGCCGAGCGCCTGCGCGTGCTTGAGCGCGGCGAGCGTGTCGGCCGTTTCGCCCGACTGCGAGATCACCAGCACGAGCTGACGCGGGTTCGGCACCGAGTCGCGATAGCGGTATTCGCTCGCGATCTCGACCTGCGTCGGGATCTTCGCGATCGACTCGAGCCAGTATTTCGCCGTCAGCCCCGAGTAGTAGCTCGTGCCGCACGCGAGGATCAGCAGGCTGTCGATCTGCGCGAACGCGGCGGGCGCGGCGTCGCCGAACAGCGTCGCGTCGAACGCGTCCGTCTGCGGCACCGTGTCGCCGATCGCGCGCGGCTGCTCGAAGATTTCCTTCTGCATGAAGTGGCGATACGGGCCGAGTTCGACCGCGCCGCCGTAGGCGCTGACCACGCGGATCTCGCGCTGCACGAGCGCGCCGTGGCGATCGACGATCTTCACGCCGTCCAGCGACAGCTCGCAGACGTCGCCTTCCTCAAGGAACGTGAAGCGGTCGGTGCTGCCGGCGAGCGCGAGCGCGTCGGACGCGACGAAGTTCTCGCCGTCGCCGTGGCCCACCACGAGCGGCGAGCCCTGACGCGCGCCGACGACCGTATGCGGCTGATCCTTGTGGATCACCGCGATCGCATACGCGCCGTGCAGTTGCTGCACCGCTTCGCGCACGGCGTCGAACAGATCGCCGCGGTAGAGGCTGTGCACGAGGTGCGCGATTACTTCGGTGTCCGTTTGCGACACGAACTCGTAGCCCTTCGCGCGCAGCGCGTCGCGCAGCGGCTCGAAGTTTTCGATGATGCCGTTGTGCACGAGCGCGAGCGCGCCGGACGAGAAGATCGGATGCGCGTTGTGCGTGACGGGCGCGCCGTGCGTCGCCCAGCGCGTATGCGCGATGCCGGTCGTGCCTTCGAGGTGCGAGTCGCGAACCTGCGCGTCGAGATCGGCGACGCGCGCGACGCTGCGCGCGCGCTTGGGCGCATCCGCTTCGAGCACGGCGACGCCGCACGAATCGTAGCCACGGTATTCGAGGCGCCGCAATCCTTCGATCAGCACCGGAACGATATTACGCTGCGCAACTGCGCCGACAATGCCGCACATGAAAAATCTACCTTCTATGGGAAGCGGGCGCCGTACGGCACTCGCATGATGTTGAGTTTTTTACCCAGCTAACTTATAGCCGCTCGTTTCGGCCCGTACTTCAGCGTTCAATGTCCGCGCTTTTCCTTTCTGACCACCATCCACCTAGGCACCCTGAACCGCACGATACTCAAATAAAGCCACACATACGTGCAGGCAAACAGCACGACAAACACAAACAGATGCACCGTATGCCGCCAGAACAGCGTAGCCGGGATCACGGCCACGAGACACAGCAGCCACAGATAAGGTGAAGTCAGCGAATTCCTTCGCGTCAGATCATGCGCGTGCTTCGTCCCCACGGCCCACCGCATCAGCCGCTTGTACACGAGCATATGCAGGTGCACGCCATCCGGAATGCCCGGCGACATCCCGCGGATGAATTTCTTCCGATAGATCGAGAAGCACGTCTCGAAGATCGGGTACATGAACAGCAGCACCGGATACCACGCGGACACTTCGCGATTGCGCATCACGAGCAGGATCGCGAGTTCGGCGAGCATGAACCCGATGAAGTACGCGCCGCCGTCCCCGAGAAAGATCAGCCCGGCCGGAAAATTCCACAGAAAGAACCCGAGCACGGCGCCCATCATGATGATCGACGCCGACATCACGACCGGATCGTTGACGTGGAACGCGACATACGCGAGCGACGCGAACATCATGAAGCTGACCATCGACGCGAGTCCGTTGAAGCCATCGATGATGTTGATCGCATTCGCGAGCGCGGCCACCGCGAGCACGGTGATGAACGCCGAGATGGCCACGTAGCTGAGCAGGAAATCGAGCGGCGGCACGCTGATGCGCTTCACCGCGATCCCGAGCAGCCAGAACGCGAGCGCCGCCGCGGCCATCGTGCACAGCAGCCGCGCGCGCGGCGACACGCGCTTGGTCAGATCCTCGACGAGCCCCGACAGGAACGCCGGCAGCCCGCACGCGACGATCCCGAGAATGCTGCCGGAAATCGTGGGATAGCGTCGCGACAGCACCAGCGCGGCAATGACGACGCCGGCCAGGATCCCGATGCCCCCCACGCGCGGCACGGGCCGCACGTGGAATTTCTGCACGCCGGCCAGATCGCTGTCGATCGAGAATTTCTCGTGTAGATGCGCATAGCGCACGATGAACAGCGTAACGAGCAGGGAAACGATGAAGCCGGACGCGAAGCTGAGCATGGGATCGCTCGAAAAATGGACAGCGGATTATACAAAACCGCGCGGGTTCGCCTCCTGCCATCGCCAGTGGTCCGCACACATGTCGTCGAGGCCGAGCGTCGCACGCCAGCCGATGATGTCGGCGGCCGCCTGCGGGTTCGCATAGCACTCGGCGACGTCGCCCGGGCGGCGCGCGACGATCTCGTACGGCACCGGGCGGCCCGACGCCTTCTCGAACGCGCGTACGACATCAAGCACGCTGTAGCCCTGGCCGGTGCCGAGGTTCACGACGAAGCTCGCGTCGCGCTTCACGAGCGCATCGAGCGCGGCGATGTGCCCCTTCGCGAGATCGACGACGTGGATGTAGTCGCGCACGCCGGTGCCGTCGGGCGTCGGATAGTCGGAGCCGAACACGCGCAGCTTCTCGAGCTTGCCGACGGCGACCTGCGCGACATAAGGCATCAGGTTGTTCGGAATGCCGGCCGGATCCTCGCCGATCAGCCCGCTCGCATGCGCACCGACCGGGTTGAAATAGCGCAGTGTCGCGATCCGCCACGACGGATCGGACACCTCGAGATCGCGCAGGATCTGCTCGGCGATCAGCTTCGACTGGCCGTACGGATTCGTCGCGGAGAGCGGGAACGATTCGTCGATCGGCGAGCGCTCGGGCACGCCATAGACGGTTGCCGACGAGCTGAACACGAACTGCTTCACGTTGCGCGCGCGCATGACCTTCAGCACGGTCAGCAGCCCGCCAAGATTGTTCTGGTAGTACTCGAGCGGTTTCGCGACCGATTCGCCGACGGCCTTCAGCGCCGCGAAATGAATCGTGCCGGTGATCGGATGCGCGTCGAACACTTTCGCGAGCGCGGCTTCGTCGCAGACGTCGACCTGATGGAACGCGGGCTGCTTGCCGGTGATGCGTTCGATGCGCCGCACGGCTTCGGCCTTGCTGTTGACGAGGTTGTCGACGATCACGACGTCGTAGCCGTTGTCGAGCAGCTCGACGGCCGTGTGCGAGCCGATATAGCCCGCGCCGCCGGTAACGAGGATGGTGCCTTTAGCGCTCATTGCGGATGTACTCCTTCAAAAGGTAATGCCCGTCAGCGTACGAACAGTATGCCGGTAGCGTTCCACGACCTGCTGCTCATCGAATTCGGCTGCGACCTTGCGCCGGCCGCGCTCGCCCATCGCCTCGCGCCCGGCCGCTCCGATGTCGATCATGCGCATCAACTGCTCGGCGAGGCTCGCGCTATCGCGCACGCGGCACAGGAAGCCCGTTTCGCCGTCGGCGACGACGTCGCGGCAGCCCGGCACGTCGGTCGCGACGATCGGGCGTCCCATCGCGGACGCCTCCATCAGCGTGCGCGGCACGCCTTCACGATACGACGGCAGCACGACGCAGTCGGCAGCGGCGATGTGCGGACGCACGTCGTGCGCTTCGCCGAGATACTCGACGATGCCTTCGGCGACCCACGCATCGACGTCGGCGCGGCCGATCGCGCTCGGGTTGTCGACACCGAGCGGCCCGAGCAGCTGAAAGCGCGCATTCGGATGGCGCGCGCGCACGATGCGCGCTGCTTCAACGTACTCGCGCACGCCTTTATCCCACAGCAGCCGGCCGATCAGGATGAACACCGGCGCAGCGCCGCCCGGCAGCGGCACCGGCGCGAACTGTTCGAGATCGACGCCTTCGCCGTGCAGCAGCCGTGCGCGCTCCGGATGCGCGAGCAACCGTTCGTCGGTGAAGGTCGCGAGATCGTCGCGGTTCAAGAACCACACTTCACGCGGAAAGCGGAACGCGAACCGGTACAGCCGCTTCGCGATGCTCGCCGCACGGCTTTTCTGGATGAACACGTAGCCGAGCCCGGTCGTCACCGCGATCGAGGGCACGCGCGCGAGCCACGCGGCGACCGAGCCGTAGATGTTCGGCTTGATCGTGTAATGGAACACGAGATGGGGCTGCAGCGCACGGTAGTGGCGAACCAGCGCGGCGAGCGTGCCGAGATCCTCGCGCGGGCTCGTGCCTTTCGATGCAATCGCGAGCGCCACATAGCGGCAGCCCATCTGCTCGAGCAGCGGCACGGTGCGGTCGTGCGGCGCGATCACGATCACGTCGGCGCCGTGCGCGACGAGCGCACGGATCAGCCCGTGCCGATACGTGTAGATCGCCCAGGCCGTGTTGCAGACGAGCGCAATGCGCAGCGGGGAAGTGGCGGACATGAAAAAAAGAAAAAATAAAGCGTCGAAAATGCCCTGCGCGCTAGGCGGACGGCCGCGCGGCGAACAGCGTCTGCTTGATGCGTTGCAGCGTCCGATACGGCGTCACGAAGTGCAGCAGGTTCTTCGCGAGGCCGGCCCAGTCGTACGGATTCAGCGCGTTGAAGTGGCGCAGCAGCAGCGCGAGCGTCGACATCAGCTGGCGGCGACGCTTCGTCGCGCTGATTCCGCCCTCGTTGAGCTCGTAATAGAGGCCGAGCTCGGGCAGGTTCGCGCAATCGTAGCGTTGCATTAAGCGTAAAAAAAGATCGAGATCCTCGGCCGCGCGGTACTTCGCGCGATAGTTGCCGACCTCGCGCACGGCGTCGATGCGCAGCATCACCGACGGATGCACGAGCGGCGAGCGCAGGAAGCGCGTGCGGCGCAGCGTGCGCGGATCGGCGGGCGGCGTCAGCATGAAACGCGGCTCGCCGGCGCGCGACACGACCTGCGTCCACATCCCGACGCAGGCGACTTGCGGGTGCGCGTCGAGAAACGCGCGCTGCTTCGCGAGGCGCTGCGGCGCGGCGAGATCGCCGGCGTCGATGCGCGCGGCATAGCGGAAGCCGCGCTGCGCGAGCGCCTCGATGCCGGCTTCGAGCGCGCGCTCGATGCCGACGTTGTCCGGCATGCGCAGCACTTCGATCGTGAGGCCCGCGATCGCGGGCGCGACGATCGGCGGCGTGCTGCCGTCGTCGACGATCAGCACGTGTACGGGCGCGTCCTCGCGGAACGACGCGAGCGTGCGCACGACGTCGTCGTGCCCGTTGTAGGCCGGCATCAGCACGGCGACGTCGTCGAGCGGCGGCGCGGAAGCGGGAGACGTCATGAACGCAGTTTGAAACGAATGTAATAAAAATTGACGGCCGCGGCGGCCGCGTAGCCGGCGGCGAGCCCGACGAGCGCGCCGTACAGCCCGAGCCGCGGGATCGCGAGCCAGTTCGCGAGCGCGGCGATCGCGAGCGCGAGCGCCCATTTCGCGAGCAACACGAATTTTGCTTGATATTTGAGCACGATAAGATTGCCTATCGCCTCGATCCCGGCAGGCACGGACAGCCAGACGGCCCAGCGGAAGATGTCGACCGACGCCTCGTAGCCGCGTCCGAACACCTTGCCGACGATCAGCGGCGCGGCGGCATCGAGCACGAGCGCGCCGGCCGTCATCAGCGCGGCGGTCATCGCGATGAGCCGGACGATGTTGCGGCGCAATCGCGCGACGTCCTGCACGCGGTAGACGAACGCGGGCGCGATGGTTTGCGCGAGCATCAGCGCGAGCGTGATCCAATTCTCGTTGAGCTGTTGTGCGGCAGCGTACCGGCCGAGGTCGGCGAACGACACGTGGCGTTCGAGCATCAGCCGGTCGAGCTTCAGGAACAGGTACATGCAGATCAGCCCGAGCCAGAACACGGTGCCGGCCGTCGCGAAATGTCGGAACAGCGGTTTGTCGAACGTCCAGCCGAGCGAGCCGCCGTTACGATGACGGTAGTACAGCAGCAGCACGAAGCCGATCGCGGCCGCCTCGAGCGCCCACAGCCACGCGAAGCGGGCGGGCGCGGCGGCGGCGCGCACCAGCAGCCAGACGAGCAGCGCCTTCGCGAGCGCGGTGAACATGCTCGTCACGAGCTGCGGCTTGCTGTACGTCATGCTCTGCAGCCACGCGTTGATGACGCCGACGAACGGCTCGCGGAACACCATCGTGACGGCAAGGCCGGCCAGCATCGCGCCGACGAGCGGATCGAACGCGCCGGCGGCGATCGCGATCCAGGTCGCGATGAGCGCGGCGATCGACACGCCGATGCGCAGCGCGAACGCGCTGCCGAGCACGGCGCCGAGCTGGGCCGGCGGGCGCTGCACGATGGTCGGCACCAGAATTTCCGCGCCGCACACCCAGGTCAGCGGCGCCAGCACGAGGAGCAGCGTATTCGCATACTGCCATTTGCCGAACACGTCCGGCCCGAAATAACGGGCCAGCAGCCCGCTGATCGCGATCGCGACGCCGATCTGCGTCAGCCGTTCGAGCCCCAGCCAGACGAGGTTCGCGACGGCTTTCGCGACGTCCGGGTTGCCGAATCGCTTCAGCATGCGGCGGCTAGGCGGCCGCACGCGCGCGGGGCGGCCGGCAGGGCGCCGGCTGGCGGCAGGAAGGCGGCGGAGCGACTACGCATTAAAATGGGCGGTATGCACGTCATCGAAACCCGCGATTATAAGTGGGATCGGGGCCGCTCCAGCCGTCCCGTCCGTTGTTCCGCGCGGAGCCTGCGTGTAGCATGCGCCGGCACCGGCGAGAGGCGGCCAGACTATTTTCCATGCACGCAACCGAGAGAGAATCGATGATCTCCCAATCCATCTTCAAGGCATATGACATCCGCGGCGTGGTCGGCAAGACGCTCGACGCCGACACGGCGCGCAGCATCGGCCGCGCGTTCGGCAGCGAAGTGCGCGCGCAGGGCGGCGACGCGGTCGTCGTCGCGCGCGACGGCCGCCTGTCCGGGCCCGAGCTCGTCGGCGCGCTCGCCGACGGGCTGCGTGCGGCAGGCGTCGACGTGGTCGATATCGGCATGGTCCCGACGCCGGTCGGCTACTTCGCGGCGAGCGTGCCGCTCGCGCTGAAGGGCGGCGAGCGCCGCGTCGATTCGTGCATCGTCGTCACCGGCAGCCACAACCCGCCCGACTACAACGGCTTCAAGATGGTGCTGCGCGGCGCGGCGATCTACGGCGAGCAGATCCAGGCGCTGTATCGCCGCATCGTCGACGAGCGCTTCGAGAGCGGCAGCGGCACGTACGAAGAGCACGACGTGGCCGACGCGTACATCGACCGCATCGTCGGCGACGTGAAGCTCGCGCGCCCGCTGAAGCTCGTCGTCGACGCGGGCAACGGCGTCGCCGGCCCGCTCGCGACGCGCCTGTTCAAGGCGCTCGGCTGCACGCTGGTCGAGCGCTTCACCGACATCGACGGCACGTTCCCGAACCATCACCCCGATCCGGCCCACCCGGAAAACCTGCAGGACGTGATCCAGGCGCTGAAGGACACGGACGCCGAGCTCGGCTTCGCCTTCGACGGCGACGGCGACCGTCTCGGCGTCGTCACGAAGGACGGCCAGATCATCTATCCGGATCGCCAGCTGATGCTGTTCGCCGAGGAAGTGCTGTCGCGCAACCCGGGCGCGCAGATCATCTACGACGTGAAGTGCACGCGCCACCTCGCGCAATGGGTGAAGTCGAAGGGCGGCGAGCCGCTGATGTGGAAGACGGGCCACTCGCTCGTGAAGGCGAAGCTGCGCGAAACGGGCGCGCCGCTCGCGGGCGAAATGAGCGGCCACGTGTTCTTCAAGGATCGGTGGTACGGCTTCGACGACGGCCTCTACACGGGCGCGCGCCTGCTCGAGATCCTCGCGAAGACGGCCGACCCGAGCGCCGTGCTGAACGCGCTGCCCGATGCGATGAGCACGCCGGAACTGCAGCTGAAGCTCGAGGAAGGCGAGAACTTCAGCCTGATCGAGAAGCTGCAGAAGGAAGCGAAGTTCGACGGCGCGGACGAAGTCGTGACGATCGACGGCCTGCGCGTCGAGTATCCGGACGGCTTCGGGCTCGCGCGTTCGTCGAACACGACGCCGGTCGTCGTGCTGCGCTTCGAGGCGGAGACGCAGGACGGCCTGAAGCGCATTCAGGACGACTTCCGCCGTGTGCTGACGGCCGCGAAGCCGGACGTGAAGCTGCCGTTCTGACCTGGGCATCGGGCGGCCGCACGGGTCGCCCCAGCCGGTCGCCCTGACCGGGCGCCTTCTCCCCGAAAAGCGGCGTGCGCGTGACGCGTGCGCCGCTTTTTGTCAATCTACGGCGCCGGGCGCGATAAAATCGCGTCTTTATGCCTGTCGCCGGCCGTCTGCCGGCGTTTTTTCAGCGTGCAAAAGATCCTGATCGTGCGCGTGTCGTCGCTGGGCGACGTCGTGCACAACATGCCGGTGATCGCCGATATCCGGCGTCGCCATCCCGATGCGCAGATCGACTGGCTCGTCGAAGAAAGCTTCGTCGATCTCGTGAAACTCGTCGACGGCGTGCGCAACGTGCTGCCGTTCTCGCTGCGCCGCTGGCGCAAGCAGCCGTTCTCCGGCGCGACGTGGCGCGAGATCCGCGCGTTTCGCAAGCAGCTCGCCGCCGAGCACTACGATCTCGTGATCGACTGCCAGGGCTTGATCAAGACCGCGTGGGTCGCGAGCTGGGCGCGCGGGCCGCTCGTCGGCCTCGGCAACCGGACGGACGGCGCCGGCTACGAATGGCCGGTGCGCTTCTTCTATCGCAAGCGCGTGCCGATCGCACCGCGCACGCACGTCGTCGAGCGTTCGCGGCAGCTCGTCGCGGCCGCGCTCGGCGATCCGGCGCCGACGCCGGCCGATCCCGTCGATTTCGGCCTCGACACGCGCGACGCGTCGCGCGCGATCGCCTCGGTCGGGCTGAACCTGCCGGTGCCCTACGTGGTGTTCGTCCATGCGACTTCGCGCGCGGACAAACAATGGCCCGACGCCGCATGGATCGAGCTCGGCCAGGCGCTGGTACGGCGCGGCGCATCGCTCGTGCTGCCGTGGGGCAACGACGCGGAGCGCGCGACGAGCGAGCGGCTCGCGAAGGAGTTCGGCGAGGCCGCGATCGTGCCGCCAAAGCTGTCGCTGCCGGCCGTGGTCGGCCTGATCGACGGCGCGGCCGCGACGGTCGGGGTTGATACAGGTCTGGTTCACATCGCGGCCGCGCTGAAGCGCCCGACCGTCGAACTGTACAATTTCGCGACGGCCTGGCGAACCGGCGGCTACTGGTCGCCGAACGTCGTCAATCTCGGCACGGCGGGGCAGCCCCCGTCGATCGCGCAGGTGAAGTCGGCGCTCGCGGGCTTCGGTCTCCTGTAACGCACGCATTCGTGGCGAACCGATCATGAGCGAATCCCAGATCATCGAAGTCTCGTCCGCCGACTGGAGCGGACATCAGCTGTCGGTGCCGCGCGAGCAGTTGCTGGCGGCAGTCGAGGAAGGCAAGGTGCTGTATTTCCCGCACCTGCGCTTCGCGATCGAAGGCGGCGAGGAAGCGCTGCTCGATCCGGCGCTCGCCGATCCGAAACGCAAGAACATCAGTCTTGCGCCGAACGGCGGCGCGCTCGTCGGCGTGCTCGGCGACGAAGTCACGCAGTCTGCCGTGCGCGCGCTCGTCGCGCGCTTTCAGCAGCAGGCCGGCACGCTCGTCGACGGCCTGTTTCCCGAATACCGCGGCAAGCTGCGCGTCGCGCCGACGAGCCTGCGGCTGATGCAGGTCGAGACGCGCCAGACGTCGTGGCGCAAGGACGACAGCCGGCTGCACGTCGACGCGTTTCCGTCGCGGCCGAACTACGGCGAGCGGATCCTGCGCGTGTTCACGAACGTGAACCCGGCGGGCGTGCCGCGCGTCTGGCGCGTCGGCGAGCCGTTCGAGGACGTCGCGAAGCGCTTTCTGCCGAAGATCCGTCCGCAGCTGCCGGGCTCCGCGTGGCTGCTGAATCTGCTGCACGTGACGAAGTCGCGGCGCAGCGCCTACGACCATCTGATGCTGAATCTGCACGACGGGATGAAGGCAGATCTCGACTATCAGAAGACCTGTCCGCAGCAGACGATGCCGTTCCCGCCGGGCAGCGTGTGGATATGTTTCTCCGATCAGACTTCGCACGCTGTGATGTCCGGACAGTTCATGCTCGAGCAGACCTTCTTCCTGCCCGTCGACGCGATGGTGCGCCGCGAGTGCGCGCCGCTCGGCATCCTCGAGCGGCTCACGGGCAGGGCACTGGTTTGAGCGCGCATATTCATCGACACGACGGCCGGGCACACGCATGCTGAGGACGATCTATCGCGCGCTGTGGTGGCTCGTCGCGCCGCTCGCCGTCGTGCGGCTGTACGTACGCTCGCGCAAGGAGTACGGCTATCGCGAACATATCGGCGAGCGCTTCGGCTACGGCGCGGGCCGCGCGCCCGACGATCGCGCGCCGCTGATCTGGGTGCATGCGGTGTCGGTCGGCGAGACGCGCGCCGCGCAGCCGCTGATCGACGCGCTGATGCGCGCGCGGCCCGACGCACGGATCCTGCTCACGCACATGACGCCGAGCGGCCGCGCGACGGGCGAGCAGCTGTTCGGCGATCGCGTGCTGCGCTGCTATCTGCCCTACGACATGCCGGGCGCCGTACGGCGCTTTCTGCGTGCATGGCGGCCGACGCTCGGCCTCGTGATGGAAACGGAAGTGTGGCCGACGCTGATCGACGAGTGCCGTCGCGCGGACGTGCCGCTCGTGCTGACGAATGCGCGGATGTCCGCGCGTTCGTGCCGGCGGGCGGCGAAGTTCGGTGCGGCGACGCAGGAAGTGTTCGGCGGCTTCTCGCGCGTGCTCGCGCAGAGCCCGGCCGATGCCGAGCGGCTGACGTCGCTCGGTGCACGCAACGTCGCGGTGCTCGGCAACCTGAAGTTCGACATGACGACGCCGCCGGAACTCGCGGCGCGCGGCCATGCATGGCGTGACGCGATCGGCAAGCGTCCGGTGTGGGTCGCGGCGAGCACGCGCGAGAACGAGGAAGCGCTCGTGTTGCAGGCGTTCGCGGCGATGCGCACGCCCGGCGCGCTGCTGATGCTCGTGCCGCGCCATCCGCAGCGCTTTGCGGAAGTCGAGTCGCTGGTCGCGCGCGAAGGGCTCAAATGCGTACGGCGCTCCGCATGGGCGGCCGATGCGGCCGCGCTCGCGGCAGGTCGCCCGGCCGCGGATGCGCTGCCGAACGACGTGCAGGTGCTGCTCGGCGATTCGATGGGCGAGCTTGGCGCGTACTACGCGGCGGCCGACGTCGCGTTCATCGGCGGCAGCCTGCTGCCGCTCGGCGGCCAGAACCTGATCGAGGCATGCGCGGTCGGCGTGCCGGTCGTGATCGGGCCGCACGTGTTCAACTTCACGCAGGCGACGGCCGACGCGGTCGCGGCCGGCGCGGCGCTGCAGGTCGCGGATCCGCTCGATCTCGCGCACGTGCTCGACGCGCTGTTTGCCGACAACCCGCGGCGCATTGCGATGGGCGCCGCCGCCGCGGCGTTTGCGGCACGCCATCGCGGCGCGACCGCGCGCACGGTGGACGTGCTGGCGGCCCTGCTGCCGCCGGTCGAGCGCGACACGTCCGTCACGCAGGACGACTGACGGCGAGCCGGGGCGACGCGATTGCGCAGCGCCGGCGCCGCGCTGCCGCCGCCTATTTCAGATCGCCGCCGGCCCCGAGGCCATCCCGGTCGTGCGTGGGCCGGCCGTTCGCTCAGACCGTCAACAATCCCTTCTTCTCGATGAACGCGACGACTTCCGCGACGCCTTCGAGCGCCTTCAGGTTCGTCATCACGTAAGGCCGCTCGCCGCGCATCTTTTTCGTGTCGGACGCCATCACGTCGAGGTTCGCGCCGACCAGCGGCGCGAGATCGGTCTTGTTGATCACGAGCAGGTCGGACTTCGTGATGCCGGGGCCGCCCTTGCGCGGAATCTTCTCGCCGCCCGCGACGTCGATCACGTAGATCGTCAGGTCCGACAGTTCGGGGCTGAACGTCGCCGCGAGATTGTCGCCGCCCGATTCGATGAACACGATGTCGGCATCGGGAAAGCGCGACAGCATCCGGTCGACGGCCTCGAGATTGATCGACGCGTCTTCGCGGATCGCCGTGTGCGGGCAGCCGCCCGTCTCGACGCCCATGATGCGTTCCTCGGGCAGCGCGCCGGCGACCGTCAGCAGACGCTGATCTTCCTTCGTATAGATGTCGTTGGTGATCGCGACGAGGTCGTACCGGTCGCGCATCGTCTTGCACAGCATTTCGAGCAGCGTGGTCTTGCCTGAGCCGACCGGGCCGCCGATGCCGACGCGCAGCGGCGGCAGTTTCTTGGTGCGGCGGGAGACGGAGGGAGCGGGTGCGTTCATGGCGTAGTGTGGGTCGTAGGTCAGGAGCGGAACAACCGCGAATACTGCGTTTCGTGCCGTGCGGACAGGATGCCGAGCTGCGGCGCGAACGTGTTGACGGCATCGGCCGGCGTCGCGAGCGCGCGGCGCACGGCCGCGTCGATCGCATCGCGCAGTGCGACGATGATGCGCTGGCCGGCGAGCTGGCCGAGCGGCACGGCTTTCAGCGCGGCGGCCGTCTGGTTCTCGACCCAGCCGAATGCATAGGCGGCGAGCACCGCATCGGCGCCGGCATCGTGCGCGGCGGCCGCATAGGCGAACGCGGTCGGCAGCGCGATCGGCTGCAGCGATGCGAGCGTCGCGCGCCGCGCGGCGTCGCCCCATTCGAGCGACGCACAAAGCTGCGCGAGCGACCAGCCCATCTGCTCGGTCTCGCGACGCAGTTCCGACGATTCGCGGCTCGCGACGAACCATGCGTTTTCGGCGGCGAGCGCGGGCGCGTCGTGCGCATGCCAGCGCGCGAGCTGGTGTGCGAGGAACGGCAGTTCGCCGTGCGCGAGCACGTCGGTCAGGCCGCTGGCGATCCAGTCGCGCGCGCTGTCCGCGTCGTGGATCAGATTGGCGTCGAGCGCCGCTTCGAGCCCCTGCGAATAGCTGAACGCGCCGATCGGCAATGCCGGCGACGCGAGATGCAGCAGCGCGACGAGTTCAGTGGTGTTCATGGCCGTGGCCGTGCGTGCAACCGGGACCATGCTGATGATCGTGATCGTGATCGTGATCGTGCGAGTGCGAGTGCGAGTGCGAGTGCGAGTGGCCGTGGTGTTCGCCGAACACCTGCTGCGCGAGCGCATAGTCTTCGGCGAACGTCGCATCGTGTCCGTGCTTGTGGCCGCCGCCGTATGCGCCGGCTTCCGGCTGGAACGGCGCGCTCGTCTGCTCGACCTGCGTGCCGAGCCGGCGCAGCATGTCGGCGAGCACCGGGTCGGCTTCAAGCTTCAGATAGCCGTCGCCGATCTCGACCGGCGTATGCCGGTTGCCGAGGTGATAGGCGGCGCGCATCAACGTCAGCGGATCGGCCGCGCGCACGAGCAGCACGGTTTCGGCGGCCGCCGCGATGCGCACGAGTGCGCCGTCGTCGGCGACGAGCACGTCGCCGTCGCGCAGCACCGTGCCGCGCGGCAGCAGCACGGCGACGTCTTCGCCGGTGTCGAGCGTCGCGGCGAGCCGGCTCTTGCAGCGGGCGTCGTAGGTCAGCGTGAGCGTCGGTGCGCGTGCGACGAGCGACGCGGCGAGCCGGACGTTGGGAGCAATGCGTTTGTCGAGCGTGCGCATGAAACGGGAACGGTCGGTCAGAACAGGAAATAGCGCTGCGCCATCGGCAGCACGGATGCGGGTTCGCAGGTCAGCAGCTGGCCGTCGGCGATCACGTCGTAGGTCTCCGGATCGACGCTGATCGCGGGGCGCCACGCGTTGTGGATCATGTCGGCCTTCGTGACCTGGCGGCAATTGCGCACCGGCACGATCGGCTTCGCGAGCCCGTAGCGCTCGGCGATGCCTGCGTCGGCCGCCAGTTGCGACACGAAGGTCAGCGACGTGCGGGCCAGCGCGCCGCCGCGCGTCGCGAACATCTCGCGATAGTGAACCGGCTGCGGCGTCGGAATCGACGCGTTGGGGTCGCCCATCTGCGCGAGCGCGATCATCCCGCCCTTGAGGATCATCGTCGGCTTGATCCCGAAGAACGCCGGTTCCCACAGCACGAGATCCGCCCACTTGCCCGGTTCGATCGACCCGACGTGGTGCGCGATACCGTGCGTGATCGCCGGATTGATCGTGTACTTCGCGACGTAGCGCTTCGCGCGGAAGTTGTCGTTGCGCGCGCTGTCTTCCGGCAGCGCGCCGCGCTGCACCTTCATCTTGTGCGCGGTCTGCCAGGTGCGGATGATCACTTCGCCGACGCGGCCCATCGCCTGCGAATCGGACGACAGCATCGACAGCGCGCCGAGATCGTGCAGGATGTCCTCGGCCGCGATCGTCTCGCGGCGGATGCGCGATTCGGCGAACGCGAGATCCTCGGCGATCGACGGATCGAGGTGATGACACACCATCAGCATGTCGAGATGCTCTTCGAGCGTGTTGATCGTGTAGGGGCGCGTCGGATTCGTCGACGACGGCAGCACGTTCGCTTCGCCGCACACCTTCAGGATGTCGGGCGCATGGCCGCCGCCCGCGCCTTCGGTGTGATACGTGTGGATCGTGCGGCCCTTGAACGCGGCGACCGTCGATTCGACGAAGCCGGCTTCGTTCAGCGTGTCGGTATGGATCGCGACCTGCGTGTCGGTATCGTCGGCGACCGACAGGCAGGTATCGATCGCGGCAGGCGTCGTGCCCCAGTCCTCGTGCAGCTTCAACCCGATCGCGCCGGCCGCGATCTGTTCGACGAGCGGCTCCGGCCGGCTCGCATTGCCCTTGCCGAGAAAGCCGAGATTGATCGGCCAGCCGTCGGCCGCCTGCAGCATCCGTTCCATGTGCCACGGCCCCGGCGTGCAGGTCGTCGCGTTGGTGCCGGTCGCGGGCCCCGTGCCGCCGCCGAGCATCGTCGTGACGCCGGACGCGAGCGCTTCGTCGATCTGCTGCGGGCTGATGAAATGGATGTGCGTATCGATGCCGCCCGCGGTCACGATCAGCCCTTCGCCGGCGATCACTTCGGTACCCGCACCGATCGCGATCGTCACGCCGGGCTGGATGTCGGGGTTGCCGGCCTTGCCGATCGCGGCGATGCGGCCGTGCTTGATCGCGATGTCGGCCTTCACGATGCCCCAGTGATCGAGGATCACCGCGTTCGTGATCACCGTGTCGGGCACCTCGGCCGAGACGCGCTGCGACTGGCCCATCCCGTCGCGGATCACCTTGCCGCCGCCGAACTTCACTTCCTCGCCGTAGGTCGTGAAGTCGCGTTCGATCTCGATCAGCAGTTCGGTGTCGGCGAGGCGGACGCGGTCGCCCGTCGTCGGCCCGAACATTTCCGCGTACGCGCGGCGGCTCAAGCGTAGTGTCATGTCGTGCTGTTCCTGATGAGAAGCGCGGGCGTCGCTCAGAGCGGCCCCATCACCTTGCCCTGAAAACCGTAGACGACGCGATCGCCCGCGAGCGCGACGAGCTCGACGGTGCGCGTCTGGCCCGGCTCGAAGCGCACGGCGGTGCCGGCCGCGATGTTCAGCCGGAAGCCGCGCGCGGCTTCGCGGTCGAACGCAAGCGCGTCGTTCGCTTCGTAGAAGTGATAGTGCGAGCCGACCTGGACCGGCCGATCGCCGGTGTTCGCGACGACGAGCGCGATCGTCGCGCGTCCCGCGTTCAGTTCGTGTTCGCCGTCGTCGGTGAGGATTTCGCCGGGGATCATGCGCGGTGCCTTACGGAATCGGGTGATGGACGGTGACGAGCTTCGTGCCGTCGGGGAAGGTCGCTTCGACCTGAATGTCGGGAATCATCTCCGGCACGCCGTCCATGACGTCGTCGCGCGTGAGCAGCGTCGTGCCGTAGTGCATGACTTCGGCGACGGTCTTGCCGTCGCGCGCGGCTTCCATCAGCGCGGCCGTGATGAACGCGACCGCCTCCGGATAGTTCAGCTTGAGCCCGCGTGCGCGGCGACGTTCGGCCAGCAGTGCCGCCGTGAAGATCAGCAGCTTGTCTTTTTCTCGGGGAGTCAGTTTCATGAAGGCGGACGTTCAGGAAAGCGTAATGTTCGACGGCACACGGCACCCGTGCGGGAACGCGGCTCATCGTAGCACCGTGTCGTTCGACGTGCGCGACGTAGCGGATCGGTAAGCAGCAAGGGGCGTGCCATGCACGTCGCGCGCGATTCCATGCACATTCGTCGTGCGTGCTGCCCGAAAGCCGTGCATCGGCGCGCGCCGAACTGGTGCGCGTGCTCAGGTCTGCCAGAGGCGCAACGGTCGCGCCTCGGCGCCGTGCACGATCGGCCGCAGATGCAGCCAGCAGTCGGTGAGGTGACGCTGCAGCGTTTCCATCGACGCGGCGAGCGCGCGCACGAGCACGACGCCCGGCGTCACGCAGGTCGCGCCCGCGCGCAGCGCGTCGTCGAACGGCATGCGTTCGGCGAGCGATTCGGCGAGTGCGGCGTCGCACGCGGCGCCGGCCGCCCACAGCGTGCCGTACGCGGGGAAGCCCGCGAGGCCCTGCGGTGCCGCGCGCAGCGGGTCGCGCGCATCGAGCAGCGCGCGCTCGGTCCAGAGCGGCCGGCCGTGCGCATCGACGAGCGTCGACGTCGACGCGACGCGCCCGGCCGCCCAGGTTTCGCCGGCCGCCTGGCGGCCGAGCTGCGTCGCTTCCCAGCCGATCGCGCTCGCGCCTGCGCCGAGCGTCAGCGAGAAATCGAGCGACGCGTGCGCGTGATCGAAAAACAGATTGTTCTGCGGCAGCCAGTCGAGCTTCGCGCGTTCGCCGAGCACGATCGCGATGCGCTGCGTGGCGTCGAGTCCGTTCGACTTGTACCACTTCGTCGCGCCCGGTGTGGTGAGGACCGCGTGCGTGTCCTCGCCGAGTGCGATGTCGATGTCGAGTCGGTCGCCGCCCGCGACGCCGCCCGGCGGATGCACGATCACCGCATGGCAGATCGCGTCGCCTTCCGGATACAGCGGGCGCTGCACGCGCAACGGGCCGTCGTGCAAGCGATGCACGAGTGCCGTGCGCGTGTGCTGCCGTTCGAAGCCGAGTTCGAGGCGGCCGCGCCACGACTTGGCGACGGCGGGGCGCGACAGCGGCGCGTGGGAATCGGAGGCGGACATCGGTGCGAAAGGAAAACGAAGGGAGCGGATCGGCGCGCAACCGGCAGCGCGAATGCGGATGCTACCGGAACAATAATGCCGATGCCGCTTTCGCGGAAGTGCCGACGATGAAGGTCGCGCGGCGCGCTACACCGCGATGAGTTCGCGCACGCCGTTCGCATCCATGTCGCGCGCGTCGCCGCCCGCGACGATCTCGCCGCGGCTCATCACCCAGTAGCGGTCCGCGATCGAGCGCGCGAAATCGTAATACTGTTCGACGAGCAGCACGGTCATCTTCGTTTCGTCGACGAGCTGCCGCAGCGTGCGCCCGATGTCCTGGATGATCGACGGCTGGATGCCTTCGGTCGGCTCGTCGAGGATCAGCAGCTGCGGCTCGCTCATCAGCGCGCGGCCGATCGCGAGCTGCTGCTGCTGGCCGCCCGACAGGTCGCCGCCGCGCCGCGCGCGCATGTCCTTCAGCACGGGGAACAGCGCATAGATGCGCTCGGGCACTTTCGAGCGCGCGCTGCGGCTTGCCGCGCCGACGAGCAGGTTCTCTTCGACGGTCAATCGAGGAAAGATGTCGCGGCCCTGCGGCACGTAGGCGAGTCCGGCGGCCACGCGTGCCTCCGGTCGCAACGTGCCGAGCGACGCGCCGCGCCACGACACGGTGCCGCTTTTCGCGGCGACGACGCCCATCACGCAGCGCAGCAGCGTCGTCTTGCCGACGCCGTTGCGGCCGAGCAGCACGGTGAGCTTGCCGTCTTCGGCATCGAGCGTCGCGTTGCGCAGGATATGGCTGCCGCCGTAGTACTGGTTCAGCGCTTCGATCTTCAGCATCGCATCATCGTCCGAGGTAAGACTCGATCACGGCGTCGTTGCGCTTGACCTGATCGAGCGTGCCTTGCGCGAGCACCGCGCCTTCTGCCATGACCGTCACGCGGCCCGCGTCGCCGGCGAGCGCCGCGACGAATTCCATGTCGTGCTCGACGACCATCATCGAGCACGTGCCGCGCAACGTGTTCAGCAGTTCCGCGAGTTCCATCGTCTCGTGATCGGTCATCCCGGCCGCCGGTTCGTCGAGCAGCAGCAGCGCGGGGCGCTGCATCAGCAGCATGCCGATCTCGAGCCGCTGTTTCTGGCCGTGCGACAGCTCGCCCGCCGCGCGAAACGCGTGGCTTTCGAGGCCGATCAGCGCGAGCGTTTCCTCGATCTTCGCCTGCGCGTCGCGGTCGAGCCGCGCACGCAGCGACGCGAGCCAGCCCTTGTCGGTCTGCATCGCGAGCTCGAGGTTTTCCCACACCGGATGCTGTTCGAACACGGTCGGCTTCTGAAACTTGCGGCCGATCCCCGCACGTGCGATCTCGGGCTCGTTCATCCGCGCGAGGTCGAGCGTCTGGCCGAGGAAGACCTTGCCCGCATCGGGGCGCGTCTTGCCGGTGATCACGTCCATCATCGTCGTCTTGCCCGCGCCGTTCGGTCCGATCACGCAGCGCAGCTCGCCCACGTCGATCGCGAGCGACAGCTTGTTCAGCGCGCGAAAGCCGTCGAAGCTCACGTCGATGTCCTCGAGATAGAGAATCGTGCCGTGCGACGTGTCGATGCCCGTGGGCGCGACGCGGCCCATCGACGCGGTGCCGCTCACCGTATGCCGATCGTCTTCCGGCGGCGGAATGAACTGATAGAGCGCCGTTCCGTTCATCGGCTTTCCCCTTTCGCAAGCACGCGTTCGACGACGCCCATGATCCCGCGCGGCAGCAGCAGCGGCACGAGCACGAAGATCAGGCCGAGAAAGAACAGCCAGTATTCGGCGAAGTAGGCGGTAAACACGCTCTTCGCGCCGTTCACCGCGAACGCGCCGACGATCGGGCCGATCAGCGTGCCGCGTCCGCCGACCGCGACCCAGATCGCCATCTCGATCGAATTGCCGGGCGACATCTCGCCGGGGTTCACGATGCCGACCTGCGGCACGTACAGCGCGCCCGCGATGCCGCACAGCACGGCCGAGACGGTCCACACGAACAGCTTGTAGGCGAGCGGGCTGTAGCCGAGGAACATCAGCCGCGTCTCGCCGTCGCGCACCGCGGTCACGACGCGGCCGAGCTTGCTCGTGACGATCGCGCGCGCGGCGACGAACGCGAGCACGAGCGTCGCGAACGTGAGCAGCAGCAGCACGGTACGCGTGCCGGGCGACGTGATCGGGAAGCCGGCGATCCGCTTGAAATCGGTGAAGCCGTTGTTGCCGCCGAAGCCCGTCTCGTTCCGATAGAACAGCAGCATCGCGGCGAACGTCAGCGCCTGCGTGATGATCGACAGATAGACACCCTTCACGCGCGAGCGGAACGCGAAGAAGCCGAACACCCACGCGAGCACGGCCGGCACGAGCACGACCAGCAGCAGCGCCCACGCGAGGTGCTGCGTGCCGGCCCAGTACCACGGCAATTGATGCCAGTCGAGAAACACCATGAAGTCGGGCAGGTCGCTGCCGTACTGGCCGTCGCGGCCGATCTCGCGCATCAGGTACATGCCGATCGCATAGCCGCCGAGCGCGAAGAACAGCCCGTGGCCGAGGCTCAGGATGCCGCAGTAGCCCCAGACGAGATCGAGCGCGAGCGCGGCGATCGCATAGCACATCAGCTTGCCGGCGAGCGTCATCGCATAGGCGGACAGATGGAACGCGCTCGACTCGGGCGCGACGAGCGCCGCGAGCGGCACGCCGATGCCGACCGCGAGGCACAGCGCGACGAGCGCGAGCCATGCGCGGCGCGACAGCAGCGCCGGGCGCGGCGGCAGGCCCAGTGCGAAGCCGCCGTGCGTGCGCGCGGCGGGCGCGTGCGGCTGCGCATCGGCGGCCGCGTTCGACAACGAATCGGTGAGGGAAGTCACGTCAAGCCTCCGCGCTGCGGCCCTTCGCGGCAAACATGCCCTGGGGACGCTTCTGGATGAACAGCACGATCATCACGAGCACGGCGATCTTCGCCAGCACCGCGCCCCAGAACGGTTCGATCGCCTTGCCGACGAGGCCGAGGCCGAAGCTGCCGAGCACGGTGCCGGCAATCTGGCCGACGCCGCCGAGCACGACCGCCATGAACGAATCGATGATGTAGTTCTGCCCGAGGTCCGGGCCGACATTGCCGATCTGCGACAGCGCGCAGCCGCCGAGCCCCGCGATGCCGGCGCCGAACGCGAATGCATAGGCGTCGACGCGCGCGGTCTTCACGCCGACGCATGCGGCCATCCGGCGGTTCTGCGTGACGGCGCGCACGAACAGGCCGAGCCGCGTCTTCGTCAGCACGGCCCATGCGACGCCCACTACCGCGAGCGCGAACGCGAGGATCGCGAGCCGGTTGTACGGCAGGATCAGGTTCTGCATCACGGTGACGCCGCCGCTCATCCACGACGGATTCACGACCTGCACGTTCTGCGCGCCGAACAGCATCCGCGTCGCCTGGATCAGGATCAGGCTCACGCCGAACGTGGCGAGCAGCGTCTCGAGCGGGCGGCCGTACAGATGCCGCAGCACGAGCCGTTCGAGCACGATGCCGACGAGTGCGGCCGTCGCGAACGAGGCCGGCACCGCGACGAGCGGATACCAGTCGAACGCGGCCGGCGCGTGGCGCTGGATCAGCGTCTGCACGACATAGGTTGCGTACGCACCGATCATCAGGAATTCGCCGTGCGCCATGTTGATCACGCCGATCAGCCCGTACGTGATCGCGAGGCCGAGCGCCGCGAGCAGCAGCACACTGCCGAGCGACAGGCCCGCGAACACGGTGCCGACGATCTCGGCGCGGCGCTGCAGCGCATGCAGTGCGTCGAGCCCGTGCTGGGCCGCGTCGCGCACGCGCGCGTCGGGTTCGGCAAAGCTGCCGTCCGCGTTCTTCGCGACGAGCGGACGCAACTGCTCGATCATGTCGACATCGCTGCGCGCGGCCACCACGCGCACGGCTTCGAGGCGTTTCGCCGGATCGGCATCGTGCAGCGCGGCGATCGCCCACAGCGCGTCGAGGCGGCGTTTCAGGGCGGGATCGGTCTCCTTCGCGCGAGCGCGTTCGATCATCGGCTTCAGCGCGGGATCGGGCGACTTCAGCAGCGCATCGATCGCGTCGCGCCGCGCGGCGACGTCGGGCGAGGCCAGCGCGAGGCCCGACAGCGCGGCGGCGATCTTCGTGCGCAACAGGTTGTTCAGCATCACGGGCTGCGCGTCGCCCGCCGGCGTCGCGGCCTGCGTGAGCGCGTCGTGCGCGGTGTCGCCGCTCTGGATCAGCACGTGCGCGTCGCCGGTCGCGAGCGCGTCGCCGCTCGACAGTGCATTGAGCAGCGCGCGCGCGCGCGGATCGGTATCGCTGGCGAGCCGTTCGATCGCGGCCGTCTTCGCATCGAAGTCGTCGCCTGCGAGCGCGGCGGTGTCGGCGGCCGTCAGCGCGTATGCCGCGTGCGGCAGCGCGCCCGCGACAGCGGCACAGACGAGGGCCGCGACGGCGACGGCCCGGCGAAAGCGTAGTGGCATCGGAAATCCTGTCAGGCGTAGAGAAGCGGTGACGTGCGGTGGAGCGGCGGGGCCGCGCGTTTCGGCGGCCGCGGCGGCCTCGCGATGCGGCATACAACGACGCAGCCGCCGTACCGCGCCGTCATCGCGCTAAACCGCTCACCTGCGGAACGTTGCGCATGCAAGCAACGTCCCGCATCGCATCAGGCCATCGCCGCACGCTGCCGGCGCAGGAATGCCGGAATCGAGCTGACGACGTCCGGCTTGCCCTGGTTGCCGGCGATGAACGGGCTCCACGGTTGCGCCCGTACCGCGGTCTTCGTCTTCCATACGACGTTGAACTGCCCGTCGCCGCGGATCTCGCCGATCATCACCGGCTTGTGCAGATGATGGTTGCCGTCCATCGACAGCGTGAAGCCCGACGGCGCGGCAACGGTCTGGCCGATCATCGCGACACGCACCTTGTCGACGTCGGTGCTCTTCGCTTTCTCGACCGCCTGCTTCCACATATGGATGCCGACGTAGGTCGCCTCCATCGGATCGTTCGTCACGCGCTTCGCGCCGCCCGGCAGATTGTTCGCCTTCACCCACGCGGCGAACTGGTCCTTGAACTTCGTGTTGGTCGGGTTCTTCACCGACATGAAGTAGTTCCATGCGGCGAGGTGGCCGACGAGCGGCTTCGTGTCGATCCCGCGCAGCTCTTCCTCGCCGACCGAGAACGCGACGACCGGCACGTCGGTCGCCTTGATGCCCTGGTTGCCGAGCTCCTTGTAGAACGGCACGTTCGAATCGCCGTTGATCGTCGAGATGACGGTGGTCTTGCCGCCTTGCGCGAAGGTCTTGATGTTCGCGACGATCGTCTGATAGTCGCTGTGGCCGAACGGCGTGTAGACCTCCTGGATGTCGGCTTCCTTCACGCCTTTCGATTTGAGGAACGCGCGCAGGATCTTGTTTGTCGTGCGCGGATAGACGTAGTCGGTGCCGAGCAGGAAGAAGCGCTTCGCGCCGCCGCCTTCGGCGCTCATCAGATACTCGACGGCCGGAATCGCCTGCTGGTTCGGCGCGGCGCCCGTATAGAAGACGTTGCGCGACATTTCCTCGCCTTCGTACTGCACCGGGTAGTAGAGCAGCCCGTTCAGCTCTTCGAACACCGGCAGCACCGACTTGCGCGACACCGACGTCCAGCAGCCGAACACGCATGCGACCTTGTCCTGCGTGAGGAGCTGGCGCGCCTTCTCCGCGAACAGCGGCCAGTTCGACGCCGGATCGACGACGACCGGCTCGATCTTGCGGCCCATCACGCCGCCGTTCTTGTTGAGGTCGGCGATCGTCATCAGCGCCGTGTCCTTCAGCGACGTTTCGGAAATCGCCATCGTGCCGGACAGCGAATGCAGGATGCCGACCTTGATCGGGCCGGTGCCCGCATCGGCTGCGTGCGCGAACGGGCTCCTGCCTGCCAGCGCGAGCGCACCGGCCATCGAACCGAACTTCAACAGACTGCGACGTTTCATCGGTATCCCCTTGACGTGTTGGATGCGCATGCGCCGCGCGGCGCCGGCCGATCCACTCACGCAAGGCATGTGCCAGTCGCGCGAAGCCGCGCGGGGCGGGCCCGAGCGGTCGTTCGGCGGGATTCGATGACGCATCGTGTGGCATCGGCGGCGCCGTTGCGGTGCAGGCGCGCGGGCGCAGATGGTGCACGGTTGTGCTTCACCGTTTCGGTGCCTACACTCGATGTTCGATCCGCATCGAACGGGCGTCGGCGCACCACGCCGGCGCAGCGAACGGCCGCGCCCGATACCGCCAAGGAGACGTCATGACCGAATCGCCCTCGAATACGCCCGATCTGTCCGCGTTCTGGATGCCGTTTACCGCGAACCGTCAGTTCAAGGACGCGCCGCGCCTGCTGGTATCGGCGAAGGGGATGTACTACACGTCGGACGACGGCCGACGCATTCTCGACGGCACCGCCGGGCTCTGGTGCGTGAACGCCGGTCATTGCCGCGACGAGATCGTCGCGGCGATCGGCGCGCAGGCGGCCGAGATGGATTTCGCGCCGACGTTCCAGATGGGGCACCCGAAGGCGTTCGAGGCCGCGACGCGCATCGCGCGTCATACGCCGGGCAATCTGAAGCACGTGTTCTTCACGAACTCCGGCTCCGAAGCGGTCGATACCGCGCTGAAGATCGCGCTCGCGTATCACCGCGCGCGCGGCGAAGCGCAACGTACGCGCTTCGTCGGCCGCGAGCGCGGCTATCACGGCGTCGGCTTCGGCGGCATCTCGGTCGGCGGCATCGCGCCGAACCGCAAGGCGTATTCGGGCGCGCTGCTGCCGGCGGTCGACCATCTGCCGCATACGCTGAACATCGCCGAAGCCGCGTTTTCGAAAGGGCAGCCTGCGTGGGGCGCACATCTCGCCGACGAACTCGAGCGAATCGTCGCGCTGCACGACGCATCGACGATCGCCGCGGTGATCGTCGAACCGGTCGCCGGCTCGGCCGGCGTGCTGATTCCACCGCAGGGCTATCTCGAGCGGCTGCGCGCGCTATGCGACCGCTACGGAATCCTGCTGATCTTCGACGAGGTGATCACGGGCTGGGGGCGTCTCGGCGCGCCGTTCGCCGCGCAGTTCTTTGGCGTGACGCCCGATCTGCTGACGATGGCGAAAGGCACGACGAACGCGGCGGTGCCGATGGGCGCCGTCGCCGCGAGCGACATGATCCACGACACGATCGTCGACGGCGCGCCGGCCGGCATCGAGCTGTTCCACGGCTATACGTATTCGGGGCATCCGCTTGCCGCGGCCGCCGCGTGCGCGACGCTCGACGTCTACGAACACGAGCAGCTGTTCGACCGCGCGGCGCGCATGGCGCCCGTGTTCGAACGCGAGATCCACAAGCTGCGCGACGCGCGGCACGTGATCGACGTGCGCAATCTCGGGCTTGTCGGCGGCGTCGAGCTGAAGCCGCGCGACGGCAAGCCCGGCACGCGCGCGTACGACGTGTTCGTCAGGTGTTACAGGAAGGGCGCGATGATTCGCTATACGGGCGACATCCTCGCGTTTTCGCCGCCGCTGATCGTCGAGGAGGCACAGATTGCGGAGCTGTTCGCGATCGTCGCGGAAGCGCTGAAGGAAACGGACTAGCGAAGGAGAGAAGCGCGGGCACGCGATGCGCGTGCCCGGCGTGCGATCGGTAGCGGGCGATCAGTAGCGCGGCACCGACGGATCGACGTCGCGCGACCACGCGTCGATTCCGCCCTGCAGGTTGTACAGCTTCGTGAAGCCGCGCGATTCGAGGAACATCGCGACCTGCGCGCTGCGCATCCCGTGATGGCAGACGCAGACGATTTCCGCTTCGTCGTCGAGCTCTTCGCTGCGGGCGGGAATCTGCTGCATCGGAATCGACACGCTGCCGTCGATCTGCGCGGTCGCGACTTCCCACGGTTCGCGCACGTCGAGGACGACCGGCGCGGGGCGCGCCGGATCGCGAAGCCATTCCGCGAGCATCGCGGGCGTCAGGATCTGCATGGTGGCTCCGCCGCTCAGAACTTGAAGCGCGACGGTTCCATCGCGTTGACGAGGTGGTCGACGTAGGTTTCGAACACGTCCGCGACGCGATACTGCTTCTCGTCGATGCGCGTGATCACCTGCGCCTTCATCACCGGACGGCCGCCGACGAACGCCGACAGGCGGCCGCCGATCTTCAGCTGTTCGAGCATCTGCTGCGGCACGACCGGCAGGCCGCCCGCGACGCAGATCACGTCGTACGGCGCCTTGTCGGGCCAGCCGAGCGACCCGTCGCCGAGCACGACTTCCGCGTTCGTCACGGCGTTCTCGCGCAGGTTGTCGGCCGCGAACTTCGCGATCGTCGGGTCGATCTCGACGGCCGTCACGTGGAGCGCGCGGTGCGCGATCAGTGCGGTCAGGTAGCCGGAGCCCGCGCCGATCACGAGCACGTTCTCGTGTTTCTTGACGGCCAGTTCCTGCAGCACGCGCGCTTCGACGCGCGGGAACAGCATCTTGCGGCCGCCGGGCAGCGGCAGTTCGAGATCGGCGAACGCGAGATCGCGGTATTCGGCCGGAACGAAATTCTCACGCTTGACGATCGACAGCAGGCCCAGGACATCCAGATCCAGCACGTCCCACGGCCGGATCTGCTGTTCGATCATGTTGAAACGCGCTTTTTCGATATTCATGGTGTGGTCATGCAGCCTGGCGGCTATCAGCGAGGATAGAAAAACTTCGTGATTGTACCAAACAGGGCGCCCCGCAAGCCTTCAGGCGCCCTGCAACGAACCTTATCCTTTCCGCTTGTTGATCTGCGCCTCGAACGCGAGGTCGAGCTTGCTGACCTTGCGCGGTTTTTTGGGGCCAAGTTCATCGACGAACTTGACGAATTCGTCGAGCGGCAGCGGGTCGCAGCGCTTCTCGGCCGTGCCGCCCGAGCGGTCGACGAGATAGAACAGGCCGCCCGGCATCGCGACGGCCGCGTACTGCGGATTGCCGGAGCGGGCTTTCAGGCGTTCGACCGCGTGGGTCGCTTTGGTGGTGCGCATCGTGGGCGTGTGGCGGGGCGTAAGCTCCGTACTTTATCAAACCCGCCGCCCGCGCGCCGGCCGCCTGCGCCGCGCGGCGGCTCAGACCGTGCGCGAGTAGCGCTGCGCCGGCGTGCGGCCGAGATACGCGTCGAACGCCATCGCGATGTTGCGCACGACCATCCGGCCCGGCGGGTGGATCGTCAGCCGGTCGCGTGCGATCGTCAGCAGCCCATCGCGCTCGAACGGGCGCAGCGCGTCGAGCTCGCGCGCGAAACGATCGGCGAAGCGGATTCCGTGCGCGGCTTCGATCGGCGAGAACGGTAGCTCGAGATTGCACATCAGCTGAGCGATGACGTCGCGGCGCAGGCGGTCGTCGGCGGTCAGCCGCACGCCGCGCGCGATCGGCAGGCGTCCCGCCTCGAGCGCCGCGCCGTAGGCCGGCAGATCCTTGGCGTTCTGCGCGTAGACGTCGCCGACCTTGCCGATCGACGACACGCCGATCCCGATCAGGTCCGTATCGGCGCGCGTACTGTAGCCCTGGAAATTGCGCTGCAGCGTGCCGTTGCGCTGCGCGCGCACGAGTTCGTCGGAGGGTCGTGCGAAGTGGTCCATCCCGATGTAGACGTAGCCGGCCGACGTCAGCATGTCGATCGCGAGACCGAGCAGCGCGATGCGCGTTTCGGGCGGCGGCAGCGTCGCGTCGTCGATCCGGCGCTGCATCTTGAACAGATGCGGCATGTGCGCGTAGCCGAACACCGACAGCCGGTCCGGGGCGAGCTCGATGATCGTCTCGAGCGTGCGCGCGAACGCGGCGACCGTCTGGTGCGGCAGCCCGTAGATCAGGTCGACGCTGATCGAATGGAAGCCCGTCGCGCGCGCGGCGGCCATCACGTCGGCCGTCATCGCGAGCGGCTGGATCCGGTTGATCGCGCGCTGCACGTCCGGATCGAAATCCTGCACGCCGAGGCTCAGCCGGTTGAAGCCGATCGTGCGCAGATGGACGAGCGTGGCCGGCGTGACCGTGCGCGGGTCGATTTCGATCGAGTATTCGGCATCCGCGTCGGGCGCGAGCAGGAAGTGCTCGCGCGTCGCGGCCATCAGCTCGGCCGTTTCGTCGTCGGACAGGAACGTCGGCGTGCCGCCGCCCCAATGCAGTTGCGTGACCGGGCGCGACCGATCGAACAGCGTCGCTTGTAGCGCGATTTCGCGTTTCAGTTGATCGAGATACGGGCGCGCGCGTCGATGGTTGTTCGTCGCGATCCGGTTGCAGCCGCAGTAGAAGCAGGCCGTGTTGCAGAACGGGATGTGGAAGTACAGCGACAGCTCGCTCGACGACGCGCCCGGATCGCTCGCCGCGCGCACGTAGTCGCTATGCGGGAAGTCGTCGCGGAACTGCAGCGCGGTGGGGTAGGACGTGTAGCGCGGCCCGTTCGCGCCGTATTTCGCGAGCAGGTCGGGACGGAACAGCGTGTCGGCAGAACCGGAAGTCATGGCGGTCTCGCGCTTTTTAGATGCTTTCGAGTATATAAATGCGCGATTGGGCTGCATTGTGTAATAACGTCGCAGCGGCAGTGGCACAATGCGGGCTGCACGATCGGACGACGCGTCCGGTTGCCGCACCGATTTTTTTTGTTGCTTGCCGGAGAGCCGAGTGCCTGCCGAAACTGCCGTTCGCCCGGCGCCCGCCGATGTTTTACCGCCGCACGCCTGTCGCGAAGGATGCGGCGCGTGCTGCATCGCGCCGTCGATTTCCAGCCCGATTCCGGGCATGCCGGACGGCAAGCCGGCCGGCGTGCGCTGCGTGCAGCTCGGCGACGATCTGCGTTGCCGGATCTTCGGCAGCCCGGAGCGACCCGCGTGCTGTTCGGGGCTGCAGCCGTCGGCCGAGATGTGCGGCGCATCGCGCGATGAGGCGCTCGCATGGCTCACGCAGCTCGAAGCCGCGACGCAGCCTGTGGCCGCTTGTCCCGGTGGCAGCGTGCGGCGCTAGCGTGCGCGGTTAGGCGTCGGCGCTGCGTTGGCGGCGTGGGACTGCGGCGGTCCGGCGCATGGAACCCGCGTGCGGTGCTGCTGCACTAATTCGCGTCGGCGTCGTGCGCATCGGAGCGTGCCGAGCGCAGCGCCGGATTCGTCCGTTACAGGAACAGGAGAGCTTCAGCATGACCGCATCCCGCGCGCCCGGCCGGCGCCGTTTTCTTGCTGCGTGCGCCGCCGCCGTCGGCGTGTCGGTGTCGCTCGTCGCGTGCGCGTCGACGTTCCCGTTCATCCCCGATCACTACACGTTCTCGCGCGGCGACGTGCAAAAGGCCGTCGCGCGCAAGTTTCCGTATCGGAAGACCGTCGCGCAGGTCGTCGACGTCTCGCTCGCGAATCCGGCCGTCAGCCTGCTGCCCGATCAGAATCGCATCGCCGTGCAGCTCGACGCGCATTTCGAGAGTCCGTTCCTGCGCATGCCCGTCAGCGGCCGCTTCACGGTGTCGGGGCAGCTCGCGTACGATGCGCCGAGCCGCTCGGTCGTGCTCAGGGCGCCGGCCGTCGACAACCTCGTGCTCGACGGCGACGCGCAGATGTACACGCAACAGGTCGGCGCGGCCGCCGGCCTGCTCGCGACGCAGCTGCTCACGAACTATCCGATCTACACGTTCAAGCCCGAGCAACTGCAATTTGGCGGCGTAAATTACGAACCCGGTACAATTACGATTCTTACAAACGGCATACGCGTGGCGATCGTCGAGAAGTGACGTCGCATCGCGCGGCCGGGCGGGCCGCGACGACTGCGTGGCCCTTTCTTTCGATCACTTCGGAGTTGGGCCACGGATGGACTGGATCCTGATCTGCAAGGCATTGATCCTCGGCGTCGTCGAGGGGCTGACGGAATTCCTGCCGGTATCGAGCACCGGCCACCTGATCGTCGCCGGCAGTTTCCTCAATTTCAACGACGCGCATGCGAAAACGTTCGACGTCGTGATTCAGTTCGGCGCGATTCTCGCCGTGTGCTGGGAGTATCGGCAGCGGATCGCGTCGGTGGTGACCGGGCTGCCGAGCCGGCCCGACGCGCGGCGTTTCGCGCTGAACGTCGTCATCGCGACGATTCCGGCGATTGCGCTCGGGCTGCTGCTCGAGAAAAAGATCAAGGCCGTGCTGTTCTCGCCGGTGCCGGTCGCGTTCGCGCTCGTCGTCGGCGGCGCGATCATTCTGTGGGCCGAAGCGCGGCAGCGCGAGCGCCGCGAGCCGCCGCGCGTGCAGTCGATCGACGAGTTGACGCCGCTGGATGCGTTGAAAGTCGGTGTCGCGCAGTGCTTTGCGCTGATTCCCGGCATGTCGCGCTCGGGCTCGACGATCATCGGCGGGATGCTGTTCGGCCTCGAGCGTCGCGCCGCGACCGAGTTTTCGTTCTTCCTCGCGATTCCGATCATCTTCGGCGCGACGCTCTATGAAACCGTGAAGGACTGGCACGCGTTCACCGTCGACGCGCTCGGGTTGTTCGTGCTCGGGCTCGTGTCGGCCTTCGTCAGTGCGTTCGTCTGCGTGCGCTGGCTGCTGCGCTACGTCGCGACGCACGACTTCACGGTGTTCGCGTGGTATCGGATCGTGTTCGGGTTGTTCGTGCTGCTCGTCGGTTATAGCGGGTGGTTGAACTGGGCGTGATCGGCGTTCGGGGGAGTAGGGCGCGGATGTGAAAACGGCCCGATCGGCAGATGCCGGTCGGGCCGTTTTGTTTTTGATGCGGACAAAAGCGGGTTGTGCATGGAGCGGTAATGGCTGGTGGTCTCGTTTCGGAGCCGATCGCAGCGCCGGGCAGTCAGCTGAGGTCGCGTACGGCCTGCAGATTGGGAGACCTACGTTGCTATAGTCGTCAACCAGTGCCGATTGGCCGACATCGGTTCTGGTACGTCGGCACGCCGGACAAGGATGACCCGCACCGGTAGTGCACCGTGCTCTACGTACGTACCCTTGCCACGGCAAGGTCGGGGAAGCCTCACAGTCTACTTGCGAATGATTCTCATTCGCATTAGCATCCCAAAGCCACTCCTGTTTCGCTTTGCCGCGTTGTTTTGTAAATAGGGCTAGACGAGCGATTACGTCCCCAGACAGCTGTCCGGGGCAGGGGAGGAGACGACTGAACGCTTCAGTCGGATTGCGTGAACATAATTTCAATGGACGCACAAATGGGGAAAATCGCAACTTTGCTATTTGTATCTCCGCTTGCATTGTCAGAGACTGCAATGGCGCAAGGCGTACTGCCTGCTATTAACGTTACCGGATCAAGGCCATATGGATCGGTGATGGATTTTGCCGGGGACATCGGGCCGCCATCAAAAGGTCCTACGAGCTGGGCATTGGCCAATGTGCCTAATAGTCCGAGGCTTCAGTGTCAATACACGCAGATGCTAAGACGAGATTTGAAAAATTGTGACTTTTCAAATCCACCTAATATCGGCGTTTTCCGCCTTCACAGTTTTATTCCGAGAAACCAACCCTTCACGTCCGGCATTTCTTTTGTCCCAAACGCAGGTGTCTTGCAAAACGGTTGTGGTCCTGCGAGCGGTTGGATGAAGTACGTTATACCTAATGCGCCGCTCGGGTACGATTTTACCAACGCATGTAACAACCATGACGTTTGTTATGGAAGCAAGCTCAGCAAGGCGCTATGTGACAATTTATTCGAGCGGGATATGAAGCAAATTTGCAACGGTTCTGGCTTGTGTGGCGAAATAGCAGAGAAGTACGCAGATGCTGTCCGTAAATTTGGAGATAAACCATATCAGGAGGCGGTCGATCAGTGGTATTGCGCGCTATTTGGATTTCTCCGCGGTGTGGTGAGCAAGTACACTGGTGCAAGTCTGTGCAATATTGAGTAGGGGGAAGTTATGAAAAAGTTTTGGATCTTTCTGGTGCTGTGTGTGATCGCGAGCGTGTTCTATTTCGGGCTTCGCGCCGGCCCTGATTCGCCAAATAAAAATACCGAGAACTCCGCTATGGGGCATCAAACAAAGTCCGCCTCGGTCGATTCATTCAATTCCGTCGCAGTTGAGCGCAGGCCGTCAGAGGACGAAGCTCCAAAAAAATACCAATTTCCTAATGTGCATGTGTCGAAAGATTTTGGTAACGACGAAGAGCTCAGGGGTTCATTTCCCGGATCGGATAGGCTTGTGATGGACGAATTCTACAAGAATTTCCGACAAAATGCGATCGCGTTTAATAGCCGAGAGCAGTACGAGTGGCTGATGAAGAGCGGCTATCCGATGCCAGAAGAGGTCGTTACTGGATATAAGATGAGTATCGATGAGCTCGGGAAATTGGTCGAACAAGGTAACGTGAAGGCTAGTTATTTTTATTTGATGCGGGAAGTTTACAGCAAGGATAGCGGTGAAATTCTCGATAAAATGAATAAGTCCGGAGATGGCAGTGAATGGTCTAGAAGAATCGTTGCCGCGCAAAATGCAGTGATGGCTAGCGGTTCGGCGTTCACCGGATACATTCTGGCGGCTAAAGCAGGAAGAGACGGAGGTAGTCCGGAAGGCGTCTATGCAGGATATGCGTTGGCAGCAGTGATGGGGGATTCGCGCGCGTTGAACGTGGTAGCAGAAGCGCCGAGGCTCGATATACGCGCATTCGTGTCTATCTTGGCAAGCAATATTGATATGTTGCGTATTTCGAATCCTAATGTCTTTACTGGAAGGCCGTCTGAATTTCCTGATAGATATTCGACTGGGGTAAGCTATTCGAATTGAGATGTCTTGATTCCGACCGTTGCGCCTTGCTGATTCATAAGGTGCCCGCGATCGTCAATAAATCGTTGATGTTTTCGGGGCAGGGGCTGCGCACGGGTGTGGCGAGCCCGTCATGCGTGTCCGGCTGCCCGGGAACCGGTGTGCAGGCAAATATGCATGGTATCTCGGGGGCACAAGCTCAGCCGTTAGGCGGATTGTGAAAGGCCGGCACGTGCTTTACTTAATGGGTTCGGCGGGTCGGCACTACCGGTCGGCTATGACAACCGGCCCCTGAACTCCGTGCGACGCGGCAAGCGTATCGGCGGAAGACGTGAAAACGGCCACACGGGCGTTTGCCGGTGTGGCCGCATTGCCGTCGATGCCACCGGCGCGACGTATGCGTCGGCCGTCGGCGAGCACGTGCGCCGATCGCTCAGCCCGCGCGCTTGCGGAACACGAGATCCCACACGCTGTGACCGAGCCGCAGCCCGCGTCGTTCGAACTTCGTGACGGGCCGATAGTCGGGGCGCGGCGCGTAACCGTCGGCCGTGTTTTCGAGCGTCGGCTCGGCGCTCAGCACCTCGAGCATCTGTTCCGCGTAGTTCTGCCAGTCGGTCGCGCAATGCAGGTACGCGCCCGGTTTCAGGCGCGATGCCAGTTGCGCGACGAGCGGCGGCTGAATCAGACGGCGTTTGTGGTGCCGCGCCTTGTGCCACGGATCGGGGAAGAAGATGTGCACGCCGTCGAGGCTTTCGGGCGTGAGCATGTGTTCGAGCACTTCGACCGCGTCGTGCTGGATGATGCGGATGTTCGACAGATCCTGTTCGCCGATCAGCTTCAGCAGCGCGCCGACGCCCGGTTCGTGCACTTCGACGCCGAGGAAATCGTCGCCCGGGCGATTCGCGGCGATTTCGGCCGTCGACGCGCCCATCCCGAAGCCGATTTCGAGAATGCGCGGCGCGCTGCGGCCGAAGATCGCGTTCCAGTCGGGCGTTTCGGGGGCGTACGGGACGACGAAGCGCGGGCCGAGCTCGTCGAGCGCGCGACGCTGGCCGGTGGACACGCGGCCGGCGCGCGTGACGAAGCTGCGGATGCGGCGGCGGTGCAGCGGATTGACTTCGGTGCCGTCGGCGGCTTCGTCGGACAGGGCAGCGTCGTGCGGCGGCAGGCCGGCTTCGTTCGGATCGTCGTGCATCATCGGTGACAGAGATTGGCTCGGTTGCGAGCGAGGGCTCGGGCGCGGTGACCGGCGGAACCGGCACATGGTACAAAAAAGCCGCCTTCGACGAGGCGGCTTGCGCGCTGGCTGCAGTGCAGCCGGAAAGTGGAGCGGGCGATGGGAACATCATCGTGTCCCTAACTCGTTGATTGATAACGAGTTTTCCGCACTCGGCGAACCGAGATGGACATAATTATGGACTGAAAAACCACGCTTGGTCAACGCGCGCTCCGAGCAAGTCCAGTGCGAGCCATGGACAGCCAGCAGTAGCCAATGTACCCGAGCGCTCAACGTCACGAGGCCGGTTCATCTCCCTTTGGCAGGAACTCCTCGCGTGCGCGCTGCAGAAACCGCTTCATGGGCTCAGAGGGTTCGGCGCCGCGGCGCAGCAGGTAGGTGGACAGCATGGGCGGCGTGCCGGCCAGGGGACGGACGGCTATGTCGGGGCGGTTCAGGGTCTGCACCTGCGAGGCAATGGCGAAACCTAGGCCATAACCGGCACCGACCAGAGTCAGCATCACGCCTAGGCTCGTCACCTGATCTACCAGCTTGAGCGGCTTGGACGCACCTTGAAGCACCGCCTGGATCTGGTGGTGGCAGCCCGATCCCGCGTCCGGATGGCACAGTACCAACGGAAACTTCAAGGCTTCATCCAATGGCACTTCCGCGTGCGCCAACAAGGGGTGGCGCACGGGCACGATCACCGACAGAGGATCGGTCCACACGGGCTCGGCGACAAGGCCTTCGCTCACCGCGTCCGACAGCGCAAAGCCGATGTCCAGCAGATCGTTGTGCAGGCCCTTGAGCTGCTGCGCGAAAGGCAGCTCGAAGACGCGAATCTCCAGTTCGGGCTCTTCCTCGCGGCTGCGCGCCAGTAAGGTGGCAATGTGGGGCTGCGCCAAGCTGTCGCAGATGGCGATGCGCAGATAACCCTGATAGCCCTGCGCCGCCGCCTTTGCGGCACTCACCGCCTGCTCCACGGTGGCCAGCACACGCCGGCACTCACCGAGGAACACTTGACCGGCCCAGGTCAGTCGCGTCTGGTGCGCGCTGCGGTCGAACAACTGCACGCCGAGCGTGGCTTCGAGATTGCGCATTGCGCGCGACACAGGCGATTGTTCTACGCCAAGGCGCTCGGCCGCTCGCGCGAAATGCAGTTCTTCCGCGACCGCAACGAAATAGCGCAGTACTCTGAGTTCCAATGCGGCCTCCTGTTTGCCTCGTTCCTGGCCTGCGTCCACCTCATGCGGATTGCGCCTCGCTTTCTCCTTCGATGATTGGCAAGAGGTTCCGGCGTTGCATGCTTGCCTATTCGGATAGGCAGATCGCATCCGAAAATTACGGAGGTTGAGGCGGAACGCTACCTGGCCGAAGACCTGAGAACCTCAATCGCCGCGACGCTGCACTACCGCCTGATCCACAGGTTCAATTCAATCAATTCCCGGGTTGCAGCTCCACACGCACCTCGCGCGATTTGCCGGCCCGTTCCACTGACAAGACCACCACATCGCCGACCTTCCTGTCGTCTAGCCGCGCGAGCAGCTTAGCCACATCGTCCGTCGCCTTACCATCAACACCGATGATGCGGTCGCCCGGCACGATGCCTTGCGGCGTGACTTCGACACCCGCGAGGCCGGCCTTGTGCGCTGCCGAACCCGGGGTAACACGCAGCACGAACACGCCCTTGCTTCCAGTCAGCGCCAGCAGGCGCTGATTGAGCTGTTCGTCCACCTCGATGCCGAGCGCCGGACGGATGTACTTACCGGTCTTGATGAGTTGCGGCACCACGCGCATGACGGTGTCCACCGGCACGGCGAAACCGATCCCGGCCGAGGCGCCGGAAGGGCTGTAGATCGCCGTGTTGATGCCGATGAGCCGCCCCGCCGAATCGAGCAAGGGGCCACCGGAGTTGCCAGGGTTGATGGCGGCGTCGGTCTGGATCAGGTGATCGATGGCCGCTCCGCCCGCTTCTCCGGGTAACGAGCGGTCGAGCGCGGAGACGATACCAGTGGTGAGCGTCCAGTCCAGGCCGAAGGGGTTGCCGATAGCGAACACCTTCTGACCTACCTTGAGGTCGGCGCTGGTGCCGACCGGCACGGCCGGTGGGCGCTTGAAACCGACGCCGATCTTGAGCACGGCGATGTCATGCGCGGGGCTCGTCCCCACCAGCGCGGCCTGGTAGTCGCGGCCGTCGGCGAGTTTGACGGTGGCTTCGGACGCGCCCTGGATGACATGGAAGTTGGTGACAACGTGGCCGGCGTCGTCCCAGATGAAGCCCGAGCCTGTACCGCGCGGCACGGAGAACACGTTGCGCGTCCAGACATCGCGTACTAATTGCGCGGTGGTGATGTAGACCACCGAGGCGCGCGATTTTTCGAACAGTTCGATGGTGGCTTTCTCGTCCGCCGCCAGATCGCCACGCGCCGTCACGGTGCGTTCTGCCGCCTCGCGCGGACTGAACCAGGCCTCGATGGCGGGCAGGAACTGCCACAGCAGCATGAGCGCGGCAATACAGACGGTGATGAAGAGCCAGCGCCGAACGAAGTGGTCCGGCGCGGGGCGTTGGTACGGGTCGGGGTAGGCCATGAGAAGTCTCCTGTTGAGGGCAATCAGCGCCACAGCCCGCTCGGGCGCCAGCGCGGCGTCGCAGCGGATTCCGGCAAGAAATGGGTCTCGTGAAACGGCAACGCTGATGCTGGCCTGGGCGCCAACGTCAGCAGGCGTGAGATGCACTCTTGTGTTGCCGGATGCGTGCGCAACCAGGAGGGCTCGGGATTGCCCCATCCCGGCCACAGCCAGGCACGCCAGGAGCGGCTGACCCGCTCGATTTTCGCCAGCGCAGACGCAAGCCCGTGCGGGTCGCCCGTCAGTTCCGCCGCGAGGCGGTCAGCGTCGAACTCACGCACGCGAGACAAGCCGAGCTGTGCGAGCAGGGCCAGCTGGGGCGATGCGGCCAATAACAATAGACCAGGCCAATAGACCTCCGCCGCCCCAACCAGCAGCGCGGGCAGGCTGAGCAGGATCGCGATCTGTCCCATGAGGGCCAGCAGGCTCGTGAGGCGACTGACGGAATCCGCCAGCCCCATGACGCGCAAATCCTCATTGGCGATGTGCGCGACTTCATGCGCGAGCACACCCGCCAGCTCGCGTGGGCTCAGGCTGCGCAGCAGGCCATCGGTGAGGGCGATCGATGCCTCCTGCTTCGATCCGGTGGCGAAGGCGTTGACGACGGCACTGGGCACATAGTGCGGCACCGGCGTGGCGGGCAAACCGGCACGGGCGGACAGCTCGCGCAACAGGGCCCAAATCTCGGGGGCTTCGTGCGGGTGCAAAGCCCGTGCGCGGTACAGGCGCAAGGTCAAGGCGGATGCGGCTGCCGGTTCCAGCAGCAGCGTGCCTGCAACTGCAAACAGCGCGAGCCACAGGCCGCCTTCCCCAAACGGCAGTCTCCCTGCTGCGGCTGCGATCCCGACCAGGGTCAGAACCAACAGCCCGGTCTGCAGGCGGTTGAGCCAGCGGTGTTGCAACAGCGCCGCGCGCGGATCACTGGGATGATGACGGGTCATGCTCAGAGGTCTCGGCGGCGCGGTCGCCGCGCTCGCGCAGCAGCCAGTAGGTCGCACCCAGAGCCAGCGTGGCGCCTGCCAGCGCGGCAATCTTTGCGGGGCTCGCCTCGGGGTCAAGGATCACGAACTTGCGCGCCAGCGCGATCAGACCGATGAGGATCACGGTCTTGACCTGGATGATGCTGTCCCGACGCAGCGCCACGCGCACGATGGAATGCTTGAACTCCATCGCGATCAAGAGCGTCATGATCATGCCGAACACACTCTGGAATACCTTGTGATCCAGGGGATTGAAGGCATCGAGGACCAGCAGCGTGAAGACGATGGCGATGAGCTGGAACAGCGACACCACGATGATGACGGCAATTACCGCCGACAGCACGAGCGCGACGACCTGCTCGAAGCGCTCGTAAAAACTCATGATGGCCCATTGGTCACGGAAGACCTGAAATGGATTGCGGCCTGTTGACTTCATGCAGATGGACTCCCTGCGACATTGCCGCTGTCGAGACGGCGGCGCATCGCACTGATGTTTCGTTCGACGAGCTCGGCCGACATGCCAAGCGACGACATCACTTGTTCCGCCAGCCCAAGGCCTGCGGCAAAGGATTGCTGGTACACACGCACGTTGGGCATGGCGCGAAATGCATCGGCCGCGGTCGTACTTCTGCATGACACCCACAAGGTCAGCGCCGGACGGCGCTCGGCAATCGCCTGGGCGATGCGCAACGCTTGCTGGGCATGGGCGAACGTCAGCACCACCAAGTGCGCATGCGTCAAGCCGGCAGCCAGCAAGGTATCGGGCCGACTGGCATCGCCATGGAACACCGGCGCGCCGGCGGCACGCGCGGCCTCGACCTTCTGCGCGTCCGCCTCCAGCAGCAGATGCGCTACGCCGGCGTGGCGAAGAATCTCGCTGACTGTCAGGCCAAGCTCGCCCGCGCCGCAAACGATGACATGGTCTCGATATCGCGCCGTCTGCGCGGCGATCTCGACTTCTTCAGCCTGGGGTGGCTGAATGACGCCGCCGGTGCGGCTCAAGAACCGGGCAAGTACATCGTGATGGCGGATCAGTAGCGGTGCCAGGGCCATGCTGAGCACCAGCGCGACCAGCATGGGTTGGACGACGGTCGCGGGGATCAGATGCTGCTGCAAGACCGTGCCCAACAACAGCAGGGCGAACTCGCCGCCGTGCCCCAACGCTATGCCCGTGCGCCAGGCATCGAGGGCGGACAGGCGCGTCGCCCGCAAGGCCAGCGTATTGAGCAGGATCTTGACCGGTACCAGCACCACCAGCCACGCCAGCACCGCCAGCGGTGCCGAAAGAATCTGTGCTGCGTCCAATTGCAGGCCGATGGTCACGAAGAACACGCCCGACAACACATCGCGAAACGGCCTGAGGTGGCTTTCCATGTGGTGCCGGAAGTCGCTCTCGCCCAGCACCATCCCGGCGAGGAAGGCCCCCAGGGCGGCGGATACGCCGACCGCGTGCGCAGCGGCGGCGGCAGCCACCACCACGCACAAGGAGACGAGCACGAACGATTCCTCGTGGCCCCGCCGCGCCACCCAGCCCAGCAGGCCATGCAACAGACGGCGCGAGGCGAGGGCCGCTGCCGCGAACAGCAGCAGCACACCGAACACTTCGAGCAGCACATGCTCGATCTTCGGCGACTCGCCGCGCGCCCAGATCGCCAGCAAGGCCAGCAGGGGCACGCTGGCCAGGTCCTGAAAGACCAGCACGGCGATGGCACTGCGGCCGTGGCGGGTGGTGAGCTCGCCTTGGTCGGCCAGTTGTCGGCTGACCAGCGCCGTGGACGACATGGCCGCCGCAGTGCCGAGCAGCGCGGCGCTCTGGCCGGGCTGCCCCAGCCACATCAATAGCAGGATCAGCGGCGGGGCCACGGCGATCATCTGCAGAGCGCCCGCCATCAGCACCGTCCTGCGGGCGAGCCAGAAGTGTCCGAGGGAGAATTCCAGTCCGACCATGAACAACAGCAGCGCCACGCCCAGCTCGGACAGAAAGGTCAGCGTCTCCCCCGGCGCGATCACGCCGATGACTGAGGGGCCCAGTACAACGCCGACAGAGAGATACCCCAGCAAGGCGGGCACTCTGAACGCCGCCGTCGCCATCGCCGCCAGGCTGCAAGCCGCCAGCAGGATTAGCGTAGCGCCGAGCAAGCCCTGCATCGGTCAGCGCCCCACTTGCGTCGACGTCCAGCGCACGATGTCCTGCGCGCCCATCGCGCCGGCCTGACGGGCGATCTCCCGCCCACCTTGGAACAGGGCGAGCGTCGGGATGCTGCGGATACCGAACTGCGCGGCCAGGTGGGGCTCAGCCTCGGTATTCACCTTCGCCAGCCGGATCCTCGGTTCGAGCTGGTGCGCCGCTTGCTGGAACTGTGGCGCCATCATCTTGCACGGCCCGCACCATGGCGCCCAGAAATCGACCAGCAGCGGCAAATCGCTGCGCTCCACGTGGCGCGAGAATGTTGCCGTGGTCAACTCGATGGGCTCGCCCGTGAACAAAGGCTGCTGGCAGCGGCCGCAGTTGGGATGTTCCGATACCTTCGCAGTCGGTACGCGGTTGATGGACTGGCAATGCGGGCAGACGAGGTGAAGATCATTCTTCATGGTTCGCCTCCTTGGACCACAGTGAGGCTGCCGCGCTTCGGGTCACAGACAATGCCGACCAATCAACGCCTTGGAGCCAATCGTTCCCGTCTTTGCTTACTCCGGCCTCTTCCAAATGAGCAGCGATGAACGCTTCGGCCTGCATGAGCCACCTTTGGACAGTATCTTCCTGACTAGGAATCAGCAGGATTTCAGAGACGCTGCTGGCATCGAGCCCGTCCACACGGATAAGCAGAAAAATGCGCCGCCACAAACGCGGCATGTCCTTCAGCAGGTCGAATGCAAAAGCGAACTCGCTCGACCGATCAACTAGCTCCTCCTGTTCTGCGATCGTTGCGGCATCGGGATGCTGACTGTCAGCGATGATATCGGCCAGCCTGAGTGTGTCATCGGGCTGATAAAATTCGAAGACTTCCTCTTCCACCATGGCCTCGGCGACGTCCTGGGCATCCGCTTCGACCGGCGCGTCCAGAGAAACGAATTCGCCAAATTGCCGGCTGTTTGCCACTTCGTGATCCAGGACGGCGAACAGATGCTTCAGAAGACCGAAGTAAGCCGCTTTTTCTTCCGGCACGGATTGCCATTCCACCTCAGCTTGGACAATCGCTTCATCCACCACGTCGCGCAGCGTCGGATAATCGCGTGGTAAATCGCCGACGGCCCGCAGATAAGCCAGCTCACGCCTTGCGACAGCCTCAAGTTTCGACAGTAGAGGCATTCGGGTCACTTTGGCCTCATGGGCGGCTGACGCGGGGTTTGCGGCAATTCGCACCTTGAGCTCGCGCAAGCGCTCGCGTCGTGCTTTGCGCTTGATTTGATCCTGAGCATGCAGTCGGTCAAAATGCTTCTTGGCCTGACGGAACAACGACTGTGCGAGCATCTGCGCGAGGGGCGTCAGCTCGTCATGTGATGCAGTAACGCTGACAATCTTTTTGCCGGGCAGGTGCATATAGCCACTGGCCAGAAATTGCCGCTTGGTCTTGTCGCGATCAAGGACGATTTGAAGTCGCGCTGAATCTTTAGTGTGTTTGTCGAGCAATGGCTTGAGGTCGCGCTCGATCACATTTCCCAAAGCTCTCTGCCAAGGTTCATGAAACTCTTTGTCGATAGCTCGATAGCTATATTGCATCTGCATGTATGACTCCTTCGATGTCATTTCTATGGAGGCATGAATCGAGGATGCTCATATCCATAGATTTTGGTTTGGCACGCTCTTACCCCAGGCGCGATTTGCGAAGACTCCAACTCAAGAACAAAAGCGTGACGCCATAGACTGCCGCATGGAAACCCAACAACCAGCCTGCGGCCACGAATGACTCGACCGGACGGGTAAAAACTATCCACAAGACGATAGCGCCAAGGATAATCGAGAGCAGTCCACTGAGGGCAAGCCAGATTTCGCCCTTGATTTCCCGACGCAGCCGAACGGCGGCGGATATCTCCAGCACACCGGTGAAAATCGCCCAGAAGCCCACGCTAGCCCATAAAAAAGAAGCCAAGACTATCGTGGCGACCCAAGGAGCAACCAGGACGACGACGCCCGTAAGTATGCCGACAATGCCGCTGAACAGCAGCCAGCCCCAGCGCTCTTTTTTCTGGATATGGCGCACCGCTGCAAACAAGTTGAACGCGCCATTGACCAAGGAAAATGCGCCGAACACGATGGTCATGGCCAACAGAGCCGATTGTGGCATCCAGAACGCGAGGGCTGCAAAAATCAATGCCAAGACACCGCGCAGCGCAAAAAGCCACCAATTTTGGCTCAGCGAACACAGTGCTTTGGTGGGCTCATCCTCATTGGAATTGGCGATGGTGTCTGTGTTCATGCAATATCTCCTAAAGATCTAATGGGGTGAAAAATCAAACACTCCTGAGCCAAGAGAGGGGCGCGACGCGCCCCTCTTACGCCCTATGCAGCGGTTTCAGAACAACTTGGACAGTTTTGCCTTGATTTCATCGAGCCAGCCTTTTCCGCCGCCTCCCCCAGCCGTCTTTTCCTTGACTTTCTTGAGTTCAGCGAACAGGGGCTCAAAGTCCTTCTTTTTTCCATAGCCCAGCAGTTCTGCCATTTCCAACTGCTGCCGCGCTTCGTTCAATAATGTCTCCAGGCGCTCATTGGACGCTTCGCCCCGCTGACCATCTTCCACCAAGGTCTCGGCGCGCTTCAGGAGCAGCCTGGCACGCAGGGTGGGCAGCGGAAGCACGCTGCGCGTCTCGACCAGCGTGCTGAGCGCTGCCTGCAGCGCGGCTTTGGCTTCTTCAATCTTGCCCTGATCGATCAGCGGCACGACTGACTTCACGGCTGCGGGATAGGACGCCAGAGGGATGTTGGTGACCGCGATCACGATTTCACTGGCCAGCAAAGCCAGCACGAGACGTGCCTGTTGCACCTCGCCATGTTTGAGGGCATCCAGCGCCTCGTCAGTCATCGCCTCAATGGTTTCCGTGTTGGCGAACACGTCGTGCACGATGGTGCGCACATCAACGGGGGCCAGGGCGAGCGTTGGTTCGCGCGCAACGATCAGCTCCAGCTTTCCCGTCACTTCGGCCAGCGTTGCCAGTGCGCGTGCAGCGTCCTTGCCGTCAAGTGCGGCCAGCGCTGATTTGGTCAGCGCCAAGGCCGAGACGGCCTCATCGAGGACTTGTTTACGTTTGTCTGCCGCCTGCGAGTCCGTTTCCTTCTGAACCTCTGGCTGTACCTCCGTGACAACTTCAGGCTTGGCCTCTGGACTGACAGGAAGGCTGCTTACCGCGGCCTGTTCGTTAATTCCTTTGTTCGTCGCATTGGGATTCGGTGTTTGCTCATTCATGGTGACATGCCTCGTATGAGTTAGTGAAAATAGGCGAATCTATTGGGGCTGACTGCGAACATCGCGAGACTGACCGACCGAACAGTCGGCCCTTTCATCACCTCAAAACAGCTTTTGGATCCGCGTCTTCAACTCGTCGAACCATCCCTTGCCGCTTTTGCCTCCAGCCGACTTTTGCTCAATCGACTTCACCTGATCGAAGATGGGTTTGAAATCCGCCTTCTTGCCATAACCGAGGATCTGCGCCAGCTCGATCTCCGTGCGTACGGACGACAGCAAGGTGCTGAGCTCCTCGTTCTGCTTGGCATCGCGCTTGTCGGTCTCGGCCAGCTTTTCAGCTTTTGCCATCGCGGCTTCGGCCCGGAGCACGGGCAGAGGAAAGGCGACCGAGGTCACCACCAGCGTGTTCAGTGCTCGGGCGAGTTCCGCCTTGGCGTCGTCGATCTTGCCGCTGTCGATGAGCCGTGCGGCCGACTTGATCGCTGCCGGGTACGTTGCCATCGGCAGGTTGTCGGTTTCGATCACGATTTCGCTGGCCAGATTGGCAACGATGGGCCGGGCCTTTTGCACCTCGCCATCACCCAACAACTCCCGAGACAACTTGACCGCTTTCTTTACCGATTCCACGTTGGCGTGGATATCGTGGGTGATGACGCGTACATCGACCGGCGCCAAGGCAAGTTTGGCGTCGCGTGCCAATACCAGTTCCAGCTTTCCGCTGGCCAGTTCCAGCGCAGCGAGCGCCTCCTTGGTCTTCTTTGCATCAAGGAGGGTCAAAGCCTCCTGGGTCTTGGTGAGCGCCGTGATGGCGTCTTGAGTGAGCTCGGCACGCTTTTTATCGGCTTCCCGGGCGGCCTTGTCATCTACCTGTGGCTGTGCCGCCTTGGATGCGGCAGAGGGTGCTGCAGCACCTGGGCTAGAACCTGCCGCCGATTGGGCCAGAGCCGGTCCGCTCAGTCCGACGACGACCGCCAGGGCAAGTGCGGAGAAGGTGTATTGTGGCTGTTTGATATTCATGATCTTGGGCTCCTGATTGAAGTTAGTTGACTGAGATTTCAATCTGTTTCGGTTTGGCTTGCTCGGCCTTGACAAGCCGCACTTCCAGCACGCCGTCTTTCATCGAAGCCGTCACCTTGGTCGGATCAACGTTGTCAGGCAAGACAAAGCTGCGCACAAAGCGGCCATACGCACGTTCGATGCGGTGGAACTTCTTGCCCTGCTCCTCTTTTTCCAGTTTGCGCTCGCCGCTGATGGTGAGCACACCGTTTTCCGCGCTGACGCGCACGGCATCCTTGGGGACCTCCGGCAGATCCAGCTTGAGGAGGAATGCGTTCTCATCCTCGCTGATGTCCGCCATTGGTGCCCAGTCCGCCGTGGTCATGGCTTCGTTGCCGGTACGGGCGCCCTGTCGCTGGGGTATCCGTCCGAACATCGTCGCCAGGCGGTTTTGCAATTCATCCAGTTCCCGGAAGGGGTCCCACGGAGTCAATGCAGACATATCGGTTCTCCTTGAACAATGCCGGCGAATTGGATGACGCACTGAACAGAGCCGTCGGCTTACTCTGAATGGCACCTACTACTGTTTTCAGTTCCGAACAAGTCCTTGAGTCAATTGACGGATATCGCTTTCGTCGAGCGTTTCCCGCGCCAGCAGCTCGCGCGCACAGCGCTCCAGCACCGCGCGGTTGATGTCGAGAATCCGGTAGGCGCGCTCGAACACGCCCATCACGATGTCGCGGATAGCCTGATCGATGCGCGCCTGGGTCGATTCGGCCACCCGGCAACCGCCGTGGGCCAGTTCTGGTGTATCGAGAAAGCGGGGCCGCTGCGCCTCGAAGGCGATGTAGCCCAGGCCCTCGTCCATGCCAAAGCGGGTGATCATGTCGCGGGCGATGTCGGTGGCCCGCGCCAGATCGTCCGCCGCCCCGGTAGACAACTCGCCGAACACCAGCTTTTCGGCGGCACGCCCGCCCAGCAGTACGGCGATCTTGTGCTCGAGATCGGTACGCGTCATCAGGAAGCGGTCTTCGGTGGGGCGCTGCAAGGTGTAGCCCAGCGCGCCGATGCCGCGCGGGATGATCGAGATCTTGTGTACGGGGTCGGTGCCGGGCAGCGCCAGCGCCACCAGCGCATGGCCCATCTCGTGATGGGCCACGGTTTCCCGCTCCTTGGGATTGAGCACGCGGCTCTTCTTTTCCAGGCCCGCCACGATGCGCTCGATGGCCGCGGTGAAGTCCTGCAATTCCACGGCGGACGCACGGCGTCTCGTCGCCGCCAGCGCCGCCTCGTTGACCAGATTGGCGAGGTCCGCGCCGGAAAAGCCCGTGGTCAGTGCGGCTACCTGTTCGAGGTCTACATCCTGGGCCAGCGTCACCTTCTTGACATGAACCTTCAGGATGTCCAGCCGCCCCTTCTTGTCGGGCCGGTCCACCAGCACCTGGCGGTCGAAGCGGCCGGCACGCAGCAGCGCCTGGTCGAGGATTTCGGGGCGGTTGGTGGCGGCGAGGATGATCAGCCCCACCGAGCTGTCGAAGCCGTCCATCTCGGTGAGCAGCTGGTTGAGCGTTTGCTCACGCTCGTCGTGGCCGCCGATGGGGCCGCCGACGCCGCGCGCGCGGCCCAGGGCATCCAACTCGTCGATGAAGATTATCGACGGCGCCTGGGCACGGGCCTGCTCGAACAGGTCGCGCACCCGCGCCGCGCCCACGCCGACAAACATCTCGACGAACTCCGAGCCGGAGATAGAGAAGAACGGTACCCCGGCCTCGCCCGCCACGGCCTTGGCCAGCAGGGTCTTGCCCGTGCCGGGCGGGCCAACCAGCAACACACCTTTCGGGATGCGCGCGCCGAGGCGGCCGTAATCCTGCGGGTTCTTCAGGAAGTCGACGATCTCGACTAGCTCGGCCTTGGCCTCATCGACGCCCGCGACATCGGCAAACGTGACGCCCGTGTTCTTCTCCATGAACACCTTGGCGCGGCTCTTGCCGATGCTCAGAAAGCCGCCCATGCCCTGCTTCTCGGCAAAGCGGCGGAACAGGAAAAACCAGACGCCGAAGAAGGCCACCGCCGGCAGAATCCAGGAGAGCACATCACGCAGCCAGGTGCTTTCCACCACCCGCGCGTAGGGCACGTCGTATTTCGACAGCCGCTCGGCCAGGTCGGGTTCGACACGGGTGGCCACGATCGTGGTCTTGCCCCGGCTGTCCGGCGATTTCAGGCGTCCGGTGACCGTGCGGTCTGCCACCAGCACTTCGGCGACGCGCCCCTCGGCCAACGCTTTCTCGAATTCGCTGTAGGGTACGGGCTCGACGGTCTTCGCCGCCTGCCAGTAGTTCTGCAGCGTCAGCAGCAACAGACCGGCGACGATCCAGTAGCCAATGTTCCATTGATCTTTCTTTTCCATGGGCAATGTTCCTCGCAAGTCGTGCCGCTAGAGAATGGGGGTGAACAGACGGGCCACCCCGTCGCGCAAGCGGATGGCCAGCGGGCGGGCGCGCAACGCCATGACCGATATCTCGTTCGATGCATCACGGGCGGCATCAAAAAGGGATTCCAGCCGCGTAGACAGCGCGGTGTCGTACACCTCCACATTGAACTCGAAGTTGAGGCGCAGGCTGCGCGCATCCCAATTGGCCGAACCCAGGCAGCACCACTGGCCGTCTATCAGCATCAGCTTGCTGTGGTCGAACGGGCCAGGCCGTTCGAAGATGCGTACACCGTGCTCCAGCACCTGCCAGTAGTGGGCGCGCGCGGCCCATTGCACCGTGGGATGGTCGCCGTTTGCGGGCGTCAGCACCTCGACGCGCACGCCGTGCAACGCGGCCGTGCTCAGCGCCGCGATCATCGGCTGATCGGGCACGAAGTAAGGTGTCCAGATGCGCACCGAATGCTTCGCCGCGCTCAAAGCGCCCATGAAGGTCCAGCGCAGCCGGTCCAGGGCCTCATCGGGACCGGCCTCGATGCCGCGCGCCCAAGAGGTTCCTTGCTCATCAGCCATTGCGGGCGATTCGCGCCAGAAACCCTCGCTGAGCCGCTCGCCCGTGGTATCGCACCAATCATCTGTGAAGCACTGCATCAGATGCGCAACCACCGGCCCGCGCAGACGAAAGTGCAAATCGTGACAGGCCTGCTCCGGCGCATCGGGCCGCCAATACGGGCTGAAGATGTTCATGCCGCCGGTGAAACCCGTCTCGCCATCGATCACCAGCAGCTTGCGGTGATTGCGCAGATGCGCGGCATGCAGGCGCGCGGGAATCAACGTCGGGTTGAACGTCGCCGCCGGAACGCCGGCGCGTTGCAAGGCGCGGTAGGCGCTGCGGGGCCTCCAGCGGGCATAGACGTCGTCGATCAGCACCCGCACTTGCACGCCGCGCTCATGAGCCCGGCGCAGCGCATCGACGAACTGCGCCCCGATGCCTTGGCTGTCGAAGATGTACGAAGCCAGCGCGACGCTGTGCCGCGCTGACTCGATGGCAGCGAGCATGGCCGGGTAGGCCTGCTCGCCATCGACGAGCGGCTCGATGCGGTTGCCGCTGGTCAGCGACTGGCCGGTGGCGCGTCCCACCAGGTGCGCCAGGCCGGCAAACGGCGCCGATACGGCCTGGGGCATCGTAGACGCGAGGTCCTGCCGAACAGCAGGATCTGCCCCCGGAAACAGCCGCCGCGCCCGCCGCTGGTAACGGTTGATGCCGAACAGCCCATACAGCAGCGAACCGCCCAGCGGCAACAGCGCGATCAGCAGCACCCACAGCGTGGCCGATCGAGGGTCACGCTTGTAGATGACCGCGTGCCCCGCTATGGGGATAGCGACCGCCAGCGACACGAGGGTGGCTGCCCATGTCAGCCCGTTGGGGTCGGACACGACAGCCTCCCATCGCTCAAGATTCGCCGCCCGCCGGCTTCTTCTTGCGCGTAGCCTTGCTCTCGCCGTTCGGCGGTGCCTCGGCCACGTTCGCGGCATCGGGCTTTTCAGGCTCGGCCGGCTGCGCGGGTGGCTCCTTGCGCTCGAAGACGACGCGTTCGGCCTTGTCGTCCCAGCGTGCGCTGGCGTGATCGGCCTTGCCGATACCGCCACCCAGCATCTCGCGCGCCAGAGCGGTTTCCAGCTCGCTGCGGATCAGCCGCTTGAGCTCGCGCGCGCCGAACTCGGGTTTGTAGCCTTCCTCCGCGAAGTGATCGATCAAGGTCTGATCGAAGGCCAGCGTCACGCCCTGGCTGGCGGCGTTGCGCGCCACGCGATCGAGCTGCAGGCCGACGATATGGCGGATCTCCTCCTTGCCCAGCGCATGGAAGACGATGATTTCATCGATGCGGTTGAGGAACTCGGGGCGGAAATGCCCGCGCAGCACGTCCATCACCTCCGTCTTGGTCTTTTCATACTCCTCGCCGGCGGCACCACGCGCCTTGAGCCGACGCTGGATGATGTCCGAGCCCAGATTCGAGGTGGCGATGATGATGGTGTTGGTGAAATCCACCACCCGGCCCTTGCCGTCGGTGAGGCGGCCGTCGTCGAACACCTGCAGCAGGATGTTGTAGACGTCGGGGTGCGCCTTTTCGATCTCGTCGAGCAGCAACACGCTGTAGGGCTTGCGGCGCACCTTCTCGGTGAGCTGGCCGCCCTCGTCGTAGCCCACATAACCCGGAGGCGCGCCCACCAGGCGTGCCACGGTATGGCGTTCACCGTACTCGGACATGTCGATGCGCAGCAGCGCGCCCTCATCGCCATAGATGGACTCGGCCAGTGCCTTGGCGAGTTCGGTCTTGCCCACACCCGTCGGCCCGAGGAACAGGAAGGTGGCCACTGGCTTGCTGCCTTCGCGCAGGCCTGCGCGCGACAGCCGCACGGCATCGGCCACGGCACGTACTGCTTCGTCCTGTCCCACCAGGCGCTCATGCAGCCGCTGTTCCAGATGCAGCAGCTTCTCGCGTTCTTCCACCGTCAGCTCGTTGACCGGGATGCCGGTCAGCCGCGAGACGATCTGCGCCACGTGCTCTGCCTTGACCTCGGCGCTGCCCGAGGCGCGCTCGCGCTCCCAATCCTCGACGAGCTTCTTGAGTTCGGCCTCTTTGGCCTCGATGCGCTTGCCGAGCTCGGCAGCCTTGTCGTACTGCTTGCGCGAAGCCACATAGTCCTGCTCACGCCGCAACTGATGCAGTTCGGACTCCAGCTCTTGCACCGCCACCGGGCGCGCCGTGGCCGACAGCTTCACGCGTGCGGCCGCCTGGTCGAGCAGGTCGATGGCCTTGTCGGGCAAAAAGCGCGCGGTGATGTAACGGTCGGACAACTCGGCGGCGGCGATGATCGCATCCTCGGTGATGCTGACCTTGTGGTGCGCCTCGAAGGTGTCGCGCAGGCCGCGCAAAATCATCATGGTCTGCGCTACCGTCGGCTCGGGCACCATCACCGGCTGGAAGCGACGCTCCAGCGCGGCATCCTTTTCGATGTACTTCTGATACTCGTTGAGCGTGGTGGCGCCGATCAGGTTCAGCTCGCCGCGCGCCATCATCGGCTTGAAGACGTTGGCCACGTCCAGCCCGCCTTCGCCGCCACCTTGGCCGGCACCGACGATGGTGTGCACTTCGTCGATGAAGAGAATCAGCTCCCCCTGGTGCTCGGTCACTTCCTTGAGCACCTTCTGCACGCGCTCCTCGAACTCGCCGCGGTACTTGGCGCCGGCCACCATGGCATTGATGTTGAGTTCGACCAGGCGCTTGTCACGCAGCGTTTCGGGCACTTCGCCTGCGACCATGCGCTGCGCCAGCCCTTCGACGATGGCGGTCTTGCCGACGCCGGGTTCGCCGATCAGCACCGGGTTGTTCTTCTTGCGCCGGGCCAGCACTTCGATGGTCGTCTCGATCTCCTGCGCGCGGCCGATGACCGGATCGAGCTTGCCCTCGCGCGCCATCTTGGTGAGGTCGCGCGAATACTTGTCGAGTTCCGGCGTATTGGTCGGCGTCTCGGCACGGCCGTCCTCGGCCCCCTTGCCGACCACCTTGCTCACCTGCTGGCGCAGCGCCTGCGGCGTGAGCCCGTAGCGGCGCAGCAGGTTGGCTGCCAAGCCTTCGCCTTCTTCGGCCAGGCCGATCAGAAAGTGCTCTGGCCCCACATAGGAATGACTCAACTCGTTGGAGGCCACGAAGGCACGGCTGAGCGCATCCTTGACACGTGGCGACACGCCGATCTCGCCTTCGAACGGCTTGTCGCCACGCTTGGCTTCGGATTCAATCTGCCGCTTGAGGTCATCGACCTTGATCTTGAACTGCCCTAAGATGGTCTTGACCACGTCGCTGCCGGTCAGCGCCAGCAGCAGGTGTTCGGTATCGACTTCGGGCCGGCCGAACTCGGCAGCATGTTTGGCGGCTTCCTGCAACAGGGCCTCAGACTGTTCGCTGATACGGCTGGCCAGCCCACTGCCGCGGCGGCGCGCCGTGCCCGCCGTTGCGGGAGCGGATTCGCCGAAAGACGCATCGACCACTTCGTCGGCATCAGCCGCCACGGACGGTGCATCGTCACCGATGCGGAAGAAGTCGCTGCCGAGGAAGTCTTCGAACAAACCGCTGCGCGAGCCAAACAGAGCCTCCAGCGGCGAGACGGTGCGCTTTTGCTGGCGCGCCAGTTGGCGATAGTGATCGTCACACAACAGCATGGTGCTGTGGCGACCATTGAGATTGGCTTCCACCCGCACCGTGGCGGGTTGGCCGCAGACTTGGCATTGTTTTCTGGCCATGCTGATACTCCGGGAGGGTTAACTGGGCGAGGCACCGCAGATCAAGGCGCCTCGCCCTTCACTTGGTTTTTTGCAAAGGACTAGCAGGTGGGCGTCAGCCATTGATCGGGATCGAGCGCCCCTGCTTGGGCGTACTGGCCTCGCGCTTGTCCATCGTGATCGTGAGCACGCCGTTCTTGAAAGCGGCCTTGATCGTGTCCTGGTTGGCATCGGCCGGCAGGTTCAGAGCGCGCTGAAAGCTGCCGTAGGAGCGCTCCACCCGGTGGAAACCACCGTCTTTGGTTTCCTGCTCCTGACGCTTTTCACCGCGCACCAGCAACACATCGTTATCGAGCGTGATCTGAATGTCCTTTTCCTCGACGCCGGGTACTTCCAGGGCGATCGTGTACTGCTTGTCTGTTTCCTGGATGTCCAGCGCCGGCTTCAGCATGCCCGGCCAGTCCGCCGGCCAGCGCGGCAAGGCCAGCGCCGGGAAACCGAAGCCTCGAAACGCTTCGTCGAACAGGCGATCGATCTCGCGATGCAATTGCAGGATGGGGCTGACCGGCCCGCCTGCCGCCGGCAGGTCATTGCGCTGCACCGGCAGCGAGGCGGTGCTCTGTTGTTCTTCCTGCTCCTTTTTGAACCAGTTCCAGGGAGCCAATTTCTTGAAGTCAATGTCCATGTCACACCTCCAGAAGAAAAATTGAAGACTCTCGCTCACTCCGTTTGCCTGCGGCGACGGACAGCGCGCCCAGACGACACGGAGTGTTCCGCTGACCTTGGCTGCTCATCTGTGCGTATCACCTCCTTCTTTCTGCCTGCTTGGATCTGATCATTGATCCATCGATCGATTTCACTTTGACGAAACCGCCACGTCCCGCCGACCTTGAAGGCCGGAATCTCCCCGTGCGAGGCGAGCCGGTAAAGCGTCCGCTTGCCGACTTTCAAGTAGGCAGCCAACTCGTCGAGTGTGAAGATCGCCAGCTGGCGCGCTGTCATACCACCCCCACAAGTTCCGTCGTCACGCGGCCTCGCCTGAGGAAATTCTTGCAAGACTTTGCAAGATATTGCGCCTAACATGCCGAAAGTCAAGAGTCAACATCCAGCGATCTGCTGGCCGATTGATGTGACTCAATCGTAAGCAGCCAGGAAACAAATGTTGGCTGCCACCGCGATGGTGCTCCCCAAGTCATCAATCTGCAGCCATGTGAAAGGGGAAGTCCATGAACGAGATTGCCCGAGTCGGGGTGGATCTGGCCAAGCGGGTTATCTAGGTGCATGCGGTGGATGCGCGCGTGGTGGTTGCCAAGGCGCTGGCCGCTGACAAGTTTGCGGCCTGGTGCGCGCAGCTGCCTCCCGGCTGCCTGGTGGCCCTGGAGGCCTGCGGCGGTGCGCATCACTGGGCACGCAAGTTGCGCGGCTATGGGCTGGATGCGCGGCTGATTGCAGGCCACTTCGTCACGCCCTACCGCATGGCCGGCAAGGGACGCAAGAACGGTGCGGCCGATGCCGCAGCGATCTGCGAGGCGGCGACCCGCCCGCACATGCGCTTCGTGCCGGTGAAGCCGCCGGCGCAGACGCTGCTGACCAGCCATCAGCTACGCAAACCTCCCGATTCACTCACGCAGCTGATTCCTGCTTGCCTAGGGACGACCATGTAAGCGGCAGATGGTCGGAGTCCTTTGCGACCAGCACCTACGCGAGCAGCCCGGAGGTGGGGATGCCCTTGGCGATGATCTCCGCCGGGACCGGCGCCTGGGTCAGCGTTCGGCACCTGTGCGCAGGTCCACTTGCCGCGGATGTGGCACTCGACCGTGAACACGCCCGGCGTGTAGTCCAGCTTCTCGCTGATGCGCTTGAGCGCACAGCCGCACGCGCAGCGGGTGTTCTCGGGCTCGTGGTGGCGGTCCACGCGCGGTAGTCCGCCGGCAAGGCGGTGCGCTTCGGCACCGCGCCATGCGTAGCCGGCGGCTTCGTCTTGCTCAGCAGTTCTTGATGCTGCGCCTCGGCCGAGGCAATGTAGGCGTCCAGAGCCTTGTCGAACAGCGCGCGTTGTTCGGCATCGACCTTAACAAGGTGTCCATGAAACCGGCAGCAGCCCACTGCTCGCTCTTCTTGCCGAACTTCAGGCGTCGCAGCTGGGCGATCTCGAACGAGAGCTTCGCCGTAGGCGCTGACATGGGCGAAAAGCATCCGAGCATCCCCCCCAGGATGGCTCTCATCTCGATACAGAGGTGAATCCTCCGCACTATTCGGCTCCCTACGATGATATGGACTGATCACATCGGTAGGGAGAAAGCATGAACTTACGCCATCTTCGCTGCTTCATCGCCGTAGCCGAGGAACTGCACTTCGGCCGGGCTGCTCGACGGCTGCACATCGAACAGTCTCCACTGTCGCGCACGATCCGCCAGATGGAGGCGGATTTAGGGGTGCCGCTGCTCAACCGCTTGCCACGCAGTGTTCGTCTCACACCGGCGGGACAGGTCTTCCTCGAAGAAGCCCGGCGCGTACTGCTGGCCTTCGAGCAAGCGCAGACCAAGGCACGCGCCGCAGCGAACCAGCGGAACACGCTGCGCATTGCACTATCGGGTGACATGGGGCAGGCCCGCTTGTCGGCGTTGCTTGCGCTTTGCCGCGAGGAGGCACCACAGGTCGGCATTCGGATATTTGAAGCGCCACTGGCGCAGTTGGTGACTGGACTGCGCAACGACTTGTATGACGCAGGTTTTGCATTGGCTGGTGAAATGGACGCCGGCGTCGTCGCCATGCCGGTGTGGCGAGACCCGCTGGTGCTGGCTTTGCCCGCCAGGCATCCGCTGCTGGCTTTCAAGGAAGTGCCGCTGGAGGAAGTGGCGAGCTATCCGCTGGTGCTGTGCGATCCCCAGGTCTGCGAAGGTTGCAGCCGGCAGCGCGAACGGCTGCTCCGCACGGTGGATGCGCAGCCGACGGTAGCCGAGTACGTCAAGACCCATTCCCTGATGCTGGCCCTCGTGGCCGCCGGCTACGGCGTGGGCTTTTCGAGCGCGGCGCATCTGGCGGGTTGCCATCAGGCCGATGTCGTCGTGCGGCCGCTGGCCGACGAGACCGCTTCGCTGACGACCTATCTACTGCGACCCGAAGGCGAAATCATGGAGCCGCTGCGGCAGTTCATCGACCGCGTGGATCGTGTCGGACGCCCGCAAGGCACCGATCAACGCCCGATGTGACGCGGGGATTTTGGACGGTACGATTCCTTTTCGGTCTGGACCTTGACCCGAATTGCATCGGCGGCCGACCTTTTGCGTCACGGGCATGGATGGCGAATCGGGCCTATCCACCCGGCATCACGCAAGGCACCTTCAAGCTGTCGAGGTCACTGCAGTGACGCAGAACGCATGAGCCTTTGCTGGATGCAAACCGGCTCAGCCGGAAGACGCATTGGCGCTTTACCCCGCCCGTTTTCCTACGAAAACTTTGCCCTGGTTTTCCGGTAAAGCGCGGCATCCCTTCCTGATCGAACTTGGATGCGCGGCTTTTCAAACCGTTGCGCCGGTAACAAGATTTTTCGCAGGTGCATTATGGTGGAGGTGTAGCGGGCACCGCAAGGAGGTTTGCCCCCTGCGCAACGCTCGGCGACATCGCCGCACCCAACGTCCACCACGATGCCGACCGGCTCGCGCTTCATCGGGTTCTTTGGGCAATCGCTGCGCCCATGTGGGCCGCGCGCGCTTGCCATGTGTCGATCCGACGATGGGAAGAGCGCGATATGCCGAAATCGAGCAGCCACGCCTTTGGCGCAAAGACGTACTACCGACCGATCGAGGCGGCCGTCCGCTGGTGCGGTCTCCTGCGCTTCGAGCAGCGTATTCTGGAAGCGCTGGCGCAGCGTGCCATGCCGGAGCCCGGCGAATTCCCGCGCTGGCCGCTGCTGCGCCTGTATGCCGAGCGCATCTTCGACGCGCTGACGCATGGCGAATTGCCCGGTGGCAAGGCCGGCATCGTGCTGGACTCGCAGCGGCCGGCGCTCGACGACCCCGAGTTGACCGTGCGCCACGTGGACTTGAAAGCGTGGATGTCGCAGTTCTACCCCGGCGATCGGCCGGGGTTTTTGTTTGACGGCATCGAACGCGCGGTGCATCCGGCGGTGAGTGTGGACACGCTCAACATCCTGCTGGCCGATCGCGAAGCAGCGAAGTCGCAACTTGCCGAACTTGCCCTGGTGCATGAAACGCTGCGCACCGCGCACGAAGCACTGGCGAAGGAACATGCCACGCGCGCGGCCAACGACGAACAGGCGCGCGAGCCTGGCCTGCGCAGCGAGACGACTTACCTCAACATCATAGGCGGACTGCTGACGCTGCTGCTGGGCAATTCGCCGTCAGGCGCGGCCTATTCGTCGTTCCGCAGCATGGATGCCGTGGTCAGCGCGCTGATCGCACACCATGAGGGGCGGCCGGGTCTCAGCGAGCGGACGCTGTGGAGCAAGCTCGCGCAGGCGCGGCGCCACCTGGAGGAGTCGCGCTGACGACGCGGCCAGCATGATGCCGATGCGGCGCACTGCAATTGCAGTCGCTGCTTCTGCAATTGCAGTGATTTCGGCGACTGTGGTGTATTGAATACGAGGCACTTTCCGAACAGCGCTAGTGAGCGTCAAGGAGTGTCTCTCATGTCTTCGCAGACCACCGCGCCGGCAGTGCCGGCCGAGCACCGCATCCTGCGTCGCGCCGAAGTCGAGGCCAAAACCGGCTTCAAGCGCGCGCACATCTACAGCCTGATGAAAGAAGGCAAGTTCCCCAAGGCGCTGCGCCTGGGCGTGCGCGCCGTGGGCTGGGACTCGGCGGAGGTCGAGCAATGGATCGCCGATCGCCTCAATGAGCGCGCCTGACGCTTTTCCTCGGTACATGCCATTCAACCGGGAGAAGCCCATGCAGGTGGTGTCCATCATTTCGACCAAGGGCGGCGTCGGCAAGACCACGACGGCGGCCAACCTGGGCGGCTTCGCAGCCGACGCCGGGCTGCGCGTGCTGCTGCTGGACCTGGACGTGCAGCCCACGCTGTCGAGCTACTTCACGCTGGCCGAGCGCGCGCCGGCCGGCATCTACGAGATGCTGGCCTACAACGAGCAGCGCGCCGAGCAACTGGTGTCGCGCACCGCGTTCGAGCGGCTTGACCTGGTGCTCTCGAACGACGACCGCGGCGAGCTGAACACGCTGCTGCTGCACGCGCCCGATGGCAGATTGCGGCTGCGCCACCTGCTGCCCACGCTGGCGCCGAGCTACGACCTGCTGCTCATCGACACCCAGGGCGCGCGCAGCGTGCTGCTGGAGATGGCGGTGCTGGCCTCGAACTTGGCGCTGTCGCCGGTGACGCCGGAAATCCTCGCGGCGCGCGAGCTGCGGCGCGGCACGCTGCAACTCATCGAGGACATCGCGCCGTACCGCCACCTCGGCATCGAGCCGCCGCCGCTGCACCTGCTCATCAACCGCGTGCATCCGGTGTCGTCCAATGCGCGGCTGATCCAGCAGGCGCTGCGTCAGGTATTCCAGGAGCAGCCTGGCGTGCGCGTGCTGGACACCGACGTGCCGGCGATCGAAGCCTATCCGCGCGCCGCGACGCGCGGCCTGCCGGTGCATCGGGTGGAATACCGCCAGCCGGCGGGCCGCACGGCACCCGCCGCATTGGAGACCATGCGCGCGCTGGCCGGCGAGCTGTTCCCGGCGTGGCAGGAGCGCTTTGCGCTCGTCACCGGCCGAGGCGACGCGGGAGGGGCCGGCCATGGCCAGCGCACATGACCTGGCCCGCGGCCACAAGCGGCTGCGAGGGCTGATCGAGTTCGCCCTGGGAGAAGGTTGGAAGGTGGTGCGCACCCGCGGCGGGCACCTGCTGTTCACGAAGCAAGGCTGCGCGCCGATCTACACCAGCTCGACGGCGAGCGACCACCGCGCCGAGCGGAACGCCCGTGCGCAGCTTCGCCGCGCCGACCGGCAGGCGGCCCAGGGTGTTGCAGCATCTCAGGAGAACGGCCGTGGCTGACCTGACGCCGCAGGACATGGCCGCCAAGCTGCTGGCCTCGGGCTTCGAGCGCAACGGCCCTTCGGTCGCGGCCCTGAGCGACCCCATCGCCGACACGCCGATGGTGGTAACGCTGGACCAGTTGCGCCCCTACGACCACGACCCGCGCGTGACGCGCAACCCGGCCTACGAGGACATCAAGGCCTCGATCCGCGAACGCGGGCTCGATGCGCCGCCCGCGATCACGCGCCGGCCCGGCGAATCGCACTACATCATCCGCAACGGCGGCAACACGCGCCTGGCGATCCTGCGCGAGCTGTGGAGCGAGACGAAAGACGAACGGTTCTTCCGCATCCCCTGCCTGTTCCGCCCGTGGCCGCAGCGCGGCGAAGTGGTGATGCTGACCGGGCACCTGGCCGAGAACGAGTTGCGCGGCGGGCTCAGCTTCATCGAGCGGGCCTTGGGCGTGGAGAAGGCGCGCGAGTTCTACGAGCAGGAAATGGGGCGGGACAGCGGCCAGCCGCTGTCGCAGAGCGAGCTGGCGCGGCGGCTTACGGCCGATGGCTTCCCGCTGCCGCAGTCGCACATCAGCCGCATGCAGGACGCCGTGCACTACCTGCTGCCGGCGATCCCCACGCTGCTGTACGGCGGGCTTGGCCGGCATCAGGTTGAACGGCTCGCAGTGCTGCGCAAGGCCTGCGAACGCACCTGGGAGCGGCGTGCCCTGGGACGCAACCTGTCGATGGACTTCGCTACGCTGTTCCAGGACGTGCTCGCGCAGTTCGACACGCAGCCCGACAACTTCTCACCGCAGCGGGTGCAGGACGAGCTGGTCGGCCAGATGGCCGAGCTGCTGGAGGCGGACTACGACACGCTGGCCTTAGAGATCGACGACACGGAGAGCCGCCAGCGTGCGTTGACCAGCGATCCCGCGCCGTCGCAGGCGGCAAGACCTGTGGCACCGACCGCACCCGAGCCGCCGCGGCCACCGTCACCGCCTTCGTCGCCGGCAGGCCCTACGGTGCAGTCGTCGGAGCCTCGTACTTCCGCGCCGGCGGGCGCCGGCCTGGCTGCACCGGCCGTCGGCGCCGAGGGCTTGCAGCAGGACGGCGGGCTGCGCGACGAGCGCCTGCAGGGTCATATCGTGTCGCCCGCGCCGACCACCGAACGCCTGCAATCCATCCAGCGCATGGTGGCCGATCAGATGGGCGACAAGCTGCCCGACTTCGAGGCCGACGCGCTGCGCGCGATCCCCGTGCAGGCGGGCGGGCTCTACCCCATCTCGGACGTCTGGTACATCGAGCCCGGCCTGGACGTGCCGGATCGGCTGCGGATGCACATCGCGCAGTTCGCGCGCGAGATCGCCGAGGAAGCCGACGTGGCCGGGCAGGTCGAGCCCAGCGAAGGCGGCATCGGCTTCGTCTGCGTGGCGCCCCCGGCGGTGCGCGCATTGCCACCGTTCGCGCGTGCGGTGCTGACCTTGCTGCATGCGCTATGCGCCGCGCCCCGACCCGCAGCCGGCCTCGATGGCGCCCGGCTGGCCGACGACCTGGCGGCCTTGCTGCATGGCGGCGGCGCATATCCGCGCCTGAGCGATGCCGGGCTGGTAAAGCTGTTCCGGCTGCTGCGCCTGGCGCGCCGGTTGCTGGATCTGGAGACCGGCGCGGCCTCCAGCAACCTCGGCCACGGCGCCTGAGCGGAGGCCATCATGTCGGCACCGCATCCGCTCAACCAGGCCGTCATCGCACAGGCGCTGCACGACCTGCGCAATGGGCAACTGCGGCGCTGCAAGGCGATGGGCTTCGGCGAGGAGGAACTGGACGCGCTCAAGCACCCCGAACTCGTGAGCATGCTGGTCAACGCCACGGTGTCTTGGTGCTCGGTGTCGGTGAACCGAGATGTGCTGAAGCGGCTGCTAAGCCAGGTGCATGACGTGGAGCGCGAGATCGCCACGGTGGACCGGATGCTGCGCCTGGGCGCCAGCACGGAGATGGTGAGCCGGTTCTACGGCCTGACACACCAGGAGGTCGCCCTGCGCCGCGACATTCTCGGACTGCCCAAGCGCAAGGGGCGCCATCCGGTGCTGGACGAAGCGCAGGACACGGCGCTGTGGAAGCACTGGCAGGCCGGCATCGCCGAACGCGGCATCGCGCTGGATGACGAAGTGGCGATGCTGTCGCTGACCATGGACCTGGCCGAGACCTTGAGCCTGCCGATGTCGGTGATCTGGGCGGCGATACGCAACTGGATCGACCAGGGGCTGGTGTAGGTCATGGCGACGGGCGGCGCACCACGGCGCGATGGCCCCGTTGCGCTGTCCGCGTTATTCGACGACGCGCTGCGGCAACTGTTGCCCCCCGCGCAGCCGGCCGGGCACGGCACGACCACGGCGCAAGCTGCTGCGCCGGCCAGCGAGGGCTTCCTCTACAGCGGCAACCGCCATGAGAGCGTGCCGCTTGCGCTGTTCCTCGATCGGCGCCTGACGCCGCTGGAGCGCAATGCCTGGCAGGTGTTCCGCCTGCAGCTCAACGACGACGGCGTGACGACCTTCCCGACCTACGACCAGCTTCGCCCCTACCTCGCCTCGATGCCCTGCGCGGCGCAGGCCTCGCACGAGACCGTGGCGCGCGCCTTGACGCTGCTGCGGCTGACGCGCTGGCTGAGCCTGGTGCGGCGGCGCCGCGATCCGAAGACCGGCCGCATCCTCGGCAACCTTTATGTCCTGCACGACGAGCCGCTGACGCCCTTCGAGGCGATGCAGCTCGACCCCGACTACCTGGGCCTGGTCAGCCAGGCGCTGACCCATGCCGCGAAGGCGGTGCAGATCGTCGGCATGAACACGCTGCGGGAGATCGCCGAAGACCCGATGCTCAACGGCCGCACGCTGCCCACGCGCCTGCAGGTGCTGGCACAGCGCATGACACGCAGCGAATGGGCTGATGCGAGTTATCCACAAGACCCTGTGGATCACGAATCCGAAGAAGGCCAGGACGGCCTGCTTCGGAATCTCGAAGCCACGTCTTCGGAATCCGAAGCTGGGCCGAAACCCGCGCCAGACGGCTCACTTCGGAATCCGAAGGAGGACCGTACTGTACGTATGGATCGTATAAATCAAGTACGTACAGTACCGCGCGCGAAGGCGCTGCAACACCTGCGCCTGCCCGAGCGTCTGTTGCGCCTGAAGGACGAGCAACAAAGCGGCGCGCTGGTGGCCTTGCAGCAGGTGGACGAGTCACTGCGGCAGGCGGTGCTGGACGAATGGGATGCACGCTGCCGCAACAGCGCGGTGCGCAACCCGGCCGGCTACCTGTTCGGCATCATCCAGAAAGCCATCCGCGGCGAGTTCAAGGCCTGGGCCGGCGAAGGCGGCTCGCCATCGACGCCGCCACGTCCAGCCGCACCCGCACCCTCTGCACCGCCACCGCCTGCGCCGAACGGCCCTGGCCGCGAGGCGGCGCGGGCCTACCTGGCGAAACTGCGTTCGACGCTCGGCGATTCCTGAGCAGCTATCCCCAGGGGATAGCTGGGACACGAAGCCTTCCAGCCATCGGCTTCGGTGCTGTCATGCGTCACATCGTCGCAGCCCGGTGCGGACCTATTCCCAGGGGATAGATGGAACACGCCGCCTTCCGCGCCGTCCGGCTCAGTCGCGTCTTCATCGCCCGTGACGGCAGCTATCCCCTGGGGATAGACGGAACACACGGCCTTCCGGGACGACAACGGGGGACGCACCCGCTGCGGTTTGTTGACTGACGCCCTTCCGGGCGATGCCGATGCTGGCGGCTCGTTCCCTTACCGCGAGTCGTCATCATGGCCAACGAATCCCAGCCGCCCCTGCAGTTGAATCTCGGATCGCTGCGCAGCGCGATGTCGCTGACGCTGCACACCCACCACGCTTCACGCATCTGGCATGGCCGAGCGCCCGCCGAGGGCCGGACCGGGATCATCGGCCTGAACGGCTACATCAGCGTGATGAACAAGATGAAGCGCGGCGCCGAGCAGGACGACCCCTACTCGGACTTCTGGATGCTGCGCATCGAGGACAAGCTGACGCAGACCAAGGCCAGCTTGCAGGCGCTGCGTGAGCAGGTGGACCAGGCGCTGGCCGACGTGCCGCCCGCGCTGTCGCTGGGCGAGAACATGAACGTGCAGCCTGTGAAGCTGCCGCTGTTCGTCAATGCGCAACTCGGCTTCATGGCGGTGTACCTGCTGGCCGACTACGACGACCTGGCCCGCAAGCTGATCCTCGCCCACCACACCGCGCTGATCGACCGCAGCACGCTGGAACGCTGGCTCAACGACGGCGCGCATGCGCTGCGCAGCCTGTTCTCGCTGGCACAGCAGTACCGCTACTCCGGCGCGACGCGCGACGACTTCGCCTCGAAGAACGCGGTGGCGCGGGCGGCGCTGGAGAAGTTCGGCGAGTTGCCGCAGGACGTGCTCGAAGGCACGCGCCGCTCGCGCTTTGCGCCACCGATCGCACGGCGGTCGGGCAAGCCGGGTGCAGCCCCCGATGCGGCACCCAGCGCTGGCGCAGCCGACGTGGCGGACGACGACCACGACCATGACGGCGAAGGCACGAAGGCATGACAGCATCGTCTTCCACCGGCCAACCGGCGCGCTTCCTGCCGCTGGAACAGGCGGACTTCCAGCGCCTAGAACACGGCCCCTACCTAAAAGGCCTTTTACAGCCTTTTAAAGGTAAGGGGAGTCTGGAGACCTGGGCCAACCAATGCACGGCACTGCGCGACGACTTGATCGGCCTGGCGCAGCGGCGCGTGCTGCAACAGGCGCGGGCCTATCCCTTCACGTTGCTCGACGTGCAACTGGCCCAGCAGACCACTGGCGCAGGCACGACCTTCCTGCGCTGGCGCAACCACGACCGTTCTTCCATGGGCGTGGCGCTGTGGGAATCGCTGCTCGACCGCCCGGCGACGCCGGCCTCGCTGATCGACGACCTGTACGCGATGGAGCTGCAGCGCATCGCTTTGAACATGCAGATCAGCCTCCTTCACACGCTGGGCCGCCAGGCCCAGGAGTGCGCCAGCAAGGCCGCTCAGGCCGAAGCGGCTTACCTGCGACGTGTCCACGGGCATGCCGCGTCCGTTCCATCCACCACCCCCAAGGAGTCACCATGAGCACGCACTTCGTCGGCGAGGGCAACATCGGTTCTGCGCCGGACTACCGCGAATTCCCCAACGGCAACGACGAGCCGCGTCGGCTGCTGCGCCTGAACGTCTACTTCGACAACCCGATCCCGAAGAAGGACGGCGAATTCGAGGACCGCGGCGGCTTCTGGGCGCCGGTGGAGCTGTGGCACCGCGACGCCGACCACTGGAAAGACCTGTACCAGAAGGGCATGCGCGTGCTGGTAGAAGGCCGCACGGTGAAGGACGAGTGGGAGGACGCCGACGACAACGAGCGCACGACCTTCAAAATCGAGGCCCGCCGCATCGGCATTCTGCCGTACCGCATCCAGGCCGTGACCCTCAGCGCCAGGACGCTGGAACCCGAGGCCGCAGTACCGCCGCCGAAGGAGACCAAGGGGACGAAGGCGCCGAAGGAAACCAAGGCCAAGGGCTGATTCCGAGGGGGCGGCTGTAGCAACCGTCAGACGCCCGCCATGCACCAGCTATCCCCAGGGGATAGCGCCAGGGTGTTCCACCGAATTCCAGCCGCCCTCCCGAAACTACGCCCTCGCTGCGCCAGCCGTTGCAGTGCCGCGCATGCCGCTGCGGCAACGCATCGTCTGCCGATCACAAAGCGGTGTCTGCGCCGATCGGCTTCCTTGCTGCCGTCCTCCGCTGGCCCGGCCAAGCTGGGGCCATCCGATGAACCGCACACTTCCAAGGAGGCTTCATGCGCGTGTTCCTGTGCGAGAAGCCGTCCCAGGGCAAGGACATCGCCCGTGTGCTGGGCGCCGGCCAACGCGGCAACGGCTGCTACAGTGGTGCCGGTGTCGTCGTGACCTGGTGCATCGGTCATCTGGTCGAGGCGGTTCCGCCCGAAGGCTACGGCGAGCAGTACAAGCGCTGGGCCATCGAGCAACTGCCCATTCTTCCCGAGCGCTGGCGTGTCGAGCCCAAGGCGGCGACCGCGGCGCAGTTCAAGGTCGTGCAGCAGCTCGTCGCCAAGGCGGGCGAGCTGGTGATCGCGACCGACGCTGATCGCGAAGGCGAGATGATCGCCCGCGAGATCATCGAGCTGTGCGGCTACCGTGGCCCGATCCAGCGGCTGTGGCTGTCGGCGCTCAACGATGCGTCGATCCGCAAGGCGCTGGGTGCACTCAAGCCATCCGCCGAGACGCTGCCGCTGTACTTCTCCGCGCTCGCCCGATCGCGTGCCGACTGGTTGATCGGGATGAACCTGAGTCGCCTGTTCACGCTGCTGGGCCGCCAGGCCGGCTACACCGGCGTGCTGTCGGTCGGGCGTGTGCAGACCCCGACCCTCAAGCTGGTCGTAGACCGTGATCGCGAGATCGCACGCTTCGTCTCGGTGCCGTTCTGGGCCATCGAAGTCGCGCTTTCGCATGCGGGCCAGACCTTCGTCGCAAGCTGGACGCCGCCGCAGGGCAGTACCGACGAGGCCGGCCGCTGCCTGCAGCAGCCGGTGGCGCAGCAGGCCGGCGAGCGCCTGCGCGCGGCCGGCGCCGCCCAGGTGCTGTCGGTGGAGACCGAGCGCGTGCGCGAAGGCCCGCCGCTGCCGTTCGACCTCGGCACGCTGCAAGAGGTGTGCTCCAAGCAATTGGGCCTGGACGTGCAGGAAACGCTGGACATCGCCCAGGCGCTGTACGAGACGCACAAGGCGACGACGTATCCGCGCTCGGATTCGGGCTACCTGCCCGAGAGCATGCTGGCCGAGGTGCCGGCCGTCCTCGACAGCCTGGTCAAGACCGATCCCGGTCTGCGGCCGCTGATCGACCGCCTGGATCACCAGCAGCGTTCGCGCGCCTGGAACGACGGCAAGGTCACGGCGCACCACGGCATCATTCCGACGCTGGAACCGGCCAATCTCTCGGTGATGAGCGAGAAGGAGCTGGCCGTCTACCGGCTGATCCGCGCCCACTACCTCGCGCAGTTCCTGCCGCATCACGAGTTCGACCGGACGGTGGCGCAGCTCACGTGCGACGGGCAGTCGCTGGTGGCGGTCGGCAAGCAGATCGCGGTAGCTGGATGGCGCCAGGTGCTGGCGGCGTCGGTGCCCGACGACACGGACGGCGAGGACGCGCAGCGCGGCCAGGTGTTGCCGCCGCTGCAAGCTAGGACTTCCTGCCAGGTTGGCCAGGTCGAACTGAAGGCGTTGAAGACGCTGCCGCCCAAGCCCTACACGCAGGGCGAGCTGGTCAAGGCCATGAAGGGCGTCGCCAAACTCGTGACCGATCCGCGCCTGAAGCAGAAGCTGAAGGACACCACGGGCATCGGCACCGAGGCGACGCGCGCCAACATCATCAGCGGGCTCTTGGCCCGCGGTTATCTCTTGACGAAGGGCCGTGCCATCCGCGCATCGGATGCGGCCTTCACGTTGATCGACGCGGTGCCGACGGCCATCGCCGACCCAGGCACGACGGCGGTGTGGGAGCAGGCGTTGGACATGATCGAGGCAGGCCAGATGACGCTGGACACCTTCATCGCCAAGCAATCGAGCTGGGTCGCCCAGCTCGTGCGGCAGTACCGCGGCGCCACGCTGGACCTCAAGCTGCCGCCCGCGCCGAACTGCCCGCAGTGCGGTTCACCGATGCGCCAGCGCAGCGGCAAGAGCGGCGCGTTCTGGTCTTGCAGCCGCTACCCGGACTGCAAGGGCACGCAGCCGGTCGAAGATACCGCGGCAGGCAAGCGCGGCGCCTCCCGCCGACCATCCAGCACGCCGCGTCGGCGCTCCAGGGCGAACTGACGCCCACGTCTCCCTCTGCCACGCCGGCTGCTGCCGACGGCGGGGCAAACCTCCCGCTCCCCGCGGGATTCCCCAGCGCGCGTTCCCTTCTGCAACGGTGTGCGCGTCCTGCTGGCCCGAGACCGCCACAGGGCGAGAAGGTCATTGCTCCATCGAATCGCGCTCGACGCGGTTCCGCTGATCGAGGTGTTCGCGTCCATCCGCGAGCGGTCTCCTGACGCCTTGGCCCGCAAGGCTGCGAGGTGCCAGGAGACCGCTTGCGGTCGACGGTATTCGGTGCCGGTGCCCGCCGGTGAAAAAACGGGTTCCCTTTGTGTGTGGATACACGCCAGAGGATGCCGGCCCCAGCCACGAAACGGGCCGGGTGAGATTGCTGACGCAGCGAATGGCTTTGACGACGGCCTGGCCTGCTTGCAGCCCACAGGTGGTTTGCTTCCTCTCCAGCCGAAGGTCTGAGTGACCTTCGGCGCTTGTTCCATCTACGGATTCATCCCCGCTCCGGCACAGTCTTGCGAGACTGCATCACAACGTCATGCGGCGGCTAAGCAGCGCAGCACTCGAAGGGCACAAGCTCGCGGCCTGCCGTGTGGCAAGGATCGCCGCTGGCGCGGCAGTGCGCTCCGCGGGACTAAAGCCCGCACGCTCGAAGAACGGCGCTGCCGTCGTCGTCAGCAACCAGGCTTGGCGTCCGCCTTCATCGAAGGCGCGGCGCAGCAATATTGCGAGCATGCCGCTGCCGGTGCCGCGATGGCGTGCTTGTGGCAGAACCACCAGGGAGCGCACCAGCACGTCCTGGCCCATATGCTCGAAGCCGCCGAAGCCCACGCGCTCACCTGACACGGTGGCATAGGCGAAGAAGCGACGCCCCGGCTCGGTCAGGTCGGCGGTGGGAAGGCCGGCCTCGTGCAGCGCCAGCGCAAGGTCCGGGTCACTGCCGGCGATCGGCGTGTCCACCAGGAGCGTCGTGCCGTCTTCTTTGCAAATCTCGCCCGCCGGTCGCTGCGGCAGCAGCTCGATCACCATGTCCGAAGGGCGACACAGCCGCACGCCCAGGGGAGACACCACGATGGGCCGATTGATGAGGATCGGGTGCGCCAGCATCTGGTCGATCAACTGGTCGTCGCTCCAATGCGCGGCATCCAGGTTCAGTTCCTTGTAGGGCGTTCCCTTGACGCGCAACACATCCCGCACGCGCATGCCCATCCGCGCAATCAGCGCCTTCAAGGTCTCGCGGTCGGGCGGTGCTTTCACGTACTCGATGACTGTGGGCTCGATGCCGCTGGCGCGGATCAGCGCCAGCGTGTTGCGCGACGTGCCGCAGTCCGGGTTGTGGTAGATCGTGACGGTGCTCATGCCGGATGCCTCACCACATTGCGCGGGGCCTGTTCGTACCAGTCGCGGGAACGGTTGACCACGCGCACCACCAGCAGCATCACCGGCACCTCGATCAGCACGCCGACCACGGTGGCCAGCGCGGCGCCGGAGTGGAAGCCGAACAGACTGATGGCGGCCGCCACGGCCAGCTCGAAGAAGTTGGACGCACCGATCAGCGCGGAGGGACAGGCGATGTTGTGCTTCTCGCCGACACGGCGGTTGAGCCAGTAGGCCAGGCCGGAATTGAAGAACACCTGGATCAGGATCGGCACGGCTAGCATGGCGATGACCAGCGGCTGCTGCAGGATGGCCTGGCCCTGGAAGGCGAACAGCAGCACCAGGGTCAACAGCAGCGCGGCGATGGACAGTGGGCCGATGCGTTCCAGCGCTCGGTCGAACGCTGCCTGTCCACGACGCAGCAGCGAGCGGCGCCATACCTGGGCGATGATGACCGGGATGACGATGTAGAGCACCACCGAGATCAGCAGGGTGTCCCACGGCACGACGATCGAGGACAGGCCGAGCAGCAGGGCGACGATGGGCGCGAAGGCGAACACCATGATGGTGTCGTTCAAGGCCACCTGCGACAGCGTAAACATCGGATCGCCGCCGGTCAGCCGGCTCCAGACGAACACCATCGCCGTGCAGGGCGCGGCGGCCAGCAGGATCAGGCCGGCGACGTAGCTGTCGATCTGATCGGCCGGCAGCCAGTCGGCGAAGACATGACGGATGAACAGCCAAGCCAGCAGCGCCATCGAGAACGGCTTGACCGCCCAATTGACGAACAGCGTCACGCCGATGCCGCGCCAGTGCTGGCGGACCTGGCCGAGCGCGCCGAAGTCCACCTTGAGCAGCATGGGGATCACCATGATCCAGATCAGCAGGCCGACCGGGAGGTTGACTTGGGCCACTTCCATGCGGCCGACGGCCTGGAATGCGCCGGGCGCGAACTGGCCCAGGGCGATGCCGGCGACGATGCACAGCAGCACCCACACCGTCAGGTAGCGCTCGAAGATGCTCATCGAGAACGATGGCGTGGCGGCAACGGCTTCGGTCTGTACGGCCATCGCGCTACCTCACTGCTTGCCGATGGCGCGCAGCTCGTGCTGCAGCGACATGGCATCGAGCCGTTGGAGCGGCAGCGACAGGAACAGCTCGATGCGACGCTTGAGCGTCAACGCAGCGTCCATGAACGCCTTACGCTGCTGTTCCTCGCTGCCTTCGACGGCGGCCGGATCAGGCACGCCCCAATGGGCCGAGACCGGCTTGCCCGGCCAGACGGGGCACACCTCGCCGGCGGCGTTGTCGCAGACGGTAAAGATGAAATCGAACATCGGCGCGCCGGGCGCCACGAGTTCGTCCCAGCTCTTGCTACGGTAGCCGGTCGTCGGCAGGTGCAGGCGCTCCAGCGTGGCGAGCGCCAGCGGGTGGACTTCGCCCTTGGGGTGGCTCCCTGCCGAATAGGCGCGGAACCGCCCTTGACCCAGCTCGTCGAGGATGCCTTCCGCCAGGATGGAACGCGCCGAATTGCCAGTGCAGATGAACAGCGCGTTGTAGGTTTTTTCAGTCGTCATGCGCGCCTCGTGTCAGCAGCAGGAAGAAACCTGCTTCGCGGTAGCCCGGCCATTCCTCGGCGCGCAGCAGGCCGGAGCGGTGCCCGGCGCGGGCGGCGGCGCTTCGTTGAATACGGGGATGTTGCCCAGCGTGTGGAAGTGCTCCCAGGCCACGCCTTGCGGGTCGGTGATCCAGTGCTTCTCGCTGCGCGCGTAGCAGCAGGTCGTGGTGCCCTCGTCGAGCAGCGCCATGTCGGCGGCCTGCGCGCGGGCTTTCAGGGCGGCCAGTTCTTCGGCGTCGTCGGTCTGGATGCCCAGGTGGTCGATGCCCGGCTTGCTGCCGCGCGTGGAGATGGCGAAATTGACCGGCGGGTCTTCGAGCATCCACTTCGCATAGTCGCTCTCGATGCGCGCCGGCTGCGCGGCGAACAGTTGGGAATAGAAGCCGATGCTGCGATCCAGGTCATCGACATGCAGGTGGACGTGAAAGCGTTTCATGGGAAGGTTCCTTTCAGCAGGTGGTGCAGGCGCGGGTGGATTCGTTGGCCTCGCACACGCCGCCTTGGCAGCAGTGCTCGGTCAGGTAGCCGAGCAGCCCATTCATGTGGGCGAAGTCGGCGCGGTAGATCAGGTTGCGGCCCTGCTGTTCGATGCTGACCAGGCCAGCATGGGCCAGCTCCTTCAGGTGGAAGGACAGCGTGTTGCGGGCCACGTCGAGTTGGTCGGCCAGGACGCTGGGCGTGAGCCCTTCGGGGCCGGCGACGACCAAGGCACGGAACACGCGGAGGCGCTGGGTATGAGCCAGGGCGCCCAGGGCAGAAATGGCTTGGATCTCGTTCATTGTTCAATGATACAACAGTTATCGAATCATTGAACAGCACCCAGCAGCAATCAGGGACGAGGCGGGAACCGATTCCCCCGTGACGCAGAACGCGCCCCGGCGTGATGCTTTGCGGCACGTGTTGCTGACCTGATCAGCACATGCCAGCAGCCTGGGTCTTTCGGCTGCCGCGGGACTCTCCTCGTGCGACCCACCACCAGTCCGCTTCGCATCGACCACCGCGGACGGGCGTTTCACGACGCCGATGCCGTTCATGTTCAGCAGCGCCTCTACCCGTGAATCCAACCACCTGGAGCCCATGTCATGAACCGTGCCCTGCCTCAAGAGGTACTTGATCAGATCGAGCTGGAACACCAGCACTTCGCCGCCGCGCCGCAAGCCTTCTTCGAGGCGTGGAAGCGCGGTGCACGCATCGCCGGAGCCGAATGGTTTGGCGACGGCACCCGCGAAGGCCTGCAGCGTGCCACCACCAAGTGGGATCTGCGGCCGAACCTGCTGATGCTCAACGATGCCTTGGGCGTCCTGAGCAGCGGCCAGCGGATGTTCCTGTCCGCGATGGTGAGCTTCTACAACGCCCGCGAGGGTGGCGCGATGCTCAAGCGTTGCGGCTTCGAGGGTCTGTCCGACCTGGGCGGCCTCGATCTCGAACGGCGCAAGGTCATCGCCGACCTGACGCTGAACTACAACGGCTGGTGAGCCGCTTCGGCCCGCCGACGTTCTTCTTTTCTTCCCACCCCACGAGGGACATGCGTCCCTGTTCGGGGCCATGTCCCTCCTTTTTTCATAGGAGTGAATCATGTCCCCAGGCTTTTCCATCGGTCTGCTCGTGACCAACGACGACATCGATGCGGTCATCCTCGAAGGCTGGCCGGACGGTGTGCCCAAGCCGCGCATGGTGGTGTTCGACTACGCCGGCAACGACGTGCTCGATGAATACGTGCTGCGCGTCAGCACCGGAGCCCCGGACGCCGGATTGACCGGCCGCGAGGTGTTCGCGGTCGAGTACGGCCCCGATTGCCGCTACCCGTCGCCCGCCGAAATCCTCTCGGTACTCGATGCACGCAAGCCGGCCGACGAACCTTCGGCGCTGAGCATCGCCCGCGGCGTGCACCAGAGCATCCTCGAATTGGATGCGCGGCTTGATCGCCTGGAGCAGGCGCCGACCGGCGATGACTACAACCGCCTGTACCAGCTTGCCAATGGCGGCCTGCTCGACCTGTTGAAGACGCTGGGCGACCCGTCCTCTACCGCTGCCGACTGACCGGCTGCCACTTCATCCACCCGCTGGGGTTCAATCCCCAGCAGGGGATTGCCTCGGCCATCCTCTGCTGGAGAAATCCCATGTCCTACTCGAACAACAATCCCTTTGTCCGCGGTTACGATGGCCTGTCGGTCGAACGGCTGCTCGCCGTCTCCTATGACGACGACTGCCCGCTGACTTACCTGCCGCTGCATCCCTCGCAGTCGCATCTGCCGGACGGCCAGGTCGAACGGAGGGCCTGCATCTTCTCGGACGACTTCGTGCTGATCACCGAGGACCAGGCGGTTCCCGATGAACTGGAGGCGCAATGCCGCAGCCACGGGCTCGCCCGCAACGTGGTCTACGCCGTCATGGCCCAGGAAGAAGGCAAGCCGCTGCACGTCGGCGACACCTACTCCGACGAGGCGGCCCGGGAAGTCGTGCGGCGCCTACGCTATGAAACTGGCTTCTACAGCCGGTGCTGGGAGATCAGCAGCGGGCACCTCGACGCCGAAGCGCATCGCTTCCTCGCCGAGCTGGCGGACATCGCCACGCCGACGCTGTTCCTGTTCATCGCTTTCCGCATCCCGTACAGCCCGGCGATCGGCGTGAAGCTGATCGCCACGCCCTGGACGGATGACAACCTGCGCGCGGTCGAAGGCATCACGGCCAAGCGGCTGATGCAGGAGCACCGCAAGAAGGGCATGCCGGAATCCCTCGTGCACGTGCTGCACCTGGCCGCGCTCGCCGACGTGCGCATGCTGGTCTTCGATGCCGATGCGCAGGTGCTGGACGGACTGCCGATCTACGACGACTGACACCACCTCACGAGCCTCCACGCGGGGCTCGTTTTTTTTGAGGAAGTCGGTGGCGGCGCAGTGCCGATTCCCTCGCGACGCTGGCCTGCGTCTGCCGCACGCTGATCGCATGTTCGCTGGCGTTGCCGGCAAGCATGCCCAGGCAGTCGAGACCTTCGAGGCTGCGGTGCGGTTCGCCGCGCTGGTTGTTTTTCCTTCCACGGGCGCATGCGCGTCCATCCACCTCACCCCCAAGGGACATGCCTCCCTTGCGGGCGGGAGTTCCTTGGATTGCCACAAGGAGCTTTTCCATGGATACCCAAGCCATCCGCGCACAGATGCCGACGCTGGTTCGCGGCCACGTGCCTTCCAACGTCCGCAGCTTCAAGTTCAACATCTTCGACGGCCAGCCCAAGGTTTCGACGCTGGGCGTCCACATCGATCCCAAGCCCTTCGAGGGCAAGGTCATCGCCACCACCGACGAGGCCATCGTCGTCAAGACGGGCCGGGCCGAGTTCGCGGTGCTCGACAAGGCGCTCGTCACCGACGTGCCCGACGAAGGCGCCAAGGTGCAGGTCGAACCGTATGCGCGGCGCCGCTTCGACGGCCTGCGCGCGGACACGCCCGAGGAAAGCACCGAGTTCACTGCTGGCGGCCAAGCCTACACGGTGAAGCGGTTCATCCTGGGCTCGGCGCCGGCCAAGCTGCCGATCGCGGAGCCGCAGTGCCCCGAGTTGCAGGAGCTGATCCACCAACTGGAGCAGTTGCCCGCGCCCGATGGCTTCCGCCGCATCACGCACCTGCTGGTGGATGCCGGCGCGCGAGACTTCACCGTGGTCGATCCGAGCCCCAGCGACATCATCGCCACGCCGCCGGCCATCGGCTTCACGGTCGCCTCGGCGAAGTTCCAAGGGCACGTCACCGTGCTCTACGAGCGCGGCCTCGATCTCTACGCGGTGGAACTGCGCCGCGACGGCGAACTGGTCGAGCGGGTCGATGAAGTGTTCTTCGACACCCTGGGCCAGACGCTGGAGCGGCTGATCGACGACGGCACCTGGCGCCTCATCCGCGTGCAGCGCCTGTCGGGCCGCAAGCCTGTCTCGCACTGACCTCTCTGCGTCCCTATGCGGCTTCCCGTCCTCACGGCGGGAAGCCTTCTTCTTGCATCCGTTGGAGACCACTTCCATGACTGTTCGATTCAAGGGCGCCGATCTGCGGCCCGTGCTGGCCGAAGCGCTGGCCAACCAGTGCCGCGTCATCCTGGTCAAGGACCAGGGCGTCTATTTCATGGCCGAGCGCGGCGAGCGTCGGCCCGATGGGCGACGCAAGACCATCGCCTACGCCGTTGACTGCGACCCGGACGCCGATCCGTTCGACAACTGGTGGGAACTGGCGCGCGCCGAGTTCGGCGGCGACGACTTCGGCGAGTTCTTCGATCTGCAAGAACCTGTGTTCGCCCGCATCCAGCACAGCGAGGACGACCTCGAAGTGTCGGCCACGCGACGCACCTGTCGTTGCAGCCCGTGCTCGCGTCACTCGCCGGCCACTGACCCTCCTGCCTCCCAGCCCCCCGCATGGGGGTTTCTCTTTTTTCAGGACGACCAGCGTCAGGACTCCATATTTTCAATTCCAGGCCCGCTCCGTTATCTGAACAGGCGACGCGGTATCCACCACAGGTAGAACACCATGCCGAAAAGCTCGACCAGCGACTGCACCACGATCACCACAGCGGCGATTTCCCACCCGGCGGGCAGCGACAAGGCGAAGGGCAACACCACGAAGGAATTGCGCGTGCCCAGGCTGAAGGCGAGCGTTCGTCCTTGATCGGTCGGCAGCGCCATCAGCCAGGCCAGCCCTTTGGCAATCAGCGCAGCGGCCCCCAGAAAGACTAGGAACAGCGGAACGATCGAAGGGAACAGTCCCACGGCTCCCCAGACCGCATTGACTTGCGCACCGGCGATCATGAAGACGACGAGCCCCAACATCGGCACCGGCCACCATGCCAGACGCTCGCGCACGGCCGCGCGCTCCGCTCGGGCTTCGATCCAGCGTTCCGACAAGGCAGCGGCGACCAGCGGGATGATGACGACCAGCAATGCAGGCCACACGTCGCCAAAGCTCAGGGCCGATGACAGATCGGCCCCGAGCATGAGCCACAGGTAGGTCGGCAATAGCAGCAACTGCAACAGCAGGTTGATCGGGGTGACGGCGATGGCGCGGGGCACATTGCCGCCGCCCAATTGGCTGAACGTGATGAACCAGTCCGTGCAGGGCACCAGCAGGACCAGCAGCACGCCCAATCGCACGGCCGGATCAGCGGGCAGCCATTGCACCAAGCCCCAAGTCAGCGCCGGCACGACGATGAAGTTTCCGATCAGTACCGAGGCAACGAACCGATGATCGCGGAACGCTTCGCGCAAATGCAGCAGAGGCACTTGCACAAAGGTCGCGTAGAGCAGCAGCACCAGGGCCGGCCACAGCAGGGCCTCGAAAGTGGGGTTGACGCCGGGCCACGCGCTGCCGACCAGCAAGCCGGCAATGATGGCCGCCAGATAGACCCATACTTGGCGGCGTTCGAGAGTAAGACGATCCAAGAAAACACTACCCCAATCAGTTCGTTCGAGTCGGCACGTGCGGACGCGCCAGACAGGGATTTAGCAAAAGTAAGGCCAAGAGTTTTCTAGCCTTGCATGTACGAGGGTAGCTCACAAAGGGCATGGGTCAGTCCAACGGTAGTGCGCCGACCACCCAATGCGGGCACCGGCCGGTGCCGATTGCCGCTCGCGCGGGCGCGCGTCTGACGCCACGCTGCCGCCATGTTCCGCTGACACCCGTCAGCAGCATGCCCAGGCAGTCTCGATCTTCAAGACTGCGACGCGGTTCCGACTGCGTTGATCAACCAGTTCGCTCCGGCATCCCAGCACGAACGGCCATCGGTTCTCCCGATGGTGATGCCACCCAAGCTGTTCCTTCAACCCACGCGGGGGTTCCACACCTTCCCCGCCTTGGGTCGGGTGTGTCTCCGCCTCTTTGTTCTTAGGAGATTCACCATGACCACTTCCACCGAAAAGTCCTTCTTCGACCTGCACATCACCGGCCTCGGGTATCTCAATCGCATCCGCGAAGTGAAGCCCAAGAAAGGCGATGCGTTCCTGGCCTGCGACATCGCGGCGCTCAACGGCCCCAGCGATGACGTTGCCTACGTGCGTTTCGACACGCGCGTCTCGGGCTCCGAAGCGCAGCACCTGGTGCGCCGCTGCATCCAAGCGGTCGATGCCGAGAAGAAGGTGATGATCGGCTTCCGCCTGGGCGACCTGTGGGCCGACACCTTTACCTACTCAAAGGGCAAGCGTGCCGGCGAGCAGGGGGTGAGCCTCAAGGCCCGCCTGCTGTTCGTCAGTTGGATCAAGGTCGATGGCAAGCTCGTCTACAAGGCCGAGCCCAAGCCGACCGATGCCGACGATCGCGACGTGCGCAACACGGATGTCCCCGCGACTTCCGCCGAGCCGCAAGCCGCCGCGCCCGAGCCTTCCAGGCCCGCCGCCGAAGCTGCCGATGAAGCCGCTGCCGATGCCCCCGCATTGGAAGTTGCCGAGTCGTTCTGATCCGCAAGGCCCCGTCCCCTGGGGCCTTGTCTTCTTCCCACTCGCGTGCGCATGCGACCGTCGCCATGACGGCCGTGTGCGTGATCGCGGCTTCGTCCGCAGGAGTTCTTCATGATCACCATTCCCGGCCAATTGGCCATCAAGACCATCCACGGCCGCAACGGCGACTTCAACGTCGGCCGCCTCGCGACCTCCATCGGCGAGTTCGTCGTGAAGAACGCCGAACTCGACCAGTACGCCGAAGGCAAGTACGAGGGCGATTTCGCCATCGCGGAAATCCGCCCGTCCACGTACACCGCCAACGGTCGCATGGTCATCGAGATCCGCGCCTTGCTGGGCGGCATGACCTTGTCGGCCATCGACGCCCTGAGCCGTGACGACGCCAGCCGGCTGAGTCCGCAGGAAGTCGATCCGATCGACGAGGAAGCGCAGACCGCCACGCCGACGCCGACCACCGCCCCCAAGGCGGCCGGCCGGAAGAAGGCACGCAGTTCGCGCGACCCGCTGGTCGATACCACGCCGTTCGGCAGCGAACCGGCTGTTGCGTCTGCCGATGCTTCGGCCCATGCGGACGACGACGGCGACGCGGCCCTGTTCGGCGCGCTCTGGCCGCTGGGCGATGTCGTCAAGCTCGATGCCACCGTGGATCGGCGTGTGCTGCGTCAGCAGCGCGACCGCCTCGGTGATCTCGGCTACGAGTTTGCTCCGCTGTCCCAGGACTGGCACCTCGCCAGGGTCTGATTCCCACCGCCGCCTTGCGCGGCATTCCACCACCCACCGGGGTTCCTCCCCGGTGGGGCGGGGCTCCGGTCTCTTTTTCCCAAGGAGATCGTCATGCAACTTGCATCCCGCTTCGCTTATCGCTCGCCAGTGCTGCGCTCAAGTCACCCGCTGTCGGATGAGCAGATTCGCATCGTGGCCCCTTCCATCTTTGCGGACACCCCGCACGAAAGCCGCTCCGAACGGTACAGCTACATCCCCACGGCGGCTGTGCTGACCGAACTGCGCAAGGAAGGTTTCCAGCCGTTCATGGTGTGCCAGACCCGCGTGCGACACGAGGATCGCCGCGACTACACCAAGCACATGCTGCGCCTTCGCCACGCCAGTCAGATCAACGGCGCCGAGGCGAACGAGATCATCCTGCTCAATTCGCACGACGGCACCAGCAGCTACCAGATGCTGGCGGGCATGTTCCGCTTCGTCTGCCAGAACGGGCTGGTGTGCGGCGACACGTTCGCCGACGTGCGCGTGCCTCACAAGGGCAACGTCACCGATCACGTGATCGAAGGCGCCTACGAGGTGCTGCACGGCTTCGAGAGGGTGCAGGACTCGCGCGACGCCATGCGTGTCATCACGCTCGACGACGGCGAGGCCGAAGTCTTCGCCAGATCGGCGCTGACCCTCAAGTACGACGATTCGGGCAAGGCATTGCCCATCACGGAGACCCAGATCCTGCGGCCCCGTCGCTTCGACGACAACTGCGCCGATCTGTGGTCGGTCTTCAACCGAATCCAGGAGAACCTGGTCAAAGGCGGCCTGGCCGGCCGCGCCGCCAACGGGCGCCAGCAGCGCACGCGCCCCGTTCAGGGCATCGACCAGAACGTCCGGCTCAACCGGGCGCTATGGCTGCTCGCGGATGGCTTGCGCCAGCTCAAAGCCTGACCCACAAGCGGATCGTGTCCATGCGGCATGGTCCGCTTTTTTCTTTGGTGGGTGAGTCTCAGGCAAATAGGGGTGCGCTGCGCGGCGGATTTTCGCTGCCGTAAACCACCCGCCTGGGCGCAGGCTACGCTCATGTCCGTCGGCGCTGCCGACAACATGCCCAGGTAGCCCAGACCTTCAAGGCTACGGTGCGTTGCGACGCACGGTCTGATTCTTCGCCACGACGCTCACCGCGTTTTCTTCCATCCCCCTGGGGCAGTGACTGCCCTCGCGGGTGGTGCTGTCTCCGCTCACTTCGAGGACATCACCATGCCTGCACCTTCTTCCCCCAAGACGCTCTATCGCATCGACGAATGCCCCGACCTGATGGCCGATGGCGTCGTCGGTGACGAGAACGGCAACCTGGTCTTCATCTCCCTCTGGGCGCGCGACACCGCCGTCCAGGAATTCCTGGCTCGCCTCACCCTGGGCCGGGACGAACAGGGACTGGATCAGTTCCACGTCATCACCGAGCAGGGCGCGAGCATCCCGGTATTCGTCGGCAACGTCGAGAACCTGGAGAAGCGCAGCGCACGCGCCTACCGGCGCACGCTGTTCGGCTCGCTGACCAACATCTGGCTGTTCGACCGGCGCTGCGTCAAGCCCGACAAGGCCAACGCCAGCGCGCTGGCGCTCCTGCCTCGCGATTCCACGCACCGGCTCGACCGGCTGTGGAAGCTGGTGCGGGACACCTGCCCGCTGCCGCTTCTCGATCCATGGCGCGAACCCGTGCTGGAACTGCTGCAGGCGAAGTCGATGCTGACGCGCCTGCCGTTCGCCCTCGGGGCTCTGGAAGGCCATCGGCTCGCCATCGACGTGCCGACGCTGACCCAGGTGCTGGGCGGCCTGATCCGCAGCGGCGCGCTCGTCGCCGGCACGCCCGCCAGCCGCATCCCCTCGGCACAACCGCTCGAAGCGGTGGCTTGAGGCTCCTTCACCGGACATGCACGCGCGCATGTCCGCATCCCTTCATCTTCAATGCCAGGAGATTCCCATGGCCCTCATGTTCCCGCGGCTCGCCCGCAACTTCGTCAAGAACGGGTACTTCCCCACGGATGAACCCACGCTCGAAAGAGCACTCGCAGCGCTGGCGCCCGCCGAATCCTCGAACGGGCCGCTGTGCATCATCGATCCCTGCGCCGGCGAAGGCGTGGCGATCGCCGAAGCCGCGCACGCCCTCGGGCGCGAGCAGGTCCAGGCCTTTGCCGTCGAGTACGAGGCCGAGCGTGCACGCCATGCCCGGCAACTGGTCGATCGCTGCATCCACGGCGACCTGATGGACACGCTGATCAGCCGGCAGAGCTTCGGCCTGCTGTGGCTCAACCCGCCGTATGGCGACCTGACCAAGGACGCCAACGGCAACGTCGGCTACCAGGGCCAGGGCCGCGCCAGGCTGGAAAAGCTGTTCTACCAGAAGGCGCTGCCGCTGCTGCAATACAGCGGCGTGCTGATCTACATCGTGCCGCACTACGTGCTCGATGCCGAGCTGGTCGGATGGCTGACCCGGCACTTCGCCGATCTGCGCATCTACCGCGCGGTGGAAGCACAGTTCAAGCAGGTGGTGATCTTTGGCCGCCGTGTTCGTCAGCGCGACCAGGCATCGGATTCGGTCAAAGCCATGCGCGCGCTGCTGTTGCAGATCGGGCAAGGCGACGCCGAAGCGGAGGAACTGCCAGTCGAATGGCCGTTCCTGCCTTACACGGTGCCTGCCAGCCCGGCCGAGCCGGAGCACTTCTACCGCGTGACGATGGAACCCGAGCAGTTCGCCGAGGAAGTCGGCCGGCTGCAAGGGCTCTGGCCGACGCTCGATACGCACCTGGGCGCCGCGCAGCAATCGCTGCGGCCTCCGGCGCGGGCCTTGTCGCACTGGCATCTTGCCTTGGCGCTTGCTGCTGGCGCGATCTCCGGCGTGGTGAAGTCCAAGACGGGCCGCGTGCTCGTCGTCAAGGGCGACACCCACAAGGAGAAGACGCTGCAGACGGAATACACCGAACGCGACGACGGCTCCGTGGCCGAGACGCGCATCCTGACCGACAAGTTTGTGCCGGTCATCCGTGCCTGGGACATGACCCCAGGCTCGCCGACCTGCGGCGAGGTGTTGACCATCCGCTGATCGCTGTTCCCTGACGGTTCGCCGTCGATCTGTTCTTCCACTGCGGCTTCGCGCCGTTCTTCTCTTCCCACCCCGGGGCATGCCATCGCCCCCGCAGGGGGAGGTGCATGCCCCATCTTCTTTGGAGCATCACCATGTCCCTCGATACCGACGTTGTTCCCGCCGCCGATGGCACGCCCGTCCAGGGCGACCTGCTCGAAGCGGCCGCTTCTCCCTTGGCCTTGAGCCTTCAGGATTTCGTCGCCGAGTTCGGCGACGAGCTACTGGATTCGCTCAACCGCGCCAATCCACCCGTCTACACCGGCCAAGCCCGGCCGCATCGCCAGCTCGTGCTGGCCAGTCTCAAGCGCAAGCTGTTCCAGGCGCAGGCCGAAGTGGTGCATGCCGTCACCGAACTGCTGGCCGATCGTAGCGAACGCGCCGCGATCGTCAATGGCGAGATGGGCTGCGGCAAGACCACCGTCGGCATCGCCACGGCCGCCGTGCTGCACGCCGAAGGCTACCGCCGCACCCTGGTGCTGTCGCCGCCCCACCTGGTCTACAAGTGGCGCCGCGAAATCCAGGAGACGGTGGCCGGTGCCAAGGTCTGGGTGCTCAACGGCCCGGACACGCTGGTCAAGCTCATCAAGCTGCGCGAGCAGTTGGGCATGCAGGCGCGTGGCCAGGAGTTCTTCGTGCTCGGGCGCGTGCGGATGCGCATGGGTTTCCACTGGAAGCCCGTGTTCAACGTGCGGCACACGAAGCACGGCGAAGTCGGCGCATGCCCGGACTGCGGCCAGGTCATCACCAACCTCGACGGCGAGCCGATCAACCCGGTCGAACTCGAAGCCGAGGACTACCGCCGCCGGTGCAGCCATTGCGCCGCACCGCTGTGGACGCTGATGCGACCGCGGAGCCTTTCCGCCAACGACCAGTCCACGGCCGTCTTCAAAGCCTTGCAGCGCATCCCGACCATCGGGGAAGTCACCGCGCAGAAGCTGATGCGCAAGTTCGGCGACTCCTTCCTGGCGTCGATGCTCGGCGACAACATCCACGAGTTCATCAACCTCATGGATGGCAACGGCGAGCTGGTCTTCTCGGATCGTCAGGCGCACCGCATGGAGCGGGCGATGGCGAACATGGAGTTCGGCTTCGGCGAGGGCGGCTACCAGCCGTCCGAGTTCATCAAGCGCTACCTGCCGCAAGGCGCGTTCGACCTGCTCATCGCCGACGAGGCGCACGAGTACAAGAACGGCGGCAGTGCCCAGGGCCAGGCCATGGGCGTGCTCGCAGCGAAGGCGCGCAAGACCTTGCTGCTCACCGGCACGCTGATGGGCGGCTACGGCGACGACCTGTTCCACCTGCTGTTCCGAGCCCTGCCGGGGCGAATGATCGAAGACGGCTACCGCCTGACCAAGAGCGGCAGCATGACCTCGGCCGCGATGGCGTTCATGCGCGATCACGGTGTCCTCAAGGACATCTATTCCGAGAGCACCGGCACGGCGCACAAGACGGCCAAGGGCAACAAGGTCTCGGTGCGCACGGTCAAGGCGCCGGGCTTCGGCCCGAAAGGCGTACTGCGTTGCGTGCTGCCGTTCACGGTCTTCCTCAAGTTGAAGGACATCGGCGGCAATGTGCTGCCGCCCTACGACGAGGAGTTCCGCGAGGTGGCGATGGACACGGTGCAGGCCGCGGCCTATCGCGATCTCTCGGGTCGGCTGACCACAGCGCTGAAACAGGCGCTGGCGAAGCGCGACACGACGCTGCTCGGTGTGGTCCTCAACGTGCTGCTGGCCTGGCCGGATTGCTGCTTCCGGTCGGAGACGGTGGTGCACCCGCGCACGCGCCAGACCTTGGCCTTCGTTCCGGCTCAGTTCAACGAGCTGGAGGTGATGCCCAAGGAGCGCGAGCTGATCGAGATCTGCAAGCAGGAGAAGGCTGCGGGTCGCAAGACGCTGGTCTATTCGGTCTACACCGGCACGCGCGACACCACGTCGCGTTTGAAGGTGCTGCTGGAGCAGGAAGGCTTCAAGGTGGCGGTGCTGCGCGCGAGCGTGGATGCCTCCCGCCGCGAGGACTGGATCGCCGAGCAGTTGGACCGCGGCATCGACGTGCTGGTCACGAACCCGGAGTTGGTCAAGACGGGTCTCGACCTGTTGGAGTTTCCAACGATCGTGTTCATGCAGTCGGGCTACAACGTCTACAGCCTGCAGCAGGCGGCCCGGCGCTCATGGCGCATCGGCCAGAAGCAGCCGGTTCGCGTGATCTACCTCGGCTACGCGGCTTCCTCGCAGATGACCTGCCTGGGGCTGATGGCACGGAAGATCATGGTCTCGCAGAGCACGTCGGGAGACGTGCCCGAATCGGGATTGGACGTGCTGAACCAGGACGGTGATTCCGTCGAGGTGGCACTGGCCCGGCAGCTCATCGCGGCCTGATCCACCCACCCATGCCGGCGGCCCATCGGGTCGCCGGCTTCTTTTTTTGCCGCGCCATGAATCGGGCGCATGCCAGTTCCCTTTGTTTGCTGCCCGAAAGCTCTGCGGCGGCGATGGTGAGGGCTCCGTGTTCCAGGGAACTGCACCATGCAATCACTCACCTGCGTCGCCCATCGCCTGGTTGTGCCCGCCTTGCTCACCGGCTGCGTGCTCATCACCGGCTGCGCCTCCACGGGCGTGGCGAATGCCCCGACGGCCACCGCCATGCCACCGGAGCCGGTCTTGTCGGCCAGGGTCATCTACCCGGAACCCGAGCCGACCCTGATCCCGGTCGCCCGCTACGGGCGCTACACGCTGGTCGAGCTGGTGCCGGAACCCGCGCAGCGCGACCTGACGCGACAGGTGATTGAGGTTTCGATTCCGCCGACCTTCGATGCGAACGTCGGCGATGCCCTGCGGCACGTGCTGCTGCGCACCGGCTACCGGCTCTGCGACACGACGGAGGCCGCGGCGCTGTACGCGCTGCCGCTGCCGGCGGCGCATCTGCGGCTCGGGCCGCTGTCGCTGCGCGATGCCTTGCTGGCACTCGCCGGCCCGGCCTGGGAGCTGTCCGTCGATGACGCAGCGCGCGCGGTGTGCTTCACGCGCGTGACGGCAGCGCGCTCCGCTGGCCGCGTCGCCGCCGTCCCCGCACCCGGCACGACGGAAGCCGAACCCGCGCAACCCCAGGAGGCCCAGCCATGAACATCCCGCAACTTCCCGCCGAAGGCGCCGACCGCGCGCGCTGGCTGAAGATCGCAGCGGCCGCCTGCCTGCTGCTCGTGAGCGTGCTGGCCGTGGTCAACAGCGTGGGCCTGTCGCGCCTGGCCGAGCAAAGCCAGGCCAGTGCCCAGGATGCCCACGTGCAGGCGCTCAACACGCGCGTCGCGGAACTCGAACAGCAGTCCGCAACCTCGAAGAACCAGCCCAAGCCCGTCGCCCAACCGGACTTCGAGGCCGCCCGCAAGGCGCTCGACGAACGGCTGTCGCAAGTGGAGCAGGCCCAAGCCGCGGACAGCCGTGCCGGCGACCTGCAGGCGCTGCAGGCCCGCGTGGGCGACATCGAGGCCCGCCTGAAGAAAGCCGCTGCGCCTGCCGCGTCGCCCCGGCGCATCGCCGAGGCGGTCAAGCCCAAGGCGCCGGAGCCGCCGTTCAGCGTCGCAGGCCTGGAACTGCGCGGCGGCGAGCGCTTCCTGTCGATCGCGGGGCCGGGCGTGGCCGCCGTGCGCGAATTGCGACTGCTGCGCGAAGGCGATGCCATCGGCGCCTGGCAATTGCAAGTCATCGAGGCGCACGCCGCCGTGTTCCGCGTGGACGGCCAGACGCAGCGCATCGCGCTGCCGTAGGAGCCGGCCATGAAACCAGCCGCGATCGGTCTTGCCGCCATCCTCACCGTCGTCGCGGGTGCTGCCTCGGCGCAGTCGGCGCCGGTTGCGTCCTCGCGCACGGTTCCCGCCCAGGTTCAGAACAGCATCGACGCCATGCTGGACGAGCGCCTAGCGCGCGATTGGGGTCTGCGGCTGGAGGAATGGGCGCGCTACCGGCAACTGATGCAGGGGCCGCTGGGCGTCTATTCCCCGAACCTCGATCCGCTCACGGCCCTGGGCATCGAGGCGCGCAGCGACGAGGAACGCAACCGCTATGCGGAGCTGCATGTGCAGGCGGAATCGAAGCGCGTGGGCAAGACGCTGGCCTACCAGCGGGCCTACGACGCCGCCTGGAAGCGGCTCTATCCGGGCCAGCAGCGTGTGGACATGCCGGGCGCGAAGGCGCCGGGCGCCGGCAACCGGGGTTCGGGCCGGCTGGCGGTTTTCGTGAAGGCCGAGTGTCCGCCGTGCGAGCAGCGCGCGCGCCAGTTGCAGGCGGCCGGCACAGCCTTCGATCTCTACATGGTCGGCAGCCGCCAGGACGATGCCCGCATCCGCCAGTGGGCGACCCAGGCCGGCATCGACGCCGGCCGCGTGCGCGCGCGCACCATCACGCTCAATCACGACGCCGGGCGCTGGCTGTCGCTCGGCCTGCCCGGCGATCTGCCCGCCGTGGTGCGCGAGGTCAATGGCCAATGGCAGCGGCAGTAGCGCTCCGTGCCAGCAGTGTCGCACTGGCCCTCGGGCTCTGCGCCTGTGCGAGCTTCGCCCTGGCCCAAGAAGTGCCGCCTCCCGCCTATCAGCTTGCCGCGCAGCAGGCGGGCGTGCCGTCGCCGGTGCTGTATGCGGTCGCGCTGCAGGAGAGCGGCGCCCGGTTGCGCGGTCGCCTGATCCCCTGGCCGTGGACGCTCAACGTCGCCGGGCGGGCCGAACGCTACGCCACGCGGGTCGATGCCTGCGCAGGCATCCGCCGGGCGCTCGCCCGGGCGCCGGCCAACCGCATCGACGCCGGCCTCGGCCAGGTCAACCTCGGCTACCACGCGCAGCGTTACGACCACCCCTGCGACCTGCTCGACCCGTACCGCAACCTCGCCATCGCCGCGGAAATCCTGCAGGAGCAGCACATGCCGGGCGAGGACTGGCTGGTCGCCATCGGCCGCTACCACCGTCCTGCGGGTGGCGCGCCCGCCGCCCGCTACCGCCGCAACGTCCACCAGCACCTGACCCGCGTGCTGGGGCCGGGCGCCTCCATTCCCTCAGCCCGGAGCCCCATGCCATGAATCGCATCCTCCTTGCCGCCGCCGCGGCGATGTTCGCCGCCGTGGCCCACGCGCAGGACCGCAGCGCCGCAAACAAGGCCGTCTCCCCGCCGCTGATCGTGGTCGAAGACAAGGGCGGCGCCTCCGCGCTGCCGTACTACCGGGCCTTGAACCCGCAGGATGCGCAGCCAGGTCAACCGACGATGCCGCAGCCGGCGCCGCGCATCGGTGGCCCTGCGGACGCTGAGGCGGCCATGCTGCCGGTGCGCTCGGCGCGGCTGTCGCCCGGCGACGAGCCGCGCCGCGTGATCCGCGCGCCGGGCCTGACGCCGCAGTTCTTGGTCGGTGACGACGACCGCTCGCGCGCCTGGCTCAAGCAGCGGCGCGTGGAGCTGCAGGCACAGCGCGCCGTGGGCCTGGTGGTCAATGTCGCGACGCCCGAGGCACTGGCCGCGCTGCGCCGCCTCGCGCCGGGTCTGGTGCTGTCCCCGGCCTCGGGCGACGACCTGGCACACCGCCTGGGCATCAAGCACTACCCGGTGCTGATCACCGCCACCGGCATCGAGCCCTGACGCGGTAGAGCCAGGTGAAGCGCCCACCATGGCCCACTCCCAAGCCGTCGAAGTCTTGCTGCGGCCAGCGGTGGAGCTTTACACCGTCGCGGTCTGTGCGGGCGCCGCGCTTCTGTGCCTGGTGGCCCCGTGGTCGCTCGCGCTGAGCCCCTTGCTCGGCCTGGGTAGCGCGCTGGCCTTCCTGACCTTCGGTGCGATCCGCTTCCGGGACGCCTGGGCGATCCTGCGCTACCGGCGCAACATCCGGCGCCTGCCGCGCTACGTGATGACCAGCCGCGACGTGCCGGTCAGCCAGCAGCGGCTGTTCGTCGGCCGGGGTTTCCGCTGGGACCAGCGCCACACGCACCGGCTGATGCAGACCTACCGGCCGGAGTTCCGCCGCTATGTCGAACCGACGGCGATCTACCGGGCGGCCCGGTACTTCGAGGAGCGCCTGGAGTTCGCGCCGTACCCGCTGTCCAAGCTCGCCAAGGCCCTGGCCTGGGACAGCCCGCTCAACCCGGCGCGGCCTCTGCCGCCGGTGGGCGGCCTGCCGCGCCTGCACGGCATCGAGCCGCACGAGGTTGACGTCACCCTGCCTTTGGCCGAGCGCGTCGGCCATTCGCTGGTGCTGGGCACCACCCGCGTCGGCAAGACCCGCTTGGCCGAACTGTTCATCACCCAGGACATCCGCCGCAAGGTGGGCGGCCAGCACGAGGTCGTGATCGTCTTCGACCCCAAGGGCGACACCGATCTGCTCAAGCGCATGTACGTGGAAGCCAAACGCGCCGGGCGCGAAGGCGAGTTCTACGTCTTCCATTTGGGCTGGCCGGACATCAGCGCCCGCTACAACGCCGTGGGGCGGTTCGGGCGCATCAGCGAAGTTGCCACGCGCATCGCGGGCCAGCTCTCCGGTGAAGGCAATTCGGCCGCCTTCAGGGAGTTCGCGTGGAGGTTTGTCAACATCATCGCCCGTGCTCTGGTCGAGCTGGGGCAGCGGCCCGACTACCTGCTGATCCAGCGCCACGTCATCAACATCGATGCGCTGTTCATCGAGTACGCCCAGCACTACTTCGCCAGGAGCGAGCCGAAAGCCTGGGAGGTCATCGTCCAGCTCGAAGCCAAGCTGAACGACAAGAACATCCCGCGCAACATGATCGGGCGGGAGAAGCGCGTCGTCGCGCTGGAGCAGTACCTGTCGCAGGTGCGCATCTACGACCCGGTGCTCGACGGCCTGCGCAGCGCGGTGCGCTACGACCGGACGTACTTCGACAAGATCGTCGCATCGCTCCTGCCGCTGCTGGAGAAGCTGACCACCGGCAAGATCGCGCAGTTGCTGGCGCCGAACTACTCGGACCTGGGCGACCCGCGGCCGATCTTCGACTGGATGCAGATCATCAGGAAGCGGGCCGTGGTCTATGTCGGGCTCGATGCGCTGTCGGATGCCGAAGTGGCGGCCGCTGTCGGCAACTCGATGTTCTCCGATCTCGTCTCCGTCGCCGGCCACATCTACAAGTTCGGCATCGACGATGGTCTGCCGGGCGCGTCGGCCGGCATGAAGGTGCCAATCAACGTGCACGCGGATGAGTTCAACGAACTGATGGGCGACGAGTTCATCCCGATGGTCAACAAGGGCGGCGGCGCCGGGGTGCAGGTCACGGCCTATACGCAGACCATGAGCGACATTGAGGCCCGCATCGGCAGTCGCGCCAAGGCCGGCCAGGTCATCGGGAACTTCAACAACCTGTTCATGCTGCGCGTGCGCGAAACCATCACGGCCGAGCTGCTGACACGCCAACTTCCCCAGGTGGAGGTCTACACCACCTCCCTGGTCAGCGGCGCCACCGACAGTTCCGATCCTTCCGGCAACACCGCTTTCACCTCCAACACCCAGGATCGCGTCACCAGTACCAGCGTGCCGCTGATCGAGCCGGCGCACGTCGTCGGCCTGCCCAAGGGGCAGTGCTTCGCGCTGATCGAGGGCGGCCACCTGTGGAAGGTACGCATGCCCTTGCCGGCGCCCGACCCCGACGAGGCCATGCCGAAGGATCTGCAGGAGCTGGCCGGCTACATGCGGCAGCACTACGTCGAGGCCGGCGACTGGTGGGACGGCAAGGGCATTCCCGGCCTGCAGGATCAGGCGCTGCCCGACGATCTGCTGGCGGACTTCAAGCAGATGGCGAGCGTGGATGAAGGGGCCGCGGCATGAGCGACCCCGCCGTCGCCGTCCAGCGCCAGCAGGTCCGCCAGCAGGGCCTGATCGCGGGGCTGGTCACGCTGCCGTTCCGGCTGTTCGGCGTGCTGTGCGGCTCGCTGATGCTGTGCATCGTGATCGAGTGCGTCGGCATGCACTTCTTCTGGCCCGAGCAGGGCTGGCGCCATGCGCAGGGCATGCTGAACTACGAGCTGTCGCAGGTCTCGGAGCATTTCACGCGCAGCGTGCTGGTGCAGGAGCCGGGGCGCAGTGCGCGGCAGCTCGTCGAGTGGGCCTACCAAGGACTGTTCGTGAAGACCGGGCTGCTGGACTGGATACGCGATGCCGCCTCGCAATCCCGTGCCGGCACCCGCAGCCAGGTGCAGGACTTCCGCTACTACCTTGGACAGGTCTACGTGCATGTGGAGAGCTACCTGATCGCCTCGGCCTACACCGTGTTGGTGTTCCTCGTGCGGCTGCTGGTGCTGATCCTGATCCTGCCGCTGTTCGTGATGGCTGCTTTCGTCGGCCTGGTCGATGGGCTGGTGCGCAGGGACGTGCGCGGCTTCGGCGCCGGGCGCGAATCGGGCTTCGTCTACCACCGGGCCAGGGCGAGCCTGATGCCGCTGGCGGTGCTGCCCTGGGTCACGTACCTCGCGCTGCCGGTCAGCGTGCATCCGCTGCTGATCCTGCTGCCCAGCGCGGCGCTGCTGGGCGTTGCCGTGGCCATCTCCGCGGCCACCTTCAAGAAGTACCTGTAGGCGCGTCGTTCCTTGCGCTGCCGGAAAGCGGTGGCGGGCCGGTTCCGATTGATTGCGGCGCCGGAAGACCGGGCGTTCGAGCATGAGCCATTCGCATCCCCGGAGAACGGCTCGATGGAAACCTTCCGCAGTCCTGCGCATGTCCGGCGCCACGCCATCGCCGCGCTATTGGCCGCGCTCCTGCTCGCCGCTGCGGGGCTTCAGCCGGCCGTCGCCGCCGATGCAGCCGACAACGCCGCAGAGCGCGAGATGCTTGCCGCGGTGACGCGCCAGCTCGAACTGCTGGATCGCCTGGCCGAACGCGGAGCGGCCACCGCGCCGCAGGAACGGTCCCGCTACCACTTCGACTACGCCCGGCTGCGCGCCGACCTGCAACGCATGCGCGCAGGCGTGCGGGACTACCTCGTTCCCCAGCGCGCGCAGCCGCGCGATCCCGTGCCGCTGGCCGGCGACTACACGCGCAGCGGCACGGCCCCCGACAAGGAGGCGCCGTCGCCATGACGCCGTCCGCCGATCAGGTCGCCGCCTTTCAGGCCAACGGCGGGTTCGCGCCCGCAGCCGTCTCCACCGTCGTGCTCGGTTTCGTCTTCGCCGTCCTGCTGCTGTGGGGCGTGTGGGCGATGCGCACCGCCTATGTCGGCTGGGCCGAGCACCACCTGACCCAACGCCAGTTCCTCGGCGTCATCGTGCGCTTCGTCGCGATGTACCTGGTGCTGGGCTTCTTCCTCCTGTCCTGACCACCATGAAAGGGTGTATCGCCATGAACGCTTCGCTGATTCCTCGTCGCCCCGCTGCGCGCATCGCAGCCATGCTTGCCTCGCTGGGCCTCGCTGTCACGCCGCTTGTCTCGCTGGCGGCCCTGCCCACCTTGGAAGACCCGTCGCGCGGCACCGGCAGCGGCATCATGCAGACGCTGCAGAACTACGGCTACGACATCGTGCTGCTGATCGCGCTGCTCGTGGTCGCCTCGATGTTCGTCGGCGTCTGCTACCACGCCTACACGCGCTACGCGGAGATCCACACCGGCCGCGCCACCTGGGGCCAGTTCGGCCTGACGGTGGCGGTCGGCGCGATCCTCTTGGTCGTCGGCATCTGGCTGCTGACCAAGGCCACCGGCGTGCTGTAAGGGCCGGCAACCATGGCCAGCGCCCTGGAGAGCCCGCGCGACGGGCTCGTGACCTTTATGCCGCATCGCCTGAACCGCCATCCGGTGGTCGTGCGCGGGCTCACGGCCGACGAGCTGTGGGTCTGCGCCGGCTTGTCGGGCGCGGTCGGGTTCGTGGCCGGCGTGCCGCTGGCCTGGCTGACCCACAGCATTGCGATGGTGCCCACGCTGGTCGTTGCCGGCATCGGCATCGGCGTCTTCGTGGGCGGCGGTCTGTTGCGGAGGTGGAAGCGCGGCCGGCCTGACACCTGGCTGTACCGCCAGCTTCAGTGGCGGCTCGCGCTGCGCTACCCCGCGCTGGCGGCCCACGCGGGCGGTGGGCAACTCATCACCCGCTCGGGCTGGTGGTCCACGCGGCGCCTGCGGCCCAACCCGTCCCTGCGTCGAGATAGACCATGAGCCGATTCAAGAACGAGGTCGCGCACCTGCAGGCGCATGTGAAGGCCTTGCGCCTGGCCGGCGCCGCGCTGTTCGTGGTGGCGCTGCTGCTCGGCTTCGGCTGGTGGAGCGCACCCAAGAGCCTGACCATCCACGTGCCGCCCGACCTGCGCTCGGGCAGCACCCGCAAGTGGTGGGACGTGCCGCCGGAAAGCGTCTACGCCTTCACCTTCTACATCTGGCAGCAGGCGCAACGCTGGCCGACTAACGGCGAGCAGGACTACCCGCGCAACCTGCATGGGCTGTCGGCCTACTTCACACCGAGCTGCCGGGCTTTCCTGCAACAGGACTACGAGTTCCGGCGCAGCAACGGCGAGTTGCGCCAGCGCGTGCGCGGCATCTACGAGATTCCCGGCCGCGGCTACGGCGACGATCCCGCCGCGCGCGTGCGCACCGTGTCGGCGAACGACTGGATCGTCACGCTGGACGTGAGCGCCGACGAGTACCTGGGCGCCGAGCAGGTCAAGCGCGCACTCGTGCGCTACGCGCTGAAGGTCGTGCGCATCGACATCGATCCCGAGCGCAATCCCTTCGGCCTCGTTCTGGACTGCTATGCACGTGCGCCCGAGCGCATCGAAACCCCGCCGCCCCCGGCGCCAGCCGGCAAGCCCGCCAGCCCCGGTGCCAATCTGCAGGGAGACACCCCATGAAGCGCTGCTTCCTTCCGGCCCTGGCCGGCGTCCTGTTGTGCCTGGGTTTCGTGCCCGCGGGCAATGCCATCGAAATCCTGCGCTGGGAGCGCCTGCCGCTGGCGGTGCCGCTCGTGGTCGGCCAGGAGCGCGTGGTCTTCATCGAGCGCAACGTGCGCATCGGCGTGCCGGCCGGCGTCGGCGAGCAGTTGCGCGTGCAGAGCGCCGGTGGCGCGATCTACCTGCGCGCCAGCGCGCCCATCCCGCCCACGCGGCTGCAACTACAGGACGTGGAATCCGGCGCGCTGATCCTGCTCGACATCGCCGCCGAGCCGGCCAAGGCGGGCCAGCCCGCGCTCGAACCCGTGCGCATCGTCGAGGGTGATGTGCCGGCCATCCGCTACAGCGAGCCGGCCAGCCCCTCGGCCACCGCGGACGACGATGCGCAGCGCCCGACACCAACCGCCCGCCGCGCAACGCCGGTGGCCGTGGTGTTGACGCGCTACGCGGCGCAAAACCTGTACGCGCCGCTGCGCACCGTGGAGCCCATGGCCGGCATCGGCCGCGTCAACCTGCGCCGCAACCTCGCGCTGGACACCTTGCTGCCCACGCTGCCGGTGCGCGCGCAGGCGCTGGCCGCGTGGCGGCTCGAAGACCAGTGGGTGACGGCCGTGAAGCTCACCAACACCTCCGGGCGCTGGCTCGACCTCGATCCGCGTGCGCTGCAGGGCGACTTCCTCGCCGCGACCTTTCAGCATCCGACCCTGGGGCCGGCCGGCCGCGCAGCCGACACCACCGTGGTCTATCTCGTCACCCGTGGCCACGGCCTGGCCGAGTCGCTGCTGCCCAAGGTGGCGCCGATCGACGCGACGGTGAACCTGCCGCCGGCGGCGGCCGCCGGCCAGGCCGAAGGAGGAGCGCGCGATGAAAAGTAACCCCCTCCTGAAGTGGCTGCTGATCCCGATGGCGCTGGTGCTGGTGTTCGTCGGCATCAAGCTCTTCTCGGGCGAGCGCAGCGCCAGGCCGGTACCTCCCGGCAGCGCCAACCCGCTCACGCCCGAAGAGATGAAGGCGCTGGGCATCGAGGGCGACACGCCGCGCGATACCGTCGCGACGTTGGTGGCCCAGGTCAAGCAGTTGCGCAACGAGCTGCAGACGGCGCTCAACGACAACAAGAACCAGAAGACCGAGAACGAACGCATGCGCGCGAGGGAAAGCGCGATCGACCAGCGCATCCAGTCCGCGCTCGACGGCGAACGCGGCCGCCTGCAGCAGGACCGCGAGCAGTTGGCCGGCGACCGCCAGCAGACCCAGGGCCTGCTGCAAGACCTGCAGCGGCGCCTGGACGGCCTCTCCGGCAAGAGCGGCCAGGCCGACCTGCCGGTGGGCCTCGGGCTGGAGCAAGGCGACGGCAAGAGCTTCGGCGGCAACCAGAGCGGCAGTGCGCGCAACACCAACGGCACGCGCTGGGTGGAGCCGGACGATGCGAAACCCTCAGCGAAGAACGGCAGCAGCGGCGGCTTGAATTTCCCGACCAGCTTCGGGCCGGCGCAGAAGACGCTTTCCGACACGGCCGACGGCGTGGCAAGCACCGTCGCGGATGCGGGCAGCCGCGCCGTGAGCGCCACGGGCAATTTCGCCAAGCCGGTCTACACGGTGCCGTCGAACTCGACGCTGATGGGCTCGATCGCGATGACGGCGCTGATCGGCCGCGTGCCGATCGACGGCACGGTCAATGATCCGTATCCCTTCAAGGTGCTGATCGGCCCGGACAACCTGACCGCCAACGGCATCGACATCCCCGACGTGGCCGGCGCGGTGGTCAGCGGCACGGCCTCGGGCGACTGGACGCTTTCCTGCGTGCGCGGCCAGATCCGCTCGGTCACGTTCGTCTTCAACGACGGCACGATCCGTACCGTGCCGGAGGACGGCAATCGGAATCGGAGCAGCGGCAATCAGGGCAACAGCGCGAACAGCACGACGCAGGGCGGCCTGGGCTGGATCAGCGACCCCTACGGCATCCCGTGCGTCTCGGGCGAGCGGCGCAGCAACGCGCAGCAGTACCTGGGTTCGCAGGCGCTGATCACCGCGGCCGGCGCCGGTGCGGCCTCGCTGATCAAGTCGGACAACGGCAGCGTGGCCGTGGTCGCCAACAGCAACGGCTCGCTCGGCACCGTCGGTATCAGCGGCAATGAGGCGATGGGCCGCATCCTGGCCGGCGGCGTGCGCGACATGGCCGATTGGGTCAACAAGCTCTACGGGCAGGCCTTCGCCGCGGTCTACGTGCGGCCCGGCGCCAAGGTCGCCGTGCATCTGGAGCAGCCGCTCAACATCGACTACGACGCCAAGGGGCGGCGGGTCAATCACCGCATCGGAGACGCCCATGCGTCGGATTTGGATTGAATCGGCCGCGGCCCTGTGCGCGGTCATGGTGCTGGGCGGCTGCGCGACCAGCAAGGACGAGCTGCTGCCGCACGGCGATCACACCATGCTCGACGTGTGGAACCAGGAGACGGGCGGCAGCGCCGGTAGCGGACAGGCGGCGCGGCAACTGCTCGACGCGCGCCAGGGCCTGCGCCGGCCGCTGACCGAGGCCGACGTGCAGGCGGCGCCCGCCGCCGCTGCCGCCTACACGGGCACCGCGGCCAACGAGATTTACCGCCAGTTCCACCGGCTGCCGAACCCGGACCTGGTGATGTACGTGTTCCCGCACCTAGCCGGCACCGACCCGGTGCCGGTGCCCGGCTACACCACCGTGTTCCCGCTCTACCAGCGCGTGCAGTACGCGATGCCCGGCGAGCGCCTGGAGGACTACTGATGGCCTGGTCGTTGCCCTGGGCACGCAAGGCCGCCACGCCTGCCGGCCCCGACCTGGATGCCGATGACGCCTGGGCGCAGCATGTCTCGACGCTGGCCGCGCACGGTATTCCCGAGCCCGGCAGCGCGGTGGGCGGCCAGCCGCGCCGGCCGGCCACCGAGGCGGACTTGCAGGCGCTCTACGGCGTGGCGCCGTCCTTCGCCGACCTGCTCCCCTGGGTGGAGTACCTGCCCGATTCCAAGAGCGTGCTGCTGGAGGACGGCCAGTCGGTGGCGGCCTTCTTCGAGCTGGCGCCGGTCGGCACCGAGGGCCGCGAGATGGCATGGCTGTGGCAGGCGCGCGATGCGTTGGAGAACGCGCTGCAGGACTCGTTCGACGAACTCGACGAGAACCCCTGGGTGGTGCAGCTCTACGCCCAGGACGAAGCAACCTGGGACAACTACCTGCGCGGGCTCACGAACTACGTGCGGCCGCGCGCTCAGGGCAGCGCCTTCACCGAGTTCTACCTGCGCTTCTTCGGGCATCACCTGCGTGCGATCGCCAAGCCCGGCGGCCTGTTCGAGGACACGACGGTGACGCGCCTGCCGTGGCGCGGCCAAGTGCGGCGAGTGCGCATGGTGGTCTACCGGCGCGCGAGTGCGTCTGGCGCGTCCCGGCGCGGCCAATCTCCCGAGCAGGCACTGACGACGATCTGCGACCGACTCGCAGGTGGCCTCGCCAACACGGGCGTGAAGGCCCGGCGCATGGAGGCGAGCGACATCCACGACTGGCTGCTGCGCTGGTTCAACCCGCACCCCACGATGCTTGGCCCCGCCGCCGCCGACCGCGAACGGTTCTACGCGCTGACCCGCTACCCCGAGGAAGCCGAGCAAGGCGAGATTGAGCTGGCCAGCGGCGACTTCGCGCAGCGCCTGTTCTTCGGCCAGCCGCGCTCGGACGTGGCGAACGGCACCTGGGTCTTCGACGGCATGCCGCACCGGGTCATCGTGATGGACCGCCTGCGCATGCCGCCCGCCACGGGCCACGTCACCGGCGAGACGCGCAAGGGCGGCGATGCGGTCAACGCGCTGTTCGACCAGATGCCCGAGGACACGGTGATGTGCCTGACGGTCGTCGCGACGCCGCAGGACGTGCTCGAAGCGCACCTGAACCACCTGAGCAAGAAGTCGGTCGGCGAGACGCTGGCCTCGGAGCAGACGCGCCGCGACGTGCAGGAAGCGCGCGGGCTGATCGGCAGCGCGCACAAGTTGTACCGCGGCGCGCTGGCCTTCTACCTGCGCGGGCGCGACCTCGTGCAGCTCGACGCCCGCGGCCTGCAACTGGTCAACGTCATGCTCAACGCCGGCCTGCAGCCGGTACGCGAGGAAGACGAAGTGGCGCCGCTCAACAGCTACCTGCGCTGGCTGCCGTGCGTGTTCGACCCGGCCGCCGACAAGCGCCAGTGGTACACGCAACTGATGTTCGCGCAGCATGCGGCGAACCTCGCGCCGGTGTGGGGCCGCAGCCAGGGAACCGGCAATCCGGGCATCACGTTCTTCAACCGCGGCGGCGGGCCGATCACCTTCGACCCGCTGAACCGGCTCGACCGGCAGATGAACGCGCACTTGTTCTTGTTCGGCCCCACGGGCTCGGGCAAGTCGGCCACGCTCAACAACATCCTGAATCAGGTGACGGCGATCTACCGGCCGCGCCTGTTCATCGTGGAGGCTGGCAACAGCTTCGGGCTGTTCGGCGACTTCGCCACGCGGCTCGGCCTCAAGGTGCATCGCGTGAAGCTCGCACCCGGCGCCGGCGTCAGCCTCGCGCCGTTCGCCGACGCGCACCGGCTCGTGGATACGCCCAGCCAGGTGCAGACGCTGGATGCCGATGCGCTGGACGAGGACCAGGAGCCCGCAGTGCAGGCGGCGAGCCGCAGCGAAGAAGTGGACGAACAGCGCGACGTGCTCGGCGAGCTGGAAATCACTGCGCGGCTGATGATCACCGGCGGCGAAGACAAGGAAGAAGCGCGCATGACGCGCGCCGACCGCAGCCTGATTCGCCAGTGCATCCTCGATGCGGCCCAGCGCTGCGTAGCCGAGCAGCGCACGGTGCTCACGCGCGACGTGCGCGATGCGCTGCGCGAGCGCGCCCGCGACACGTCACTGCCCGAAGTTCGGCGCGCGCGCCTGCTGGAGATGGCGGACGCGATGGATATGTTCTGCCAGGGCGTGGACGGCGAGATGTTCGACCGGCCCGGCACGCCGTGGCCCGAGGCCGACATCACCATCGTGGACCTCGCCACCTTCGCGCGCGAGGGCTACAACGCGCAGCTCTCCATCGCCTACATCTCGCTGATCAACACGGTCAACAACATCGCAGAGCGGGACCAGTTCCTGGGCCGCCCGATCATCAACGTGACGGACGAAGGCCACATCATCACAAAGAACCCGCTGCTCGCGCCCTACGTCGTGAAGATCACGAAGATGTGGCGCAAGCTTGGTGCCTGGTACTGGCTGGCGACGCAGAACATCGACGACCTGCCCAAGGCCGCCGAGCCCATGCTCAACATGATCGAGTGGTGGATCTGCCTCTCCATGCCGCCGGACGAGGTGGAGAAGATCGCGCGCTTCCGCGAGCTGAACGCGGCGCAGAAGGCGTTGATGCTGTCGGCCCGCAAGGAGGCGGGCAAGTTCACCGAGGGCGTGATCCTCTCCAAGAGCATGGAAGTACTGTTCCGTGCGGTGCCGCCCAGCCTCTACCTGGCGCTGGCTCAGACCGAACCGGAGGAGAAGGCCGAGCGTTTCCAGTTGATGCAGCAGTACGGCATCGGCGAACTGGATGCCGCTTTCAAGATCGCCGAGAAGATCGACCGCGCCCGCAGCATCGAGCCGCTAGCGCTCGATGCGCTGGCGTGACGGGGAGTCCACGATGCGCATCCCTCGCTTCGCGCCGCCCCGCACCGTCCTTGTCGCCGCGCTGCTGGTGGCCGCGGCCCTGACCACGGCCGCGTGGCTCGCCCTGCGGCCGCCGTCGCCGCCCGCCGAGCCCGCTTCTCCTTCGGCAGAAGCAACACTTACGCCGGCAACGGCACCAGCCGGCCCGCCCTGGCGCTATGGCCGCGCCGATGCGCGCTTCACGGTGGTCGAGTACGCCGACCTCGAATGCCCGTTCTGCCGCGCGTACTTCGCGGTGCTCAAGCGCTGGATCGACGCGCACCCGGAGGTGAGCTGGCAATGGCACCACCTACCGTTGCCGTTGCACGAGCCGGCCGCTTCCGCCGGTGCGCGCCTGGTGGAGTGCGTCGGCGAGGCCGGCGGCCAGGCCGCGTTCTGGCAGGCCGTCGAGTGGGTCTACATGCACACCCGGGGCAACGGCCAGGGCCTGCCCGAGGGTCTGCGCTATCCCGACCTCACGCCGGCCGCGCAGCAATGCCTCGACAGCGACCGCCCCGATGCGCTGATCCGCGCACAGTCGGCGAGCGCGGCGCAGGAGGGCATCAAGGTCACGCCCACGCTGCGCCTGCAGGATCGCCAGTCCGGCAAGACGCTGCTGCTGCACGGCCCGGTCGAAGGAGATGCCTTGCTGTCCGCGATCGACCTGCTGGCGGCCAGTGCAGCGGCCGAGCCCGCATCGAAGGAAATGCCTGCCGAGTCTCTCGGCGACATGCCCAGGTAGCCACGATCTTCAAGGCTACGACGCGGCCTGGCCGCGCTGATCGACCCCGTTCGCTTCGCATCCCTGGACGCGAACAGCCACTGCGCATGTGGTGGCGGATGCCCGCTCTTCTGCCGCTTGTTCTTCATCGTCCCCCGGAGGGTTTGTCCCTTCCGGGACAGGCGTCCTCCGACTTCATTCCGTGGAGGTTCGCCATGTCCTATGTCGTCGCCGACTCGCGTCCCGAGTCGCTCAGCCTGATCGCCGCCCAGCACGAAGACTGGATTATCCGCCAAGCCATCACCTTGCTGGAACAACGCATCTTCAAGGCCGGCCCGGTGCTGAACAGTCCCGCCGCCGTGCGCGACTACCTGCATCTGAAGCTGGTCGCGGAGCCCAACGAGGTCTTCGCTGTCGTGTTCCTCAACTGTCAGCACCAAGTTCTCGCCTACGAGCCGATGTTCAAGGGCACGGTCGATCAAACCTCGGTGTACCCACGGGTGCTGGTGCAGCGCGCCCTGGCCCTCAACGCCTCGGCGGTCATCCTGGCCCACCAGCATCCATCCGGCATGACCGTGCCTTCGGCCGCCGATCAGGCGCTGACCGACCGGCTCAAGGCCGCCCTGGCGATGGTCGATGTCCGGGTGGTGGATCACTTCATCGTCGGCAAGGGCACGCCGTACTCCTTCGCCGAATCCGGCCTGCTGTAGCGCCGCTGACCGTCTGGTCCCCGCGGGAGCCTCGGCTCCCGCTTTTCTTTCGCCTGTCTGCCCAAAGCGGAGCGCGCGCGGTGCGCATTCCTTGTCGCGGGTGGACTGCGTTCGGCGTTCGACTAGAGCCTTGCTCTCATTCCCAGGACGCCCGCCATGACGGCTCCCTTCTTGAAATCCATCCCGCGGCTGCGGGCCACGCGCACCGCCTGCGCGGGAGGGCTGCTGCTGTGTCTGCTCGGCCAGGACGCATCCGCGGCCGACGTGCTGGTCGTGACCGACAGCCGCCATCCCGTGCAGTCCGCATCCGGCGCGCGCGTGATCGAGCTGGACCTGCCCGAGCGCATCGAGGCGGAACTGGCCGCGGGCCTGCCAAACGACCCCAGCCGAGCAGCCGCGCTCGTGCAGCAGCGCTTGCGCGATGGCGGCCAGGCACTGCAGCGCCGCATCGGCAGCGCCTATCAGGGCGTCGCCGATGCCTGGGGCCTGGGTATCGCCAAGGTGCCTGCCGTGGTGGTCGATCGCCGCTACGTGGTCTACGGCGAGCCCGATGTCGCGCGTGCCGTGGCCCGCATCGAATCCCACCGGAGGGCACAGCCATGAACCGCCTGCTGTCGGCGTCGTCGCGCCGAGCCCGCCTTGCCATCGCTTCGGTGCTGCTCGGCGGCGCCGCTTCGACGTTCGCGCTGAACACGGCCACCATCGTGTCCTCGGCCCTGTCGCCCGACTGCCTGGAATACCGCGTCGTCGGCATCTGCTACTGGCTGTTCTGCACCTGGACGGGTTGCACGGTGCGCACCTCGGTGAAGGTGCGCCACTACGTGCCCGACGCCGTGGTATCGAGCTACAGCAACACCGGCGAGAACCCGTGGATCGAGGTGCGCGCCATGAGCATGCCCAACCCCACGGCGCAGGCCGGCGGCGACGGGACGACGAACCACGACAACGAGAACAGCCTGGCGAAGTTCAAGAACGCCGACGTGATCGGGCATCCCGGTGGTTCGGTGTTCAGCCAGTTCGCCAGCGCTTCCGGCTACGCGTGCCAGGGCGCAGGCGCGGCCTTCATGCCGTACCTGCTGAGCACGCTGGACACGCTGGCCTGGCGCTACAACGTGCCGGAGATGGTGTACCCCGAGGCGCTGATCCCCGGCATGCGCGAGATCGGCGGCCGCACGACGCTCAACCTGTGGGGCAACGTCTATCCGCGCGGCGGCTTCCTGCACCAGACCGACGACTACAAGAGCGGCGCCGTCGTCGTGCAGCGCGCGGGCGATGTGGTCACGCGGCGCATGCAGCCGCATGTCTACCAACCGCTGCTCGCGAGTTCGAGCGACGGCTACTGGCCGGCCGGCGCCCTCATGGAGAGCGATGCCTCCACGGGCAAGTGGCAGGAGCTGACGCCGACCCTCTCCAACTCCTGCGCGGTGTTCCCGCACAGCAATACGCGCGTGCAGGCCCAGCAAGGCGACTACGCCTGGGCGCTGTGGCGGCCCTATGCCTGCTGCCAGCGCCGCGGGCAGGTCTTCCTCGGCAGCGTCGATTTCCTCTGAGGTGTTCCCATGAAAGCGTCTCTCTCCCGTTTCGCACAGCGCGCCAGGCCCTACGCGCTCAGCATCGCGCTCGCCTGCGCCGTCACGGCCGCAGCAGGCGTCGCCTGGGCGCAGACCCGCATCACTCCCACCGGCGTCGGCGTGAGCGGCAGCGTCATCGGCGACGACGTGCTCTACAGCATCGGCGGCGGCCGGGCCGTGTCCATGGGCGGCGCCGGGAACATGCAGAGCATCGGCGTGGGCATCGGCTGGAACAGCAACCTGATCTGCGGCGACATGAGCATCACGACGACGCTGCAGAACCAGTTGAACGGCATCACCAATGGCTTTCAACAGATCATGAGCAACGTGATCCAGAGCGCGACCAGCGCGGTCGCCTCGCTGCCGGCGCTGATCATCCAGCGCGCCGATCCGGGCCTCTACAACCTGCTGACCAACGGCGTGCTGCAGGCTCGGCTCGATTTCGACCGCAGCAAGTTGACGTGCAAGGCAATGGCCAACCGGATGGCGGACATGGCCGGCGGCCAGGCCGGGTGGGATCAGCTCGCCGAAGGCTTCGCGCTGCGCGATGCGGTGAGCAGCACCGATGCGGTGTCCGCCGTCGAGCAGGCCGAATCGAACAAGGGCAACAACGGCGTGCCCTGGGTGGGCGGCGGCAACGCGGGCGGTTCGGGCCAGGGCTCGATCAAGGTGGTCGGCGACGTGACCCGCGCCGGCTACAACCTGCTCAACAGCCGCGGCGTTATGGACACGTCGTCCATCCCGCGCGCCTCCTGCGGCAACCGGCTGACCTGCCAAACCTGGTCCTCGCCGCAGGCCGCCGCCGACTTCGCAACCCGCGTGCTCGGCGAGCGCGAGCAACGCACCTGCGAGACCTGCACCAAGACGCAGACGACGCCCGGCGTCGGCCTCACGCCGGTAATCCAGGAAGAGTACGAGACCAAGCTGCAGGCACTGCAGGAGCTTGTGACGGGCGCGAAGCCGACGACGGTGGCGAACCTCGAAGCGGCCGGCAGCAACTCGCTGCCGATCACGCGCGGCGTGATCGAGGCGCTGCGCGACGAGCCCGATCAAGACCTGCTGGGCAAGCGCCTGGCGTCCGAGGCCGCGCTATCGAGCGTGCTGGAGAAGGCCCTGCTGTTGCAGCGCACGCTGCTGACTGGCAAGAAGGAGCCGAACGTCGCCGCCAACGAGCTGGCCGTGAAGGCGGTCGATCAGGAGAACACGGCGCTGGAGCAGGAGATCAACAACCTCAAGACCGAGCTGGAGCTGCGGCGCACGCTGGCCGCCAATTCGGCGATGGCGATCGTGCAGCGCCACGGCACTCGCGCTGCGGGCTCGCGCGGCATCTTCGAGGGCGACACGACGCGCGACCGGCTCAAGGAAGTGCAGAAGCCGCGGAGCGGGCCATGACCAGCCGGGCCTGGCTGCGGCCGGCATGGCTGCTCGGCCGCCGCGTCGGCATCGTGCTGCTGTGGGTGCTGCTGGTGGCGGGCATCGCGGTCGGTGTGAACGTCGTCGGCCTCCATGTCGTCGGCAGCATCGACGGCTGGGAGCAATGGCTGCGCGAGCACTCGGGCCACTTCCTCGTCTGGCGGCTACTGCTCTACGCAGCGACGGCCTACGGCTGGTGGTGGATGCGTCGGCGCCTGCGCGAACGTGAGCCGTCGGCCGAGACCCATCAGCGCCTGCTGCGCGTCGAGATCGCGGCCGTCGCCACCCTCGTGCTGCTCGAAGGCAGCCAGCTACTGCGCAATGGCTGAGCCCCGGAGAACGCCATGACGCTCAACACAACGGACTACCTGGAGTATTACCTGACCCTGGTCGGGTGGATCGTCAGCAACGGCATCTGGAGCATCCTCGTGGCCAGCGGCGTGTTCGCGCTGCCGTTCGTGGTCATGGTGGTGCAGGAATGGCTGCGCGCGCGGGCCGAAGGCGCGGACGAGGGCAACAAGGGCGTGCTGTCCTCGATGCGCATCGAGAACCGCGTGTGGGTGGCGATCGTCGTCATCCTGTTCGCCGGCATCCCCTTCATTCCGGTCGACCTCAGCACCATCAAGTTCGACACGACGCGCTCCGCGCAATGCCAGGTCAGCGTCCCGCAGCCCACCGACACGGGCTGGTCGAACGCCTACACCACGCTCAACAACCAGAGCGCGCTGGTGCCGGTGTGGTGGTTCTTCATGCACGCCATCTCGAAGGCGGTGACGGGCGGCGCGGTGGCGGCGATCCCCTGCGGGACGGATCTGCGTCAGATGCGCATGGACGTGGATGCCACGCGCATCGATGACCCGGTGCTGGCCCAGGAGGTCGGCGACTTCGTGCATGACTGCTACGGCCCCTCGCGCGCCAAGCTGTTCATGTCTCGGCCCACGCTCTCCGACGAGCAGATGAACGACGTGACCTGGATCGGTTCGAGCTACTTCCTGAACAACGCGGGCTTCTACGACACCTACCACTCCAACACGCCACGCACGGCTTGGCCCTACGACGCGACGCGCGATGCAGGGCTGGCCCAGGTGGATAGCGGCGGGGGCTACCCCACGTGCCGGCAGTGGTGGTCGGACGGCGGCAGCGGCCTGCGCGCGCGCCTGCTGGCCCAGGTCGATCCCGACCTGCTGACGCGCATCGGCCGCTGGGCGGGCTTCCTGTCGCAGAGCGAGGTAAACGACTCGGTGATCCGCGCCGTGGTCTCGCCGCGGCAGCAGAAGATGAACCAGGGCTCGGTCTACACCGACTACGGCGGGCAGATCGAGAAGACGCTGCCCAACGTCGTGACGCGCGGCGCCGGCGACCTCGGGCTGACCATGGGCTCGCTGGGCTTCTTCCCGGCGATGGACGTGGTGCGCCAGGCGCTGCCGATGGTGCTGTCGCTGCTCAAGATGGCGCTGGTGATCTGCATCCCGCTGGTGCTGGTCTTCGGCACCTATGAGCTGAAGGCGCTGGTCGCGGTGAGCTGCGTGCAGTTCGCGCTGTTCTTCGTGGACTTCTGGTTCCAGCTCGCGCGCTGGCTGGACAGCACGATCCTCGACGCGCTCTATGGCTGGGGGTTCGGCGCGAACCGGCCGCACAGCAACTTCGATCCGCTGATCGGCCTGAACAACGCCTTCGGAGACATGCTGCTGAACTTCGTCATGGCGACGATGTTCATCGTGCTGCCTACCTTCTGGGTGGCTGCGCTGGGCTGGGTAGGCGTGCGCGCCGGAACGGCAATTCAAGGGCTGGCGGCAGGAACCAGGGACGCCCAAGCTGCTGGCGGCAGGGGTGCGGGTGTCGCTATGAAAGCAGCGAAGTAACGCCTCTAGGCTTGCTCGTCTTCTGGATCGTGGGGGTCGATCCGGTAGTCGTCATGGGTGTAGAGGCCGTACCCGGCAGGGCCGTATCGCCATTCCGGCTTGTGTTCCTCGTCGTAGCTCCCATCGTCGTTGCGGACTACCCAGGCGCCGACCAGCGCGAACGCAAGCAACAGCGCCAGCCAGAACGCGGTGTAGAGCAGGACACCGATCGCAGCGAGCTTGACGGCCAGCAGCGCGGCCTTGGCAATGCCAGGCGCCCATCCCCGCGCGAGCAGCCAGCCCTGCGCCCGCCGATCCAGACGCGCGCAGCTTCGCCACGCCCGGCCCAGTGTCCGGCCGAGGCGTTCTGCGAAGGTGGTCTGTGCGGCGGTCTTCATGGTGGCTACCTCATGTTCATCCTGTCGTGTGGCTGTGATCCCTGTCCATATCGCGATTGAATCCTGTGCAGTTCTTCAACCGCGGCCTAGCCTTTGTCCGTTGCTCGCCAGTCGGCCTTGCTTGCGGCCACCAGCGCCGCCCAATCGTCCGGCGGGTTGCCGCGGCCCAACATCTTCTCGAACACCGCATAGGGATCGGACTTGCTGCCCGCCGACCGCAAGGTCTGCTCGTCGTTGACCCAGGCGAACACGATCGCCTTGGCCTTGGAGTCGTAGCGGAAGAACAGCCGGAACCGCCGCCCGATCTTCGCGCGCCGCCAGTGCCGGTAGGCCGGCCCCAAGGTGTTGCCCTGGCGGAATTCGTCGCGCGCGGGATCGCTCGGCACGGCATCCATGATCAACTGGCTCAACGCCCGGAACAGCTTGACGTTGCCGTTGCTCTCGAACCCCTGCGGGTCGTTCTGTTCGGCCCGTTCCGCGGCCGCGTGCAGCTTGCGCAACTGCTCGATCACGCCCTCGTGAAACAGCAGCGTCCAACCGTGCCGCTGCATCAGAGCGCCACTTCGCCTTCGATGTCTTCATCGAGGTTCACCGCGTGGTGCGCGTTGGCCAGCATGGCCCGCGCCAGATCGTCCGGCAGGGACTGGACGTGTCGCCCGGCCCGGATGTCCGCTTCCAGCAGCCCCAGGAAAGCGCCGATGGCCGGGTCTTCATGGTCGGCGTCGGCGCGGGTCACGACGACTTCGCCGCCGCGCAGGTCGAACGCCACCTTGCCGCCGGTGTCCACGCCCAGCGCCTGCCGGATGGACTTGGGCAGCGTGATCTGACCCTTGGAGGTCAGTGTCGCGACTTCGTGGATTTCGGGCATGGCGGCACTCCTGATGGCAATGCCTGAATGGTAAGGAAATTTCCTTACCTTGTCAATCTGGGTGTGCATGGTGCTCCGTCCGGTCGATGAAACGGCTCCATCGTAGGAGCGGCACAGCCAGCCTTCCCGTATCAATCCGACTTGGGCCAAACCCGCATTGGTTGTGGTCTGGCAGGCGTCGTTGCCCTATATCCAAAGGTTTCCGTAAAGGCCAAAGGGCTGGGGAAGGGGCAAGGGAATGGGGCCAAGGGGAAAGGCCCTACCCAAAAAGGCCAAAAGGCTCTCCCGACCGGCCCGCCGTCCGGGGTTCGCCATGCTCTCGCTGTTCCAACGCAAACGGGTGCCGCCCGCCGCCAGTGCGCCGACGCCCAAACCTTCCGCCGAGCCCGGCAAAGGGCTGATGCGGCCGGAGCCGGCCGCATCGCTGCTGGCGACACCCCGCCGGCAGAAGCTGCTGGAACACATCTGGCAGCGCACCTCGCTCTCGCGCCGGCAGTTCGCCACGCTGTACCTCGCCCCGCTGGAACGCTACGCCGAGTTGGTCCAGCAATTCCCCGCGTCGGAGGCCCATCACCACGCCTATCCGGGCGGCATGCTGGACCACGGCCTGGAGATCGTCGCCTACGCGCTCAAGCTGCGGCAGTCGCATCTGCTGCCCGCCGGCGCCACGCCGGAGGCGCAAGCCGCCCAGGCCGAGGCCTGGACGGCCGGCACCGCCTACGCGGCGCTGCTGCACGACATCGGCAAGATCGCGGTCGACCTGCACGTCGAGTACGCAGACGGCACGGTCTGGCACCCCTGGCACGGTCCGCTGCGGCGGCCGTACCGCTTCCGCTACCGCAGGGAGCGCGAATACCGGCTGCACAGCGCCGCCACCGGGCTGCTCTACGCCCGGCTGCTCGATCCGGGCATCTTCGACTGGCTCGCCGGCTATCCCGACCTCTGGGCCGCGCTGCTGTACGTGCTGGCCGGCCAGTACGAGCACGCCGGCATGCTCGGCGAACTGGTCGTGCAGGCGGACCAGGCATCGGTCGCCCAGGAACTCGGCGGCGATCCGAGCAAGGCCCTGGCAGCGCCCCGGCACGCACTGCAGCGCAAGCTGCTCGATGGCCTGCGCTACCTCCTGAAGGAAGAGTTCAAGCTGAACCAGCCCCAGGCCTCGGATGGCTGGCTGACCCAGGACGCGCTCTGGCTGGTGAGCAAGACCGTCTCGGACAAGCTGCGCGCGCATCTGCTGTCGCAGGGCATCGACGGCATCCCGGCCAGCAACACGGCGGTGTTCAACGTGCTGCAGGATCACGGCATCGCCTTGGCCACGCCGGACGGCAAGGCGATCTGGAAGGCCACCGTCACCAGCGATGCCGGCTGGTCGCACAGCTTCACCTTTCTGAAGCTGTCTCCGGCCATGGTCTGGGATGCGGCAGACCGGCCGGCACCGTTCGCGGGTCGCGTGCAGGCCGACGAGGAACAAGGGGCGCTGACGCCACAGGCACCGGCAGCCGAAGCGCCGGGCCTGGAAAGCGCCGATACCGTGCCACCGAGCACCGCGCCGACCGCGCCCGTGCCCGCCGGCAACGGCGTGGCTGCGCTGCTCGATCTGCTGAGTGACACGGCCCCACCCGTAGCACCGGAGCCCCCGAGCGACCCCGAGCCGGCCTCGCCACCGTCGCCTACGGTGCTGCCGCAGGTGAGCCCCGCGCCAACTCGGGATCGGCCGGAGCCTTCCGGCGAGCATTTCATGGCCTGGCTGCGTCAGGGCATCCAGACGCACAAGCTCATCATCAACGACGCCAAAGCCCTAGTGCACAGCGTCGCGGGAACGGCCTACCTGGTGAGCCCCGGCGTCTTCCAGCGCTACGCGCAGGAACATCTGCAAATCGCCGCACTGGCGAAACCGGAGAACCTGGAGGGATGGCAGTGGGTGCAGAAGCGTTTTGAGAAACTGAGTCTGCACCGCAAGCAAGCCAGCGGGCTGAACATCTGGACCTGCGAAGTCACGGGGCCGCGCAAATCCAGGCGACTGCACGGCTACCTGCTGAGCGCTCCCGAAGCGCTGTTCCAGGAAATGCCTCCGGACAATCCATACCTGCGCCTCCTCACCGAGGCCGTAAAGCGCGAAAATTCAGCCGCCGGTAATAAGAACGACAACGAACAGGGGTAGACAAGGGGCCACGGCGCGGGCCGGCTTCAGTCCGCAGACTTGGGCGGAGCCGTCTCTCCCAGCTTGGCTTCAGTCAGCGCCATCAAGTGGGCAGAACTGCATTTCAGCGCACGGGCGATTTTGAGAATGAGGGGGAGCGTGGGGACATGCTCGCCACGCTCGATCTTTCCCATGTGCGAACGCTCGATTCCTGACAGATGGGCCAGCGTTTCCTGGGCGATGCCTTGACTGGTTCTTTCTTCGCGCACGGAGGCCCCAAACGCGATGGCTGGTTCCGCTTCGTAGGTTGTTGTGCCGGTGGGCCGGCCTCTCTGAATCGAACGCTTTTGCATTGCCAAAAGCGTCGAGGATTGACACGATATAAACCACGTTAAACTTAACTCACGAGAAGCGACTTCATCGGTCGCCGCGAGTTCACTGCCTGGGGGAACTGGACGTGAAATCGAGCGATGCCTCCACTGAAATCCGGGTGGCTGTGCTCGGCGAGTGGGTGCCTTCACCGCTTGCCGACTTGCTGGCGTTACAGCGCGCCGAAGAGCCAGAGACCGCCACTGCTTTGATCGGATGCAGTGTCACGGCGCAGGCGCAGGAACTGCCGCACGATAACTTTGACCTAGCCCTGTCCACAGCCGCCTGGGAGTGGCCGGGCTGGGTGTGCGAACCGTTGTGGCATGACACGCTGGCGGTCGCCGTCGCCAAGCGCTCGCACCTGCTGTCTTACCGTGAAGTGCCTCGCCAAGAACTGCTCAAGCAGCCGTTGATCTGCGCGCAGTCAACGGCCGACGAGCCGTGGCACGCGGTGGCGCAGCGCCTGTTCGAGGACGAACTGCGGGGCCGCGAGCAGGTGGTCAGCACCTTCGACATGGCCATGACGCTCGTTGCAGCGGGCTACGGCATCGCCTTTGCCCCTGTCGCAAGGCTGGCCAGCTACCTGTGCCGAGGCATCGCCGCGCGGCCGCTGGCCGGCTCACCGGCCATCGTGATGGCCTATCTGCTGCGTCCCTGCACGTCCTTGACCGAGCCCCAGGAGCGATTCGCGCGCCGCGCCCGTTCCGTGTCCTGATGAGGGGCGCAGCGCAAGGCTACTATGCGAACCCCACCACCTTCTCCTGATCCCACTCGCTGGCCTTCACGCTCGTGACCACGGCCATGATGATCTTGTCGAGATTGTTGGCGGTGGCGCCCTCCAGGGCCGAGCGGCCGCGCAGCATCGCACGCGGCTGCAGCAGCGCGTGGTAAATCTGCCAAGGGTCCGCGCCCCGGCTCAGCTTCATGACGGACTGGACCAGCTCGTGTTTGAGCGGGTCGAGGTGCCAGTCCGGCACCCGCTGGCCGCGGTTGCCCAGGTTCAGTGCCAGCAGGTTGCCCGCCTTGATCTCGTAGCTGATCCACCGGCGCGACTTGCCCGCCATCTTGGCGAACTCGACGACCGGAAGGTTGTGCGGCGACTCGAAAACATCGACGAGTTCCATCCGCTTGCGTTGAACGTCGGACAGTGGCTGCTCCATCACCGAGCGCGGCGCCGTGACCGCCGGCAGCCGCTGCGCCGCGGCTGACACCAGCGGCATCGCATCGCCAGGCTTGGTCACGAGCAGGATCGGCGTCGTCGCCGCCCTGGGCGGTGCGCTGTCAGCGGGATCGCCCCCGATGGCGGGCACGCCTTCCAGGTGAATGGTGAGCGGCATGCTCGCCGCTTCGACCATGTTCTGCTCAAAGAGGTCGAGGCGGTCGGCCCAATCCTGCATCATGCGGCGGCGCTGCTCCACGTACTCGGCGTGGTTGTACGTGCTGCTGACCTTGTTGGGATCGACGTGGGAGAGTTGCGCGTCCACCCAGGCTTTCGGATAGCCGAACTCGTTGAGCGCGGTGGACATCGTGGCCCGGATGCCGTGCCCCGTCAGCAGGTCACGGTAGCCCATGCGCTTGAGCGCGCCGTTGAGCGTGTTCTCGCTCATGCGCTTCTTCAGGTCGTTGTCGTGCCGGAGCAGATAGCGCTGGGCCGGCTTGAACTCCTCCAGCATGTGCCGGACGATCTCGATGGCCTGCACCGACAGCGGCACGATGTACGGTGGAATGTCCTGCGGCCGCTGGCGCTTCCTGCGCATGTCCACCTGCAACTGCTTCACGACGTCGGGCGGGATGATCCACAACCCCTTGTCGAGGTCGAACTGATCGGGCGTCGCCAGCCGCAACTCGCCCGTGCGCACGCCGGTCAGGCACAGCAGCCGCAATCCAAGCTGGGTGCGCAGCCTGCCGCGGTACTTGCGCAGCCGCTGCAACAGCTTCGGCAGATCCTCCATGCGCAGGAACGGGTTGTGGTTCACGGGCGGCAACGGCACGGCGACCACATCGAGGTCGGACGCCGGGTTTTGCTCCAGCCCCGGCACGATCACCAGCGCGTAGCGGAACAAGTGGTTCAACCACGTCCTGACCTTCTCGGCAACGGAGAGCGCCTTGCGCTTCTCGATCTTGGCGATCACGTCCAAGAGGTCGGAGCGCTTGATCTCGTAGATCGAGCGCTTGCCCAGGTAGGGCAGTACATCCTTGTCGAAGACGCGCGGGAGGATGGAGTGCGTGGTCTGCCGGCCCTTCTTGAGGCTGAGCGCGCGATGGGCAAACCACTTCCTGTAGATGACCTCGAAGGTGTGCTCGCCGGCGAGCTTGACCGCGGCGCGCTTCTGCTTGCGGTGAACACGGGGATTGATGCCCTTGGCGACCAAGGCGCGCGCCTCGTCGCGCAGCGCGCGGGCTTCGAGCAGCGATACCTCGGGATAGGTGCCGAACGACATCCGCTTGGGCTCCTTGAGCCAGTAGTAGCGGAAGTGCCAAGTCTTACCTCCCGTCGCTGCAACAGCGAGGGAGAGGCCCAACGTGTCGGGGAGGGTGTAGTCCTTGCCGGTGGCTTTGGCGCGTCGAACGGCCAGGTCGGAAAGTGCCATGCTTCTAGCTCCTGAACGTGAGTCAGGAACTCGATGCTGGTCACATCACCTGCGCGCCTCTACAAACAATCCGGAAGCGGTCGTGCCCGCAAAAATGGACACAATCATGGACATAAAAGTCCTGGCTTCAGGCGGATTTCCGTGGACGACAGCAGAACATCAAAGAGAGAAAAAAACCGTTGCGTGACAACGACTTGCAAACTCTCTTGGATTTCAGCGGACCTCCGCAGAAAGATGCAGTGGAGCGGGCGATGGGAATCGAACCCACGTCATCAGCTTGGGAAGCTGAGGTAATGGCCATTATACGACGCCCGCAGAACTGGCGATTCTACAGGGTTTGGCGTGGGGATGGCAAGCGGGCGGTTTTGGGTGGTGGCGTCGAAACTGGTATCGCTCTCGCTGTTCCTCCTGGCATCGTCCGTTCGACGGGTAGCGTCTACCCGCGCAATGGAATACTGTGTAGATGTACAGTGTTTGTGCCGGGAACTTTCCTCAGCCGGCAGGAATGTGTCACACTCGGCGCGCTAGTAATAACTACACGCTGAGGGACCATGCTGACGTTGGATTTGCTCGTCATAGAGCGACTGGTTGTTCATCACATCAATCAACGGGATGCGGACAGAAACGTCGTCGAGCCAAATTACGCTGACGACTTGCTGCACTTGCCGCCGGGAGCGATGGATATGTTTACGCGACGGATTGTGCAGGCACTCGGGCATCGGTCGCACGGTATCGAGGTCGATATAAGAGACGCGGGTCCGGGCAGCTTTTTTCAGAATGCTGCCGATGCTATGCATGCTGACGAAGGTCAATTCATGGCGCTGAGTCGCCAGATGGCGCATGACTTGGCTGCTGCGCAGGTCACGCGGGATTTGCCGCCGAGCAAGCTTATTGTTGTTTCGGGCGTCGTGGGCAGAGTGCAACGCCGATTTATGGCAGTCATCAAAGCAGAAATGCAAGATGGGTTGGGTGAGACTAGACACGGTCGGCAGACTCAGATTGACTACCTGACGAATATCTTTCTTACTGACAGTCAGCGTCTGTATAAGATTGGCTACGTGCAACAGATCGGCGGGAATGCGGGACGTGCTCAGCCGTACCAGCGGGAGCATTTCGTGATGCATCTTTTCGACCACTTGATGACGGGGACCGAGACAAGAAGCGCTGCGCTGTATTTCTACAGCGGGTTCATGGGCGCTGACATCGCTGCCTCAGACAAGCGTCTGACACAGGACTTCTACGAACGTACCATCGAGTTCATTAACTCTCGCGGCTTCGAGCCAGAGGACCGTATGGATCTTGTCGATGCGTTGCGTTCAGAGCTCCGGAGCAACAAACAGACCCTCAGCGTGGCCGACTTTGGGGATGAACACTTTGAGCGAGCTACACGTGACGAGTATTGCGATTTCATGGAGCGTGCCAACTTTCCGGTGCATGCAGTATCCAAGAACACGGAGTACATCAAAGCGAAGCTTAAACGGCGACAGCGAATGGTTTTTTCGGGGGACGTAGTGATTTCTACGCCACCTGACAAACTGAAGGAGCTTGTTTCTATCGACACGTCTGTTGATGGGGTAACTACAGTTACCATTAACGGCACACTTCAGTCACAGGAATGACCCAAGACGAAGTCGATAAGTGGCTTGGCGATCTATCTCCCGCACTTGAGGAGTGGGGGAAATTTGTCGTCCAGCGAGTCACTAATCGGGTGCGAGGCGAAATCGGAGAGCATAGGTATGGATCCTTCTTCAAGGTGGAGCCGACCTATCGTGTGAAGAGTGCCAAGTCCGCTTTTGAGAAAATCGACAGGAAAGGATACACAGATCCCGGCAGGCAGATCACGGATCTAGTGGGGGCACGCTTCATCGTTTTAGTGCGCACGGACATCGACATACTACAGGAGGCTTTGGCTCACTGCACAGACTGGACGCTTAGCAGGGAGCGGGACCCGTCATTCGAAATCAGCCAGGAGCCAATGGTCTTCGACTATCAGTCGGTCCATTATCTCGCAAGAAATAAGAGCAAGCTGGTACTCAACGAGGTTGAAGTGCCAGCGGATCTTGCGTGCGAAGTCCAAGTGCGAACGTTGTTGCAGCATGCATATGCGGAACTTGTGCATGACAACATTTACAAGCCAGCGGGCGTAGTGCCATCGTCCACGAAGCGACTAGTTGCTCGGTGCATGGCGCTGATGGAAACGACGGACAGCATGTTCTGTGAGGCGCTTGAAGAGTTAAATCAGGTGAATACGGAGCGTGAAGAATGGCTTCGGTTCTTGCCTGATGTCTATGCGCAAGTCACGGGGTATCGCGATGTGTCAGCTAGTGACGACGATACAATGACGGTGTTGAGCAAATATCGCGACTGGCTAACGCAAACGAATCGAGAAAAATTGCGCGAGCTCGTTACTCTGCCTGCTCTGGCGAAGAAGATCGCCGGCCGTGTTGGTAGCGACTCTTTGTTCGATCGACCAATGTGCCTGCTCGCATACTCGTTGATTGACGAACACGGCTCGGCTGCGTTCGAGTTGTGGCCTATCGAGAGATATGCGAACGACGTACAGACGATCATGGCGGATCTCGGAAAGGCGAGCAAGGTGCGTTAAACGTCGCGAGTCTCGCAGAGGCGAGAGACCTGATGTTGTCGCGACTATTCGGGAGATACTCGCTGGTAGTGCTTAGCGAGCAACTTCTCCTTCTTCAGGCGTTGGACTTAAAGAAACCCATGCTGCGACTCCGTCTCAATAGAACTCTTTCTCTTTCACTGCACGCAGTTCTTTCGAGTTACATCTTGGGCAGCGGGCGGGAGGAGACGACCTTCTTGATCGCCAGTTGTAAAAGCATTTTTCGCATGCCATCTCGCCGCGCCAGACAAGATAAAAGCGGTTTTGTGAGCACAGCTTGCGTAAAAATCTTTGTTCATCTTCAAGCTTGCTTGTCATTGGCTTGGCCCCAGCAGCCCAATATATCGAGTCGAATTGCTTTGTGTGTCAATTCTAAACTGGCGTGTCGATCAAGCCGCAAAGCCGTGATAGCTGCCAACCGCCACGGCTGCATCAACGAATCGTTTTGCAGTTGCGTGATCCGTAATTACAGTCTTTCCATCTATGGCTAGGTAGATGCTGTCCTCGGGGTAGAACGAGAAGCGGCCAAATTCGACGTCCATTGAGGTTTTGCCGCTTTGATCCAAAACAGTCTTGTCAAAATACATCGTGACCGCCATGATTGTTCTCGCCCGAGTTGACGATGTTTCGTGCTATCGGAGTACGCCATTCTTGTGACATACGATGAGGTTCGCTTGTTCCTCGATTTCGCTATTTGAAATTGAGATGGGTGCAAAGCGCGTAGGGTAGTTTGGAGTTCTGATGATGGCGCCCTGAAATATCTTGAAGCCAGTATATCCGCCAAACTTATTTTTTGCATTTACGTAGCCGCATGCAGTATTACCGTCTGCGCTAATCCGTATTTCGCGGAATTTTGCGCTATCTGGGTCAGTTAATTCGTGAATGATGGCTTGCTTTATCGCTTTTTCATCTTCGGGGCTGACCGAGTTTTGCGCGTAGGAGAGTGCCGGAGAAACTGCAAGCAAGAGGGCGCTCGCCGCCTTAGAGGTGAATCTCATTGTGAAGTCCCCGTTAAGTTGTCAGCTTGATATTCAACCTTATACCACATCGTAGCTGGAATCGGGGTGTCGCCGGGATAATCGGCGCATGAATGATAGCCAACACCATAAGGACTACCCGTCACTTACCATCGCGCAGATTCGCGATCTGGTTGCATTGGTCCGGGACAGCTTCGGAGGCAATCTCCCATGGACCAGCTTCATCGAACGTCTGTTGATGTCGCTCGAAGACATTCCGGGATTCGAGATGAGCGATGTTCCTCCATCGCTGATTGACTTGGCATGGGCTGAGTACGTCGGCCATCGCATCGAGTCCTGATCGCTACTTGTGCCGCTTGCTCTTTGCTGGATGCTTGGCCTTGAGCATGCCAGCGAATTGCTGAACAAAATTCACGACGAGTTCCCGCTCGTCGCTATCCAATCCATTGAGCGCATTCGCAATCATCGCCAGTTGGTCGTCCGGCCGCTTCGATCCACGTTGCAATAACTGGTCGACCGAGCAGTCCAGCGCGTCGCTGAGCTGCTGGAGCCGATGCAAGGTCGGCATCCTCGTACCGCGCTCCCATCGACTAATCGCCTCCTGTTCCAGATCGATCATCTCCGCAAGCTTGGCCTGAGTCAGACCGCGTGCGCGCCGTTGTTCGGCAATGGCGGTCCCGACACGAGCAGCAAGCAGCGCGTCTTCGGCATCGTCGGTGGGCGAGGTAGGGCGGGTAGTCATAGGCCGATATGGTCGTCTTCATTCCGGTAGTGATGAACAACCATAGTGGAATGTAATATTCCAATATGGTTGAATTCGAGGCGACTTTGCCGTATCGTGCGGAAATGCCTGAGCGGTCGGGGATAACAGCGAACGCCGTCGGGCAAGGGCCAATTCAGAAAAATCAACGACCTATGACCACGAACGATCCTCTTTCCCGGTTTCACGCCTTCATGACCGCCTATGAGGGATGTCGAGCGTCGGCGCTCGCGAGCGCGTTGCAGATGACGCCGATGGCGGCCAGAGCACTCGGACTGATCAATGCATTTCCGGGCATGACCCTGCACGAACTGAGTTGTGTTCTCGGCGGCAGCCAGGGGCAGGTAATCGGCGCGGCATTCGACCTCAAGCATCTCGGATATATCGACATCACCGAGGAGAAAAACGACAATCGCCGGTGCGTTCTCCAGCCCATTCGCGACCGAATGTTCGGCTTCGATGGGTATCAGCGGCTCGTGAACAATCTGGCGGCGGACGCCGGAATCGCCGAACGCTTGGAGGCGTTGCTACCGCTGTATCAGGACGTTTTGATGAAAGCTTTGGAAGAGTTGCAGGGAGACGCCCAAAACGTTCAGTATCAAGCGCAGCGGCGGATTCTCGCGCGGGTGGTGTGACCACACGGCCACGTGTGTTGTGTTGGATCGGAGATAGCGGGATCGAAGGGGCGACGTCGGCATATTCCCGAGGCGCAGCAAGCTACTTGCGACGCTGATTTTTCCCGTGACCGGACTCGAACGCGAGCATATCGCTCGGCGGGACGTTCAAGGTTTCGGCTAGGACGCAGATATTGTAGAGCGCGATGTTTCTCTGACCGCGCTCGATCCCGCCGACATACGACCGCGCCAAGCCCGATTCGAGGGCGAGTTTTTCCTGCGACCAGCCTTTCGCCTTTCGCAGTTCCACCAGCCGTTTTCCGAACAATTCGAGCGGGTCGTAATCCATCGTTGGATGTCCATGAACATCCGTTGGAGGGTATGGATTTGACCTTTATGAAGCCACTCTCTATGAGGACACGCACTATAAGTTACAATTTGCCGTCTGGATGGGGAGCGTGCCCCGTTGGCTCTACTCCCTGATGATCGTTTCCGCGAGCTAGGTCAAAGTCCGTCCGTGTGTTCACTTCATCGGTTGCTGGCAGCAGGCTTCCCCTTACAATGGCTGGCCTTGGTTTCGTGCCTGATCCTGATGATGCTTTCCATTCGGCATCTCCGTCCTTCCGCCAAAGTGATTGTTGTTGCCCTTGCCGGGTGGATAGCTGCGGCATCGATCGTCATTGGTGTTCTTGTTGCCTCCGAGATTGCCCGTCTGCGAAGAGAGTTCGTGGGCCAGAGTGAGACGACCTACGAAATCGTTCGCCAGCGGCTCGACCAGAATGAAGCCGTACTCGCCGGCATCGATTCCCTGCTGCACACGTTCCCCGGCGTGGAGTCGAAGGGCTTGAGCGATTACGCTCACCAAATGCTGACGCGCTATCCGCACATCTACATGATCGAGTTGCAGCCGCGCGTGGAGCTGGCTGACGTCGGGAAATTCGAGGCTTGGGCAAGAAAGAAGGTCACGCTCGGGTACTTCATCAAAGATTACGGATATGGGGGCGAGCGGAAATGGCATCCTGCATCGACCCGCTCTGTCTACTATCCGATAACCTTCATGGAGCCGCAGGAGCCGGCTGCTCTTCCGGTCCTTGGGCTGGATGTCTATGCCGACAGCAAGTTTCGGGGGGCGATAGACAAGACCATCCGGACAGGGCGACCGTCGATTTCCGCACCCTTCGACCTGTATGAGGGCGGGCGGGCTTATCTGATCTTCAAGGCCATCTACAGTAGCCCTCCGGAAACCAGCAGCGTTGCAGTACGAGCACAACTCGCGACCCGAGTTGTTTCGATGCTGATTGGAGCGGCCCCACGTATCTGAGGACACAAGGACTCTCTTAAAATGAGGGATAGTCTTGTGCCTATCAGTAAGCCTAGTCATTACGTGGAAAGCATCGAAATTCTGACCGAGCCGGAGCGCCGTCGTCGGCGCACGGCGCAAGAGAAAATCGCCATCGTGCAGGAGACACTTGAGCCGGGAGCATCGGTGTCGGCCGTGGCGCGTCGGCACGGCGTCAATGCCAACCAGGTGTTCGGCTGGCGCAAGCAATACCAGGAAGGCAGTCTGGCGGCGGTGAAGGTAGGCGAAACCGTTGTGCCGGCATCTGAACTGGCCGCCGCCATCAAGGAAATCAAGGAATTGCAACGGCTGCTCGGGAAGAAGACGCTGGAGGTCGAAATCCTGAAAGAAGCCGTGGAATGGGGCCGTTCAAAAAACCTGATTGCGCGCTCGCCCTTGCTGCCGGGGGACGACCGATGAAGACGGTCTGCGAAGTTCTCGGCGTGGCGCGCTCTGCCGTGGCGGTGAAGCGAACTCGCTTGTCTGACTGGCGCGATGGTCGCCGTGCCCGCGTGACCAATGACGCTGGACTGGTCGAGGAAATTCAGACCCATGTAGCGCATCTGCCGACTTACGGCTACAGGCGTGTCTGGGCGCTGTTGCGTCGCAGTCGGGAGCAGACCGGTGCGCCGTGCGTCAACGTCAAGCGCGTGTATCGGGTCATGCGTGAGCATCAGTTGCTGCTGCGCCGCCCCGGAGTGCGGCGAGACAAGCGGCGGCATGACGGTCGCATTGCCGTAGACCGCAGCAACACCCGCTGGTGCTCCGACGGCTTCGAGTTCCGGTGCGACGATGGTACGCCGCTGCGCGTGACGTTTGCGCTGGACTGCTGCGACCGTGAGGCAATTAGCTGGGCAGCGACGACCGGCGGGCATAGCGGTGATGTGGTGCGCGACGTGATGCTGGCCGCCGTCGAGCAGCGCTTCGGTACCACACGGGCCGCGCAGCCCATCGAATGGCTGTCGGACAACGGCTCGGCCTACATCGACCACCGTACGCGCAGCTTCGCTCGCGAACTGGGCCTTGAGCCGCTGACCACGCCGGTACGTTCGCCGCAGAGCAATGGCATGGCTGAATCGTTCGTGAAGACCATGAAGCACAATTACGTTGCCTATATGGACAAGCCTGACGCACCAACGGCGCTCTCGCATCTGGCTATCGCGTTCGAACACTACAATGAGCGCCACCCGCATAAAGCCCTGCAATACCGCTCGCCTCGCGAGTTCAGGCGTAATGCGGTGTCATCAACCTAACGGTGTCCGCGTGTCCTGAGTTACAGGGGCAACTCCAGTGGCGGAGTCGCCCGCATCCGCATAAGACGGAGCAACGATGTTGCCCTCCACCGAAACAAGGGAGCGCCGCGCTTGGGCAAGACCCGGGGGCGTGACGATCGAGGGAGGATTCAGAGAGGCTCGGCGGGCAACTGGAGATTCGGTTGATCCCAACCTCGGCGCTCGGGTCATCACTGCCAGAAGCGCGCCCGGCGGAGTGCCCTCCGGCCGGCCGGGCCGCTCGGCTTTTGCAGTCGATGTGGCCGGCCCAGCATCATCGCTGGCCAAAAGATTGATCGAATCACTGCTAGGGCGCGAGACAAGAATAGTAGGGTTAGTGCCGGACATGACTTTTCCCATGTAAATGAACGATTGAAAGCCGAACCGAATGGCGTTTGCGTGCCGCTCGTTGGCAATGTCATCGGAATGACATACGCCTATTTTCGGCTTCGTCGATGCGTTCGCTCCGCACGGGACGAAGTTATGGCTCAGTGGGCGAATGGCTCGCGCGGCTCCGGCGCGAAAGCCGGCTTGCGCGACGCGTGCCTGTCTCTCAAGCGAGGGCTTGCGCTTTTTGCATGACCCGTCGCGTAACGAGTTCGCCGAGGGCAACGTCGGCGAGCCCTATGCCAAGCGATTTAAAGACGGTGATATCGCCTTCGTCGCGCCCAAGAGAGTCGCCGTTGGCAATCGCGCTGCCAAGCTCGACCACCTCTTCCCAATGGATTACCCCGGCAGCGGCCATCAACAGATCGCCGGCTTCAGCCTTTGCTTGCTCCAGCGATTCGACGACGATGAGGCTGGCGCGAGAAAGCACCGTATCGTCGATTTCGCGTGCATTCGGTTTGCTTGAGCCGATGGCCGCGACGAATGTGCCCGCTTTGACGTCGGCGCCATCGAAGAGCGGCACGGCGCTTCTCGTCGCGGTGACGATGACGTCGGCGGCTTTCACGGCCGCCTCGGCGGACGACGCATCGAAGCGCACTTGCGGAAAGAGCGCCTGCATCTGCGCGACGGTCTCAGCGACGTGTTCTATGCCGACGATGAGTACCTGCTCGATGGCCGAGTGCTCGACGATCGCGCGAATATGGGATCTTGCCTGTACGCCTGTACCGAACACCGTCAGCACTTTTGAATCGGAGCGCCCAAACGCATCGAATGCGATGCGCGTCACAGCCGCTGTACGGTATTCGGTTAGCGCGCCGCCATGAATGATCGAGAGCAGCCGCCCGTCTTGCGTGGAGAACAACGGGATGACGAAGTCGAAGATGCCCTTATGTGTGGAATATACCTTCGCGCCGCAAACACCCGCGCCCGGCAAAATCGCTCCCATGGTGCTCAATGAAATGCTTTCGCCGAGCGTGCGCACTCGCGGCTGAATCTTGGCCTGTTGGGTGCCTTGCTCCGCCAATGCAAGTCGCAGCGTGGAGATTGCGTCGCTCATCGTGATGAGCTCATGGACTTGGTCGTCGGTGATGATATGCATAATGTTTTCCATCCTGAGAACGCCGAATGTGGCGGGCCGCCGGATGGCCAGGTTTGGAAATACGACCTGATGCGCCATGACGCAAACCCGATTGCGCCACCCGGACCGCGTGTTTCAGTAGCGATAAAACGCTGCTTGCAGCGCGCTTCGCTCGCGCGGATTGCTTGACATGGCCAGCATCAGCAGAATGCGGGCTTTTTGCGGCGCTTGGTCGTCAACCACGATCCAACCGTAATCGTCGTCCGGCTGCGCACCATTGCGGATCACGACTCCGTTGCCGGTGCGCGAGGCGCGCACGACTTGCAGGCCGTTGCGCGACGCCGCTCGCAACGGCTCGATGATGCGCTCCGCCACGTTGCCGTTGCCGGTGCCCGCATAAATGAGTCCGTTCGCATCGGATGCGACCGTACCGATCACCTCCTCGCCGAGCGCGCCATACGCGTAGACGATATCGACTTTCGGCAGATGCTCGAGCTCGTCGATGGACCATTCAGTGAGAAAGGTATGGTCGCGGGACGGTACGCGGTAGTAGCGCGGCTCCCCTTCGACGACGTACCCGAGCGCGCCGTATGGCGAGCGAAACGCTTCAAGTTTGAAGCTGTTTGTCTTGATGACGTCGCGCGCGGTGTGGATCTCTTCGTTGGCGACGACAAGCGTGCCTTTTCCGCGCGAGGCCGGGTGAATCGCCACCGAAATGGCATCGTAAAGGTTGAGCGAGGCGTCGGAACTCATCGCGGAGGGCGGGCGCATCGATCCGACGACGACTACGGGCTTTGCGCTGTTTAACGTAAGGTGCAGGAAGTAGGCGGTTTCCTCGATCGTGTCGGTGCCGTGTGTCAGGATGACCCCGTCGACGTCGTCGTCTTTCAGAACGGCCGATACCCGCTTGCCGATCTTGAGCAAATGATCGTTGTTGAAGTTTTCGGAGCCGGTTTGCAGCAATTGCTCCGCTCTCAGGTTCGCGAGCGACGATGCTTCGGGAATGGCGGACAGAATCTCGTCAATCGTCAGTATTGAACAGGCGTAGGCGGAGGTATTCGCCGCGCTTTCACCGCGGCCCGCAATGGTGCCGCCCGTGCCGATCACTACGATATTAGGTTTGTCTCTCATTCGGTGCGGATGGATGTTATCGGAATGGACTGTGAACGGTCGATCACAGGTGGCCCGCTCAATGACTGAGTGCAAATACGCTGGAAAGCGCCGAATCGGTATTTTGATCGAGCCAGTTGGTAAGCAGCGCCGCCGATCCCGCCGCCAATGTGAAGCCAAGCGCGCCGTGTCCGACATTGAGCCAAAGGTTGCGATACGGTGTGGGCCCAATGATTGGCGTGCCGTGCGGGGTGGCAGGACGCAGGCCAGTCCACTCTCTGACTTCGCCCTGATCGGCCGCGACCTTCGGCAGGAAGGCTGCCGTCTCGGCGCGCAGTGTGGCGAGACGGGCTGGGTCGGGCTTCAATGAGTACCCGTCGAGGTCCGCCATGCCGGCCACGCGCAGCCGGTCGCCAAGGCGCGCATAGACGACCTTGCGCGCGAAATCGGTGACGCTGATCTTCGGCGCCCCGGCGTGGCGGCCGAGGTGGTAGGTCAAACTATAGCCCTTGAGCGGGTAGATGGGAACGTCGATCCCCAACGGTTTAAGCAGACTTCTGGAGCCTGTGCCGGTCGCGATGATGATGTTCTCCGATTGCAGCGTGGCTGCGCCACTGCGAGCCTCGACGTAGCCGCGCTTTGAAAGCCGGAGCTCGTCGATCGGCGTATTCATCGCAAACTGCACGCCGCGTGAGCGCAGAATCGCCGCAAGGCTCTGGCAAAAGCGGTAGCAGTCCGCTGTGTCTTCGCTTTGGGTATAAATGCCGCCGGCAATCTCTTTACGCACGTCCGCTAGCGCGGGCTCGAGCGCGACGCATTCTTGCGCGCTGAGCGCCGTCTGCTCGCAGCCGAGTGAGCGCTGGTATTCGAGCAAGTCCACGGCGGATTGCATCGCGGCGGCGGAGCGATGCAAGATGAGTTTGCCCGAATGCTGGAAATCGAAGTCGAGCAGGGGTTCGTCCCGCACCAGCTCGTGCATGAGCGTTCGGCTGGCAAACGACAGGGAAAGCAATCTGCGAGTGGTGATATTGCTGCGCTTGCGCGTGCAAGCCAGCGCGAATTGCAAACACCAGCGCCATTGATCGGGATTGGCCGAGGGCCTGAAGCGAACCGGCGAGTCTTTATCCATCAGCCAGACGGGAAGCTTCGACAGCACGCCCGGCCCCGCGAGCGGCGCGACATAGCTGTACGAGAGCTGGCCCGCGTTGCCGTAGCTGGTCTCGGTTGCGACGTCCGCATGGCGGTCGACGACGATCACCTGATGCCCGGCGCGGCTCAAATAATAGGCGCTCGTGAGGCCGATGACGCCCGCACCCAATACCATGATCTGCATGTGGCTTTCCGATGTCTTTTGCCGCGATGCATCGCAAACGACGCAGTTGGGCGGCTAGCGCGCGTCAAACCTCTTGAGCGACGCCCGATCTTTTGAGTGAATGGAATGTACGATCAAGCGGCGCTCGTGAGATTGCACCGATCGGCAAAAAAGTAGAACGGAAGCGACAGGGCTGCCAAATGAGCGCGAAAGCAAGCACGAAAGCAAGCAGCGCAAGCCGCCGTGAAGCGATGCGTCAGTCGGTTGTCGGACCTGAGCGGGAGCTGCGCAGCTTGCCCGGCGTGACGCCGTACGCCTCGCGAAAGACGCGAATAAAGTGCGCGGAGTCCGCAAAGCCGCAATCGTAGGCGATATCGGTGACCTTGCGAGAGGTATTGAGCAGCATCCAGCGCGCGTACCGCAAACGCATGCGGCGATAAAACTCGTTTGGCGACACCTTCATCTCGGCCATGAAAGCGCGCTCCAACTGGCGCACGCTCGTGCCGACCATTTTGGCGATGACGGCGATATTGAGCGGCGCTTCGAGGTTTTCCTCCATCAGCAACGCCGCGTGCCGCACGGTGGCATCGTCCACCGAGAGGTAACCGAGCGCCCGGCGGCGCTCGACGAAGGAAGAGCCGGCCTGGCGGCTCACCGTCATCTGATGGATGACCTTTGCCGCGCGGTCCGGCCCGCAATGCAGATTGATGAGCCGCGCGGCAAGCTCGATGACCGATATGCCGCCCGCGCACGTGACCCGGTCCCCATCGATCAGATAGTCCGCATGCGTCACCACGCGCAGACCGGGGAACATATTGCGGTAGTCGTCGAAGTGGAAGCTATGCACGCAGGCGACGCGATCGTCCATCAAACCGGCGCGCGCCAAGACGAAGCTGCCGGTGCAAATCCCTACGAGCGGAACGCCGGCTTGCGCCGCTTCGCGCAGATAGTCCCAGCAGCGCTTGTCGACCTGATCGAGGTGGGGCAGCAATCCGCCGATCGCGACGATGTAGTCGAACTGCTTGACATCCGGAAAGACGGACTGCACCGGCACGGCGATCCCGCAACTGGATTCGACGGTACTGTTGGGTGCGCCGATCGTCGTCCATACGCAGCGCAGCTGGCGGCTTTGGTCGCCGCGATCGGCCGCGTGGCGCAAGGCATCGCAAAGACCGCCCAGCGACAGTAGCGGAAACCTCGGCCATAGCAGAATTCCGACGTTCAACTCCGCGCCGGAGCGCCGCTGCGACGGCTCGGCGGCAGTCGAAAGGGAGTCCAGCCGTTCGACCAATTCGTGCGCTGGAGTCGTGCTGGACGGGGGATCGTCGGAGGGGCGCATGCGCGACAGCGAAATCGGGACGTCGACATTATACGGCCGTCCACCGCGCGCCACCGCTGTCGCATATCTTCTGTTTTCTGGCAGATCGGTGCAATGCCGTGAGTTTGTGTCCACATACATTCGTCTCCGCCGTCATCGGAACGGCGTCGTGCGGGATTGAAGGACGGGATCCGCCGGGGACGGTCCATTGGATCGTCGGGGTATAGCGAGTGAGACGGGCTTGGTGGCGGATGCGATTTCCTATTCGCGAAGGACGCCTGCAGTGACCGCCTTTTCTTTGGTCAAGCCAGAACAATTGGTGAGGTGCAGCAATGAGCAAGAGCTTAACGTTGGGTCGCGGCGTGGCGACGGTTGGCATGGTCGGTGCGCTGGTCGCGGCGCCGGTCGGAGCGGCTTATGCCGACGAAACGGTCAAGATCGGGGAGGTCGCGCCTTTGACCGGTCCGGCATCCTATCTCGGCAAGGACACCGAAAACGGCGCGCGTTTGGCGGTCGAGGAAATCAACGAGAAAGGCCTCGTCGTTGGCGGCCAGAAAGTGAAACTCGTGCTCGACGCCGAGGATGATGCCGGCGATCCCCGCCAGGCCACCCAAGTGGCGCAAAAGCTCGTCGACGACAAGGTTGTCGCCGTCGTCGGCCATATGAACTCGGGTACGACGATTCCCGCATCGAAAATTTACAGCGACGCAGGCATCGTGCAGGTGTCGCCTTCGGCGACCAATCCGGCCTATACGCAGCAGGGCTTCAAAACCACCTATCGCGTGGTGGCAACGGACGCGCAGCAAGGACCGGCACTCGCCGACTACGCGACGAAGACGCTCAAGGTCAAGAAAGTTGCGATCGTCGACGACGCAACCGCGTACGGACAGGGTCTTGCCGTCGAATTCGAGAAGCAGGCAAAGAAGGACGGTATCGTCGTGCTTTCGCATGACGCCACCAACGACAAGGCGACGGACTTCCGCGCCATCCTGACCAAAATCAAGGGCGAGCAGCCAGACGTGATTATGTACGGCGGTCTCGATGCGACGGGTGGCCCATTCGCCAAGCAGGCGAAGCAACTCGGCATGGTGCAAAAGATCCTCGCCGGCGACGGGCTTTGCGCGGACGATCTCTCGAAGCTTGCGGGCGAAGCGGCGGACAATGTCATCTGCTCGATCGCCGGCTCGCCGTTGCAAAAGATGCCGAAGGGACCCGCTTTCACGGAACGCTACTTGAAGCGCTTTGGCACGCGCCCGGTGCTGAACTCGCCGTTTGCGTATGATGCGGTGTATGTCATCGTCGAGGCAATGAAGCGCGCCGGCTCCGCTTCCCCCGACAAGATACTCGCCGCGATGCCGGCGACCGACTACCAAGGCGTGCTCGGCCAGACCCAATTCGATGCCAAGGGCGATCTGCGCCACGGGACGATTTCGATCTACAAATATGTCGGCGGCAAGCAAACCTTGCTCGACTTCGTAAAGAACTAATCGACTGGTATTTGCTCGTTGAGCCAGGCCGGTACGCTTGCGATTCGCGTGCGTCTCACGCACACCTCGTGCATTGCCGGTCACCCCATTGGCCACGCAAGAGAGCGTGCTGCGGCCGCACGCCTCGAGAATTCGCATGATCGTCCGACGAACGCGTGACAGTTGCATTTGGTGAGCTGGATATGGATATTTTTCTTCAGCAGTTGATCAACGGACTCGTACTCGGCAGCGTCTACGCAATCATCGCGTTGGGCTACACGATGGTTTATGGAATCATCGCCATCATCAATTTCGCGCACGCCGACGTGCTGATGGTGGGCGCCATGGTGTCGCTTTCCGCGATCAGTGTCTTGCAACGGCACTTTCCGAATCTCGGCAACGTTCCAACGTTGCTTGTTGCGCTCGCGATGGCATCAGCCGCCTGTGCGGCGGTCGGCTATACGATCGAGCGCGTCGCCTATCGGCCGCTGCGCCGGGCGCCGCGCTTGGCGCCACTCATCACGGCGATTGGCGTTTCCATTCTGCTTCAGACGCTCGCCATGATCATCTGGGGGCGTAATCCGCTTCCGTTTCCGCAGCTGCTCCCGACGGATCCGATTGCGCTGGTCCATGCAGGCGCGAACGGCCCAGGCGTCGTCATTTCCATGACCGAAATCGTGATCATCGTCGTGGCGTTCATCATGATGGCCGGTCTGCTGCTGCTCGTGCACAAGACAAAGCTTGGGCGTTCGATGCGCGCGATCGCCGAAAGTCATCTTGTCGCGAGCTTAATGGGCGTCAATCCGAATTTCGTGATTTCGGTGACTTTCATGTTGGGTTCGGCGCTGGCGGCGCTGGGCGGTCTCATGATCGCTTCGGAGTACGGCAACATCCACTTCTATATGGGCTTCATTCCCGGGATCAAGGCGTTCACGGCCGCCGTGCTCGGCGGCATCGGCAACTTGGGCGGCGCAATGGTCGGCGGCATCGTGCTCGGGCTGATCGAGCAGCTCGGCGCGGGCTATATCGGCAACCTCACGGGGGGCGTGTTCGGCAGCAACTATCAGGATGTGTTCGCGTTCATCGTGCTGATCGTCGTGCTCGTATTCCGGCCCTCGGGTTTGCTCGGCGAGCGTGTCGCGGACCGCGCGTAGAAAACGTTGGGGCATTAGGGCGTTAAGGCGTTTGGCGTTCGGGGTGCCCGAGTGTAAAGCTGAAAGGGTGTAAGGGTAAGGAGCATAGAAATGGCCTTAATTCAACCGGTCGAGCCGTCCACGACGCTGATCCCCGAGAGAAACGCGACGAAGACGCTCGTCGTCGGCGTACTGACGGCGGCGTTCGTGATTGCCGCGCCGCTCATCATCGGCGCGGCCGGCGGCAACTACTGGGTGCGCGTGCTCGACTTCGCGATGCTGTACGTGATGCTCGCGCTGGGCCTGAACGTGGTGGTGGGCTTCGCGGGCCTGCTGGACTTGGGCTATATCGCGTTCTACGCGGTGGGCGCCTATACGGCGGCGCTTTTGACCTCGCCGCACCTGGCCAACCAGTTCCAATGGTTCGCCCAGATGTGGCCGGGCGGCATGCACCTGTCGTACTTCATCATCGTGCCGATCGCCATGGCGCTCGCGGCGCTCTTCGGCGTGCTGCTTGGCGCGCCGACGCTCAGGCTGCGCGGCGACTATCTGGCGATCGTGACGCTCGGCTTCGGGGAGATCGTGCGGATCTTCATGAACAACCTCGATCGCCCCGTGAACATCACGAACGGTCCGCAGGGCATCACCGGCATCGATCCGGTGCACGTGGGCGGCTTTAATTTGTCGCAAACGCATACGCTCTTCGGATTCCAGTTCCCGTCGGTGTACATGTATTACTACCTGTTCGTGCTCTGTGCGCTGCTCGTCATCTGGGTATGTACGCGCCTGCAGCATTCGCGTATCGGGCGGGCGTGGGCGGCGATCCGCGAAGACGAGATCGCGGCCAAGGCCATGGGCATCAATACGCGTAACGTCAAGCTGCTTGCTTTCGCGATGGGCGCCTCGTTCGGCGGGCTTTCGGGCGCCATGTTCGCGGGCTTTCAAGGGTTCGTCTCGCCGGAGTCGTTCACGTTCTGGGAATCGGTGGTGGTGCTCGCCTGCGTGGTGCTTGGCGGCATGGGCCATATTCCGGGCGTGATTCTGGGCGCCGTGCTGCTGGCGGTGTTTCCCGAGTTCCTGCGCTCGACGATGGGTCCGCTGCAGCATGCGATCTTCGGGCATCAGATTATCGATACCGAGGTGATTCGCCAGCTGCTGTACGGTCTGGCCATGGTGCTCATCATGCTGTACCGCTCGGAGGGTCTGTGGCCCGCGGCGAAGCACGAGGACAAGATCGCGAAACTGGCCAAGCGAAACGGCAGAAAGCCGGTGCGTGCTTGAGTGACAGATGAGCGAAATTTGAGCGAGACCTGAGCGGAGAGAATTTCGTGAGCAACAGCATTCGTTTGTCCGTCAAGGGCGTGAACAAACGCTTCGGGGGCCTGCAGGCGCTCTCGGAAGTGGGCCTGCAGATCCAGGAAGGCCAGATCTATGGTCTGATCGGCCCGAACGGGGCCGGCAAGACGACGTTCTTCAACGTGATCACGGGCCTTTATACGCCCGACTCGGGCGAGTTCATTCTCGACGGCAAGCCCTACACGCCGACGGCGGTGCATCAGGTGGCCGCTGCCGGCATCGCGCGCACGTTCCAGAATATTCGCCTCTTTGGGGGCATGACCGCGCTCGAAAACGTGATGGTGGGCCGTCACGTGCGTACCAAGCACGGTCTTTTCGGGGCGGTATTCCAGACGCCGGCCGAGCGGCAGGAAGAGCGCGAAATCAAAGAGCGCGCGATGGAGCTGCTCGAATACGTCGGGGTGTTGCAGTACGCCGACTACACGGCGCGCAACCTCTCGTACGGCCACCAGCGCCGGCTCGAGATCGCACGGGCGCTGGCCACCGACCCGAAGCTGCTCGCGCTCGACGAGCCGGCCGCGGGGATGAACGCGACCGAGAAGCTCGAGCTCACGAAGCTGCTGGAGAAGATTCGCGACGACGGCAGAACGATCCTGCTGATCGAGCACGACGTGAAGCTCGTGATGCACTTGTGCAACCGCATGACGGTGCTCGATTACGGCAAGGTGATCGCCGAAGGTCTGCCGCAAGACGTGCAGAAGGACCCGAAGGTGATCGAGGCATATCTGGGCGCGGGGGTCCACTGATGGCTACGGCAATGTTGAAGATCAAGGGCCTGCAAGTCAATTACGGCGGCATTCAGGCAGTGAAGGGCGTGGACATGGAGGTCGCGCAAGGCGAGCTCGTCACGCTGATCGGCGCGAACGGCGCCGGCAAGACCACGACGATGAAGGCCATCACGGGCCTAAAGCCCTACTCGGCGGGAGACATCGAATACCAGGGCAAGTCGATCAAGGGCGTGCCGCCGCACGAGCTGCTCAAGCGCGGGCTGGCGATGGTGCCGGAAGGGCGCGGCATCTTCGCGCGCATGTCGATTCTGGAGAACATGCAGATGGGCGCGTACCTGCGCTCGGATGCGGAGGGCATCCAGAAGGACGTCGACCGGATGTTCGGCTATTTCCCGCGCTTAAAGGAGCGGGCCAAGCAGCTTGCCGGCACGCTCTCGGGCGGCGAGCAGCAGATGCTGGCGATGGCGCGGGCGCTGATCAGCCGGCCGAAGCTGCTGTTGCTCGATGAGCCGTCGATGGGCCTCTCGCCGATCATGGTCGAGAAGATTTTTGAAGTGGTGCGCGATATTTCGAAGGAAGGGCTGACGGTGCTGCTCGTCGAGCAGAATGCCCGCCTCGCGCTGCAAGCCGCCAATCGCGGCTATGTGATGGATTCGGGGGCCATCACGATGTCGGGCAATGCGAAAGACATGCTCGACGATCCCAAAGTGCGTGCCGCCTATCTGGGCGAGTGACGCAGTCGAACCGGCGCCCGCGGCTTGCTCGCGGGCGAAAAAGTGGCTGGTTTTAAGCTGAAGCGGGTATGTACGGCTCGGTGTAACAGATCGATGACGCGCTGATAATGGGTTCGTCTTCTGTGTCAGTTCTTCGCTATCGCAACCGTCCCACATTTTCGATCGATGAGAATTCCATTCAGCGTTGCAGACGACTGTCGGATGACACTCCGAGCGATCGGCGGCATTCGCAAGGCACAAACGAATTTTCATCGATAGGTCGGTCATACCGAAAGAGGGGTCACCATGTCATCTTCGATCAGTCGTCCCGAATCTCCCGTTGCCAGGACGTCGGCTGAAGTAATCCAACATCACGCGGAAAAACAACCGCAAGACGTACCGCTTCCGCCTTCCCGGTCATCGTCGCGAAGCTCACACATTCCTTTATCGAGTCGCGCATCCGCGGATGCGGCCGAGCCGAGCACGCGGCCCCCACTTCGCGTCTCCGTTCCGCGCGTGGGAGGGAGCGCGGCGCCGGCCGCGTCCCCGTCTTCGTCCGCTTCTTCGCCGACGTCTTCGCGATCGACCGGACTCCCGCCCAAAAGCGATAGCCACGACGCGGCGCTGAAAGCCGCCGAGGATGCTCGTGCCGGACTACTCGAAGCACTTGGCGTCGACGAGACTGAACTGCCGCGCACGCTGGTGCCGGAAAACACGCCGCTCCGGTCCGCGACTGAAGGCGCTGCCGTAAAGGGCAAAGAGATTGAGCATCTGCCTTCGAACCCGACCCCGGAGCAGTTGAAGCAGCTCCAAGCCGCACTCGAAGCCGCGTTCGCGGACGTCGCCTGGTCTGACGACAGTTCCGTGAGTCAGGAGGAAGTTAAACTGTGTGATTCATAGACATCGTTTCAACTAAAATGAAGCGATGGACCGAGAGACCGCCGCGCGATTGCGTTGGGTGCGCATGTATCACGAGACGGGCAATGCTGGCCTCGTGTGCGCACGGTGCGGCATATCTCGGCCGACACTTCGCAAATGGCTACGTCGCTATCAGGAGGCTGGCGAAGCGGGTCTCCAGTCTCAAAGCCGTCGTCCATTGCGCAGCCCAAACCGGAAGGTCTCCGAGGCTGATCGGGCGACGGTCCTCCGATTACGCGCTGAGCGCAAAGGCGCACGGCGGATCCAGAATGAACTGCGACTGCACGAGCAACGAGAGCTATCCCTCGCGACCATTCACAAGGTCTTGAGCGAGGCGGGTGTAAAGCCGTTGGTTCGATCTAGGCGACCGACGCAGCCAAAACGCTATAGCCGGCCGGTGCCTGGAGACCGCGTCCAGATGGACACGATGAAAATCGCTCGAGGTGCGTACCAGTACACGGCGATCGACGACTGTTCGCGATTCCGGGTACTGGCGATCTACCCACGCAGAAATGCCCGAAATACGCTGCTTTTTCTTGATCGCGTCATTGAGGAGATGCCGTTCCCGATTCAGCGTATCCAGACCGACCGAGGCGGTGAGTTCTTCGCCGAGTCAGTGCAGCGGCGCTTGATGAGCGAGTGCATCAAATTCCGACCGATTCCGCCCCGTTCGCCACACCTCAACGGCAAGGTCGAGCGTTCACAGCTCACCGACCTCAACGAATTCTGGTCGGATCATCCACCGACCGGGGATGCGATCGACCAACGAATTGAGGAGTGGCAGTTCAACTATAACTGGCGGCGCCCGCACGGCTCACTTGGTGGCAAAACGCCCATCGATCGTATCGCGGAGTTAAGCGAAATTACGCCTCTCGCGGAGGAGGTGGAAAGTGCCTACGACGAAACGAAAGAACGAATTCGCCACCGTGAATGGCGCGTCGACAAGACCCTCGCCGAACATCACCGGCGCGTGGTGGAGCTCGCGTCTCCTAACGGAGCCTCGAGCTCCACCACGGAACGAAAAAGGCGCACCAAGAAGTGAAACGATGTCCGTGAATCGCACACATGAGGCGCAGGTGCGGTTGTTAGGCACAGGCGTCTCGGGGTTCATCTACAACCGACAGTTACCGCGTCGCGGGCTCGGCAAACCGTTCGATCTGACGCATCCCCGATGGGCAAATCGGGAATGGGCACCAGCATGGGAAGATGATCCCGATCCCGAGTGGAATGGCCACAAGTAATCGGATGCCGGCTTCCGGGATCCTCGGCCTCGAGAATCCCGGTTTTGTACGCCTTTAATAAGACATGGAAAGTGCCCTAAATTCGGAGCACGTTGAGGGCGGCACACCCCACGATTCATGCGGGATTGAGCAGTAGCGAGTCGATGACTTTTACGGCCTTCCGGCTCGCGTCGTTCGGGCTGAGGTGCGCGTAACGCTGCGTCATCTTCGGATCGCTGTGACCGAGCAGCACCGACACCTCATAGAGACTGACGCCCGCTTTGACCAGCTTGCTCGCGAACGTATGACGGAGCGTGTGCAGCGTAACGCGCCCGCCGCGTTCTTTGACGAGAGTGGGATCATTTAGTCCGGCGCGCTCAATTGCCTTCTTGATCGACTTCGTGCTGTAGCCGCGTTCATTGCCCGTGCGGTCTTCGAAGACGTATCGCTGCCCAGTCCGGCGTTCTTCCCACCGACGACGTAGGATCGCTTCGAGTCGCGATGTCATGTGCAGCACATCCTCGTTCCGAACCTTGCTCCGATAGAGGCTGATCGTGCTGGCGTCGATGTTGATCGCCGACCACGGAATATTCGCGACCTCCGAGTAGCGACATCCCGTATCGAGCAGGAAAACCGTGATGTCGTAGTTATCCTGCATATTCCGCGTCATTTCGGGTGTTAGCGGTTTAGACGCGTTTATACGCGCTCTAAGCCGTTCCGGATCGAGTTCGCGCAATAACGCCGACTCGTCGTTAGAATCCAGATATCGAAGCCTATACGAAGTCCTAAGCTCGGGAAAAACGATATCTCGACTGACTTTGAAGCCGAGCTTTGCCATCTCGTTGATGGTCGCGCGTAGCAATCCGATCTCGTGCTTGATCGTCGCGGGCTTGTCGCCTTCGGCCTTGCGCTTCGCGACGAGAAGATCGAAATCGCGCGTCGTCAGTTCATGCAGCAGCGTATCAGGCGACATGCCATAGCAGGGGAGCTTGGCCTTCGTCCGCGGATGAAGTTTATAGCCGAGCGTCTTCCGAACGATCGAGCACATGTTCCGGTGATAGGAAGTTTCGCTCCGTGCTTCGACATACTGTTCCAGCGCATTCTTGAGCGAGATGGGCTGCGCATCCCCGAGGTACTGCTCGGCGTGCGCGCGATTGCGCATCTCGCGTTCGACTTGAGCGGCCTTCGTCTTGTTCGGCGTGCCGGTGGAGCCGAAGAATTTCTTGCCCTGAATCTGAAACTGGTAGTACCAGTTCTTGCTGTTGTTTCGACGGATGAGTGTCATGTGTTGCTCCTAATGGAATGTAATTGATGAGCAACACCATCCGGGCTGATATGGGGTATGACAACAGCTTTCGCCCATGCCAGATGCAAAAAACGGAGCGTGCGCGAGCACGATCCGTTCGGGAGAAATCACTTACGACGGGTTATGCGGCGAGGGGTTCACCCTCGTTGTCATCGGGGCCTACATCTTCGCCGGTCATGCCCGCGAGCAGCTTGCTTTGCCAGTCGCGCTTCCGCAGCTCAAGTTCGTAGTCGTAGAACTCATGGCCGACGTAGGCTCCCGTGTTCTCGTTGAACTGGAGGTCAACGAGCAGCGTCAAACCCTGATAGACGCGATGAGGCCTAGCAACGGGCTTGTACCCCTTATCCTGCAAAATCATTCCGAGCCGTTTGCGGGAGTAGGAGAAATTGTATTCTGCCTCGCTCCACGCCTTGAAGAACTTATAGGCGTCACCGAAGTGGATCTCGCCATCGGGATCGTCGCGGGTGAATTCCGACAGCCAGCTTTCGACAACGTCCATTTCGCCACGGTATTCGGACACCTCATTCGTGATGATCGCCGGCTCCTTAAGCTTGTAGCCGTTATCGCGCCACTGCTGGCAGCCAACAAGCGCCCAGTTCAGGATACCCGGGAGTTCATCACGCAGCTTGCGTTCAAGGTCGGGGTCACGTTTCTCGGGCGGAATCGTAACCGTGAACGGGATCAGCTTCATGCGACGCCAGATGCCGTGATCGTTGCCCTTGATCGTTGGCTTGTAGTTTCCGGCGAGCCAGAGCTTGAAGCGAGGCGTGAACGAGAACGCATTCTGGTAGAGCATGCGAGCGACAATGTCTTCGCCGCCCGTATACCACTTCACCGTTTTCTCGCTGAAATGGCGTCCCTCTTCGACCTCGCTCATAGCGACGAGACGTTTCCCGACGAGGCGTGCGACTTCACTGCTTGAGGCATTCGAGGACATAGCTTGCCCGCCGTTCTTGTCGAGCAACATGTCGCCGTTCGCCTGTGCTCCGAGATCTCCGAAGAGAGCCCGCAGCAAATTGAGAAAGGTCGACTTCCCGTTTGCCCCGCTGCCGAAGGCAAAGAACAGGGCATGTTCCGAGGTTTGACAGGTCAGCGTATACCCGATGGCGCGGCGCAGGTACTCCACAAGCTCGACGTTCCCGTTCATGATTTCCAGCAGGAAGGCTTCCCACCGCGGGCAGGTTGCATCCGGATCGAAGTTCACCCCCGCAGTCTGCGTGATGTGCAGCGCGGGGTCCATCGGCATGAACTTGCCGGTCCGCAAATCAACGAGGCCGTTCTTCGCGGGGAACATCCATTCCCCTTCATCGAGGTTGCTGGCCGAGACGGCGATGCCGGGTTCGGACCTGAACAGTTCGACGGCATCCTTGAGCGCCTTATTGCTTTCGCTGTACTTCGCGTGATCCATCAGTTCACGGCGATTGCCTGGATTAAGGCGGCGAATCTCGTCGTGGATCATCGGAATGATTTCGCGGGCGAGCAGCAGCACGCGAAGTTCATCGATGAAACGCCAGGCACCGGACGGGGATTTTTCGAGCCAGCGCTTCATCTCCGAAACGTACCGGAGTGTGTCGCTGTACAGTTCTGACATCCGTTTCGCATTGCCGAGATCGGTTGCACGAGAGACGCTATCGTTGTTCTTCTGGTGCGAGCTAGCCACGTTCGCGGCAATCTGGGATACCTCCGATTCAGACAGTGGCGGGTCGCAATTTGTGGCGTTGTACTCCAGCAGTTCCTCCTCCAGCAGGTCGGGGTTCAAACCTGCATTGAGCAAAGAGAACCCCTCGAACGCGACAGATTCGTTGCGATTCCCGATGGTAGCGGATTTCGATTTGGCGGATTTCCGCTTGCGCGGTTTCGTGCCTTGCGTCGAGCAGAGCAGTTCAAGCAACCACGCAGGGGCACGAGAGATCGGCAGTACGGGTTCGTCGTAAAAATAGGGCTCGTCGTTGATGATCGACGGGGGAGCGAGACAGTAACCGCCTTCCGCTTTCACATCGACGCGAGGCAGGAAGTTGATCCTGCTCGGGACCTTCAGGTTCTCTGGATACCTGTAGATGAGGTGATACCCACCCGATGGCGTAAACACTTTGCGAGTTGGCGGAAGTGGGCCATGTTCTTTCTCCAGCCGACTGATCGACTTGAGGCCGGTGGCATCCCCGTTCTTCACATCGACATCGACAACGAGCACATATCCGGACGCCGGTCCGGTCGCGTACGCAACGTTGTAGTCGGCGCATTCATTCGCCCATGCGCGATGCTTGTCGGGGTCCATGTTCGCGTCCTTGAATCCGTGCTGCGTGGCGGGAACCTTATCGTTCAGGCGGATAGGAAGCGGGGCGAGACCTTCGGCTGCGAGGTCAGAGTATTTTTTGACGTGGTCTATATTCATAGTTAGGAATGCAAAAAAGATGGCCGGGAAATGGTGCGAGTACCATCTTCCGGCCACGAGTCAACGTTGGTTGAGAGTTATTTGCCCGGGAGCAGGCAGGTCAGATATGTCGTTGTTAGGCGGTCTCAGGAGTTAGGCATGCGTCATTGCTTCCTTATCGACAGGCAAGTCGTAAGGCATGCCAAGGTCGGTTGTCGTGCAAACGGCGTTGCATTCGTTGCAGACGAAGCCATACGGTTTCCCGTTCATCCCGATGATGGGAGTTGGGCTATGCGTAATCGGGTACCTGGGGCAGTGAATATAGTCCCCGATCTTAAGGCTGGAGAGGGGCTGCGGCGCGTCGTGTGAGTTGATCGGCCGAACGGGGTACTCGGGAGGCAGATCGCATACCCAATCCTCGGGGCCAATCCATTTCAGGAGGCCCTCTTGCATAAACAGGCTTACGATTTCCATAGGATCACTAACATAAGTGGTGTTGTGGTCGTTGTTCATGAAATTTCCTTTTAAAGATGGTTGCCAAGCCGTTCACGCTGAACGTTGCCGGATCGAAATCGGAAGGCGAGGGTGTGCCTCGTCGCACGTTGCTTCGTTGCCGAGTGACTGTGCAGGAATTCGATGGACCTGACTTTACGGAGGCGGAGGGCGTTACACAAGACGAACAACTGCCAAACGCATCTGGGTGAAGTATGAGTCTGCGAAATCCAGAAAATCGAATGCGCGGGCTAGAAGGTAGTTACAAATCGACGAGGTTGGGGAAGAGGGGGCGCAATATTTGTAACAGGCCTTCTCGGCTCGTTTGGCGCGTCGGAGATGCACGTTTTCGGTCAAGGCACCCCTCAGGACTCGGGTGTGCGTTTTTCGTCGCGGCAAACTCGGGTAAACACCTATAAAAGGCTGGATTGTTGTCGCTTTTTTGCGTCAATCTAGTATAAACCCGTATTTTTCCGACTCGGGCATTCCTGGATCGGCCGGAGTCATCGCAAGAATTTCGACGGGGCTTGCGCAGGTCATGCTCGGAACAGGCGGCGAGCACACAAATCTATCTCTTCAACTTATGCAGCTTTCGTGGGCGTGCGGCCATGCCCTCGGCCCTTTGCTCGGCGCGCGAGCAACAACATCACCAAACGATTCAACGATTTCATCAATTTTCAGAAAATTTTCTCTATCTCTTCTTCTATATAAAAACTTTCTAAAAACAAGAAAATTGTTTAATCGTTTAAAGAGCGGTTCCCTTCTGTTGGATGTGAAAGAAATCTCATCCCCACAACAGGGGGGGGGCGGTCGGCGATGGCGAGCACGCGGATTGGCCGGGATGGCCCTACGGCAGAATCCTAGAAAGCTGATGATCTAGCTCGGAAATTCCCGGTAGATCAAGGGGATAGAGGAGATGCGGGTGAGGGTGACGTGAAAACTGTCGCTGTTGCTCGACGGATTTCGCGATGGTCGCCGTCGTGTCGATCACAGGCGCGCTCGACGTTGCCCTGAAGGGCAGTCTGCCGGACCCTGGACGCACTTTCAACGAACGGAGTGCTGTCATGGTCGACCAGAAGCAAGGTGCAACGAGCAAGGACGAGAAAGCGGGGAAGCCGGTTGCTGCTGACCAAAAGCCGGTGATTCCCGCAACCAGTTCGACGGGAAATGATCCCGCAGTGAAGGCGGCACCGGCTACGCCGACGAAGATGGAGTTGGCGACGGAAATCTACAAACGGATGCGGACCGTCAAGGACGTGACCCGGAAGGACATCATCGAGAAGTTCATCGCCGAGGTGAAGCTGACGAAAGCCGGCGCGAGCACCTACTACCAGATGATCAAGGACAAGCACGAGCCGATGGGCAAGAAGTAACTGTCGGCGCTGTGCTGATTCTGCCGAGATGGCTCCTACGGGAGCCTCTTATGAGCCGAGTGGCTGGCCTCGGATAGATTGCCGCTAATGTGGGGGGGGAATGATGGTGCCGTAGTCGTCCGGAGTGATCTTGCTCGGAAATGATATGGACTTCTGGGCAGCTTCAATTCGCTCTGCAGCACGTCGTTTTGCTGCATTTAATACCAGTTCCTCCCGTAGCTTATGCAGGCTCAAAACTCCACCGAACAGACCAGCAAATTTCACGACGACGAACGTTATCGACGCGGATAGAAGTAGGCTGACAGCTGGTGCGAAATTAATCGTTCGCCCAGATTGTAATGAGATTGTGGTTCGATCCTTCAAAACGCTCGCTATCACAACCAGCGCAAATGCGACAATTGCGCTTGCTAGAAGCCCAAGCCAATAGTGCTGCTGATTGCGCAATCCTTTGGAAAGACGCTCGGCCTCATTGGGGGTTAGATCGTCGGATTGCAAGAAATTGGCAGTAACCGGGATCACTTGAATTAGGGCAGCGGCGATCAGCCCGAGAAACGCAAGTAGCCCCTGGTTCATATCGATCCAAAGGCCGAGCGGCACCCACTGCCAACCTATAGCGGCAGCAATCAGGGGCAACAATAATCCCGCCGCCCATTTCATGTCAGGTGCCCGGGTCGTCCGATATCTTGCCGTTGTTGTACATGACGTTGTACGCCTCGTACATAGCTCGCAAGACATCTGTAGGGTCAAGCAGCGAACCGACCTTCACGTTATCTCCCACGCCAGCTTTGATCAACTGCACGGATGCGTTGTGGTGCAGCCGTACACTACCGTCTGATGATTTACTCATGCCACGCGCCTTCACTTGTAACTGGCTGTCCGGAAGATTGCGAAGCCCAGTTTCAAGTTGGCGCAGGCCAGCTCGGCTGACAGAACGCTTGCGCGTCTTGTAGCCGATATGCACTTCGACGCGCAAGTCCGCATCCGGTGGCACGGATTGCATGACCTTATCGACGTTGGCATCGCCTCCCAGCAACGTTTTGAGAATATCCCAGGCTTGTGCCCACCCAGTGGTGCGTGCGGTGCCAACTTCCCCGTGCTGGGTGATTTCCCGTTCCTGCGGTGCTGGTGGTGTATCGGATTCCTCTGCGCGGTGTGCTGGCGCGGCTACACCGCCGACAACAATCTCTTGAATGTCGTTCAAATCTCCGCCCACCAATTGCTCGTCGAATCGCGCAGCGAGCACGATTTGAGGGGCAGGTTGTGGAAGTGTCGCGGTCAGTTCGCTGAGGAGCCACGCTAAGTAAGATTCCAGTTCCTCCGTTCTCAACGACATGCTCTGGATGACGAAGACATGATCGCCTTTGATCATCCAAAACATCTCGGAATGCACGTACTCTGTCAGCGACGGAGCTGGCATCTGCTGGACGGGCGCAACCGCGACATCAGTTTGAGCAACGGTGAAGAGAGCTTGTAGATGCCCCTTCGTAAAATGAATCACGTCCCCAAAAACGAGGGGCGTTTCATCCGCAGCTCGGTCGTAGAATGTATTCACAAAGTAGTTGTCTTCGCCCAGAGCCCTGACACGGGTTCTAAAGCGATCCCGGACTCGATGGCCGTCAACATTCGCCTCCATTGCTGCGCGAACGTGTTGTTCCAGCGTGCCCGCAGGAAATCCGCCGTTCCTGTCGAGCTTCCGATAGTGAATCGTTACCTGCTTTCGTTCCCCGGCCATTGGTCCCTCATGCACGTTCTTTTTGTGGTGACGGAATGATAGCGCGTCAACCATCACAAAGTGCTGTATGTTTGTACAGTATAGCAGGCAATCGATGGCGTACCGAGAATTGGGCAAATTCACTTGGAATTCGTATGTTGCCTCACGCGATCGCGTGACGGAGATAGACGAGGAAGCCGTCCAGTTGTTGTTGCTGATGACCCTATCCGGCACAATAGCTTCGTTCGGTAGCGCCCACGGGCATCTCTGCGGGTTGCGCTGCACGTTACCAATCGGCCGTCTGGCGCCCATGCGAGCGATCGCGTGTGCGTGACCGGCGGAATCAGGGGCGGGTCCGAATCGCAAGATGCGGTCCGCAACGAGGATGCCGAAGGGGCGACCGGGTCGCTTTCTGTCCCTAGAGCTGTTGGGAAGGCGATTAACAAACGTGTGGGGCATCCCCGAGGCAGGGAGGCGGGCGCGCCGGCAACGTCGCGGCGCATGTCTTCAAAACACCGCCCTCGTTGCGCCGGCCGGAAGCTGGTCGGCGCGGCCCTGGCCGCCATCGCTTGCATCACCGGAATCAAAACCAGCGTAATGGAGGTGGGAATGAGAAGCATTTGCATCGAGGCGGCCGCTTCGGTCGAAGTGCTGCGCCCACGGGCATCTCTGCGGGTTGCGCTGCACGTTACCAATCGGCAACCTGCGCCCATGCGAGCGATCGCGTGTGCGTGACCGGCGGAATCAGCGGCGGGTCCGAATCGAAAGATGCGGTCCGCAACGAGGATGCCGAAGGGGCTTTCAGCCGCTGGTCTAGGGAGGATGTTCAACGCCAGCGAAGCACCTGAGATATGGCTAGAAACGCGTACCATACTGCCCTGTCACTTGATGCCCTACGCGCGGCGTGGGGCATTCTATTTAAGAAATCTTCACCTCGATCCCACAATACTACGGGCGTCGATGACATCTCCATCAACGACTTTCGTGCTGACGAAAAGGCTCGTCTCAATCGATTGGCTCGCGATTTGCACCGCAAGGCGTTCCAGTTTTCCGATCTTCGACCACACCTCATTCCGAAGTCTTCAGGAAAGGATCGGTTGATCTGCGTTCCGACGGTCCAAGATCGCATTGTGCAGCGAGCGCTTTTGAATTTCCTTTCGGATCGCTACGCAGATCGACTTGCTAACAAGATCAGCTATGGCTTCGTGACGAATCGTGGGGTGAAGAAGGCTGTTCACGACGCTTGTGAGATTCGAGCGAAGTATGGATGGGTCTACAAGACAGATATCGCGTCTTTTTTTGATTCCATTGGTCGGTTGCATCTTGAGCGAGCGCTGAAGGCTGTCATCCGAGAGCGCTCCCTCCATCCGCTGCTGGTGCAGGCAATTGGTTGCGAGATTTCCGCGACGAAGGGGAGCGTTGCGAAGAGGATTAATCGACTCGGCATTAAAGCCGGGCGAGGCGTGCGACAGGGAATGCCGCTATCCCCATTCTTTTCCAACATCATGCTGGCTGGGTTTGACCGCGCGATTGCGCAGCAGGGTCTTCGTGCGGTCAGGTATGCAGACGACTTGATTTTCTTTGCCTCATCTCGCGGTGAGTGTGAGGGCGTGGCTGAATTCTGCGCGCATCATCTTGCCCCGATCGGATTGACTGTACCACCGGTTGAGCCCGGTTCGAAGTCAGTGATATACGAACCCGATCAGGCTGCCGAATTTCTTGGCGTGAGCTTGGTTCGCCACCAGTCAAGCTACCGACTTGAACTGACGCAAGAGCAAATCGTAGCGATTCGCGATGACTTGCTTAAGCTTGGCTCGGTACAAGAACTCGTGACACGAGGGATAGCGCTACCAAAGCTGGGCCACACGCTTATGCTGAGGCGAAACGGATATCTGGCAGCTTACGACATGTGCCACAACGTTGAAGATCTGGGGCGCGAGTTGGATAAGTTGGAGCAGCGGGTGCTCCGCAGGATCTACAGCGAGGGGCTCGGAATCGAACTAGCCAAGTTGCCGCCGGTGGCTCGCAATTTTTTGGGGCTGAGCTGAATTTGCGATCCGACGATCGGTGGCGGCCCGTGTTTCTGATTCGATGTCGCCGGTGAGTTGATGCAATATACGATCGCTATATCGTCAGCTTCTTGCTATTGGCGCTGGCGTGAAAACTGGCATCGCCGTGAACCCAGCATGAACAGTGGAGCTGCGTGGGGCCGGCAAAAAGCCCGACGTGAGAACGCGCACGATTAGTGGTTCTTATTAACGCGCCGGGGCTTGGGAAGCTGAGGTAATGGCCATTATACGACGCCCGCGGAATTGACGATTCTACAGGGAAACGCCGCCGCAAGGCAAGCGCGGACGGGGCGCACGCACCGCCCGACATCCGAACGTCCAGCGCGCGGCAACCGTGAAGGTGGCCGATTGCAAATGATTCGAATCGCATAGCGCACTGGATCGCGTTTATCCTCGCGCGTTGCCCGTTCCCGAATCGCGACGCGCTCCGCCGCTCGATTCGCGCACGCCGAAATCACCGCGTTCTGCGATTGCGGATGCAACGGTTTCAAGTCGAGCATCGCGTCGCGCCGCCATGGCCCAGGGAGCGCGTTGGAGGCCGACTTCATCGACCGCGATTCACCGGCCGAATCGCAAGCGGTCGAAGCCGTATTGTGCGGCGATGTTTCCGGGGCATCCCGGTTACGTCGAGCTCGATTTCTTCGGAAACGGACTACCGGATCCCGAGCATCTGAACCTGAAGCCGTCGCCGTATCGCGTGTTCGAAAGCGATCGATTGCTGCGAAATTGAAACGATGCGCTCGTCATTGCCGTCGTCGTCACACGCCGACCAACCGCAACCCGACCAGCGCCGCGGCCCCCGCCGCAATCAGCAGCAGCGCATGCACACGCGTATACATCACGCACAGCGTCGACGCGACCGCAATCGCACGTGCCGGCCAGCCGCCGTCGAGCGCCTGCAGCAGCACCCACACCGAAGCGGCGATCATCCCCGCCGCCACCGGCCGCAGCCCCGCTTCGAGTGCGATCTGCCAGCGCGCGCCCTGATGTCGCCGCCATAGCCGCGCGATGCCGTAGATCAGAAACGCGGTCGGCCCGAATAACGCGAGCGTCGCGATCACCGCGCCCCAGAAGCCGGCGACCTGCCAGCCGATCAGCGTCGCGAGCAGCGAGCCGGGGCCGGGCGCCATTCGCGCGATCGCGAAGTCGTTGACGAATTGCGCGGCCGTCATCCAGTGATGCACGTCGACGATCTGCCGCTGAATGTCGGCGACGATCGCCTGCCCGCCGCCGATCGTCGCGATCGACAGCGGCGCGAACACGCCGAACAGCGCGGCGTAGCGCGACGCGGCCGTCATCGGTCGCCGCTTCCTTGCGCGCGCGCGCCTGCTGCGCGGCGGTATTCGAATGCGACGCTGAGCGCACCGCCGATCAGCACGGTCCACACGAGCGGCCAGTGCAGCACGGCGACCGAGACGAAGGTGGCTGCCGCCACCGCGAGCGGCAGCACGCCGCGCGGCAGGCGGCGCACCGCGGTGATCGCCATCGACACCGACAGCCCGATCGCGGCGGCCGCCGCGCCGGCAAGCGCGACGTGCGTGAGCGGAAAGCGCGTCAGCGTCGAGAACGCGACGCCGAACAGCACGATCAGCACGGCGGGCGGCACGATGATTCCGATAAAGCCGGCCAGTGCGCCGCGCCATCCGGCAAGCCGGTAGCCGATCCAGATCGCGAGGTTCTTCACGTTCACGCCCGGCAGCGCCTGCGACAGTGCAAGACCGTTGAGGAACGCTTCTTCGTCGAGCCAGCGCCGTTCGTGCACGAAGTCGCGCATGATGCGGCCGCTCAAGCCGCCGCCGAAGCTCGTCAGGCCGATCTGGGCGAACGCGACAAACAGCGCGGCGACGCCGGGGCGCGGTGCGCGATCGTCAGGCTCGGCGGAAGAAGATGAAGGGGGCGGCGGCATCGGTTCGACGGAATCGGGCGGTTCGCGGGGCGGTCATGTTAGCAAGCGGCGGCTGTCGGGATGCTGACATCGATTCGTCATGCGCGTCATCGTGCGTCGCGGCGTCCGAACCGGCGTATGATCGCGACGCGCGCTCGCGCAACGTCCGTCATCCGTCCGCCGCTTCATCATCATGTCCGCTTCCGATTCGTCTTATTCCGCCGGGCCCGGCGCCGCGCCGCTGTCTGCCGATCTCGTCGCGTCCGCGGTCGCGGCGCTGTCGCGCGCCGACGCATTGCTCGTGACGGCCGGCGCCGGCATCGGCGTCGACTCGGGGCTGCCCGACTTTCGCGGCACCGACGGCTTCTGGCGCGCGTATCCGGCGCTGCGCCACGAGCGTTTCGAATTCCACGAAATCGCGTCGCCGCAGGCGTTCCGCGCGCGGCCGCAGCTGGCTTGGGGCTTCTATGGCCATCGCCTCGCGCTGTACCGGTCGACGGTCCCGCACGCGGGCTTCGCGATCCTGCGCCGCTGGATCGACGCGATGCCGAACGGCGGCTTCGTGCTGACGAGCAACGTCGACGGACAGTTTCAGAAAGCCGGTTTCGATCCGGCGCGCATCGTCGAGATTCACGGGTCGATCCATGCGCTGCAGTGTCTGCGGCCGTGCTCGGACGACACGTGGGATGCCGCGCCTTTCATCCCGACCGTCGACGAGGCCGCGTGCCGGCTCATCGGCGAGCCGCCGCGCTGTCCGCACTGCGGCGGCCTCGCGCGGCCGAACATCCTGATGTTCGGCGACGCGGGCTGGCTCGGCGCGCGCTACGCCGCGCAGGAGCGCGCGCTGCAGCAATGGATCGCGCAAGCGGGGCGCGTCGCGGTCGTCGAGATCGGCGCGGGCACGGCGATTCCGACGGTGCGCATGCTGAGCGAGCAGCTCGGCGCCGACGTGATCCGCATCAACGCGCGCGAAGCGCATGCACGGCGTGCGGACGTGATCGGCCTGAAAGGCGGCGCGCTTGCGACGCTGAACGCGCTCGACGTGGCCTGGCAACACGCATAGCCGCGATCGCCGGTTGCCGGCACGCGGCGAATCCGCCTACATTGCTGGCAATGCCGCGGATGCGCGCGCCGCGCGGATCCGTGCCGGCATGCCTCGCCATCGCGGGGCGGCGGCCCGCCGGCCGCTTCATCGAACGGGAGCGTCCGTGTTTTATTCGATCGTCGCGATCTTCGTCGGTGCCGGGCTCGGCGCGCTGCTGCGCTGGTTCCTGAGCCTCGCGCTCAATGCGCTGTTTCCCGCGGTGCCGCTCGGCACGCTGGCTGCGAACCTGATCGGCGGCTACGCGATCGGCGTTGCGGCCGTCGTGTTCACGGCGCGTGTCGGCCTGCCGCCGGAATGGCGGCTGTTCGTGATCACGGGTTTCCTCGGCGGCCTGACGACGTTCTCGACGTTTTCGGCCGAAGTGATGACGCACGCGTTGCAGGGCGAATCGGGATGGGCGTTTGCGGTGGCTGCCCTACACTTGACTGGATCGTTCACGCTGACCGCGCTCGGGATGTGGACCGCGCGTGCGTGGCTTGCGGCGACGTGAGCGCGCCGGCGACGGAGGGAGCGATGGACAGGGTGTTCTTGCGCTTTTACGTGCACGAGCAGCATCGGCTGCACTGGAAGCCGCTATGGGAATGGCTGCTCGAGGAGGCGAACCGGATGGGCGTCGCGGGCGGCTCCGCGTTTCGCGCGATGGCCGGTTTCGGCCGGCATCGCGTGCTGCACGAGGATCGCTTCTTCGAACTGCAAGGCTCGCTCGCGATCGAGGTGGAGTTCATCGTCACCGAGGAGGAGGCGCAGCGGCTGCTCGAACGGCTGTCGCGCGAGAAGCTGCGCGTGTGCTACGCGATGATTCCGGCGCGCTTCGGCGTGATCGACACGCTGGCTACGCCGCCGGCGCCGAGCCAGGCGGCGTAGCGTGCGCGCTCAGATACCGAACATCGTCAGCGACACGGCCGCGCGCGTGACGATCATCATCAGCACCTGGACGATCACGAACAGCAGGATCGGCGACAGGTCGATGCCGCCGAGGTTCGGGATCACGCGGCGCAGCGGGTTCAGGAACGGCGCCGTGAGCTGGTAGAGGATCGGCATCGCCGGCGAGCGCGGGTTCAGCCACGACAGCAGCGCCATCAGGATCGTCATCCAGATCACGAGGTTGAGCGCCCACTTGACGACGGTGAGCAGCGCGACGGCGACGACGGTCGGAATCACCGCGGCCGGATCGAAGCCGGCCATCGCGACCATCAGCACGACGTAGACGAGCGCGGTGAGCAGCGCGGCGACGACGCTGGCCCAGTCGATCCCGCGTACGCCGGGAATCGCACGGCGCAGCGGCAGCACGAGCCAGTTGGTCGCCTGCAGCACCGCCTGCGTGACGGGGTTGTACGGCGGCACGCGAACCGCCTGCATCCACACGCGCAGGATCAGCGCGGCGCCGAACAGCGTAAACAGCGTATTGAGTAGAAAACGGGCGATCTCGCCGAACATCGTTGGCATCCTTTTTATACAGTCGAGTAGCGTGCGGCCGCCAACGCCGGATGGCGGCGCATCGGCCGACACCTTATCACGCCTCGTGTTGCGGCGGCGAGGGGCGATCTGCCGCGCGCGCGAGCGCGGTCTCGACGACCTCGGCGAGCGCCGGCAGCGACGCAGGCGGCGCGGCGCGCTTCGCGGCCAGCGCGATCGCGCGGCGCGTCATCAGCGCATACAGCGTCGCGTGGTCGCCGCCGCGTGCATCGAGCAGCGCGAGCTGACGTTCGACGATTCCCGTGTCGCCGCGCGATACCGGCCCGGCAAGCGCGTTCGCGAGTCCCTTGTCGCGCGCGGTCTCGATCGTGCCGGCCAGCATCGGCAGCAGCGCGCGCAGCGCGGCTTCCTCGTCGAAGCCGAGGCCGCGCCACAGCTCGACGGCTTCCGCGAGCCCGCACAGCGCGAAGCTGGCCGCGTAGTGCGCGGCCGCGTGGTACAGCATGCGGCCGCCGGCCGGAATCGACAGCGGATGACAGCCGAGCGCCGCGACGAGACGCAGCAGCGTCGCGTGCAGTGCGCCGTCGGCTTCGATCGTGACCGAGCAGCCGTCGATGCGCGCGAGATCGGCGTCGGTGCCGCCGAACAGGTACAACGGATGGAAGCCGCCCGTCGCGACGTGCTGGCGTTTGGCCGGATCGAGCACCTCGATCGCCGACGCGCCGCTGCAATGGACGATCGCCTGCTGCGCGGCGCGTGACGCGTCGAAGCGCAGCGCGGCGGCGGTCGACGCGAGATGGTCGTCGGGCACGGTCAGGAAGATCAGGTCGGCGGCGTCGACGACATCTTGCGGCGTATCGAGCGCGCGGCATCCGTCGATCCGCGCGGCCAGCGTGCGGGCCGATTCGGGCCTGCGGCTCGCGATCGCGACGACCGGAAAGCCGGCGTCCGCGAAGCGCCGTGCGACGCAGTGCGCGAGGCGGCCGGCGCCGATGAAGCCGAGGCGGGGCGTGTCGGGAAGGGACATGGCGAAAGCGGTACGTCAAAACGGGACAGCCGCCAGTATCGCAGGAATGGGGCGGCGGCCGCGGCGTGCGGGAGGCGCGGGCGAGACAGCGTGTGCGTGCGGCGGTGATCGGTTGATTCGGCTGATTCGGCTGACGAAGACGCGCTGAACGTTCGCGAACCGCTGACACGCGAGCGCGCGCAGTGAATCGGCCCCAAATCGATTGCGCCACGCGCCGCTTGAATCGTCGGCATTTCGTCTCAAATTTGTAATCGTTCATTACGAATGCGCGCGATGACGCCGTTCGCGACGCGGTAAGACTGACCGATCGTCGCTGCGCGGGTCGACCTGCCGGGCGGAATTGCGCGGTGCGCAAGGCGTGCGGCGGCGGCCGGGCGCCGCGCGGCGCGGCCGTGCGCGGCGCATCGAATTGCAATTTGCAACAAATGGACGATACGCGCGGCGCGGGTTTTCGCTACATTGCTTCCATGCGACGCGCATGTTCGCCGTTGCCGACCGGAGCGCATAAATTACCGCTCCAGCAGGAGAATCGAAGTGAAAAAGCTCATTCCGTTCATTGCCGCCGCCGCGCTTGGCCTGGGTGTCGCGAGCGCCGCGCAGGCTCACGTGTCGATCGGGGTCGGCATCGGTGTCCCGGTCGCTCCCGCTTATCCGGTGTACGCACCGCCGCCGCCGGTGTACTACGCACCGCCGCCTCCGCCGGTCGTCTATGCGCCGGCGCCCGCGTATTACGCACCGCCGGCCGTGGTCGTCGGCGGCTACTACGGCCGTCCGTACTGGCACCGCGGCTGGGGCCATCACGGCTACTGGCGTCGCTGACCGATGCGCGCGCGGCGATGCCGCGCGATGCAAAACGGCGCACCGCTCTGAACTGACCCCACGAAGTTGGACGGTAAAAACTAAGCGGCCGAGGGCTGAGTCCTGTATTGCACGGGACTCAGCCCGTTTAATTTGAGCTTGATGCGTTCGTGGTTGTAGTAATGAATGTAGCGGCTCAACGCATCTCGCAACTGCTCCACGTTCGCAAAGCGCGCCAGCCGATAGCACTCGGATTTCAGCGTGCCGAAGAAGCTCTCCATGGCTGCGTTATCAAGGCAGTTGCCTCTGCGCGACATGCTCTGGGTGAGCGCATGCTGCTTCAACAACCGACGGTAGGCGGGCATCTGATACTGCCAGCCTTGATCCGAATGCAGTAACGGCCGTCCTTCATCATCGAGCTTGGCCACCGCCTTCTTCAACATGCCGCTGACCAACTCGAAGCTCGGGCGCTCATCCATTTGGTAAGCGACGATCTCCCCGTTGTACAAGTCCATCACCGGCGACAGATAGAGCTTTTGGCCCCCTACATTGAATTCGGTCACGTCGGTCACCCACTTCTGATTCGGGCGTTCAGCATCAAACTGCCGCCGCAGTAGATTTGGGGCAACGCGGCCGACTTCGCCTCGCCAGGAACGATATCTCTTCGGGCGTACCAGAGATTTCAACTGCAGTTGTCCCATCAACCGCTGCACGGTCTTGTGATTGATCGCGTGTCCCGCTTGCCGGATCACTGTCGTGATTCGCCGATAGCCGTAACGGCCCTTGTGGTGGTCGTACACGCTCCGGATCTTCACTTTGAGATCCGCATACCGATCGCCAGCATCCAATACCTTGAGTTGGTAATAGAACGTGCTACGTGCCAGACCTGCCGCCTTCAGTAACGCGGCTACCGGATGGCATTGCCTAAGCTCACGTATTATTTGCGTTTTTTCCTGGGCGCTGTCTGCTTCTTTGATTGCAGCAGCGCATCGAGCTTTTTTAGGTATGCCACCTCCGCGCGCAAATACACGATTTCCTTGAGCAGTTCCTCGCGGCTCGGCTCTTTCTGCGCGGCATCATCGGTAGGCTTCGGTGGCGGCAAGGTGGTCATCTTCGGGGGACGTCCTCGGCGACGAGGCATCAGGGCTTCTATACCGCCCTCATGATACAGGCGCTCCCAAACCGGGATGCTCCGTTCATTGCGAATGCCGAATACCACCGCCACTCGGGCATATGACAACTCATCGCGCCACATCCGTTGGAGCACCGATAGCTTGAATCGCGCGTCGTAGTGGCTGTGCTTCTTGCTCAGTCCGTCTTCCCCATGCTCGCGATAGCTCGCCACCCAACGTCGGACCATCGTGCTACCCACGCCGTAACGATGCGCAAGTGTCTTGGTCCCAGCCTCTCCAGCCAGGTATGCCTGAACCACCCGACGTCGGAAACGTTCGTCGTACTTCGTCATGAAAAACACCCCAAAGGTTGGATCTAGTCCAACTTTTGGGGTGCAGTTCACTCCGGCAAGGGGCGATGCGCCGTTTTTCATTGGGCGGCGCGGGTCGGCGGCAGGGACGCGGATTGCCGTGAGGCCGAACGGCCAACAGCCGACAGGTTGATCGCGCTTCGCGCGTCGTTGGTGTTGGCCGGCGTTCAGGCCGCGTGCACGATCAGATCGCGGTAGCCGCCGACGATCACGCTATAAGAGAAGTAGGCGAACAGCAGCGCGGAGGCGACGTGGCAAGCGCGCATCAGCCGCGCGCCGGCACGTTTGCGGCCGTGGCTCGCGAGCGTGCACATGAAGAGCGTCCACGCGAGCCCGCCGAGGAAGAAGCCCGACAGAAAGACGGAAGCAGTCGCCGCGCTGGTCGCGCCGGCCTTCGCGATCAGCGCGCCGCCGACCGCCGCGAACCAGAGGATCGCGCTCGGCGACGACATCGCGAGCAGCATCCCGCGCACGAAGCTGCGCCGCGCGCTGGCTCGGGGCGGCGCGACGTCGGCATCGCGGTCGGGCGCCGCGGCCGGCGACAGCGCTTCGCGCGCCATCTTCCAGGTGAGAAACAGCAGCACCGCGCCGCCGCCGATCCAGACGACCCAGCGCACCGCCTCGAACTGCAGCAGCACGGCCATCCCGGCGAGCGCGAGCGCCGCATAGACGAGATCGCCGACGCACGACCCGACGCCGAGCCAGAAGCCCGGCCGGAAGCCGTGCGAGAGCGTCAGCGACAGCATCGCGACGTTGACGAGGCCGATATCGAGACACAGCGACAGCGACAGGAAAAATCCGTCGGACAGCATCGAAGCGGGGGCGAAATTCATCATCGTTCCAGTGCGGCGGCTGCGCTCAAAGCCCGATGTCCTGCCACAGCCGATCGACGCGCGCCTTCACTGCGGCGTCCATCTCGATCGGGCGGCCCCATTCGCGGTTCGTCTCGCCGGGCCACTTGTTGGTCGCGTCGAGCCCCATCTTCGAGCCGAGACCGGCGACCGGCGACGCGAAGTCGAGATAATCGATCGGCGTGTTGTCGACCATCACGGTGTCGCGCACCGGATCGACGCGCGTCGTGATCGCCCAGATGACTTCCTTCCAGTCGCGGATGTTCACGTCCTCGTCGACGACGACGATGAACTTCGTATACATGAACTGCCGCAGGAAGCTCCAGACGCCGAACATCACGCGTTTCGCGTGGCCCGCGTAGCTCTTCTTCATCTGGACGATCGCCATCCGATAGCTGCAGCCCTCGGGCGGCAGATAGAAGTCGGTGATCTCCGCGAACTGCTTCTGCAGCAGCGGCACGAACACCTCGTTCAGCGCGACGCCGAGGATCGCGGGCTCGTCGGGCGGTTTGCCGGTGTACGTCGAGTGGTAGATCGCGTCGCGACGCATCGTGATCCGCTCGACCGTGAACACGGGAAACCACTCCTGCTCGTTGTAATAGCCGGTGTGATCGCCGTACGGGCCTTCGAGCGCATGCTCGTACGCGGCGGCTGCCTGGCCGGCCGGGCGCGGCGGCGCGCCGGCCGGCGCCGGGGCCGGCGTGCCGTCCTGCGGATAAATGAAGCCTTCGAGCACGATCTCCGCGCGCGCGGGTACCTGCAGCGTATCGACGCCCGGCGTCAGGCACTTCGCGAGCTCGGTGCGGCTGCCGCGCAGCAGCCCGGCGAACTGGTATTCGGACAACGAATCGGGCACGGGCGTGACGGCGCCGAGCGTCGTCGCCGGATCGGCGCCGAGCACGACCGCGACCGGATACGGCTTGCCCGGGTTCTTCAGCGCGAATTCGCGGAAATCGAGCGCGCCGCCGCGATGCGCGAGCCAGCGCATGATCAGCTTGTTGCGGCCGATCAGCTGCTGCCGGTAGATGCCGAGGTTCTGGCGCGGCTTGTTCGGCCCGCGCGTGACGGTCAGCCCCCACGTGACGAGCGGCCCCGCGTCGCCGGGCCAGCAGGTCTGGATCGGCAGCTTGTGCAGATCGACGTCGGCGCCTTCCCACACGATTTCCTGGCACGGCGGCGACGAAACCGTCTTCGGCGCCATGTCCCAGACGGCCTTCGCGAGCGACAGCAGCTTGCCGGCGTCCTTCAGGCTCCTGGGCGGATCGGGTTCCTTCAGCGCGGACAGCAGCCGGCCGAGATCGCGCAGCGAATCGAGCGCGGCGTCGTCGCCCGCGTCGACGCCCATGCCGAGCGCGACGCGCCGCGGCGTGCCGAACAGGTTGCCGAGCACCGGGAACGCATAGCCGGGCGGCGCCTCGAACAGCAAGGCCGGGCCGCCGGCCCGCAGCACGCGATCGCACAGTTCGGTCATTTCGAGCACGGGCGACACGGGCTGCGTGACGCGCCGCAGTTCGCCGAGCGCCTCGAGGCGCTGGATGAAATCGCGTAAGTCTTTGTATTTCATGAACAAGGTCCGGGCCGCTCGCAACGCGGGCGACGGTGGGCGGGCGCAGCGTCCGGCTGCGGCCCCGAATCGAGCGCCGATTTTACCCGGCCCGCCGTCCGCGCGTCCGGTCTCGAAAAAAGTCGATCGCGCGCAAACCCCCTACGGCAGGGCGATTCCGTTCTGAAGGGTCACGGTAAATTACTTTTTGTTATAATTTGAAGGTTTTGTAGTGTTGACGATCTATAAAACCCTGCTAGAATCCGCTCACATTGGTTGCAGGGTAAAGGCTTCGAGCCGCCAATCACCGATCCTTGACGCAGCGCGTCACCGTCCGCCGAAACCTGCACGGCGTGTTCGACGGTCTTGAGTCGTAGTCCCGACCAGCGCCTCCTGACGCTGGTTTTTTGCGTGGGTGCCACCGCGTATGCCCGCCTCGCCCACTGTGCGAAGGCGCCGGCCCAGTTCTACACCGTGGCCTCAAACGGTACTTATACCGTTTCCCCGATGCCTGTACGTCCCGACCAAGGCGTGCGGCGTCGTGATTCAGCGGCGCGTTTTCTGTCTCGCCAGCGAGCCGGGCGAGCCGCACGAGTCATGTTCATGGGAGATGATCTGAATGAACGCTTGGTTATCGTGGCGTCCTAACGAGCGGCATGCGCAATTCGTGCGCGACATGCTGCGTCGCGGGACGCGTGTCAGCCACCATCTGTTCAGCGTCGTCGGCTGTTTCGCCGTCGCCATCGCGCTGGCGCTCTGGCTGCTGCCGACCGTGCGCGGCACGCTGGCCGCAAAGCTGATGCCGATCGTGTCGGCGGCCGTCGAGGCCGGTCCGGCGCGTCTGCTGTCCGGCCATCCGCTGCCGAATTTCGCGCCGGCCGGCGCACAGCCGCAACCGCAAGACGACGGTCCGGAGACCGATGCGCTCGCCGCCGATCTCGACGTCGCGGCGGAAGCCACGGCCGCCGCGCAGAACGACGCATCGGACGTAGCCCGCAGCGGCCCGTCGCCGGTGGCGCTCGCGAAGCTGATCCCGACGCAGCGCGTGCCGGCCGATGCGCGCGACGATCGTGCGCTGGCCTCGAACCGCGAACAGGCGCTCGTCGCGACGTATCTGTCGCGCCGCTATCACGTCGCGCAGGAACCGCTCGGCCGGCTCGTGAAGGCCGCGTTCGAAACCGGCCGCGACGTCGGCCTCGATCCGCTGCTGCTGCTCGCCGTGATGGCGATCGAATCGGGCTTCAATCCGTATGCGGAAAGCGGCGTCGGCGCGCAGGGCCTGATGCAGGTCATGTCGAAGGTCCATTCCGACAAGTTCGAATATTTCGGCGGCACCGACACGGCGCTGCAGCCGATCGCGAATCTGCAGGTCGGCGCGCTCGTGCTGAAGGACTGCATCGCGCGCGGCGGCTCGCTGGCGAACGGGCTGCGCCTGTACAACGGCTCGACGAACCCGGACGACAACGGCTACGGTCAGAAGGTGATGGCCGAGCGCGGTCGTCTGCGCGATGTCGCCCGCGGCCGCAGCGTGCCGATCAATGCGCCGCAGGCGCCGGCCAAGCCGATCGTCACCGCGGCCGTCACGACCGCGGCGGCCGGCGGCGCGAAGCGCGTGCACGTGACGCTCGACGGCGCACAGCCGCTCGCCGCGAAGACCGCGCCGCCGAAGGCGCCGCAGCAGGCCGACGCGAGCGTCGATACGTCGAAGCAGGCGCGCGACGATCACTCGGATCTCGGCGCGTAACGTCGGATTTACTCCGCGCCGAAATGGAAAAAGACACCCTCGGGTGTCTTTTTTCGTTTGGAGGGGCGCACGCAGTAGCGGCGCGATCGCGCCGCGGTGACTCAGCGCCGGCCGAACAGCGTGGCGAGCCGGTCGACCGCTTCCTCGAGACGCGAATAGGCGGTCGCATAGGACAGCCGGATATAGTCGCGCGGTGCATGAACGCCGAAATCCATCCCCGGCACCAGCACGACGCCCGCGTCGTGCAGCATCGCGTGCGTGAGCGCCGCGCTGTCGCCGGCCGCCGGGTGCGCGACGCCGCCGCAGTGCGCATAGACATAGAACGCGCCGTCCGGCATCACGGGCACGCTGAAGCCGAGCCGCTCGAGCGCCGGCGCGATGAAATCGCGGCGACGCTTGAATTCGAGGCGGCGCGCCTCGTAGATGTCGAGCGATGCGGGCTCGAAGCACGCGAGCGCGGCGTGCTGCGCGAGCGCGGACGGGCAGATGAACAGGTTCTGCGACAGTTTCTCGAACGTGCCGATGAGCGCCGGCGGCACGACGAGCCAGCCGAGCCGCCAGCCGGTCATGCTGAAGTACTTCGAGAAGCTGTTCACGGTGACGACGTCGTCGCCGAACGACAGCGCGGAGACCGGCGGTGCATCGTAGCTGAGCCCCTGATAGATCTCGTCGACGATCGTGAAGCCGCCGCGCGCGCGAACCGCTTCGACGATCCGCTTGAGCTCGTCCGGCTCGAGCGAGGTGCCGGTCGGATTCGACGGCGACGCGAGCAGCACGCCGCGCGTGCGTGCGTTCCAGCGCGTGCGCACGTCGTCGGCGGTCAGCTGGAAACGCGCTTCCGGGCCGCTCGGCACGAGCACCGGCCGGCCTTCGGCGGCCGCGACGAAGTGCCGGTTGCACGGATACGACGGGTCGGGCATCAGCACCTCGTCGTCGCGGCCGACGAGCGCGAGGCACGCGAGCAGCAGCGCCGCCGACGCGCCGGCCGTCACGACGATCCGCTCCGGCGCGATCGTCAGGCCGTAGGCGTGCGCATAGTGCGCGGCGATCGCCTCGCGCAGCGGCGCGATGCCGAGCGCGCTCGTATATTGCGTGACGCCGCGGCGCAGCGCGGCCGCCGCCGCTTCGACGACCGGTTCCGGCGCGGTGAAATCGGGCTCGCCTATGCCCATGTGGATAACGTCGCGCCCGGCAGACTCGAGCTGCTGTGCCTCCTTCATCAGTTCCATCACGTAGAAGGGCTGGATCGCGTCGACGCGGGCGGCGAGCTTGACGAGCGAATCGGCGGTGGTGTTCATCGGTCGGGGCGGTTACGCGCGTAAAACGGAAAACGTCGGGAAACGTTGGGAAAGGGCGAAAAAAACGGGCGCTTGCGCGCCCGTCCGGAACAACGGAATCAGCCGTTGCGGCGCGCTTGCGTTTCGGCCGGCCGCAGCTTCGCGGCGAGCTTGTCGAGCACGCCGTTCACGTACTTGTAGCCGTCCGAGCCGCCGAACGTCTTCGCGAGTTCGACTGCTTCGTTGATGACCACGCGGTACGGCGTTTCGATATGGTGCGTGAGCTCGAACGTCGCGATCAGCAGCACCGCGCGTTCGACCGGCGACAGCTGGTCGATCGGGCGGTCCAGCGACGGCGTCAGCGCGTCGACGAGCGTGGCGTGCTCGCGGATCACACCGTGCAGGATCGCGTCGAGCAGCGCCTTGTCAGCCTTGTCGTACCCGAGCGCGCCGCGCAGTTGCGCGTCGATCTCGCCGGAGGACGCGTTCGACAGCAGCCATTGATACAGGCCCTGCGTCGCCAGCTCGCGCGATTGTCGGCGGGCGCTCTTCTTCATGCGCGCTCCTCTTCGTCGTCTTCGTCCTCTTCTTCGTCCTCGTCGTCGTCGCCGAGCTGGTCGAGCGCCATCGTCAGGTTGGCCATCTCGACGGCGACGCGCGCCGCGTCACGACCCTTTTCGGTCATGCGGGCGACGGCCTGCTCGTCGTTTTCGGTGGTCAGCACCGCGTTCGCGATCGGCACGTTGAAGTCGAGCGCGACGCGCGTGATGCCGGCGCCGCTTTCGTTCGACACGAGTTCGAAGTGGTACGTCTCGCCGCGGATGACCGCGCCGAGCGCGATCAGTGCGTCGAACTGGCCGCTTTCCGCGAGCTTTTGCAGCGCGAGCGGGATTTCCAGCGCGCCGGGAACCGACACGAGCAGCACGTCTTCGCCGGCGACGCCGAGGCGCTCCAGTTCTTCGACGCATGCGTCCGCGAGGCCGTTGCACACGGGCTCGTTGAAGCGCGATTGCACGATGCCGATACGCAGGCCGTCGCCTTCGAGATTCGGTTGGTATTGTCCGATTTCCATGATCTGTCCGTGGTTGGATGAACGGTTATTGGGCGAAAGCGCCGTGGCGGGTCACGCGTGCGGCGCCGGGCAGGGCTTGGCCTCGCCGCCGGGCATCGGAACGAAACCCGTCACTTCGAGGCCGTAGCCGGACATGCTGCCCAGCTTGCGCGGATTCGACAGCACCTGCATCTTGCCGACGCCGACATCGCGCAGAATCTGCGCGCCGATGCCGAACGTCTTGAAATCGACCGGCCGGCGCTTCAGCGCGGCCGCCTTCTCTTCCTCGTCGAACGCCTTGAAGACGTCGACGAGATGTTCCTTCGTATCGCCGCAGTTGAGCAGCACGACGACGCCGAGGTCGCGCTGCGCGATCTCGCGCATCGCGGCGTCGAGCGTCCACGAGTGGGTCGACACGCCCGTTTCGAGCAGGTCGAGCACCGACAGCGGCTCGTGCACGCGCACCGGCGTGTCGGCGTCCGGCGACGGCTGGCCGCGCACGAGCGCGATGTGCGGCGAGCCGGTCGGCTGGTCGCGGTAGAGCACCGCGCGGAACGCGCCGTGCGCGGTCTGCATCGTGCGCTCGGCGACGCGCTCGATGATCGATTCGGTGCGGCTGCGGTAATGGATCAGGTCGGCGATCGTGCCGATCTTCAGACCGTGCTGCTGCGCGAACTCGATCAGGTCGGGCAGGCGCGCCATCGTCCCGTCGTCCTTGATGACCTCGCAGATCACCGCGGCCGGCGTGAGGCCCGCGAGCGCGGTGAGGTCGCAGCCCGCCTCGGTGTGCCCGGCGCGCACGAGCACGCCGCCCGGCTGCGCCATGATCGGGAACACGTGGCCCGGCTGCACGATCTGCTCGGGACGCGCGTCGTGCGCGACCGCGGTCGCGATCGTATGCGCGCGGTCGGCTGCCGAGATCCCGGTCGTCACGCCTTCGGCGGCTTCGATGCTGACCGTGAACGCGGTGCCGTACTGCGTGCCGTTGCGGTACGTCATCAGCGGCAGTTGCAGCTGCTTGCAGCGTTCCTGCGTCAACGTCAGACAAATGAGGCCGCGGCCGTACTTGGCCATGAAGTTGATCGCTTCCGGCGTGACGAATTCGGCGGCGATCACGAGGTCGCCTTCGTTTTCGCGGTCTTCTTCGTCGACGAGGATCACCATCCGGCCGGCTTTCAGCTCGGCGATGATGTCGGGCGTGGAGGCGAGCGTCATAAGGGGGCGAGAAAGAGGAAAGTGCGTATTTTACGCTAGCCGCGCCGCGTTTCGGCCGGCGCGCCCGCGCACGGCCCGCGAACGGGCCGGAACGCGGTGCGGCCGCGCGTCGTCAGGCCTGCTCGTTGCGGCCGAGGTAGTCGAGCTTGCCGAGCTCGACGCCGTTGTGGCGCAGGATGTCGTACGCCGTCGTGACGTGGAAGAAGAAGTTCGGCAGCACGAAGTGCAGCAGGTACGACTGGCCGGTGAATTCGATCGGGCCGACGCGCATCTTCAGCACGATCTGGCGCGTTTCGCTGCCGTCGATCTGCGCGGCGTCGAAGCTTTTCAGATAGTCGATCGTCTTCTGGATGCGCGCGTGCAGTTCGTCGAACGTCTGTTCGACGTCCGGGTAGCTCGGGATGTCGACGCCGGCCAGCCGCGCCGCGCAGCCCTTGGCGGTGTCGGTCGCGATGTAGACCTGGCGCACGAGCGGCAGCATGTCCGGATAGAGACGCGCGCCGACGAACACCGACGGATCGATCTGCTTTTCGGCCGCGTGCGCCTGTGCCTTGCCGAGGATGTGCTGCAGGTTGGTCAGGCCGCGGATCAGCACGGGCAGCGAAGCCTGGTACATCGAGATGGACATGGGGACGACTCCTTGAGGAAGAGGGCGGCCGCGGTGCGGCGCGCGTTCGTTGCGGCGCCGAAACCGCGGTCGTCGCATCTTAGCGCGGCCGGGCGGGGCGTGCCTGGCGCGTGATTGCCGCGCGCTTGTGGGGCGCGTGGTCGCCGAGATGGCGGGCGATCGTCGAGCGACAGCAGATCGTCGACGGTGAAGCGACGCTGCGATGCGCAGCGGGGGAGGGAGGCCGTCACGCGGGCTCCTGATGGAAGCGCCGGGAGCCGGTAGGCCACACGCAGCGGCCGCGAGTTTCGGATGCGGCTCGCGACGGCCGCCGCCCTCGGGCGGCGGGCGCATCGCGTCGCGCCGTCGTCAGTCCTGGCTTGCGCCCTGCGACATCGTCAACATCCGCTCCACATACCGCGCAATCATGTCGACTTCGAGATTGACCTGGTCGCCGGCCTTCAGGTGGCGCAGCGTCGTCACCTCGACCGTATGGGGAATCAGGTTGATCGAGAACTCGGAGCCGTCCGGGCGATCCTCGACCGCGTTGACGGTCAGGCTCACGCCGTTCACCGTGATCGAGCCCTTGTACGCGAGATAGCGGCCGAGCTCGCGCGGCGCGACGATCCGCAGCTCGTGCGATTCGCCGACCGGCGCGAAGCGCGACACGGTGCCCAGCCCGTCGACGTGACCCGACACGATATGGCCGCCGAGCCGGTCGTGCGCGCGCAGCGCCTTCTCGAGATTCACGTCGCCCGGCTGCGCGAGCCCGACCGTCCGATTCAGGCTTTCGCGCGACACGTCGACGTCGAAGGTCGTGTCGGTCTTGGCGATCACCGTCATGCAGGCGCCCTGGATCGCGATGCTGTCGCCGAGCGCGACGTCCGCGAGGTCGAGGCCGCCGGCGTTCACGGTCAGCCGCACGCCGGCGTCCGGCGACGCGCCGAGCGGATTGATCGATTCGATGCGGCCGACTGCCGCGACAATTCCGGTAAACATCGTGACGATTCCGTTCAATGAGTGGCGGGGGGCGGCGCGATACGCGCCAGAATCCGCAGATCGTCGCCGATCCGCTCGATATGGTGGAACACGAGCCGCGTGCGTGCGTCGAGGCTGGCCGGCGCGGCGAGATCGAACATGCCGGCCGCGTCGGCGCCGAGCAGGCTCGGCGCCAGATAGACGAGCAGCTCGTCGACGCACCGTTCGCGCAGCAGCGAACCGTTCAGCTTGTGGCCGGCCTCGACATGCAGCTCGTTGATGCCGCGCGCGCCGAGCGCCGACAGCATCGCGCCGAGGTCGACCTTGCCGTGTGCATTCGCGAGCGACACGATTTCCGCGCCGCGCGCCTTCAGCGCGCTCGCGCGCGCTTCGCCGTCCGCGTCGAGCCGGCCGCAGAAGATCAGCAGCGGCGCGCCTTCGAGCAGCCGCGCGTCGAGCGGCAGTTCGAGCCGGCTGTCGACGAGCACGCGCTGCGGCTGGCGCGGCGTGTCGATGCCGCGCACGGTCAGCTGCGGATCGTCTTCGCGCACGGTGCCGATTCCGGTCAGGATCGCGCACGCGCGCGCACGCCACGCATGGCCGTCGGCGCGCGCCGCTTCGCCGGTGATCCACTGGCTTTCGCCGGACGGCAGCGCGGTGCGGCCGTCGAGCGATGCGGCGGCCTTCATCCGCACCCACGGGCGGCCGCGCGTCATCCGCGACACGAAGCCGATGTTCAGCTCGCCCGCCTCATGCGCGAGCAGTCCGCAGCGCACGTCGATGCCCGCATCGCGCAGCATCCCGAGGCCGCGCCCCGACACCAGCGGATTCGGATCTTCCATCGCGGCGACGACCTTCGCGACACGCGCCTCGATCAGCGCGTTCGCGCACGGCGGCGTGCGGCCGAAGTGGCTGCAGGGCTCGAGCGTCACGTAGACGGTCGAGCCGGCCACGTCGTGGCCGCGCGCGCGCGCGTCCTTCAGCGCCTGCACTTCCGCATGGTCCTGGCCCGGCGGCTGCGTATGGCCTTCGCCGATCACCTCGCCGTGCTTGACGATCACGCAGCCGACGCGCGGGTTCGGCGTGGTCGTATACATCCCGCGTGCAGCGAGCGCGAGCGCGCGCTGCATGTGGGCGAAGTCGATGTCCGAAAACATGCGCGCGCCCGCTCAGGCGGCGAGGGCCGCGAACGCGCGGCGCGCGGCCGCGAGCGTCGCGTCGATCACCGCGTCGTCGTGCGTGCTCGACACGAAGCCCGCTTCGTACGCGGACGGCGCGAAATACACGCCTTCGTCGAGCATCAGGTGGAAGAAGCGGTTGAAGCGCTCGATGTCGCTCTTCGTGACTTCGGCAAAGCTCGTCGGCACGCGCTCGGCGAAGTACAGGCCGAACATCGCGCCGATCGAGTCGGCCGCGAACGGCACGCCTGCCGCGCGCGCTTCGGCGGCGAGGCCGTCGGCGAGCCGCTTGGTCTGTGCGGTCAGCGCATCGTAGAAGCCGGGCGCCTGGATCAACTGCAGCGTCTTCAGGCCCGCGGCGACCGCGATCGGGTTGCCCGACAGCGTGCCGGCCTGATACACGCCGCCGAGCGGCGCGAGATGGGCCATGATGTCGCGGCGCCCGCCGAACGCGGCGGCCGGCATCCCGCCGCCGATCACCTTGCCGAGGCAGGTGAGGTCGGCCGCGATCCCGTAGTGCGCCTGCGCGCCGCCGAGCGCGACACGGAAGCCGCACATCACTTCGTCGAAGATCAGCACGGCGCCGTGCTTCGTGCACAGCGCGCGCAGGGCGTTGAGGAACTCCGGCGTGCCGCGCACGAGGTTCATGTTGCCGGCGACCGGCTCGACGATCACGGCCGCGATTTCGTCGCCGAACGCGCCGAACGCTTCTTCGAGCGCGGCGACGTTGTTGTATTCGAGGACGGTCGTGTGTTTCGCGATATCGGCGGGCACGCCGGCCGAGGTCGGATTGCCGAACGTCAGCAGGCCGGAGCCGGCCTTCACGAGCAGGCTGTCCGCGTGACCGTGGTAGCAGCCTTCGAATTTGACGATGCGGCTGCGGCCGGTGAAGCCGCGTGCGAGCCGCAACGCGCTCATCGTCGCTTCGGTGCCGCTCGACACCATCCGCACTTGCTCGATCGACGGCACGAGCTTGCAGATCTCTTCGGCGATCTCGATCTCGGCCTCGGTCGGCGCGCCGAACGAGAAGCCGTCGGCGAGCACCTTCTGCACGGCGTCGAGCACCTCGGGGTGCACGTGGCCGACGATCATCGGGCCCCACGAGCCGATGTAGTCGATGTACTGCTTGCCGTCGGCATCCCAGAAGTACGGGCCTTGCGCGCGCGCGACGAAGCGCGGGGTGCCGCCGACCGAACGGAACGCGCGAACCGGCGAGTTGACGCCGCCGGGAATGGTCTTCTGGGCGCGTTCGAAGAGGATCTGATTGTTGGACATGAGCGAAACCTGCGAGAGAACGGCGCGGGGCCTGTGCACGGGCCGCGGCGCCTGGGCGGAACGATCGTCCGATTGTACCGGAGACGCGCGCGGCCGGCCGGGCCGCGGGTTGCGGCCTTTCGGCGCGTCGCGCCGGCCGCTTGCGATGGGCGTGCGTGCCGCCTGCCGCCCCGTTATCGCGGCGGCTTGCGCCGGCCGCCGGTCAGTTCGGCCCAGCGCTTTTCGAGCGGGCCTTCGACCATCGGCTTGATCGACGTGCCGGAGGTCTGCGCGTCCCAGGTTTGCACCGAGTACGGATGCACGCGCAGCGCGTCGCGCGGGATCACGACGTCCTGATGGCCGTCGACGAGCCAGTCGTAGACGAAATCGATGCAGAGCCGGTAGCCGCGCTTCGTCGTCGGGTCGGGCACCTCGTACGGCGCGCGCGTCACGTAGCCCGATCCGAATACGCCCTTCGGCGCCTGCGCGACGCGATGCAGGAACACGCGGTCGCCCGGCAGGATGCCGCGCGCGAAGCCGCAGCCCCAGACGTCGTGCACGGCCTCGCCGGCCTTCACGCGCGCGGCGACGTCGGGCAGTTCGGGCCACGGCCACTTCTTGGGGCTCCAGATCAGCAGGAAAGCGGTCATCGGTTCGAGGCGCATTGGTCAGACAACGGACGCAAGCTTAATGCAATTCGCGCTGGCGCCGCGCGCGGATACGGCCCGTATTCCGGCGCGTCGGGCGGCCGTGTCACCGCGCGCACGGTCGTGCGAAAAAAGTTGCGCGTACAATCATGCTCCTGAGCGCGCCGCATACGGCGCGACTTCGTCCAGACCGCCACGCGCGCCGCGAAGCGCGCGGGCTTCGACCCGGAATCCCATGTCTCACGTCGTCCGGCGCCGGCCCGATGCCCGGCTGATCCTGTTGCTCGGCGCGCTGGCTGCGTGCGGGCCGATCGCTACCGACATGTACCTGCCGAGCCTGCCGTCGATCGCGCAAGGCTTCTCCGTCAACCCGGGCGCCGCGCAGCGCACGCTGACGAGCTTCATGGCCGGCTTCTCGATCGGCATGCTGCTGTACGGCCCGCTGTCCGACACCTGGGGCCGCAGGCCCGTGCTGCTCGGCGGGATCGCGCTGTTTACGCTCGCGAGCGTCGGCTGCTTCGTGTCGACGTCGATCGACATGCTGATCGTCGTACGCTTTCTGCAGGCGCTCGGCGCCGGTGCGGCGTCGGTGCTCGCGCGGGCGATCGCGCGCGATGCGCACGAGCCGACCGATGCGGCGAAAGTGCTGTCGATGGTCGCGATCGTCACCGCAGTCGGCCCGCTGCTCGCGCCGCTGATCGGCGGACAGATCCTGCGCTTTGCCGGCTGGCGCGGCGTGTTCGTCGTGCTCGCCGCGTTCGGCGCGCTATGCGCGGCAACCGCGTATCTGCGCGTGCCCGAAACCTGGCCGAAGGAGCGGCGCAAGAGCGCGGCCGTGCTCGCGTCGTTCGCGTCGTACGGGCGCATCCTGTCCGACCCCGTTGCGTGGGGCCACATGCTGTGCGGCGGGATGGCGTTCGCGTCGATGTTCTCGTACATCACCGCGACGCCGTTCGTGTACATCGAATATTTCCACGTGTCGCCGCAGCACTACGGCCTGCTGTTCGGGCTCAACGTGGTCGGCATCATGATCGGCAACTTCACGAATACGCGGCTCGTCGGCCGGCTCGGCTCGCTGCGCATCATCTCGGCCGCGTCGCTCGTGAGCTGCGTCGCGTCGCTCGCGGTCGCGCTCGTCGCGCTGACGGGGTGGGGCGGGCTGTGGTCGATCGTCGTCTGCCTGTTCTTCGTCGTCGGCGTGGTCGGGATTCTGTCCGCGAACTGCACGACCGACCTGATGCATCGCTATCCGCACAACGCGGGCGCGTCGGCGGCCGTGTTCGGCGCGATGCAGCTCGCGCTCGGCGCGCTCGCGAGCGTCGCCATCGGCGTGCTCGCGGACGGCACGCCGTTCGCGATGGGCGTGACGATCGGTGTGACGGGCGTGCTCTGTTTCGTCGGACGTTATCTCGTGCTGCGCTGGCACGGGCGGCCGGTCAAAGCGGCCGCCTGAGCGCGTCGCCGCATGCAAAACGCCACCGCGCGCGCTTGCGCCGGTGGCGTTTTGCTTTGGGCACGCGCGGGCGTGCCGCGCGTGGGTGCTGCGTCAGTCGCGCGCGACGTCCTTCGCGGCCGGCGACGCGCCGTGGCTGAGCCAGTCGAGCACGTCGGCCGTTTCCTCGTCGTTCGCGCGCGCCTTCGCCTGCGCGAGCGCTTCGGGCAGCGCGTCGTTCGGCGATGCGCGGCGGATCGCGACGCCGACCGCGAGGATGTCGATCATCAGCAGATGCAGGATCCGCGAAATCATCGACAGCTGCGACTCGCGCATCTCGATGTGATCGGTCTCGAGCGCGACGGTCGCGCGCTTCGCGAGCGGCGTATTGCTCGACGTGATCGCGATCACCTTCGCGCCCGCCTGCATCGCGACCTCGAGCACGCGCAGCAGCTCGGGCGCGCGTCCCGATTTCGACACCGCGACGATCACGTCGCCCTTGCCGAGCAGCGCGGCGGAGGCGGCCTGCATGTACAGGTCGCCGTACGCGATGGTCGGAATCCCGAAGCGGAAGAACTTGTAATGCGCGTCCTGCGCGACGATGTTCGAGTTGCCGAGCCCGTAGAACTCGATGCGGCGCGCGCCGTTCAGGATCTCGATCGCGTTCTCGACATGCTCGAAATTCAGATGCTCGCGCAGCTGCAGGATCGCGGACACCGTGTTGTCGAGCACCTTCGCGCCGAAGTCGGTCGCCGTGTCGCCGAGATGCACCTGGCTGTGGCTCATCGGAATCGTGCCGGTGAGCCCGGTCGCGAGCTTCAGCTTGAAGTCGGACAGCCCCTGGCAGCCGAGCGAGCGGCAGAAGCGGATCACGGTCGGCTGGCTCACGTCGGCCTTGCGCGCGATGTCGACGATCGGATCGTTGATGATCGAGCGCGGATGGTTCAGCGCGAGATCGGCGACGCGGCGTTCGGCCGGCGTCAGCGCGTCGCGCATCTGGCGGATCCGCTCGAACACGGCCGACGATGCGCCGCCCGAGCGGTTCGACAGCTGCTCCGCGAGAATCGCCGACACACCGAGGAACGCCGGATATTCGGCGGTGATCAGGTAGGTCGGGATGTTCTGCAGATAGTGCGTGAAGCGGCCCTTCGCCTCGAAGCGCGCGCGGAACGACGAACGCGTGAAGAGTTCGCCGAGCTTCAGCGCGACGCCGCCGCCGATATAGACGCCGCCGAGCGCGCCGAGCGTCAGCGCGACGCTGCCCGCGAACGAGCCGAGGATGCCGCAGAAGCATTCGACCGTCTCGAGCGCGAGCGCATCGCCCGCATGCGCGCGCTCGACGACTTCGGCGGTATCGACGTTCGCGGCGACGCGCTTCTTGTCGCGCGCGGCGAGCGCGCGATAGATGATCTCGATGCCGGGCCCCGCGCAGACGCGCTCGAACGACACGTGCGGAAACTTCTTGCGCGCGTACTGCAGCACGAGATCCTCGCGTTCGTCCTGCGGCGCGAACGACGCGTGGCCGCCTTCGCTGCCGAGCGCGATCCAGCGATCGTCGGCAGGAATCAGGCCCGATACGCCGAGCCCCGTGCCGGGCCCGAGCAGCCCGATCACGCTGTTCTGGCGGCGCGTGCCGCCGCCGATCTGCACGCGCTGCGCGTCGGTCAGCCCCGGCAGCGCCATCGCGAGCGCCGTGAAGTCGTTGACGACGAGCAGCGTATCGAAGCCGAGCGCGCGGCGCGTCGCCTCGATCGAGAAGCTCCAGTCGTGGTTCGTCATCGTCACCTGATCGCCGTCGACCGGATTCGCGATCGCAATCGCCGCATGGTTCACGCGGCTGATCTTCACGTCCTTCAGGTATTTGCGGATCGCATCGGTGAGCGTCGGGTAATCGGCGCCGGGATACACGCGGATCTGCGTGATCTCACCCGGCCCGGTTTCCAGCGCGAAGCGCGCGTTGGTGCCGCCGACGTCCGCGAGCAGGCGCGGGCCGTCGGCATGCTGGCCCGCGACGACGGCCTTACTTTGCGCACCAGTAGACATCGAGCTTGGTCCCCTTGTCGTTGGCCAGTTGGGAAATCGCGTTCTTCTGCAGCGACGCGGCCGCGGCGTCGAGCACTTCGCGCTTGCGGTCGCCCGCGATCAGCAGGAACAGGCGCCCGACGCGCTTGAGCGCATCGAGCGACAGGCTCACGCGCGCGTGCGGCGCGGCGCCCGGATGCACGGCGACGAAACGCTCGGGCGTCGCGATCGCGTGATCCCATTCGGGCGCGTCCGCGAAGATCGACGCGGTGTGGCCGTCCTCGCCCATGCCGAGCACGGCGACGTCGGGCACGCGGTAGTCGGGGTTGGCGTTCAGCGCGGCGACATGCGCGTCGAGCGCGGCGCGCGTGTCGACGAGCGGCAGGAAGCGGGCGGGCGCGGCCGCGTGCTGCAGCAGCGTGTCGCGCACGAGACGCGCGTTGCTCGCCGCATCGTCGTCCGGCACCCAGCGGTCGTCGACCAGCGTCACGTCGACGCCGGCCCAGTCGAGCGCCGCGTGCGACAGCGTTTGCAGGAACGGCCGCGGGCTCGTGCCGCCGGACACCGCGAGCAGCGGCCGCGCGGGCCGCGCGCTTGCCGCGCGCAGCGCGTCGCCGACGGCCTGCGCGAGCGCTTCGCTTTGCGCTTCCTGGGTGTCGAAAGCGTGGATCTCGATCACATCTCCTCCGGACTGCTTTGTCTGTTCAAATCGTGTCGTTCATGCGACGCGATGCCGGGCCGCCGTGCGGCGCGGCGACGCGCGCATCAGTTTTCTTCTTCGAGCCAGCACGTGCCGTGCTGCGCGAGCATCGCGCTCGACGCGGCCGGCCCCCACGTGCCTGCCGCATAGGGCTTCGGCGGCTTCAGCGAGCGCGCCCATTCGTTGAGGATCGGCTCGACCCAGCGCCACGCGGCCTCCTGCTCGTCGCGGCGCACGAACAGCGCGAGGCGACCGTTGATCACGTCGAGCAGCAGGCGCTGATACGCCTCCATCTGTCCTTCCTTGAAGAACTGATCGAACGCGAGATCGAGGTGCACGCTGGCAAGATTCATTCCCTCGCCCGGCTGCTTCGCGAGGCAGTAGAGGCGAATCGTCTCGTTCGGCTGCAGACGGATCACGAGGCGGTTCGCGCCGGGACGCAGCGCGGTCGGCCCGAGCGCCGAATGCGGGACCGGCCGGAAATTGACGACGATCTCCGCGACGCGATCGGCGAGCCGCTTGCCCGTACGCAGGAAGAACGGCACGCCGGCCCAGCGCCAGTTTTCGATTTCCGCCTTCAGCGCGACGAACGTTTCGGTCTGGCTGTCGGGCTTCACGCCCGGCTCGGTCGCATAGGCGGGCACCTGCACGCCCTTGATCACGCCCGCATGATACTGGCCGCGCACCGCGACCTTGCCGATGTCGCGCGGATCGACCGGCTTCAGCGCGCGCAGCACGCGCAGCTTTTCGTCGCGCACGGAATCGGAATCCATCGAGTGCGGCGGCTCCATCGCGACGATCGACAGCAGCTGCAGCAGGTGGTTCTGCACCATGTCGCGCAGCGCGCCCGTATTGTCGTAGAAATCGCCGCGCGCTTCGACGCCGAGCTCCTCGGCGATCGTGATCTGGATGCTCTCGACCCACTCGCGGCGCCACAGCGGCTCGAACAGCGCGTTGCCGAAGCGCAGCGCGAGCAGGTTCTGCACGGGTTCCTTGCCGAGGTAGTGGTCGATCCGGTAGATCTGCTCTTCCGCGAAGATTTCGCCGACCGCGTCGTTGATCGCGTTCGACGAGCGCAGGTCGTAGCCGAGCGGCTTCTCGAGCACGATGCGCGAGCCTTCGTTGAGCCCGACCGATGCGAGCGCCTTGCAGATCGGCACGAACAGCGACGGCCCCGTCGCGAGATAGAACACGCGGATGCCGGGCAGCGGCTCGACCGCATCGCGCAGCACCGCATAGTCTTCCGCGCGGCCGAGATCGAGCTTCACGTATTCGATGCGCTCGAGGAAGGACTGCCACGCAGCCTGATCGAACGCGCTGCCCGCCGCCTTCGCCGCGTGCGGCTTCACGTGCGTGTCGACCCATTCGAGATACCCGGCCCGATCCGATTCGTGCCGCGCGACGGCAACGATCCGGCCGCTTTGCGCGAGCATGTTCGCGCGGTGCGCTTCGAACAGCGCAGGCAGGATCTTGCGCATCGACAGATCGCCGGTGCCGCCGAAAAGTACGAAGGTAAAGCTGGAATCGGTATGCATGTGTCTCCGCCGGTTTGGGGGTGCTGGGAAGCGATCCGTAGTGCGATAAAAATATTTTTGACACTGAATTGTAGTTTAACTACAATCCGCCGCAAGGGGTAGCACCCGGGCGAAGAAAAAAATGAAGTGCGGCCGATGAACTGCGCGCGCTTCGTCTTCGGGAGCGCCTTGTGCCGAATGTTATCGGACATTGGCGGCGCGCATCGTCCGCGCGCCGTCGGCCCCGGGCTCGTGCCGCTTCGCGGCGGGCCAGAAACACAAGAGGAGACATGCAGTTGAATCTCAAGTCACGCTTTCTGTAAGAGCCCGGCCGGTCATCGGCCCCGTACGCGCCATGCGTCTCGCGGCTCGATTTCCCCGTCGTTATCAAGAAGCCGTTCCCGCTGAGGGAACTTCACGAGTTGATTCAGTCTGGAGGAGATAAGGAATGAAAGTTCGCTCGATCATGGGCGCGCTCTGCGCCGCAGGTCTGATGGCCGGCGCGATGGCGGCGCAGGCGGCCGAGAACGTCACGGTGCTGCACTGGTGGACTTCGGGCGGCGAGTCGAAGGCCGTCGGCGTGCTGAAGGACGACCTGCAGAAGCAGGGCTACGTGTGGAAGGACTTCGCGGTCGCGGGCGGTGCGGGTGCAGCGGCGATGACGGCGCTGAAGACCAAGGTGATCAGCGGCGATGCGCCGTCGGCGGCGCAGATCAAGGGCCCGCTGATTCAGGATTGGGCCGATCAGGGCGTGCTCGTGAACATCGATTCGGTCGCCGGCGACTGGAAGCAGAACCTGCCGCCGGAAATCGACAAGATCATGAAGTACAAGGGCCATTACGTCGCTGCGCCGTTCTCGGTGCACCGCGTGAACTGGCTCTACATCAACAAGGCCGCGCTCGACAAGGTCGGCGCGAAGGTGCCGACCACCTGGCCCGAGTTCTTCGCGGTCGCCGACAAGCTCAAGGCCGCCGGCATCCAGCCGGTCGCGATGGGCGGCCAGCCGTGGCAGGACCTGACGCTGTGGGAAGACGTCGTGCTGTCGCAGGGCGCCGCGTTCTACAAGAAGGCGCTCGTCGATCTCGACCAGGCGACGCTGACGTCGCCGCAGATGGTGTCGGTGTTCGACACCGTGCGCAAGATCCAGGGTTACTTCGACGCGGGCCGCAACGGCCGCGACTGGAACCTCGCGACCGCGATGGTCATCAACGGCAAGGCCGGCATGCAGTTCATGGGCGACTGGGCGAAGGGCGAGTTCGAGAACGCGGGCAAGAAGGCGGGCAAGGACTACATCTGCGCGCCGGTGCCGGGCACGAGCAACGCGTACACGTTCAACGTCGACTCGTTCGTGTTCTTCCAGCAGAAGGGGCAGAAGGCGGCGACGCCGGGCCAGCTCGCGCTCGCGAAGACGATCATGACGCCCGAATTCCAGGAGCAGTTCAGCCTGCTGAAGGGTTCGATTCCGGTGCGCCTCGGCGTGAAGATGGACAAGTTCGACGACTGCGCGAAGAAGTCGTATGCCGACGAGCAGACCGCGCTGAAGGCCGGCGGCTACGTGCCGTCGCTCGCGCACGGGATGGCGCAGGGCGATGCGACGGCCGGTGCGATCACCGACGTCGTGACGAAGTTCATGAACTCGCAGCAGGATTCGAAGAGCGCGGTGGCGGCGCTCGCGAAGGCCGCGAAGGTGAAGTAATGCCGTAGCGCGACGGGCGCCCGGCCGGCTGCGCTGGCCGTCGGGCGTTCCGCCAGCGCTGCAAACGGGCGCGTCCGCGCGCCCGTGCCGTATCGGACGCCGGCTGCGGCCCGCGTCGCCCTCGTTCCAGGAGTCGAATCAAGTGGCTGCCCCTCTTAGCGGAAACGGATCTGGCGCTGCCGTCGCGCGGCGATCGTCGCCGATGTCGGCATTCGCCGATCGCTGGATTCCGAAGCTCGTGCTCGCGCCGAGCGTCGCGATTGCCGTGGTGTTCATCTACGGCTTCATCCTGATCACCGGCTATCTGTCGCTGACCAACTCGCGGCTGTTGCCGAACTACGAATTCGACGGCTTCGGCCGTTATACGGATCTGTTCCAGAACGACGTGTGGTGGACCTCCGCCGCGAACCTCGGCTGGTTCGGGATTCCGTTCATCGCGATCTGCGTCGCGCTCGGGCTGTTCCTCGCGATCCTGCTCGACCAGAAAATCCGCAACGAAGGCGCGCTGCGCGCGATCTTCCTGTATCCGATGGCGCTGTCGTTCATCGTCACGGGCACCGCATGGCAGTGGATCCTGAACCCGGGCCTCGGCCTCGAGAAGGTGATGCACGACTGGGGCTGGACGAGCTTCTCGTTCGGCTGGCTCGACGATCCCGACAAGGCGATCTTCTGCGTGGTGATCGCGGCCGTGTGGCAGTCGACCGGCTTCGTGATGGCGCTGTTCCTCGCGGGGTTGCGCGGCGTCGACGGCGAGATCTTCAAGGCCGCGCAGGTCGACGGCGCGACGCTGCCCACCATCTACCGCAAGATCGTGATCCCGAGCATGCGCCCCGTGTTCTTCTCGGTGCTGCTGATTCTCTGCCACATCACGATCAAGACCTTCGACCTCGTCGTCGCGCTGACGGCCGGCGGCCCCGGCACGTCGTCGTCGCTGCCGGCGATGTTCATGTACACGTTTTCGTTCAACCGCGGCCAGCTGGGCCTGGGCGCGGCATCGTCGGTGATGATGCTCGCGACCGTGGTCGCGGTGCTCGTGCCGCTGATGTATATGGAATCGAGGAGCACGCGCAATGCAGCCTAAGATGACCATCAGCCGGGCGGTGATCTACGCGGCATTGATCCTGTTCGCGCTGTACTTCCTGTTCCCGATCTACGTGATGCTGTCGACGTCGTTCAAGGATCTCGACCAGCTGCGCACCGGCAACCTGCTGACGCCGCCGTCGAACTGGACGGTCGCGCCGTGGGTCAAGGCGTGGAGCGAGGCCTGCACGGGCGTGCGCTGCGACGGCATGAAGCCGTTCTTCCTGAACTCGATCCAGATGGTGATTCCGGCCGTGCTGATCTCGTCGCTGATCGGCGCGTTCAACGGCTACGTGCTCACGCATTGGCGCTTTCGCGGCGCGGATGCGCTGTTCACGATGATGCTGGTCGGCTGCTTCATTCCGTTCCAGGTGATCCTGCTGCCGATGGCGCGGCTGCAGGGCATGTTCGGGCTCGCGAACACGATTCCGGGCCTCGTGTTCGTGCACGTCGTGTACGGCATCGCGTTCACGACGATGTTCTTCCGCAACTTCTACGTGAGCGTGCCGGCCGAGCTCGTGAAGGCGGCGCGCATCGACGGCGCGGGCTTCTTCACGATTTTCACGAAGATCCTGCTGCCGGTGTCGCTGCCGATCTTCATGGTCTGCCTGATCTGGCAGTTCACGCAGATCTGGAACGACTTCCTGTTCGGGATCGTGTTCTCCGGCGTCGATTCGATGCCGATCACGGTGGCGCTGAACAACCTCGTGAACACGTCGACGGGCGTGAAGGAATACAACGTCGACATGGCCGGCGCGATCATCGCCGCGCTGCCGACGCTGCTCGTCTACGTGATCGCCGGCCGCTACTTCGTGCGCGGCCTGACGGCGGGCGCGGTGAAGGGCTGAGCGCGACGACCACGATGCAACGCGATGCGCCGCCGTGCGGCGCGTCGAAACGAACCGACACGGCGCTGGAGCGCGCCGGGCTTTGGATGGGACCGCGGGCGCGCGCCGACGCGCGCCGCGGCCGACACACGAGACAGAGGATTCACAAGCATGGCAAGCCTTTCCATCCGTGACGTGTACAAGACCTACCCGAACGGGGTGCCGGTCCTGAAGGGTGTCGACATCGACATCGAGGACGGCCAGTTCCTGATTCTCGTCGGCGGCTCGGGCTGCGGGAAGTCGACGCTGCTCAACATGATCGCGGGGCTCGAGACCGTCACGAGCGGCGAGATCCGCATCGACGGCAAGGTCGTCAACGACCTGTCGCCGAAGGATCGCGACATCGCGATGGTGTTTCAGTCGTATGCGCTGTACCCGTCGATGACGGTGCGCGACAACATCTCGTTCGGCCTGAACATCCGCAAGGTGCCGAAGAGCGAGCAGCAGCAGATCGTCGATCGCGTGTCGCAGATGCTGCAGATCCAGCATCTGCTCGACCGCAAGCCGGGCCAGCTGTCGGGCGGCCAGCGCCAGCGCGTCGCGATGGGCCGCGCGCTCGCGCGCGATCCGGCGCTGTTCCTGTTCGACGAGCCGCTGTCGAACCTCGACGCGAAGCTGCGCATCGAAATGCGCGCCGAAATCAAGCTGCTGCACCAGCGGCTCGGCACGACGATCGTCTACGTGACGCACGACCAGATCGAGGCGATGACGCTCGGCGACCGGATCGCGGTGATGAAGGACGGCGTCGTCCAGCAGTTCGGCGCGCCGCAGGAGATCTACGACTCGCCGTCGAACCTGTTCGTCGCGGGCTTCATCGGCGCGCCGCCGATGAACTTCATCAGCGGCAAGCTTACGGAGCAGGGCAGCGGCGTCGCGCTCGAGCTCGATACGGGCCTGGCGCGCAGCGCGCTGAATCTGCCGTTCGATGCGGCGAAGCTGAAGTCGTACATCGGCCGCGAAGTGATCCTCGGGCTGCGCCCGGAGCGCATCACCGATGCGCGCAGCGCGCACAACGGCGAGGCGTCGCGGCTGCAGCCGGTCGACGTGCGCGTCGACGTGACCGAGCCGACCGGGCCCGACACGCACGTGTTCGCGCAGGTGAACGGCAAGCGCATCGTGAGCCGCGTGCATCCGGCCGCGAATCCGCAGCCGGGGCAGACGCAGTCGCTGCTGTTCGACGTGTCGAAGGCCGTGCTGTTCGATCCGCAGACGGAGGCGCGCATCGCGTGATGCACGCGGGCCCGCGGCAGCGGCGTGCCGCCGGGCTCGGAGCCGGGCCGGGCCGCGCGGCGGTGTGCGGCGTGCCGCGCCGCTTTACGGTTGCTCGGCGCGCTGCCCGATGCGCGTCGCTCAGTGCGGCAGCCGCACGTCGAACTTGAACGTGAGAAGCCGCGCGACGAGCGTGAAGCCCGTCGCGAGCAGCACGCTGTACACCGAGTCGAACTGCAGCCACACGAGCAGCAGATAGAACCAGCAGCCGACGAACGCGCAGGTCGCGTAGGGCCGCGAGTCGCGCAGGATCAGCGGAATGTCGTTGCACAGCACGTCGCGGACGATCCCGCCGACGACCCCCGTAATCACGCCCATCATCACCGCGATGAAGCGCGGCATTTCCGCTTCGAGCGCGATCGCGGTGCCCGAGATGCTGAAGATCCCGAGCCCGATCGCATCGGCGACGAGCAGCACGCGCTCGGCCGACAGCCGCGACAGCATGCGCAGCAGGAACGGCGCGAACAGCGCGAGTACGAAGATCGCGATCACGTAGTCGTCGTGCACGACCCAGTAGAACGGCCGGCGTTCGAGCAGGATGTCGCGCAGCGTGCCGCCGCCGAACGCGGTCGCGATCGCGACGACGAACGTGCCGACCGAGTCGAGCCGGTTCTTGCGCGCTTCGATGAAGCCGGAGATCGCGAAGGCGAGCGTGGCGATCGCTTCGAGTACCGCGATCGCGAGCGTGAGCCTAGGATGCGGCACGCGGTCCCCGCTCGGCGGATGCCGCGAGCGGCTGCAGCAGCACGAGCACCGCGCCCGCACCGCCGTCGTGGCCGCGCGCCTCGCAGAACGCGATCACTTCTTCCTTCTGCACGAGCCACGCACGGACCTTGCCCTTCAGTACCGGCTCCTTGCCGATCGAGCCGAGCCCCTTGCCGTGGATCACGCGCAGGCAGCGCAGCCCCTTCTTGCCGGCTTCGCGGATGAATTCGGCCAGCGCCTCGCGCGCCTCGTCGCGGCGCATCCCGTGCAGATCGAGTTGCGCCTGCACGATCCATGCGCCGCTGCGCAGCTTGCGCACGACGTCGCGGCTGATGCCGGGGCGGTGGTAATACAGCGATTCGTCGCTGTCGAGCAGCGTCTCGGGATCGAACTCGTCGGACAGCGTCGCGTTCAGCACCGCTTCCTCGTCGCGCTGCGTCTGCTTCGGCACGGGCGGCGGCGGCACGCGGCCGGACGCCGCGCGCGGCGGAGCGTTCAGCGGCCGCACGGCGCCGATCTCGTTGCGGAACAGGTTCGCGTCGGCTTCGGCCTGGCGCGCGGCCTTGACGGTTTCGACGCGCGTGCGCTCGCGGCGCTCGGCTTCGCCTTGCAGCGCCTGGCGCAACGCGGCGAGGCCGGCGAGACCCTGGCCGCGCAATGCGGCCGGTTCGACGGCAGGCGGCGGCGCGACGGGCGCGGCGGCGGGACGGGCGGCGATCTGCCGCTTCGCGGGATCGCTCGGATGGGGCTGATTCTTCGCCATGATTCGATACGCAATGCAGCGCCGGGGCGCGCGGGCACAAAAAAGCCGCTGCGCGACGGGCAGCGGCTCCGGCCTGGCCTGCTTCGCGGCAGCGGCCGCCATTGTAGCGCCCGACGCGGCGGCGCTTGCGGCTTACTTCTTGTCGTGCAGGCTTTCGAGGTAGCGCTGCGCGTCGAGCGCGGCCATGCAGCCCGTGCCGGCGCTGGTGATCGCCTGACGGTAGACGTTGTCCTGCACGTCGCCGGCCGCGAACACGCCCGGCACGCTCGTCGCCGTCGCGTTGCCCTGCAGGCCGCTCTTCGTCAGGATATAGCCGTCCTTCATCTCGAGCTGGCCCTGGAACAGATCGGTGTTCGGCTTGTGGCCGATTGCGACGAACAGGCCCTGGACCGCGATGTCTTCGGTCGCGCCGGTCTTCACGTGCTTGATACGCACGCCCGTCACGCCCGAGTCCTCGCCCGTCACTTCGTCGAGCACGTGATCCCACTTGATGTCGACGACGCCTTCCTTTTGCTTCTCGAGCAGACGGTCGACGAGGATCGGCTCCGCGCGGAATTTGTCGCGGCGGTGGATCACCGTGACCTTCTTCGCGATGCCGGTCAGGTAGAGCGCTTCCTCGACGGCCGTGTTGCCGCCGCCGATCACGGCGACGTCCTGGCCGCGGTAGAAGAAGCCGTCGCAGGTCGCGCAGGCCGACACGCCCTTGCCCATGAACGCTTCCTCGGACGGCAGGCCGAGATACTGCGCCGATGCGCCGGTCGCGATGATCAGCGCGTCGCAGGTATATTCGCCGGAATCGCCGATCAGCCGGATCGGCCGTTCGTGCAGCTTCGCGGTGTGGATGTGGTCGAACACGATCTCGGTATTGAAGCGCTCGGCGTGCTCGAGAAAGCGCGCCATCAGTTCCGGACCTTGCACGCCTTTCGCGTCCGCCGGCCAGTTTTCGACGTCCGTCGTCGTCATCAGCTGCCCGCCCTGCGCGATGCCGGTGATCAGCACCGGCGACAAATTGGCGCGGGCCGCATAGACGGCGGCCGTGTAGCCGGCGGGGCCGGAACCGAGAATCAGGACTTTGGCGTGTTTGGGCGTGGACATGTGCGAAATCCGTAAAAGACGGCCACGGCGGGCGCGGTGCGGCTCGCCGGACGGTCCGGGTTGACCGGGATGCCGTGCGTAGATGGGTATCAGACGCGCATTATAAAGGCCCCGTTGCTGCGATGCCGAACGAGAGTTTCAATCGGCGCGATAGCGTTTCGCCCGAACTGCGCGCACGATGCGCGGTGCGCCGCCGGTCCGCTTCGGCATCCGGCCCGCCGATGTAACCGTCATTTACACTTGGGCGCCCGATGCAGCGTTTACAATAAGCGGGATCGAACGACAGGCGGGACGCGCGGCATGCGCGGCCCGTTCTCTTTATACGGATTCATGGCAAAAGCTCCTTATTCCGCCCAGGCACAGGCGTTGCCGCACCGGATGTCGAAGCTCCTCATGGAGATCCGCTGGATTCTCCAGGTCGCGCTCTGCGCATTTCTCGTGATGGCGCTGCTCAGCTATAGCCGGCGCGATCCCAGCTGGACGCACGCCGCGCAGGTCGACCACATCTCGAACTGGGCCGGCCGCGTCGGCGCGTGGACGGCCGACATCGTGCTGCTGCTGTTCGGCCTGTCGGCGTACTGGCTGATCGTGCCGCTCGCGCGGCGCATCGCGGTCAACTATCGGCGCATCACGCGCCACGACGCGCTTGCCGACGAGCCCGAGCGGCCGATCGGCTGGCTCACCGAGATCTTCGCGTTCGTGCTTGTCGTGCTCGCGTGCGACGGCATCGAGGCGCTGCGCATGTGGTCGCTGAAGGTGCAGCTGCCGCGCGCGCCGGGCGGCGTCGTCGGCGAGGCCGTCGCGGGCGCGATGTCGCATGCGTTCGGCTTCACGGGCGGCACGCTGCTGCTGCTGATCGCGCTCGCGATCGGCCTGTCGCTGTATTTCCGCTTCTCGTGGCTGGCCGTCGCCGAGCGTGTCGGCGGCGCGATCCTGTCCGCGGTGAACGTCGCGAAGCTGCGCCGCGAGGCCGAGCGCGACCGCAAGCTCGGCGAAGCCGCGGCGGTGCGCCGCGAGGGCAAGGTCGAGGAAGAGCGCGTGCGCATCGAGGATCACGAGCCGGTGACGATCGTGCCGCCGGTCGTCACGCCGGCCAAGTCCGAGCGCGTCGAGCGCGAGCGTCAGGTGCCGCTGTTTACCGACCTGCCGGGCGACTCGACGCTGCCGCCCGTGTCGCTGCTCGATCCTGCGCCGAAGACGCAGGAATCGATCTCCGCCGATACGCTCGAATTCACGTCGCGGCTGATCGAAAAGAAGCTGAAGGACTTCGGCGTCGAGGCGAGCGTCGTCGCCGCGTATCCGGGCCCGGTCGTCACGCGCTACGAGATCGAACCGGCCACCGGCGTGAAGGGCAGCCAGATCGTGAACCTCGCGAAGGATCTCGCGCGTTCGCTGTCGCTCGTGTCGATCCGCGTCGTCGAGACGATTCCGGGCAAGAACTACATGGCGCTCGAACTGCCGAACCAGCGCCGCCAGACGGTGTACCTGTCCGAGATCATCGGCTCCGAGGTCTATGCGGCCGCGCCGTCCGCGCTGACGCTGAGCCTCGGCAAGGACATCAGCGGCAAGCCGGTGTGCGCCGATCTCGCGAAGATGCCGCACCTGCTGGTCGCCGGCACGACGGGCTCGGGCAAGTCGGTCGGCATCAACGCGATGATCCTGTCGCTGCTGTACAAGGCCACCGCCGAGCAGGTGCGGCTGATCCTGATCGATCCGAAGATGCTCGAAATGAGCGTCTACGAAGGCATTCCGCATCTGCTGTGTCCGGTCGTCACCGACATGCGTCAGGCGGGCCATGCGCTGAACTGGACCGTCGCCGAGATGGAGCGCCGCTACAAGCTGATGAGCAAGCTCGGCGTGCGCAATCTCGCGGGCTACAACAACAAGATCGACGAAGCGGCCAAGCGCGAGGAAAAGATTCCGAATCCGTTCAGCCTGACGCCCGAGGATCCGGAGCCGCTCGGCCGGCTGCCGAACATCGTCGTCGTGATCGACGAGCTCGCCGATCTGATGATGGTCGTCGGCAAGAAGGTCGAAGAGTTGATCGCGCGGATCGCGCAGAAGGCGCGCGCGGCCGGCATCCATCTGATCCTCGCGACGCAGCGTCCGTCGGTCGACGTGATCACCGGCCTGATCAAGGCGAACGTGCCGACGCGGATCGCGTTCCAGGTGTCGTCGAAGATCGACTCGCGCACGATTCTCGACCAGATGGGCGCCGAGTCGCTGCTCGGGATGGGCGACATGCTGTACCTGCCGCCGGGCACCGGGCTGCCGGTGCGCGTGCATGGTGCTTTCGTCGCCGACGACGAAGTGCATCGCGTCGTCGAGAAGCTCAAGGAGCAGGGCGAGCCGAATTACGTCGAGGGCCTGCTTGAAGGCGGCACCGCCGACGGCGACGAGGGCTCGGCCGGCGCGGGAACCGGCGAAGCCGGCGCGGAGTCTGATCCGCTGTACGACCAGGCGGTCGAGATCGTGATCAAGAACCGCCGCGCATCGATCTCGCTCGTGCAGCGTCATCTGCGGATCGGCTACAACCGCGCGGCACGGCTGCTGGAGCAGATGGAGCAGTCGGGGCTCGTGTCGGCGATGTCGTCGAGCGGCAACCGCGAAATTCTTGTGCCGGTACGCGACGCGGAATGAAGTCTGCGGCGCCCGCGGCGCCGGCCACCCACGGAGAAAACCGCATCATGCAGCAACTTTCGTTCGTCCCTTCCCTTCGTTCGACGCGCCGCTGGCTCGGCGCCGCGCTCGCCGGCGCGTCGCTGATGCTCGCGGCCACGCACGCGTTCGCGGGCGGCACCGAGCAGCTGAAGGCGTTCGTGGCGCAAGTGCGCTCGGCGAAGGGCGACTTCACGCAGCAGATCGTCAAGGCGCCGGCCAAGGGCGCGAGCGCCGCGCAGGCCGCGCCGAAGCCCACCGACAATTCGAGCGGCACGTTCGTGTTCTCGCGTCCCGGCAAGTTCATCTGGACGTACCAGAAGCCGTACCAGCAGGTGCTGCAGGCCGACGGCGACAAGCTCTACGTGTACGACCGCGATCTGAACCAGGTCACCGAGCGCAAGCTGAACGGCGCGCTCGGCGCGAGCCCCGCCGCGATCCTGTTCGGCAGCAACGATCTCGACAAGAGCTACACGCTGCGCGACGCCGGCGAGAAGGGCGGCATCGAATGGCTCGAGATGCTGCCGAAGGCGCAGGACACGCAGTTCCAGCGAATCGGCATCGGCTTCAAGAACGGCACGCTCGCGGCGATGGAGCTGCACGACGTGTTCGGCAACGTCACGCTGCTCACGTTCTCGAACATCCAGACCAATCCGCCGCTGAAGGCCGACACGTTCAAGTTCGTCGTGCCGAAGGGCGCGGACGTGATCACCGGCTGAGCGGCGCGCCGCTCGCACCGACCACGGGCCTGCCGGCAACGGCAGGCCCGTGTCGTTTCCGGGCACGGCGGGCGCGTCGCGCGACTGTCATAATGTCGGGTCCGGCGGCCGCGTTCGGCCGCTACCGTTTGTTGTGGAGCGAGGGTTCATGTCCGACCTGTTTCAAGTCGAGCCGCGCCGTCCGCTCGCCGAGGCGCTGCGGCCGAAAACGCTCGCCGACGTGATCGGCCAGACGCATTTGCTCGGCGAAGGCAAGCCGCTGCGGCTCGCGTTCGAATCCGGCAAGCCGCATTCGATGATCCTCTGGGGGCCGCCCGGCGTCGGCAAGACGACGCTCGCACGGCTCACCGCGCTCGCGTTCGACTGCGAGTTCATCGCGCTGTCCGCGGTGCTCGGCGGCGTGAAGGACATCCGCGAGGCGATGGATCAGGCGAAGGAGACGCTGAACCGCACGGGCCGCCACACGATCCTGTTCGTCGACGAAATCCACCGCTTCAACAAAGGGCAGCAGGACGCGTTGCTGCCGTTCGTCGAGTCGGGGCTCGTCACGTTCATCGGCGCGACCACCGAGAATCCGAGCTTCGAGGTCAACTCCGCACTGCTGTCGCGTGCGCAGGTGTACGTGCTGAAATCGCTGACCGACGACGAAATGCGGCAGCTGCTCAAGCGCGCGCAGCAGATCGCGCTCGACGGTCTCGAATTCGACGACAAGGCGGTCGATACGCTGATCGGCTATGCGGACGGCGACGCGCGGCGCTTTCTGAACCTGCTCGAGCAGGCGCAGACGGCCGCGTCCTCGGCCGGCGTGACGACGATCGATGCGGACTTCGTCGGCAGCGCGATGACGCTGAACGCGCGCCGCTTCGACAAGGGCGGCGACAACTTCTACGACCAGATCTCGGCGCTGCACAAGTCGGTGCGCGGATCGAGCCCGGACGGCGCGCTGTACTGGTTCTGCCGGATGGTCGACGGCGGCGCCGATCCGAAGTACCTCGCGCGCCGGATCGTGCGCATGGCATGGGAAGACATCGGGCTTGCCGATCCGCGCGCGCTGCAGATCGCGAACGACGCGGCCGAGACGTACGAGCGGCTCGGGTCGCCGGAAGGCGAACTCGCGCTCGCGCAGGCCGTGATCTATCTCGCGTGCGCCGCGAAGAGCAATGCGGGCTACAACGCGTTCAACCAGGCGATGGCGTTCGTGAAGCAGGACAAGTCGCGCGAGGTGCCCGTGCATCTGCGCAATGCGCCGACGAAGCTGATGAAGGAGCTCGGCTACGGTCACGCGTATCGCTACGCGCACGACGAGCCGAACGCGTATGCGGCCGGCGAGACCTACCTGCCGGACGGCATGCGCGAGCCGCACTGGTACAAGCCGGTGCCGCGCGGGCTCGAATCGAAGATCGCGGACAAGCTCGCATGGCTGCGCGAGCTCGATCGCGAGGCCGGCAAGAAGGACTGATGGCGCGGCGCGTCAGCGCTTGCGGTGCGGCTGCTTCGTCCAGTAACCGAACGGCTCCTCGTGGCAGTCGATGTCGAGTTCGGCGACACGCGTGTGCAGGCGCGCCTGCGCGTCGGCGATCGCGGCGTTATAGATCGCCGGCGCGATTTCGTCGACGAAGAAGTTCAGCAATGCGCCCGCCTGAATGTTGCCGATCGGCTCGTCCAGGTTTTCTGTGAAATAGCGTTGCAGCGACGCGATCGCGCGGTCGCGTACGTCCTTGTCGAGTTCGATGGGCATCGGTCCTGGCCTCTGTGATCGGGTGGCGCCCGGAGGGCGGCGGAGCGCGGCGCACTCCCGCACGGTGCGGGCGTTGCGGCGGGCGCGGTTCGGCCGACGACGGCCGTGTGCCGCGCGGTCCCGCGACACGCGCTTGTTCGATACTGCCACCGCCCGAGGTTTTCCGTCATCGTCCGCCCGGCCGATGCGTTGGCGGTGCCGCCGTGCGTTAGAATCCCCGTCTTACACAACGATTTTCCAGTCCTCCCATGCTTGACATCCAGCTGCTGCGCAAAGACCTCGACGGCGTCGCGAAGCGCCTCGCCGATCGCGGCTACACCCTCGACGTCGCCGCGTTCTCCGCGCTCGAAGCGGAACGCCGCGCGATCCAGACCCGCACCGAAGAGCTCCAGGCACGCCGCAACGCGCTGTCGAAGCAGATCGGCGCGATGAAGGCGAAGGGCGAGGACACGTCGGCCGTGATGGCCGAGGTCGGCGGGATCGGCGACGAGATGAAGGCATCGGCGGCGAAGCTCGACGAGATCCAGGCGCGCCTGTCGGAGCTGCTGCTGGGCATGCCGAACCTCGCGCACGAAAGCGTGCCGGTCGGCAAGGACGAGGCCGACAACGTCGAGGTGCGCCGCTGGGGCACGCCGCGCCAGTTCGACTTCGACGTGAAGGATCACGTCGACATCGGTACGCCGCTCGGCCTCGATTTCGAGACGGGCGCGAAGCTGGCCGGCGCGCGGTTCACGATGCTGCGCGGCCCGATCGCGCGCCTGCATCGCGCGCTTGCGCAGTTCATGCTCGATACGCATACGCAGCAGCACGGCTACAGCGAGACGTACACGCCGTACATCGTGAATCCGGAGATCCTGTACGGCACGGGCCAGCTGCCGAAGTTCGCGGACGACATGTTCCGCGTCGAGAAGGGCGGTGCCGAGAACACGGTCACGCAATACCTGATCTCGACGTCCGAGATCTCGCTGACGAACACCGTGCGCGAGTCGATCGTCGAAGCGTCCGCGCTGCCGATCAAGCTCACGGCCCATTCGCCGTGCTTCCGTTCGGAGGCCGGGTCGTACGGCCGCGACACGCGCGGGATGATCCGCCAGCACCAGTTCGACAAGGTGGAGATGGTGCAGATCGTCGCGCCGGAGTCGTCGTATGCGGCGCTCGACGAAATGGTCGGCCACGCGGAAGCGATTCTGCAGAAGCTCGGCCTGCCGTACCGCGTGGTCGCGCTCTGCACGGGCGACATGGGTTTCTCGGCCGCGAAGACGTTCGACCTCGAGGTGTGGCTGCCGGCGCAGAACACGTATCGCGAGATCTCGAGCTGCTCGAACACCGAGGCGTTCCAGGCGCGCCGCATGCAGGCGCGCTTCCGCAACGCGCAGGGCAAGCCGGAGCTCGTGCATACGCTGAACGGTTCGGGGCTCGCGGTCGGCCGTACGCTCGTCGCGGTGCTCGAGAACTACCAGAACGCGGACGGCTCGGTCACGGTGCCCGAAGTGCTGCGTCCGTACATGGGCGGTCTCGAGCGGATCGACGCGCCGGCACAGGCGTCGTAACGGCGCGCGACGATGCGCATGCCAGGCCCGCAAAAAAATTTGCAAAAAGGGCTTGGAAGTTTCGCAGAGTTCGTTCTATAATCTTTGCTTTCCCGGAAACGACCAACCGGGAAATGAAGCAGCAAGGAAGGAGAGGTGGCAGAGTGGTCGAATGTACCTGACTCGAAATCAGGCGTACGGTTTCCCCGTACCGTGGGTTCGAATCCCACCCTCTCCGCCAAAATACGAAGCCCCTTGATCCGAAAGGATCAAGGGGTTTTTCGTTTTGGCCGTGCATCGATCACGCCGGCGCCGGATACTGCGCGAGCACCTTCTCGCGAATCGACGGCTTGATGTTCGACTGCGCCATGTTGCCGCGGTAATGCGCGACGACGCGCGGGTTCATCACGCGATACCAGAGCGGCGGCACGTACGCGAGCAGGATCATCGTCGCGTAGCCGGCCGGCAATTGCGGCGCGTCGTCGAAGTGGCGCAGCGCCTGATACGAACGCGTCGGATTCGCGTGATGGTCCGCGTGTCGCTGCAGCTGATACAGGAACAGGTTCGTGACGACGTGATTGCTGTTCCACGAATGCTGCGGCGTGCAGCGCTCGTAGCGACCGTTCGGCAGCCTGCGCCGGCCGAGCCCGTAGTGCTCGACGTAGTTCACGACTTCGAGCAGCGACGCGCCGTACACGGCCTGGATCACGAGGAACGGGATCGCCACCACGCCGCCGATCGCAATCGCGATACCCCATACGACCAGCGTCATCGCCCACGCATGCAGCACCTCGTTGCGCCAGGTCCAAGGCGAGCGGCCGAGCCGCGCGAGACGCGTGCGTTCGAGCCGCCACGCGGAGCGCACGCTGCCGACGACGGTACGCGGCAGGAACGCCCAGAACGATTCGCCGTAACGCGCGCTCGCGGGATCCTCGGCGGTCGCGACGCGCACGTGATGACCGCGGTTGTGCTCGACGAAGAAGTGGCCGTATGCGACCGGCGCCAGCGTAATCTTCGCGAGCCAGCGCTCGAAGCGGTTCGTCTTGTGCCCGAGCTCGTGCGCGGTGTTGATCGAGATGCCGGTCGCCGCGCCAAGCGACAGCGCGAAGCCGACGTAGTCGTGCCACGCCAGCGCATGCGTGCCGACGATCCGTACGCACATGAAGAACGCGACATACTCGACGAGCGTCGCAAGATAGACGATCAAGCGGTAGTAGCGCTCGCGTTCGAGGTGCGGCACGACGTCTTCGGGCGGGTTGTCGCGGTCGTCGCCGATGAGCGTGTCGAGAACCGGAATGACGCCGAACGCGAACAGCGGGCCGAACCACCAGAACACGTGAAGCCCCGTCGACAGCGCGAGCTGTGCGGCGAAGATCGGCAGCGTGATCGTCAGCGCGCCCAGCAGCCATAGATAACGTTTGCCATCCGACCAGCTCGAGGCCGGTGCGTCGGTCGTTGCCATCGTCTCCCTCCAGTCGGCCGGATCGTATGCGGCGGTGCATCGTCCGGTCCGTTACGGTTTTGTGCGGATCCTCGTCGGCCGGGGTGCGCGTGCAAGGCGCGAGATCGTCGCCCGGTTCTGCCGTTATATGACCCGTGCGCGCGCTTTCCAAACGCCGCCGCTAGGCGCGAAACTCCAAACGCGCCGCGGTGCGTGCGCCGCGCGTACAAGCGGCCGCGTGCGCCGATTGAAACGCGACGGCGCAGGGTGAATCGTCGTGCGTAGTAGCCGTATCGTCGGATGAATCGAGCGGAGACACTCCCGCTCAATCGCAAGCGCATCGCGACAACAAATGTTGCGCCGCAATATCGGGCATACCTTCACGGTCTCGCCGGTGTACTTTCCCCGCCGTGTATTACTGCCGATTACAACACGCGCGCCGACATCGTTTCGAAAGAATTCCCACCTACCCGCGCGTATCAACGCGCACGCCGATCGCCGCAGCGATAACCGGCGCGCATGACGCACCTCCCGCCGCGCATCGACACGCGATGCTGCACATGCACATCGCCGCCTGCGAAACGCGCAACGGACGTTGCCTGCCGCCTTTCGATCGGCGCCGCCATTTGAAAATAACGATTTGACTCATGCCCCGCTTTCGGTTGAAGCTAATAGCTTGCTGTCCGAAGGGGGCTGTGCCTGCATGAGTTCGACCTTGACCGTTCGTCGTATCGCCGCCGACCAGGGCGACGTGTATCGCGAACTGCGCGCGGCGTCGCTGCGCGAGCCCTACGCACCGGGCGAAGCGCCGGAGGCCGAATTGCTGAACGTCGATTCGGACGCCGCGGCGGCCATCGCTGCGCAGCGCGCCGCATCCGACACGTCGACGACCTTCGTGCTCTACACGGAAGGCCATCCTGCCGGCATGATCGGCGCCTACTTCGACAACTCGCCCGAGCGGCGCGCGTTCGTCAGCGAACTGTGGGTCGCGCATGCCGTGCGTCATCTGCGCGGCGGCGTGCTGCTGGTCGAGACGGCGACCGGCTGGCTCGCCGAGCGCGGCGCCCAGGACGTCTATGCCTGGATCGCCGACGCGAACCGGAACGCGATCCGTTTCTACGAGCGCGTCGGTTTCAGCAACACCGGCGAACACGCGCCGATCGTGCGCATGCCGGGCGCGCTGAAGTCGCTGTTCGTGTCGCACGTCAAGCCGTGAACCGGCATCCTTCCCGTGGCCGCTGCGCGCAGTGAGCGGCGCACCGGGGCCGCGCATCGCGGCCGCCCAAAAATGATGGCTGCGCGCGTGGACGCCTGTAAAATACGCAAAAATTTTTTGCAGAGTGTCCATGTCGCTTAAAAAATCGCCATTCTTCGAGCTGCGCAGCGGATCGGTCGATACGTTGCTGTTCACCGTGAAGACGACCGATCTCGATGCGTTGCGTGCCGAACTGGTCAAACGCTTCGAAGCGACTCCCGAGTTTTTCGCCGACGATGTCGTCGCCATCGACGTCCGCCGCCTCGCGGACGGCGAGCGCGTCGCGCTGGCCGACATCCGGCAGATGCTGAGCGACGTGCGGATGCGCCCGGTGGGCGTCGTCGCGCTTGCCACGCAGGGCTGGGCGACGGAAGCCGGTCTGCCGCTGCTCGAGGCGCGCGATCGCCGCGCGCCGGCTGCAAAAGCGGCCGACGAAGCGGAGCCCGCCGCGGTGCCGGCTGTCGAAGCCGCCGCTGCACCGGCAGCGGAACCGACGCCGGAGCCCGGCGCGGCGTCGCAGCCGGCGGGCGTTCAGACGCTCGTGATCGACCGGCCGCTGCGCTCGGGGCAGCAGATTTACGCGAAAGGAGACCTCGTGGTGCTCGCGCCGGTCAGTCACGGCGCCGAAATCATCGCGGAAGGCAACATCCACATCTACGCGCCGTTGCGCGGCCGCGCACTCGCGGGCGTGCACGGCAATCACGACGCGCGCATCTTCTGCACGTGTCTCGAGCCGGAACTGATTTCGATCGCGGGTATCTATCGAACGACCGAGAACCCGCTGCCCGCAGACGTACTGGGCAAATCGGTGCAGATCCGGCTCGAAGAGGAAAAACTGATGATCGAACCGCTGCGCCTCACGTGATGCATACGGTGCGCTCCGGATCGATCGGCTCTCATTGACGAACACAGGGTATTGGGTAAATGGCAAAAATCATCGTGGTGACTTCGGGCAAGGGCGGCGTGGGCAAGACGACGACGAGCGCGAGCTTCGCGTCCGGTCTCGCGCTGCGCGGCCACAAGACGGCCGTGATCGACTTCGACGTCGGCCTGCGTAACCTCGATCTCATCATGGGCTGCGAGCGTCGTGTCGTGTACGACCTCGTGAACGTGATCCAGGGCGAAGCGAACCTGAACCAGGCGCTGATCAAGGACAAGAAGTGCGAGAACCTGTTCATCCTGCCGGCGTCGCAGACGCGCGACAAGGATGCGCTCACGCGTGACGGCGTCGAGAAGGTGCTGAACGATCTCGCGGCGATGGACTTCGAATACATCGTCTGCGATTCGCCGGCCGGCATCGAGGCCGGTGCGCTGCACGCGATGTACTTCGCGGACGAAGCGCTGATCGTGACGAACCCGGAAGTGTCGTCGGTGCGCGACTCGGATCGCATTCTCGGCATCCTGTCGTCGAAGACGAAGCGCGCGACCGAAGGCAAGGAGCCGATCAAGGAGCATCTGCTGATCACGCGCTACAGCCCGAAGCGCGTGAGCGAGGGCGAGATGCTCTCGCTCGAGGACATCAGCGAGATCCTGCGCATCAAGCTGATCGGCGTGGTGCCGGAGTCCGAAGCGGTGCTGCACGCGTCGAACCAGGGTTTGCCGGCCGTGCATCTCGACGGTACCGACGTCGCCGAAGCGTACAAGGACATCGTCGCGCGCTTCCTCGGCGAGGACAAGCCGCTGCGCTTCACCGAATACCAGAAGCCGGGCCTGCTGCAGCGCCTCTTCGGCAGCAAGTAACGGAGGCCGCTCATGTCCATTCTTTCGTTTCTCCTCGGCGAGAAGAAGAAGTCCGCATCGGTCGCGAAGGAGCGTCTGCAGCTCATCATCGCGCACGAGCGGGTCGGCGGCCGGCCGCCGGCCGATTACCTGCCGGCGCTGCAGAAAGAGCTCGTTGCCGTCATTTCGAAGTACGTGCAGATCTCGAACGACGACATCCGCGTGAGCCTCGAGCGCCAGGACGATCTCGAAGTCCTCGAAGTGAAGATCGAGATTCCGCAGGCCTGACCGTTTCGCTATCCCTCCGCACGGCGGCGCAGGCCGCCGTGCGCGTCTTACGCGTTGTTGCACTTTCGGCCGTGCCGTAACACGGCGTCTGTCGGCCGTTCGCCTGCCTCCCGCATTGAACGAATACGTTCCGCGTGATCCGTTCAATCAGGAGGTTGTCATGACTGTCTCTTCCGTTCCGCGCCGTCTCGTGTCGCTCGCGCTCTGTGCCGCGGGCCTGTCTGCCGTCGCCGCGCCGTTCGCCGCGCACGCCGAAGAAATCCTCGTCGGCGCGCCCGTCGTCGCGCAGCCCGCGCGCATCGTCGTCGCGCAACCCGTTGCGGTGCCGGCCGCCGAAGAAGTCGTGGTCGTCGCGCCGAGCGCGCCGCCGCCGGTGCGCTACGAAGTCGTCCCGCCTGCGCGCGTCGGCTACGTGTGGGAGCGCGGCCACTGGCGCTGGGAGCACGGCCGCTATGTCTGGATCGGCGGCCACTGGGAGGCCGAGCGCGTCGGCATGCATTGGGTGCCCGGTCACTGGGAGCAGCGCGGGCCGAACTGGTTCTGGACGCGCGGTCACTGGGCCTGACGGAGGCGCACGATGAAACGAACGCTCTTTGCCATCGCGCTCGTGGCCGTCACGCTCGCCGGCTGCATCGTCGTGCCGGCGCGGCCCGTCTACTACCGGCCGGCGCCCGTGGTGATCTACTGAGTGTCGCGCGGGCCGCTGCGCGCCGCATCGGCTGCGGCGGCCGTCTCTGCCTCGTCGCTTTCTGCGCGATGGCCGGTCTCGGCGCCGCCTTCGTCGCGCAGCGTATCGAGCGGATCGGCAGGCGCCGCGCCCGCGTCCTGCGCGGCGACGACGTCGGTGGCCGCCGCTGCCGCCGCTGCGGCCGGTGCCGGCTGCGCGGCGGCGACGGGCGCCGGCGGCGCGAGGTAGCGCTCGGCGAGCGTCTCGTAGAGCGGCGGCGCGAAGAAGCGCGCGACGCGGCTCGAGACGAGCGCGGTCGCCATCAGCGAAATCACGAGCGCATGGCCATTGATCATTTCCATCACGATCACGAACGACGTGATCGGCGACTGCGTGACGGCGGCGAGATAGCCGACCATCGCGAGCGCGATCAGCAACGGCAGCGGCATGTTGCCGAACACGAGATGCAGCAGGTTGCCGAACCCCGCGCCGATCGAGAGCGACGGCGCGAAGATCCCGCCCGGAATGCCGGGCAGATACGACGCGACCATCGATACCATCTTCATGAACGGATAGAAGACCGACAATTGCTCGTAGCCGTCGAGCAGCCCGCGCGCTTCGGCGTAGCCGCTGCCGAACGTCGTGCCGCCCGACACGAGGCCGACGACGGCGATCACGAAGCCGCACAGCGCGGCGAACGCGACCGGCCGCCCGCGGTACAGGCCGAGCAGCCGCTCGGGCAGCCAGCGCGCGGTATTGAGCAGCAGCCAGCTGAACAGGCCGCCGGCGATGCCGGTCACGATCGCGGTGACGAGCACGGCAACCGCGAGCAGCTTCGGGAAATGCGCGCCGACGTCGATCGTGCCGAAATACGTGTAGTTGCCGTTCAGGCCCAGCGCGACGACGCCGGCGAGGATGATCGCGGTAATCAGCACGCCGCTCGCACGTGCGGAGAAGCTGCGCGTCAGTTCCTCGATCGCGAACACGATCCCCGCGAGCGGCGTGTTGAACGCGGCCGACAGGCCGGCGGCCGCGCCGGCGAGCACGAGCTGGCGTTCGATCTGCGCGTTCGAGCGCGGATACAGGCGCCGCAGATTGAACATTAGCGCGGCGCCGACCTGCACGGTCGGCCCTTCGCGGCCGATCGTGAAGCCGCCGAGGATGCCGAGAAACGAAATCAGGATCTTGCCGAACAGGATGCGCAGCGTCAGCAGCCGCGAGCCGAATGCACCCGGCTGCGCGTGCAGTGTCGCGATCACCTGCGGAATGCCGCTGCCTTCGGCGCCGCGAAAGAACCGGCGCGTGGTCCACACGGAGGCTGCCGCGATCGCGGGCGTCAGCACGAGCGGCAGCCACACGGCATGCGCGCGCATCGTGCGGAACGTTTCGTAGCCCCAGTCGATCAGCCGCGCATAGAGCACCGCGGTGAGGCCGACGGCGATCGCGCCGAGCCAGAACACGCCGTACTGGCGCCAGATCCGCAGCGAGCGGCGGGTGAGGGCGGGAAACAGGGTGGGAAGCGCGGGGCGTGGCATCGGCGGGGCCGGGCGGGCAAAGATTCGATTATAAAAAGAACGCCGCCGGCGCGCCTTTCGACAAGCTTTTACTGTCGCGACGCATTTTGTTGCAAGTGTAGTGAAATCGTAATATTTGCGCGCGCCAATCGTCTTTAGTATGCCGAAATGGCCGGCTCTTCCCCGCAAACGTGAACCGCATCCTCATCGTAAAAGTGACGTCGCTCGGCGATGTCGTCCAGACGCTGCCCGTCGTCGCGGACATCCATCGCGCGTTTCCCGGCGTGACGGTCGATTGGGCCGTCGACGAATCGTGCGCGGAAGTCGTGCGCTGGCATCCCGGCGTCAGCACGGTGCTGTGTGCGCCGCTGCGGCGGTTCAAGAAGCTGCGCAACGCCGGCGATCTGAAGGCGATCACCGCCTCGATCGGCGCGCTGCGCGCGCATCGCTACGACGCGGTAATCGACCTGCACGGCGTGTACAAGAGCGCGATCATCGCGGCGCTCGCGCGTGCGGCGCGCCGCGTCGGCTATCAGACGCAGGATCTCGGCGAAACGGGCGCGCGCTTCGCGTACTCGCATCGCTTCGGCCCGCGGCCGGCGTGCGACGCATGGCACGGGATGCGCGTGAGCGCCGGCGAGGCGCTCGGCTACGTGCCGGAGGGCGCAGCGACATACGGCATCGTCGCGCCGCAGCATGCGGATCTGCCGCCTGCCGTGACGAGCGGCGCGCCGTTCATGCTGCTGTTCCACGCGACGTCGAATCCCGACAAGAAATGGCCGGCCGACCGCTGGGCCGCGCTCGCGACGCGAATGATGGCGCGCGGCCTGCGCGTGCTGCTGCCGTGGGGCTCGGCCGCCGAGCATGACGACGCGCAGGACATCGCCGCCAGGGCGCCTGGCGCGATCGTGCTGCCGGCGATGTCGGTGCGCGCGCTCGGCGCGGCGATCGGCCGGGCGGCGCTCGTCGTCGGCGTCGATACGGGATTCGTCCATATGGCGCACGCGCTCGGGCGGCCGACCGTGATGATCTTCGTCGCGACGTCGCGTCATCACTGCGGGATCGGTGGTGCGCCGCATGCGTTGTCGATCGGCGAGCAGGGTGTGATGCCGACCGTCGACGATGCGCTCCGTGCGATCGATACGGTCGGGCCCGCATACGGCGCATTCGCGCGCGCGAGCTGACGCGCGCGGCGCGCGGCCGTCGCGCTACGCAAGCAGCGCTTCGACGGTGACGACCGCGGCGATCGCCGCGAGGTTCGCGAGCAGCGCCTCGAACACGAGGCCGCGCCAGGTTTTCGGCCGGAAGCGCAGCGCGAGCAGCAGCGCGCCGCCCAGCGCGAGCGCGAGGATCAGGACGAGGTCGGCGTTGCCGAGACGGACGCTCATGGGCGCGGCTCCTTCAGGGACGGATGGGGCGCGCGCGGCGGCGCCCTCGGATCCGAGTATAAGGAGCGCCCGGCGCCGTGCAACCCGGGTCGTCCCGGAGCGTCAGACGAGCGACGTGTCGCGCGTCTCGCGCATCAGCAGCACGCCGATCAGGCTGATCGCGGCCGCGACGGACACGTAGCCGCCGACCCACGACAGCCCGCCGCGCGCGGCCAGCAGCTGCGCGATGTACGGCGCGATCGACGCGCCGAGAATCCCGCCGAGGTTGTACGCGACGCCGGCACCCGTGTAGCGGACGTTGGTCGGGAACAGCTCGGGCAGCAGCGCGCCCATCGGCGCGAACGTGACGCCCATCAGGAACAGCTCGATCGTCAGGAACAGCGCGACGAGCGGCATCGACCCGCTGCCGAGCAGCGGCGCCATCGCGAAGCCCGACAGCAACGCGGCGATCGAGCCGACGACGAGCACCGGCTTGCGGCCGAACCGGTCGGATGCCCACGCGGACAGCGGCGTCGCGAGTCCCATGAACACGACGGCAAAGCACAGCAGCCCGAGGAAGCTCTGGCGCGGAATGTGCAGCGCCGACACGCCGTACGACAGCGAGAACACCGTCGAGATATAGAACAGCGTGTAGCAGACGACCATCGCGAGCGCGCCGAGCAGCGTCGGCTGCCAGTGCTGCGACACGAGCGTCGCGACCGGCACGCGCACGCGCTCCTGACGGTCGACGGCGGCCTGAAACGCCGGCGTCTCGGCGATCTTGAGCCGCACATAGAGGCCGAGCGCGACGAGCACCGCGCTGACGAGGAACGGAATGCGCCAGCCCCAACTGCGGAACTGCGCGTCGGACAGCGACAGCGCGAGCGCGAAGAACAGCCCATTCGACATCAGGAAGCCGACCGACGGGCCGAGCTGCGGGAACATGCCGAACCAGCCGCGCTTGCCCTGCGGCGCATGTTCGGTCGCGAGCAGCGCTGCGCCGCCCCATTCGCCGCCGAGGCCGATGCCCTGGCCGAAGCGCAGCACGCACAGCAGCACGGGCGCGAGCGTGCCGATCGCGTCGTAGCCGGGCACGAAGCCGATCGCGGTCGTCGACAGACCCATCACGAGCAGCGAGGCGACGAGCGTCGATTTGCGCCCGATGCGGTCGCCGAAGTGGCCGAACAGGAACGAGCCGATCGGTCGCGCGATGAACGCGATGCCGAACGTGACGAAGGCGGACAGCGCCTGCGCGGTCGCCGAGCCGTGCGGGAAAAACACGGGGCCGATCACGAGCGCGGCGGCCGTCGCGTAGACGTAGAAATCGTAGAACTCGATCGCGGTGCCGATGAAGCTCGCGAACACGATGCGCCGGTGGCTGACGGCGCCGGCCGAACCGGTTGCATGTGCAACGGCCGGTGGGGATGCGGACATGGATGTCTCCGTTTTGTCGTTGGGGCGGGCTGCGCGCGTTCGGTCGGACGAAGGCCCGCCGGCGCGGCCGAGCGATGGATGCGGGGAGGGCGTCGCGCGTCGCCGCGCGGACGTCGTCCGCCGGTCGACGATGGAGACGGATAGTCGCCGCCGCCCGGTGCCGGCGTGGTCGGCCCGCCTGCCGGGTGCGGCGCGCGGGCGGCGCGCAGCGTGATGGCCGCGCGAGTGTGCGGAAAATTATAGCGATCGCGGCCGCGCGCCGGCAATTGCGACCGGCGGCGGTTCAGTCGAGCGACTGCGCCTGTGCGGAGGCCGTGCTCTGCAACTGGAAGTGACCGTCGTCGTTGAACAGCCAGCCTTCCATCAGTTCGAGCCGGCCGTCGCCGTCGAGCAGCCGCGACGGCGGCGCGGGCAGCGGCGCCGAGCGGCGTAGCGAGGCGAGCGCGAGCGCTTCGGCTTCGCTGTCGCCGTTGCTGCGATAGACGGACGCGTTGACGAGCCGGCCGCCGCGATCGACGGTGAACGCGACGACGACGAGCGAACGCAGCATCGCCTGCGGCGTGCCGCGCAGCAGGCCCGACGGATTGCGTTCGGCCACGCGCCGCGCGATCTCGATGCGGTACTGATCGAGGCTCGCGGAACGGATGACGGGTGAAACGACTGCGCTCGTGTGCGACGGCGGAGGCGTGATGGTGCACGCGGCGAGCATCGCGACGGCGGCGAGCGCGACGACGCGCAGCCGGTCGACGATCGGAACGGATAGGGGACGCATGGCAGGGCAGCCGAGGTGACGATAGAAAAATGATAGACGCGCGCACGCCGCGCGATATGGGGAGAAACGCATAGCCCGCGAGGCGCAATACGCACGCGGCAGATGATGGAGCGGGCGCGCGCCGTGCGCGGACGTCAGTACCCGTGCGTGACGAGCGACAGGACCGACAAGTCGGGATGCGTGCCGTCGACGATGCTCTTGCCGACGTGCACGGCCTCGTGCACGGCTTCGTCGACGCTCGCGAAGCTCTCCTCGCCGTCCGCATGAAACGGCACCGCATGGCCGGGCAGCGCGGGATTCGCGCCCGGATGGCAGACGTAGCCCGTGTACGTGTAGCGCATCGCGTTGCCGGGCGCCGTGCCGGGCACGACGTGGATCTCGAAACCTTCGTAATCGACGTGATCGGTCGGGGTCGACAGCTCGGTCATGGCGGTCTCCGTATGCGGCGCGCACGGATCGCGCGCGCGGCGTCGAGTGCGCGGCGGATCGTGTCGCCGTGCTGATCCGAATTTTAGGCGATCGCCGCGCGGGCGGCGGCGACATCCGCGCTGCCGTGGTCGCCGCGCTCAGGCATGCGCGCGCGATCGGATCACGGCTTGCAGCGCGCGTCCTTTCTCTGTACGTCGATGATCACGGGATAGGTCCTGCCGTGGTCGAGCTCGACCGGCGCGACGACCGTCAGCATCGTCGGATCCGAATCGTCGTACACGCTGACGCGCTCGTTGCGCAGATAGGTGACGCCCGTGCAGTTCGACGCGCGTCCATCGTCGGACACCTTGCACTGCAGCTCGTTTTCCTTCAGATAGTTGTACGGCGTCGGGCTCGCGAGATATTCGCGCAGGCTGCCGGGCGCGCCGCCGACGCCCGTCACGGACGCGATCGCGCACGATGCGCTCTGCGTATCGCCGGCGGCGGTATCCGCGGCCGCCTGCGCGCTGACGACGGCCAGCACGGCGGCGAGCGACGAGAGGAGAAAGGGCTTCATGACGGGTTTCCCGTTTCGCGAATCGGAGCGCGGAATTGTAGCGGCATCCGGCGCGACGCGCGTCGGCGCGGCCGTCGCGCGGCACGTACAAGGCGGCTGCCGCATCGCGGCATCGCCGCGTCGGCCGCACAAACGAAAAACGGGCCGAGCGGCCCGTTTTCCATTCAAGCGTTGGCGGAAGCGGTGAGATTCGAACTCACGGACGGTTGCCCGTCGCTGGTTTTCAAGACCAGTGCCTTAAACCACTCGGCCACGCTTCCATGCGAGGCGGCATTGTAACCGAAATGCCGCACCGTTTTGCCGTCAATCGTCGCGCAGGAACAGTTCCTGCAGATCGTTCAGGAAACGCTGGCCGAGCGGCGTCGGCGCGATCCGCGTGAAGTCGCGCGTGATGAGTCCGCGCCGTTCCGCCTCCTGCAGCGCCGGCTCGATCGTGCTGATCGGCAGCCCCGTGCGCTCGACGAAGCTGTGCACCGGAAAGCCTTCGACGAGCCGCAGCGTGTTCAGCATGAACTCGAACGGCAGGTCGCGTGCGCCGACTTCGCGCTCCTCCTGCACCGGCGTGCCGGCCAGCGCCTGTTCGATGAAGGTCGCCGGATGCTTGTAGCGCGCCTGCCGCACGATCCGGTTCGGAAACGACAGCTTCGTATGCGCGCCCGCGCCGATCCCGAGGTAATCGCCGAAGCGCCAGTAGTTCAGATTGTGCTTGCAGCGATGATTCGGCTTCGCATACGCGGACACTTCATACCGTTCGTAGCCGGCTTCCGCGGTGCGCGCATGAATCCATTCCTGCATGTCGGCCGACGCGTCGTCGTCGGGCACCGCCGGCGGAAATTTCGCGAACAGCGTGTTCGGCTCCAGCGTCAGGTGGTACAGCGACAGATGCGGCGGCGCGAACGACAGTGCGGTCTCGATGTCGGCGCGGCATTCGTCGAACGTCTGGTTCGGCAGCGCGAACATCAGGTCGAGGTTGAAGTTGTCGAACGTCTTCGCGGCGATCTCGACGGCGGCGCGCGCTTGCGCGGTGTCGTGGATGCGGCCGAGCGCCTTCAGGTGCGCTTCGTTGAAGCTCTGGATGCCGACCGACAGCCGGTTCACGCCGCTCGCGCGAAACTGCGCGAACTTCGCGGCTTCGAACGTGCCGGGATTCGCCTCGAGCGTGATCTCGGCGTCCGCGTCGAGCGGCAGCAATGCGCGCACGTCCGACAGCAGCCGGTCGAGGCCGGCCGCCGACAGCAGGCTCGGCGTGCCGCCGCCGATGAACACCGTATGCACCTGCCGGCCCCACACGAGCGGCAGCGCGTGCTCGAGATCCGCGCGCAGCGCATCGAGATACTCGGTTTCCGGGAAGCGCTCGCCTTTCCATTCATGCGAGTTGAAATCGCAGTACGGGCACTTGCGCACGCACCACGGGAAATGCACGTACAGCGCGAGCGGCGGCAGCGACGTGAGCCGCACCTGTCCGGGCGACGTGAACGTCGCGACCACGCGTGCGCCCGTTTCGGCGGCCTGACTCATGCGGCCTCCCGCACACGGCTGACGTCGACGCGCGTCATGCTTCCTCCGCGAGTCGCGCGAGCAGCGCCTTCAGCGCGCGCGCCCGATGGCTGTGCGTATTCTTCACGGCCGGTTCGAGTTCGGCGGCCGTCGCGCCGAGCGAGGGCAGATAGAAATACGGGTCGTAGCCGAATCCGTGTTCGCCGCGCGGCGTGTCGACGATTTCGCCTTCCCAGCGGCCTTCGGCGAACAGCGGTTCGGGATCGTCCGCATGGCGCACGAGTGCGAGCACGCAGCAGTAGTACGCGCGGCGGTCGTCGATGCCGCGCAGTTGCTCGACCAGATAGGCGTTGTTCGCCGCGTCGCCCTTCTCGCGGCCCGCACGCTGCGCGTAGCGCGCCGAATAGACGCCGGGCGCGCCGCGCAGCGCGCGTACGCAGAGCCCCGAATCGTCGGCGATCGCCGGCAGCCCGGTGAGCTGCGATGCGTGGCGTGCTTTCGTCAGCGCGTTTTCGATGAAGGTGCGAAACGGCTCCTCGGCTTCCGGCACGGCGAGCTCGCCTTGCGGCACGATTTCGATGCCGACCGTCGAGAACAGCGCGGCGAACTCGCGCAGCTTGCCGGGATTGTTCGACGCGAGCACGATGCGCGCGAGCGGGGCGGCCATGCGATTCTCAGACATGGCGCAGGCCCAGCACGTCCTTCTGCAGCTGCACGAGCGTGCCGATGCCGCTTTGCGCGAGATCGAGCAGCGCGTCCATCTCGGCGCGCGAGAACGGCACGCCTTCGGCGGTGCCCTGGACTTCGACGAAGCCGCCCGCGCCCGTCATCACGACGTTCATGTCGGTGTCGCAGCGCGAGTCTTCCGCGTAGTCGAGGTCGAGCACCGGCGTGCCTTCGTACACGCCGACCGAAATCGCGGCGACATGATCGACGATCGGCGAGCGTTCGAGCTTGCCCGCTGCAAGCAGCGTCGACACCGCATCGTGCGCGGCGACGAAGGCGCCGGTGATGCTCGCGGTGCGCGTGCCGCCGTCGGCCTGGATCACGTCGCAGTCGAGGTGGATCGTGCGCGGGCCGAGCGCTTCGAGATCGAACACGGCGCGCAGTGCGCGGCCGATCAGGCGCTGAATTTCCTGCGTGCGGCCGGTTTGCTTGCCGCGGGCGGCCTCGCGATCGCTGCGCGTGTGCGTCGCGCGCGGCAGCATGCCGTATTCGGCGGTGAGCCAGCCCTGTCCGCGCTCGCGCAGGAATTCGGGCACGCGCTCGGCGACGCTCGCCGTGCAGATCACCTTCGTGTCGCCGAATTCGACGAGCACGGAGCCTTCCGCGTGCTTCGTGTAGTGGCGGGTGAGCGCGACCTTGCGCAGTTCGTCTGCGCGGCGGCCGCTCGGGCGGGAAAGGGAGGACGTCATGAGCGAATCGTGAGGAGGAAGAGGAAACCCCGATTTTAGCGCCGAACGGCGGGCTTGCCCGGCGGGGTCGTCCGCAAAAATGGGATAATGCGCGCTTCCCGCCCCGCGCTTCGGAACGCGCCGGGCGCCTCGACATATCCCGCCCGCAAGGGCACCCAGACGGCGAGACGAACCATGATTTACAGCATGACGGGCTACGCGAGCGCGACGCGCGAACTCGCGGCGGCCACCGGCAATGGCGGCGCCAGCGTGTCGGTCGAACTGCGCACCGTGAACTCGCGCTTCCTCGACCTGAACTTCCGCATGCCGGACGACGTGCGCGCGTGTGAACCCGCGCTGCGCGAGATGCTGATGAACAAGCTGTCGCGCGGCAAGGTCGACGTGCGCATCAACCTGCAGCGCGGCGAGCAGAGCATCGGCGCCGGCGCGCTGAATCAAACGGCGCTCGGCCAGCTCGCCGATCTCGAGCGCTCGGTGCTCGACGCATTCCCCGGCGTCGGCCGGCTGCGCGCGGGCGAAATCCTGCGCTGGCCCGGCGTGCTCGCCGAGAGCGGCGTGTCGGCCGACGCGATCCGCGATGCGGTGCTCGCCTGCGGCAAGGAAGCGATCGGCGAACTGGTCGTCGTGCGCTCGCGCGAAGGGGCGCAGCTCGCGACGATGCTGCTGTCGAACGTCGCCGAGATGGAGGCGATCGTCGCGCGCATCACGCCGCTCGTGCCGGAGCTGATCGCGAAGCATCAGCAGAAGATCGTCGAGCGGCTGCAGGAAGCGCTCGGCATCGCGGCGCCGGAAGGCAGCGCGCCGATCGTGTCGCGCGAAGAGGCCGCGGAACGCATTCGTCAGGAAGTGACGATGTACGGGATCCGGATCGACATCGCGGAAGAGCTGTCGCGACTCACCGCGCACCTGAACGAAACGCGTCACGTGATCGAGAAGGGCGGCCGTGTCGGCAAGCGTCTCGACTTCATGATGCAGGAACTGAATCGCGAAGCGAACACGCTCGGCTCGAAAGCAGCGGCGAAGGAACTCGCCGACGCATCGATGGCGCTGAAGCTGCTGATCGAGCAGATGCGCGAGCAAGTGCAAAACCTGGAGTAAAAGCAAGATGACCGAATCCACCCGCGACGGCCACGCGTCGCATTCACTGCACGGCGGCGTTTATCCCGGCAACCTGTTCATGGTCGTCGCGCCGTCGGGCGCCGGCAAGTCGACGCTCGTGAATGCGCTGCTGTCGAAGGACAGCGACATCCGCCTGTCGATCTCGTACACGACGCGCAAGCCGCGCCCGGGCGAGCAGGACGGCCAGCACTATCATTTCACGACGGTCGAGGATTTCCGCGCGCGGCACGCGGCGCACGAATTCCTCGAAAGCGCGGAAGTGCACGGCAACTACTACGGCACGTCGCGTGTCTGGATCGAAGAGCAGATGAAGAGCGGCCACGACGTGCTGCTCGAGATCGACTGGCAGGGCGCGCAGCAGGTGAAGAAGCAGTTCCGCAACGCGGTCGGCATCTTCATTCTGCCGCCGTCGCTCGACGCGCTCGAAGAGCGGCTGAAAAAGCGCGGCCAGGACGAGCCGAACGTGATCACGCGACGCCTGCTCGCGGCGGGCAGCGAGATGGCGCACGCGTCCGAAGCCGAGTACGTCGTGATCAACGAGAACTTCGATCGTGCGCTCGCGGAGCTCGAATGCATCGTCGCGGCGACGCGTCTGCGCTTTGCGTCGCAGTACGCGCGTCACACGGAGCTGTTCATCGAACTCGGTATCCATCTGCCCCACGCGGAATGACGCGGGGCATGAGGGACATAAGGTAGAATAAGGACTATATTCAGAAGGAATTACCAACATGGCTCGCATTACTGTCGAAGACTGCCTGAAGCAAATCCCGAACCGCTTCGAACTGGCGCTCGCCGCCACCTATCGCGCGCGGCAGCTCGCGCAAGGCCATACGCCGAAGATCGAAAGCCGCGACAAGCCGACCGTCGTCGCGCTGCGCGAGATCGCGGCCGGCCAGGTCGGCCTCGAGATGTTGAAGAAGGTGCCGGTGTAACGCGCACCCGGCCCGTTTCAGCCATGTAATTCACGCGCGCAACGACTCGACCAGGAGGCGAATATGAGCACCACCCCATCGTCCGCCTCCGCGGATGCGATCACCGAAGACACGGTCCGGTCGCCAGCGCGCCAGTACATCGACGCGGTCCTCGAACAGTCCTTCCGGCATCTGTTCGGGCCGACCGCCACTCCGGAGCAGCCGCGCAAGCACGGCGTCGTTTCGATTGCGAATCTGACGGCCGCGCTTGCCGAGTATCTCGGTCCGGACGAAATCAAAGAGGTGAAGGCGGCGTTCCATTTCAGCGACGAAGCCCACCTCGGTCAATATCGCCAGAGCGGCGAACCCTACATCACCCATCCTGTCGCCGTCGCCGAAATCTGTGCGGGCTGGAAGCTCGACGCGCAGGCGATCATGGCGGCGCTGCTGCACGACGTGATGGAAGACCAGGGCGTCACGAAGAGCGAGCTCGCCGAGCGCTTCGGCCCGAAGGTCGCCGAGCTCGTCGACGGCCTGTCGAAACTCGACAAGATGGAATTCCGCAGTCGCGAGGAAGCGCAGGCGGAAAACTTCCGCAAGATGCTGCTCGCGATGGCGCGCGACGTGCGCGTGATCCTCGTGAAGCTCGCCGACCGCCTGCACAATATGCGCACGCTCGGCGCGGTGCCGATGGAAAAGCGTCGCCGCGTCGCGCGCGAAACGCTCGACATCTATGCGCCGATCGCGCACCGGCTCGGCTTGAACAACACGTATCGCGAGCTGCAGGACATGAGCTTCGCGAACTTCAATCCGCATCGCTACGCGACGCTCGAGAAGGCCGTGAAGGCCGCGCGCGGCAATCGCCGCGAAGTGATCGGCAAGATTCTCGAGGCCGCGCAGCGCGCGATGGCCGACGCGAAGCTCGACGCCGAGATCACCGGGCGCGAAAAGACGATCTACAGCATCTACCGCAAGATGCGCGACAAGCAGCTGTCGTTCTCGCAGGTGCTCGACGTGTACGGCTTTCGCGTCGTCGTCGACAGCCCGCTCGACTGCTACACGTGCATCGGCGCGCTGCATGCGCTCTACAAGCCCGTACCCGGCAAGTTCAAGGACTACATCGCAATCCCGAAGATCAACGGCTATCAGTCGCTGCACACGACGCTCGTCGGGCCGTTCGGCGCGCCGATCGAATTCCAGGTGCGCACGCGCAAGATGCACGAGATCGCGGAAGCCGGCGTGGCCGCGCACTGGCTCTACAAGAACGGCGGCGCGGATCTGAACGACGTGCAGAAACGCGCGCATCAGTGGCTGAAATCGCTGCTCGACATCCAGAGCGAAGCCGGCGATTCGAGCGAATTCCTCGAGCACGTGAAGATCGACCTGTTCCCGGACGCGGTCTACGTGTTCACGCCGAAGTCGAAGATCATGGCGCTGCCGCGCGGCGCGACCGCGCTCGACTTCGCGTATTCGATCCACAGCGATCTGGGCAACCAGTGCGTCGCCGTGAAGATCAACAACGAACTGCTGCCGCTGCGCACCGAGCTGAAGAGCGGCGACATCGTCGAGGTCATTACCGCGCCGTATTCGAAGCCGAACCCGGCGTGGCTCGGCTTCGTGCGCACCGGCAAGGCGCGTTCGGCGATTCGTCACTATCTGAAGACGATGCGGCTGAACGAGTCGGTGCAGCTCGGCGAGCGGCTCGTCGACCAGAGCCTGAAGGGCTACGGCCTATCGCTGGCCGACGTCGCGCCCGAGGTGTGGGAAAAGCTCGTGCAGTGGACGGGCAACAAGAGTCGTCAGGAAATCTTCGCCGACATCGGCCTCGGCCGCCGCGTCGCGGCGGTGATGGCCAAGCGCATCGAGGTGCTGATGAGCGGCCGCGACGCGGACGACGATCTGCCGAAGGGCGAGCGCCACGTCGTGCAGCACGCGCCGCCGGTCGTGATCACCGGCACGGAAGGGATGTCGGTGCAGTTGTCCGCGTGCTGCCGGCCAATCCCGGGCGACGCGATCATGGGCTATATCGGCATCGGCCTCGGGATGGCGATCCATACGACCGACTGCCGCGTGGCGCAGCGCATCCATCGTCGCGATCCGGGGCGCTGGATCGACGTCGAATGGGCGCCGCAGCCGGGCCGGCTGTTCGACGTCGCGGTGAAGGCGCTCGTGAAGAACACGAAGGGCATCTTCGCGCGCGTGGCGGCCGACATCACGTCGGCCGACGCGAACATCGTGCACATCGCGATGGACGAGGATCTCACGCACGAATCGACGGTGCTGCGCTTCGTGATCCAGGTCAGCGACCGCGTGCATCTGGCAAACGTGATGCGCCGCGTGCGCACGAATCCGGACGTCATGCGCATCATGCGCGAGCGCTCGACCGACGACGGCACGCATGCGCGCCACGACGGCGGAATGCGCATCGAGCGCGAGCGGCAGGATTACTGACCTGGGATGAATCCAATGACGAAACGGCGGCCGCGGGCCGCCGTTTTTGTACGTGGGTTCGACAGGGAGGGGAGGCGCCACGCGCGCGGAACGAGCGGGCAAGAAAAAAGGGCCTTCCCGAAGGAAGGCCCTGATGAGGTGGCGCGGCTGGCAGGATTCGAACCCACGACCCCTTGGTTCGTAGCCAAGTACTCTATCCAACTGAGCTACAGCCGCACGCAAAGCGGTACTACTTCAACTGTCGGAGCCTTCTGCGATGGGAAGGCCCCCGAAAATGGCGCGGCTGGCAGGATTCGAACCCACGACCCCTTGGTTCGTAGCCAAGTACTCTATCCAACTGAGCTACAGCCGCACGCAAAACGCTACTACATCGAACTGAAAGGGCCTTCGGTTTGGAAGGCCCTCGAAAAAGGTGGCGCGGCTGGCAGGATTCGAACCCACGACCCCTTGGTTCGTAGCCAAGTACTCTATCCAACTGAGCTACAGCCGCACGCAGAAGAGGGATTATAGCAGGGTTATATAAAAAGGGAAGCCTTATTCGCAAATTGAGGGGCGCGACCGCGCTACGACGCCCTTCGTGTACCCTTGACGCATCTGTCAACCGCAATTCGAATCTGCATCATGAACAAGGCGTTTGTCAAAGAGTCCGACGGCGACGACGACGATCTCGACCAGGCCCAGACCGCCATTCCGGCGGGCGCGAAGAACTACATCACGCCGGCCGGCCACAAGCGGCTGAAGGACGAGCTGCTGAACCTGATCGACGTCGAGCGGCCGGAAGTCGTGCGGCTCGTGTCGTGGGCCGCATCGAACGGCGATCGCTCGGAGAACGGTGACTACATCTACGGCAAGCGGCGGCTGCGCGAGATCGACCGCCGTATCCGTTTCCTCACCAAGCGGCTCGATCTCGCCGAAGTCGTCGACGCCAGCCGGCAGGAAAACGTCGATCAGGTGTTCTTTGGCGCGACCGTCGATTACGCCACGCCGGACGGCGAAGAACACACGATCACGATCGTCGGCATCGACGAGGTCGATCTGGATCGCGGCTGCGTGAGCTGGATCTCGCCGGTCGCACGCGCATTGATCAAGGCGCGGATCGGCGACACCGTCACGCTGATGACGCCGGCCGGCCCGCAGCCGATCGACGTGCTCGACGTCCGCTATCCGGCGCGCGGCGACGCGTAGGCGTGTAGACGCATAGAGGCGACCGCACACCGCCGCAACGACAAAGCGCCCCGATCGGGGCGCTTCGTCATTCGAATGCCGGCCGGCGAGCCGCGCGGCCGTCGCTCAAAAGCGGTGACGCATGCCGGCCGTCACCGCGATCTGCTTGTTGGTCGACGACGCGACGCCGAGGCCGTTGATGTTCGCGCCGACCGCGAGTCCGTCCCCGTTCACGCGCTGGTATTCGCCCTGCAGATACAGGTCGGTGCGCTTCGACAGCGCGTAGTCGGCCTGCAGGTTGAACTGGTGCCAGCTCGGCTTCTGTCCTTCCATGCGGCCGTCGGTGTACGTATAGGAGCCTGCGAGCGAGAACGCCGGCGTCAATGCATAGCGCGCGTTCAGTTCGTAGTTGTTGAAGCGCGTGTCGCCCGTCAGCGGGATGCCGCCCGACACGCCCGATTGCCCGGCGCTGATGCCGGCCGAATCGGTGAGGCGCGTCTGCGTGAACACGAAGCCCGCGGTTGCCGGGCCGAACGCGTAGTTGAGGCCGGCGCCCCAGGTGCGCTGCCGGCTCGCCGCGAACGTCCAGTCGCCGGCCACCGCGCCGGGATCGCTAGCCGCGAGCGCGAGCGAGTTGATATTGTTGTTCAGCTGCATGTAGGCGGCGGCGACGTTGAAGCCCATGAAGCTGTACGACGCGCCGACGCTGTACGCGCGGTTGTTCGAGAAATCGGTCGAATTCGAGAAGCCGTAGAGCGCGCCGAACTTCAGTCCGCCGAAGTCCGCGCTTTGATACTTGACCGCGTTGCTGATCCGGAACGAGTTGTTCAGGTTGTCGTTGTCGAACGGGTGCGCGAACTGCGTGCCGCCGTACTGCGTGCCCGTCAGCGACAGCGGGCCGAGGAAGTCGACGACGCTGTCGTACTGGCGACCGAGCGTCAGCGAGCCGAACCCGCTATGCGCGAGGCCGACGAATGCCTGGCGGCCGAATTCGCGGCCGTTCTGCTTCAGCGTGCCGTTGTTGATCCCGAAGCCGTTCTCCAGCGTGAAGATCGCTTTCAATCCGCCGCCGAGGTCCTCGGTGCCGCGCAGCCCCCAGCGGCTGCCGTTGATCGAGCCGCTCGTTTCCTGCCATGCGCTGTGGCCGCCCTGGTTGTTCGTATACGTGATGCCGGCGTCGATCAGGCCGTAGAGCGTGACGCTGCTTTGCGCGTGCGCGGCCGCGCACGCGCCGGACAGGGCGGCGAAGATCAGGGTCTTTTTCATGGAATGCTGTCTCCAGACACGATGATGTCGATCGGACCTGTTGCCGGGCGCGACGGAGTCGGGCGGCATCGTCGGAAATCCACTTGAAGTGTAAGGAGCGTGCCGCAAGCGGACGAAAACCGCTTCCGGCAATACTGTATTTTGAATTTGGAAATGATCGGCGTGGATTGAAAACCCTATTTCGATCAAGGGGTTACAATCGTCGATCGAGCGGGTCGAAGCGCGGCGCGCGCCCGCCGTGCGTTGCGCGACGGCGACACGCGCCCTCTAGCCGCCCGCGGCCGCTATAGCGCGATTATTGACACATCGGCAATAGAGGTTTGTGCGGGCCATGGCTAATGTAAGGATGTTATCTCGCTATACTGCGGTTTCTGCTTTCCGAAGCAGACTTTTTCGTTGACGGAAAAGATCTCCAAACCTTTGTCGGCGCGACTTCCCAGTCGCGCTTTTTTTTGCCCGTTTGGTCCGTCGGTTGCCCTTACTGCCCGTATGAGCGCCGTTTGCGCTTGCCCGCGGGGGGCGTGTCGTCGGTGTCCGCCTGCGGCGGCGTGTACGTCCAGTCTTCCATCACGTAGTGGCGCGCATCCAGCGGGGACGCCAGAAGGTTCTGCCAGTGATCGCCATGCCACGTCGGGTCGAACTCGGTGTCGCACGGCGCAGTACGGGACGTTTCAGCCAGCGCGCGGGACTTGCGGCGCACGCGCGCGAGCCGACTCGCGAAGCGCTTGATTCCGTCCAGCCACATGACCCTCTCCTCAAACTGCGTTGTCTCAGGATCGCAACATCCGGCGCGTCGTGCAACCGTAAAAACCCCGACGATTTACCGACGGGATACGTCCCCGGTAGGATTTTCACTATCCGATTAATAATGGATCCGATCCCGGTAATATTGACAGGGTTTCTGATGCGAATCAATTAATCATCAGTGATGCGGTACCGATTCCGTCTGTATTCGTTTTTCGCGTAAAGCGAACGTTAAAAATTTTCTTGACGCGCCCGGATTGTCCCATTTATAAAGTGAGCACTCCGTCCTCGGGCGTAGTGCCCGGTACCGGTGCCGGCGCCCGATCGCGGGATTTCGGGAATCAGCTATAACGTAGCGATTTTTTTATCAAATTGAGTGGGGAACGAAGGTATGGATACCGGTATCGTGAAATGGTTTAACGATGCTAAAGGTTTCGGCTTTATTACGTCCGACAATGGCGGCGAAGATTTGTTTGCGCACTTTTCCGAAATCCGGATGGACGGTTTCAAGACGCTGAAGGAAAACCAGCGCGTTTCGTTCGACGTGAAGGTCGGGCCGAAGGGCAAGCAGGCTGCGAACATCCAGGCGCTCTGACGCGCCGCGCATGGCCGATCAAGCAGGCCCCCGCAATGGCGGGGGCTTTTTGCATCTGGGCGGCGAATCGCGCCGCGCGTGGTGCATACTCACGGCAGCACCGCTTTTCCGTCCTTTCATGTCCGATTCCTGCCCGTCCGATCCCGCCAGCGAACAGCCGCTCGTCTTCGTCGACCTTGAAACCACCGGCGGCACGCCCGCCGAGCACCGGATTACCGAAATCGGCGTCGTCGAAATCGGGCCGCTCGGCGTGTCGACCTGGACGACGCTCGTCAATCCCGGGCAGCCGATTCCGCCGTTCATCCAGCAATTGACCGGCATCTCCGATGCGATGGTGCGCGACGCGCCGTCGTTCGCCGAGCTCGCGCCGGCGCTGTTCGAGCGCCTCGACGGCAAGCTGTTCGTAGCGCACAACGCGAGCTTCGACCGCGGCTTCCTGCGCGCGGAGTTCGAACGGGCCGGCTTCGCGTTCAATCCGGACGTGCTCTGCACGGTACGCCTGTCGCGCGCGCTCTTTCCGCGCGAATCGCGGCATGGCCTCGACGCGCTGATCGCACGGCACGGCCTCGTGCCGGCCGCGCGGCACCGCGCGCTCGCGGACGCCGACCTGCTATGGCAATTCTGGCGGCACCTGCACGATGTCGTGCCGCTCGAGCGGCTGCGCGACCAGATCGCGCGGACGACGCGCCGGTTCCGGCTCGCGGGCGAGGTGACCGAAGCGCTGCTCGACACGGCGCCGGTGGGCTGCGGCGCGTATGCATTGTTCGGCGAGGAAGACCAGCCGCTCTACGTCGGCCGCAGCGTGCGCGTGCGGCAGCGGCTGCGCGCGCTGCTGACCGGCGAGCGGCGTTCGTCGAAAGAGATGCGGATCGCCCAGCAGGTGCGGCGCGTCGAATGGCGGGAAACCGGCAACGAGCTCGGCGCGATGCTCGTCGAAGCGCAGTGGATCGCGCGGTTGCGGCCGTCGTACAACCGCCGCCCGGTTGCCGAGGCGGTGCGTGCGGGCAGCGCGCCCTGGCCGTTCGACGGCGCCGTCGCGTTCGAGGCGCACGGCGAGCGGCGGCTCTTTCATGTGATCGACGGCTGGTGCTACCTCGGCGGTGCCGAATCGCTCGATGCGGCCGCGCGTCTCGCTGCGGACGCCGCGGGCAGCGCGTTCGAACCGTTCACACACCGTCTGCTGCAGACCCACCTCGCGCGCGGTCTGCAATTGATTCCGCTCGCTGCGGCGACGTCGGCCGCCTGAGCGGCGGGCGCGAGGCCCGCCTCGGCACGCGCCGGTATCAGCCGATCGCGCTCGCGCCGCCGCCCGCGCACACGTGCGACAGCGCCGTATCGAGCGCGGGTGTCCGGCTCGCATCGTAGCGCGTGAGCGCCTTCCAGTTCGCGATGCTGCGCGCGAGACGCGCCTGGCAGTCGGGCGCATCGCGCAGCGGCGCGACCTGCGCGAGACCGGCCAGCATTTTCTGTGTCAGCCGGTCGAGCGCCGGACGCGTGCTGGTCGCGAGATCGGGCGGCGTGCCTTCGGGCGGCCGCGTCGCCCGCCATGTCGCGAACAGCGCGTTCTGCACTTCCTTGCTCGCGGCGATCTGGTCCTCGAAGAACGTGCGCGCGAACGACGGATCGAGGCCCGCCTGCGCCGCGCGCTGTTCGACGGCCGCGAGCAACGCGGCCTCGCGCGGACGATCCTCGATCGGCTGACGATTCGCCCATTTCCAGCGCGCGACCGGCTCGGCGAGCGCGAGACGCTGCGACGCGAGCGCGACGAGGTTGGTGAGCGCGGTATCGTCACCGTCCGCGCGAACGGGCGACGACAAGAAGAGGGCGAGACCGAGCGCGGCGGCAACGGCGCTGACACGAAAGGCTTGCTTCATCGGAATGATCGGAGGGGCGGGGTAGGCCCGAGGTGGAAAACCAGAAGGATAGACGAACGCGGCCGCGCGGCGTGGCGACGCAGCGGAAGAATCAGCGGGCGAGCCGATCCGGCACCGTCAGGCCGTTGCAGCCCGGGTGCGAAGAAAACTGCGCAACAGACGCAGCGATGAACCGCACGATGACGACGATCGACACGTGTCGGTTACAGAGCGGAACGGTCGTTCACTTCGGCGAGTACAGCTTGTGCTGCTCGTCGAAGAACGCCCGCACATGCTCGGGCAATTCGGCGAGGAATTCCACGCCGACGGGTTCCGGATCCGGGCTCATCACTTGCTCGGGCGGCGGCATGCGGGTCGGTCTTTCATCCATGGTCATTTCTCCAACGGGTTCAACGATTATCAACCTCGTGCTCGGATTTGTGCCAGAGACGAATCGTTAGATTTTGTCTCTGTTGTATTAACGGCACATGCGCTGCAGCACGCGCTCTGATGCCCGCTATTGCCGTCTGCAGAATCGGCAACAGTCGGGCCGCTTGTTATACTTGCGCGCACTTTTTCCTGGACCGCGATGAAACGAACGACGCGATGGATCGGCCTGGTTTGGCTGGCGCTGGTACTGAACGTACTGTCGCCCGTCATCGGCTATGCGCGCGTCGCGTCGAGCGGCTCCGGCCCGCTGACGCTCGAATTGTGCAGTGCGGCGGGCGCACGCCATGTCGCGCTCGCGCAGGCGGACGACGATCGCGCCGCGTCGTCGTTCGATCACGCCGGCGTGCCGCACTGCGTGTACTGTCCCGGCTTTGCGGCGAACCTCGCGCTCGGCGCGAGCATGCCGCCGGTGCCCGGCTTCGTGCGGGCCTTCGCGTACCGCGCCGTCGCGCCCGTCGCCGCGGACGTCAGACGCACGGGCCTGCGTCTCGCGCAACCGCGCGCTCCCCCTGAAAACACCGCGATCTGATTGACGTCGTCCGTGCGCCGCTGCGGCGCACGGTCCGCCGCCCGCGGCCGATGCCGCGCGCCGCGCGCTTGCTGCACGGCGCGCCGGCGTCCGCATCTGCACGGCGGTATCCGGTTACGTTTTCAGGACACCCTCCATGTTGCTCATCCTTGCCGCGCGACCGACGCGCGGCCGGCTCGCGCTGGCGTGCGCGGCCGCTTTTGCCTTGCCCGGCGCATATGCGGCATCGTCCGACAGCGCGCCGACCGATCCGATCCGCGATCCGGCGAATCGCTCCGCGCGGGCCGCCGTGCCCGCGGCTTCCGCGGCTTCGGCTGCTTCCGCCGCTGCCGCCGATCCGGCCGGCGACACGCTGAGTGCCGTCAGCGTGACGGCCCAGCGCCAGCCGCTCGATCCCGATACGCCGGCCGTCGTCGAATCGATGACGCGCGAGCGCATCGACACGCATACCAACGTCACCACCGAGGATGCGCTGAAGTACGCACCGAACCTGATGGTGCGCAAGCGCTATATCGGCGACCGCAACAGCGTGTTCGCGGGCCGCGACTTCAACGAGCTGCAGAGCGCGCGCGGCCTCGTGTACGCGGACGGCCTGCTGTTGTCGAACCTGCTCGGTTCGAGCTATGCGTATCCGCCGCGCTGGTCGCTGATCGCGCCCGACGACATCGCGCGCGTCGACGTGCTGTACGGCCCGTTTTCGGCGCTGTATCCGGGCAATGCGATCGGCTCGACGGTGCTGCTCACCACGCGGCGGCCGGACAAGCTCGAGGCGTCGCTGTCGACGCAATTCTTCACGCAGCGCTATCGCGACGGCTACGGATTCGCCGACAGCTTCGGCGGCAATCATCAGACTGCGCGAATCGCGAACCGCATCGGCCGCTTCTGGTTCTCGCTGTCGCTCGACCGGCTCGAGAACGACGGTCAGCCGATGCAGTACGCTAGCCCGAACGCGAGCTACAACGCGAAACTCGGCCGCGCGGTGCCCGTCACGGGCGCCGCAACCGACATCGGGCCGAACGGCAAGGCGCGCACGATCGTCGGCGCGCAATCGCTCGAGCGCACCGAGCAGATCAACGAAACCGTGCGGATGGGCTATGCGTTCACCGACCGCGTCGACGCGACGCTGACGCTCGGGCACTGGGAGAACCACTACCGCCAGCACGGCGACACGTTTCTGCGCGACGCGGCCGGCCAGCCGGTCTACGGCGGCAACGTGTCGGTCGGCGGGCAGAGCATGACGATTGCGCCCGGCGCATTCGCGCCGCAGCGCGGCGACCAGGAGAACTGGCTGTACGCGTTCGGGCTCAACGGCCGGCTCGCCTCGGGCTGGCGGCTGTCGGGCATCGTGTCGGCGTACGACGTGTCGCGCGACGTGCTGCGCGCCGCGTCTACCGCGCAGGGCGGGGCGGGCACGCTGTTCCAGGGCGACGGCACCGGCTGGCGCACGCTCGACCTGAAGGCCGAAGCGCCCGAGGTGCACGGCCATGCGTTCACGTTCGGCTATCACTACGACAACTATTTCCTGCGCAACGTGACGTACAACACGGCCGACTGGCTGAACGGTCCGGTCACGTCGCTCGCCAGCGTCTATCGCGGCGATACGCGCACGCGGGCGCTCTACGCGCAGGACGCATGGCGCTTCGCGCCGGGCTGGCTCGCGACGCTCGGGCTGCGCTACGAGCGCTGGGACGCCTACGGCGGCGCGCTCGGCAACGCGAGCGGCACGTTCGGCTATGCGGATCGCAGCGCCAACGCGCTGTCGCCGAAAGTTGCGCTGCAATGGGATGCGACCGACGTGTGGCGCTTCCGGCTGTCGTTCGCGACCGGCACACGTTTTCCGACGGTCGGCGAGCTGTTCCAGGGGACGATCTCGAATAACGCGATCGTCAACAACAATCCGAGCCTGCGCCCCGAAAAGGCGATCGACTGGGACTTCACCGCCGAGCGCGACGTCGGCGTCGGCGTCGTGCGCGCGAGCGTGTTCCAGAGCGATCTGCGCGATTCGATCTACAGCCAGACGACGGTCGCCGGCGCCTCGACGGTCACCAACATCTCGAACGTCGACCGCGTGCGCGTGCGCGGCGTCGAACTCGCGTTCAGCGGCGAAAACGTCGGGCTCAAGGGACTCGCGATCGACGCGAACGTATCGGCGAGCAACGCGCAGATTCTCGCCGATGCCGCCAACCCCGCGTACGTCGGCTCGCGCTTTCCGCGCATTCCGCGGATGCGCGCGAATCTGCTCGCGTCGTATCGCTTCGACGAGCACTGGCTCGCGAGCGTCGGCGTGCGCTATTCGGGGCGGCAGTTCAACACGCTCGACAACAGCGACGTGAATCCCGACGTTTATGGCGGCACGAGCGCGTTTACGGTCGTCGACGTGAAGGCGCGCTATCGCTTCGATCGTCACTGGACCGCATCGGTCGGCATCGACAACCTGACGGACCGCCGCTACTACGTGTTCCACCCGTATCCGGGTCGCACTTTCTATGGAGAACTGAAATGGTCGCTGTGAAATCGATCGTCGCCGGCTGCGCGCTGTGGCTCGCGGCGCTGTCGTCGGCCGGCGCGCACGATGCGCCGGCGGCCGCCGATCCGCATGCCGCGCACATGAGCATGTCGGGCGCGCCCGCGCAACAGAAGGCACCGCTCGCGACCGGCGCCGCGTTCGACGCGCAGCATCGGCTGTGGGTCGCGTGGGTCGAAGGCGCGCATGTCGTCGTCGCGCACTCCGACGACGCGGGCCGCACCTTGTCCGCGCCGGTCGTCGTCAATGCGATGCCGGAGCCGATCTACACGAGTGCGGAGAATCGCCCGAAGGTCGCGACGAGCCCGGACGGGCGCGCGGTCTACGTGTCGTGGTCGATGCCGCTCGATGCGCCGTACACCGGCATGGTCCGCTTCTCGCGTTCGCTCGACGGCGGCGCGACCTGGAGCGTGCCGACGACCGTGCATCGCGATCGGCAGGCGATCACGCACCGCTTCGACATGATGGCCGTCGATCGGGCCGGCAATATCGCGATCGCGTGGATCGACAAGCGCGACCTCGTCGCCGCCAAGGCCGCGGGGCGCAGCTACGATGGCGCGGCCGTTTACTACGCGGTGTCGCGCGACGGCGGCGCATCGTTCGAGCCCGAGCGCAAGGTGACCGATCACACGTGCGAGTGCTGTCGGATCGCAATGACGGTCGATCCGGCCGGCCGCATCCAGGCGGCCTGGCGCAACGTGTTTCCGGGGCAGATCCGCGACCATGCGCTCGCGGTGCTGCCGGTATCGGCGTCGGAGCCCGTCGTGCCGCTGCGCGCGACGTTCTCGAACTGGCATGTCGAAGCGTGTCCGGAGCACGGGCCCGCGCTCGCGATCACGCCGGACGGCACGCGCCATCTCGCCTGGTTCGGCGTCGTCGGCGGCCGCGCCGACGTGTTCTATTCGCGCATCGGCGCGGACGGCCAGCCGCGCGGCACGCCGTGGGCCTTCGGTGCGAATCCGGCGGCTCCGGTCGAGCAGGCGTCGCATCCGGCACTCGTATCGCACGGCGATGTCGTGTGGCTCGCCTGGAAGGCGTTCGACGGCGATGCGATGCAGATCAAGCTGCGCCGGTCCGACGATCGCGGCGAACACTGGTCGGCGCCGCGCGTGATTGCCTCGACGTCGGGTGCGAGCGACAACCCGCAACTGCTCGACGATGCGGGCCGCATCTATCTGTCGTGGCGCACGCGCAACGACGGTTACCGGCTGATCGCGGTGGAGGACGGGCAATGAAGCGGCTGATCGCATCGATGATGCTCGTGCTGGCGAGCGTGTCTGCATGGGCGGCGGCCACGCTGCAGCCGCTGCGCGCGACCGAGGTCGCGACGCTGTACGCCGGCGCGCACGAACGTCCGCTCGCGGTCGAAATCTGGTCGCTCGATTGCGGCTACTGCCGCGAGAACGCCGCGCATCTCGTCGCGTGGCAGCGTCGTCATCCGGACGTGCGTGTCGCGATGATCGCGATGGATGCGTACGACGACAATCGCGCGGCGCTCGAACAGGCGCTCGCGCAGATGAACCTGCCGCCGCAGATCGCGCAGTATGCGAATGCGGAGCCGATGCCCGAGCGTCTGCGCGCGGCGCTCGATGCGGGATGGCGAGGCGAGATGCCGCGCACCGTGTGGATCGCGCGCGACGGCGCGCGCGAGGCGCGCAGCGGGTTGCTCAGCGACGACGTGCTCGACGGCTGGCTGCAGCGCGCGAAGCGGCGCTGAAACGGAACGCGGCGCGCGGCGAAGGGGCCGCGCGCCGCGCTCGATACGGGGCGCGCCCGCGCCCGCGGGCGCGCGGAGACGATCGTCAGGCTCGTCGGAACAGGCGGATGATGAACAGCAGGATCACCGCACCGATCACCGCGATGATCACCGAACCGATGAAGCCGCTGCCGACGCTGATGCCGAGCACACCGGCCAGCCAGCCGCCGATCACCGCGCCCACGATGCCGACGATGATGTCGACGATCAGCCCGAAGCCGCCGCCCTTGACGAGTACGCCCGCGAGCCAGCCGGCGATGGCGCCGATGATGAGCCACATAATCAAGCCATGAGTCATGTTGATCCTCTCCTTGTGTTGAGTCGAAATGACCGGACATCGGCGGAGTGCCGCAAGCGCTGGGCGAGTGCGGCTGACGATCCGTCGTGCCGCCTTCGCAATGTAACGCGATAGACGGGTCGGAATCGTTAAGTAATGTTATGCACGCTTAACGGGATTTTCCAGTTGATTTGTCTGATCAGCGGGCGCGAATGGGCAGTATGTTCGCCGTAATAAAAATGTAATGACGATCGCGGCGATTGCCTGTTCGCGTAGTCGGCATCGCCATGCACGCACGCGCGGGTGCGCCGATCGCGAACTGGAGCCATGCGCGTTCCGTCTGAGCGAAGCTACGGTTTCCTGATGAACGCACTCGGCATACGGACCGTGCCGACCAGCGCTTGCGCGAGCGTCGCTCTGCCGCATTGGGAGCGCTCCGCACTCTTGAAGCCATGCGTGCCGCCCCTATCTTCACGGCGTGGTGGTTCGGCGCGAATGCGCCGGACCGTAGTCGACTGCTTCGTGTGTGCAGGCAGCATGCGCGGACGAACGCAGTGCGTCTCGCGCTCGCCGTGCATCGTTCGCCTGCCTTCCGAAATACAGGAGGTGGAAAATGGACTTCAGGAATCTGATTCCGTGGAACCGCGATCGCAACGTGCCGGCCGTGCGTCAGCGCGAGGACGATCATCCGGTGCTGGCGCTGCATCGCGAAATGAATCGGCTCTTCGACGACTTCTTCCGCAGCTTCGATATGCCCGCACGTTTCGGCTCGTCGCTGGCGGCTTCGTCGTTCGGCTGGCCGAACATCGAGCTCAACGAGAGCGACAACGAAATCACCGTCGTCGCGGAGCTGCCCGGCCTCGAGCAGAAGGACATCGACGTGTCGCTCGATCACGACGTGCTGACGATCCGCGGCGAGAAGAAGGGCGCGTCGACCGGCGCCGTCTACAGCGAGCGCTGGCAGGGCGCGTTCCAGCGTTCGGTGCAGTTGAGCCCCGACGCCGATCCGGAGAAGGTGACGGCCAGCTTCCGCAACGGCGTGCTTACCGTGACGATCGCGAAGCGGCCCGACGCGCAGAGCCGCGTGCGCCGCATCCCGGTGACCGGGTAATTCGTGCAAGCGGCCGGCAGCGATGCCGGCCGTTTTTTCTGCTGCCGTCGTGCGCGAGACGAGGTGCGCGTCGCGCGAATGCGAACCGGCCGCGCCGCTTGAATTTTTCGTCGCGTGCGCTATGTTATCTGTCGCTCGGCAGTTGCGGTTCACGCACTGCGTGTTTCGATTTGTGTGTCGGCGGCCATGCGCGCGGCAGACGAACTGGAGCGCGTGGTCCGGTTCGGCTTGCGCGCAGGCCCCTCTGAAATCAGGAGCCGGTGATGAGCGATTTTTTCTTCGACGTGAATCTGCGTGGCGATCTGCGGCGCCTGCAACGGCAGATCGCGCATTTCTTCGCGGGTCTCCCCGCGCGGCTGCGCGCAACGCGCATCGGCCGCTTCTTCGATGCGCGCCAGGCCGCAGCGTCTGACGATACCGCGCCGCAACGGCGCGACGATCCGGTGCATCGCACGTAACGGGATGCGCCGTACACGGAGAAACGAGCCATGATCGATCCCGTCAGACACGAACACTGGAAGGGCTTCGAGATCGACACGCGCGAGATGCCGGTCAGGCATTGCGCGACGCCGTCGGCGACGCGCGATACGTACGTCGCGCTCGTGCGCATCGTACGTGCGGGGACCGTGCTGGCCGACTGGCATCTGCCGCGCTATGCGCAGCAGTGGGCGAGCGCCGACGAGGCGCACCGCGAAGCCGTGGAATATGCGATCAAGGCGATCGCGTCGGGACGCGTCGGCACCGCGGCCTGACGATTGCTCGCCGGCGCACACGCGACCATAGGAGGCAACATGCAGACGGAAACGTTCAGCGAATACCGAAGTTGCGCGATCCGTACCGTCGTCACGACGGAAGAGGACGGCCGCTACACGGCGGCCGCGATCGTCGCCGACCGCGACGGCGAGACGCGCACGCTCGGCGTCGAAGGCAACTTCGCGGAGTCGGACGAAGCGCGCGATCGCGCAATGGAACTGGCGATCGCGTGGATCCAGCAGCGCAGCATCGTGTCGGAGCGCTGCGTGCGACACGCATAGCGTGTTGCGCCGCGTATCGCGGCTCGGAAAGCAAAAAGCCCAGTCGCGAGGACTGGGCTTTTTGCCTGAATCAGTGGTGCCGGAGATAGGAGTCGAACCTACGACCTTCGCATTACGAATGCGCTGCTCTACCAACTGAGCTACACCGGCAGCAGAGAAATGAAATTATAGGGTGAAATCCGAGACCTTGGCAATAGGTTTCGCGAAATTTTTTTAGCGCCTGGCGCCTGCTTCGCGAAACCGTCGATCCGGCGGACTTCCCGCTTTCACTTCACCGCGATGCGGCCTGTCAGGGCCACATCGCGAGGCGCGATTTTACTTGCGTCGCGCGCGTCCGTCCAGTGTTGCGGTGCAAATTATTGGCTTTCGTGGTGATAGGCGGTCACACGCTCGACTTCGTTCTTCGAGCCGAGGAACACCGGCACGCGCTGGTGCAGGCCGGTCGGCTGGACTTCCATGATCCGCTGCGTGCCGGTGGTGGCCGCGCCGCCCGCCTGCTCGACGATGAATGCCATCGGGTTCGCCTCGTACATCAGGCGCAGCTTGCCCGGGCGGTCCGGCGTGCGCTTGTCGGCCGGATACATGAAGATGCCGCCGCGGTTGAGGATCCGGTGTACGTCGGCGACCATCGATGCGATCCAGCGCATGTTGAAGTTATCGCCGCGCGGGCCGTCCTTGCCGGCGTTCAGTTCGTCGACGTAGCGCTTGACCGGGTCGTACCAGTGACGCGCGTTCGAGGCGTTGATCGCGTATTCGCGCGTATCGGCCGGGATCTGCATGTTGCTCTGCGTGAGCACCCACGAGCCGACTTCGCGGTCGAGCGTGAAGCAGTTCACGCCGTTGCCGGTGGTCAGCACGAACACCGTCTGCGGGCCGTAAACCGCATAACCTGCCGCCACCTGCTGCGTGCCGGGCTGCAGGAACGATTCTTCGGTCGCCTGCTTGCCGTCCGGGCAGCGCAGTACCGAGAAGATCGTGCCGATCGACACGTTGACGTCGATGTTCGACGAGCCGTCGAGCGGATCGAACACGAGCAGGTATTCGCCGCGCGGATAGTTCGCCGGGATCGGGAAGAACGTTTCCATTTCCTCCGAGGCCATCGCGGCGAGGTTGCCGCCCCATTCGTTCGCGTCGAGCAGGATCTCGTTCGACAGGATGTCGAGCTTCTTCTGCACTTCGCCCTGGACGTTTTCGCTGCCGGCGGTGCCGAGCGCATCGCCCAGTGCGCCCTTCGACACGTTGTAGCTGATCGCCTTGCACGCGCGGGCGACGACTTCGATCAGCAGGCGCAGGTCGGCGGGGAGGTTGTTGGTCTCGCGCTGCTGTTCGATCAGGAACTTGGACAGCGTGGTGCGGCGGGCAATGGACATGACAGACTCCGAAAGGCCAAAGAATCCTTGAGTTGCCGCAATTTTACCTGCCGGGCCTCGGCGGCCGACGGGTTTTTTCGTCCCGTTACAACGCGCGGCGCGCGAATCGGCCCGGTTCGCGTGGCTATGGTGCGGTAGCGCACGCGCGCGGCGGGCACGCGCCGCGCCTCATGGAAAAAGGCCGGCACTGCAGGGCGCAGTACCGGCCTCGATGCGCGAGCGCGCCTGCCGCGATGCGGGGCGCGTCAGGCGAGCGCCTTCTCGACGATCTCGCGCACGTCGCGCGATTTCGCGCCTGCGGCGACCTTTTCGAGCGCCTCGCGCATCTTGTCGCGCAGCGCGGGCGTGTAGCGGCGCCACAGCTCGAGCGAACGCGCGAGCCGCGCGGCGACCTGCGGATTGATCGCGTCGAGCGCGAGCACCTGCTCGGCCCAGAACGCATAGCCCGAGCCGTCCGCCGCATGGAACTGCGCGGGGTTTGCCGCACAGAAGCTGAAGATCAGCGAGCGCGCGCGGTTCGGATTCTTCAGATTGAACGCCGGATGCGCCATCAGCTTGCGAACCTTTGCGAGCGTCGGCTGCGCGGGCGTGCCGCGTTGCGCGGCCTGCATCGCGAACCACTTGTCGATCACGAGCGCTTCCTTCTCGAAGCGGCGATAGAAGTCGTCGAGCGCGCGCTCGGCCGGCTCGTTCGCGCCGGCCGCCGCCGCGGACAGCAGTGCGCCGAGCGCGGCCGCGCGATCGGTCATGTTGTTCGCCGCGTCGTATTGCGCAGTCGCGAGCCGTACCGCGTCGGCCGGATCCTCGAGTTCCGCGAGATACGCGAGCGCGAGGTTTTTCAGCGCGCGGCGGCCCGACGCTTCGGGCGTCGGCTCGTACGTCCCGGGCGTCTGGTGCTGTTCGTACGCGGTGAGCCATTCGGCGCGCAGCGCGGTCGCGAGCTGGCGACGCACGAACTGGCGAGCGCGATGCACGGCGGCCGGATCGGCTTCGGCCATCTGGTCGGCGAGGTAGGTTTCCGACGGCAGCGTCAGCGCGAGTTCGCGGAACGCCGGCGACAGGTTCGCGTCGGTCAGCACGCGGCGGAACGCGGCGACGAAGTTCTCGCCGAGCGTCAGCGGCTCGTTCGCGGCCGCGCGCGCAGCGAGCGTCAGCAGCGCGCGCGTCGCGAGCCGCTGGCCGGCTTCCCAGCGATTGAACGCGTCGCTGTCGTGCGCGAGCAGGAACGCGAGATCGTCGTCGCTGTAGTCGTATTCGACGATCACCGGCGCCGAGAAATTGCGCAGCAGCGACGGCAGCGGCGCTTCCGGCACGTCGACGAACGTGAACGTCTGCTCGGTCTCGGTGAACTCCAGCACGCGCGTCGTGCCCGCTGCAGCGGCCTCGCCGTCGAGGCGCAGCGGCAGGTCGCGGCCGTCGCGGCCGATCAGCCCGATCGCGAACGGAATCAGCAGCGGACCTTGCTGCGTGTCGCGCGCGGCCGGCGACGCATCGCCGTAGCCCTGCGCGAGCGTGACGGTGTAGCGGCGCGCGGCGGCGTCATACGCGGCGCGCACGCTGACGCGCGGCGTGCCGGCCTGGCTGTACCAGCGCTCGAACTGCGCGAGATCGCGCCCGTTCGCATCGGCCATCGCGTGACGGAAATCGTCGCACGTGACGGCCTGGCCGTCGTGGCGCTTGAAGTAGAGGTCCATCCCCTTGCGGAAGCCGTCGCGACCGAACAGCGTCTGATACATCCGCACGACTTCCGCGCCTTTCTCGTAGACGGTCATCGTGTAGAAGTTGTTGATCTCGACGTAGCTTTCCGGGCGCACCGGATGCGCCATCGGGCCGGCGTCCTCGGCGAACTGCAGCTGGCGCAGCACGCGCACGTCCTCGATGCGCTTGACCGCACGCGCGGCCGATTCGAGATCGTCGCCGGCGGCCATGTCGGCCGAGAACTCCTGGTCGCGGAACACCGTCAGGCCTTCCTTCAGGCTCAGCTGGAACCAGTCGCGGCACGTCACGCGGTTGCCGGTCCAGTTGTGGAAATACTCGTGGCCGACCACCGATTCGATGTTCGCGAAATCGACGTCGGTCGCCGTCTCGGGGTTCGCGAGCACGTACTTCGTGTTGAAGATGTTGAGCCCCTTGTTCTCCATCGCGCCCATGTTGAAGTCGCCGACCGCGACGATCATGAAGCGGTCGAGATCGAGCTCGAGGCCGAAGCGCCGTTCGTCCCAGCGGATCGAATGGATCAGCGAATCCATCGCGTGACGCGTCTTGTCGAGATCGGCCGGCTCGACCCACACCTGCAGCAGCTTTTCCTTGCCGGAGCCGGTCGTGATCCGCTCCTCGATCGCGACGAGCTTGCCCGCGACCAGCGCGAACAGATAGCTCGGTTTGCGGAACGGGTCTTCCCATTTCGCGAAGTGGCGGCCGTCGGGCAGGTCGCCCGAATCGACGAGGTTGCCGTTCGACAGCAGCACCGGATACGCGGCCTTGTCGGCGCGCAGCACGACCGTATACGACGCCATCACGTCGGGACGATCGAGGAAGTATGTGATGCGGCGGAAGCCTTCGGCCTCGCATTGCGTGAAGAAGTTGCCGCTCGATACGTACAGGCCCGACAGCGTCGTGTTCTGGTCGGGCGCGCACGCGCTTTCGAGCGTCAGGTCGAACGTGTCGGGCACGTTCTCGACGGTCAGCCCGTGCTCGTGCGCGCGCACGGCGCCGTGCGGCGCGCCGTTCAGCTGGGCGCCGAGGAATTCGAGCGCCTCGCCCATCAGCTCCAGATGCGGTGCGGGCGCGGCATCGGGATTGCGACGCACGCGCATCGTATTCCTGACGATCGTACGGGCCGGCTCGAGATCGAATTCGAGCGCGACGGAATCGATGAGGAAGGCCGGCGGCGTGTAGTCGGCGCGGCGAATCACGGTGGAAGAGGCGTTGTCGGACATGGTCGTCGAGGTCGTGGAAAGGGGATCGGGCCCGCGGCGCGGACCTGGCGAACCGGCTCATTGTACAAAGGCTTGCGGCTGCGCGCCGCGCGAACTTTTTACCGGTTCGGACGGTCCGCGTATTATCGACATCCCGTCCGGTTCGCGCGGTGCGACGAACGGGAAACGGATCGACGAGGACGAACATGAAACGCGAATGGATTCATCGTGCCGCCGGCTGCATCGCGGCATTCGGCGCGGCGCTGCTGACAGGCTGCACCAGCTATGTGACGACGCAGGTCACGGCCTTTTCCGACTGGAGCGGCAGCGACGCGACGCGCACCTATGCGTTCACGCGCACCGATGCGCAGAAGAACAGCATCGAGCAGTCGACGTACGAGCCGATCGTCGCGAACGAGCTGTCCGCGTATGCGTTCCGGCAGGTGCCGCTTGCGCAGGCGCGCTACCTCGTCGGCCTGTCGTACAACGTCGGCAGCGATCTCGTGACGGTGCCGCAGCCGGTCTATTACGATCCGTGGTTCATCGGGCCGGGGCCGTACTGGCGCGGCGGCCCGTGGGGCCCCTGGGGGCCCTGGGGGCCGATGCCGGCCGGCTACGTCGCGCAGACGTATCGCGTGTTCGACTACACGCTCGGCATCCGCATCACCGAGCGCGCGACCGGCAAGGAGGTTTACAACGTGACCGCGCGCACGACCGGCGACAACGGCGCGATGCTCAACGCGATGCCGTTTCTCGCGCGCAGCGCGCTCGCCGATTTCCCGCTTGCGAACGGCGCGGTGCGCACGGTCCGCTTGCCGGTCGACAAGCGTGGCGGGCCCGCGATGCCGGCTTCCAACGAGCGTCCGGTTGCACCGGCGCCGGCGTCGGGCGCCGCGGCCGCGCCGAAATAATCGGCGGAATCCGGCGCGCAGGCGGACTGTCGCGGCCTGTTCGCCGCGACGTCCGCGCGTGCGATCAGAGGCCGACGCCCAACAGCGCCAGCACGCCGAGCACGACGAACAGCACGGCCGCGATGCCGTGCACGAGCTTGGTCGGCAGGCGATGCGCGAAGCGGTCGCCGAGCAGGATCGCCGGCACGTTCGCGAGCATCATGCCGAACGTCGTACCGGCGACGACCCCTATGTAATCCTGAAAGCGTGCGGCGAGCGCGACGGTCGCGAGCTGCGTCTTGTCGCCCATCTCCGCGAGGAAGAACGCGACGAACGTCGCGCCGAACACGCCGAGCCTCGAGCGGTTCGCATTGGCTTCGTCCGCGTCGAGCTTGTCCGGCACCAGGATCCACAAGCCCATTCCGACGAACGACACCGCGAGCGCCCACCGCATGATCGACGGCGTGACGAGCGCGCCGAGCCATTCGCCGAGCGCACCCGCGCAGCCGTGGTTGACGAGCGTCGCGACGAGCACGCCGAGAATGATCGGCAGCGGCTTGCGATAGCGCGCAGCGAGGACGAGCGAGAGCAGTTGGGTCTTGTCGCCGATTTCAGCGAGAGCGACGGCGCCGGTGGAGATCAGGAAGGCTTGAGTCACGTACGGGGTTCCACGGGCCTTGTTATGCGTGCGAGCGACGATCCACCGCGCGCCGGGCCCTGATGCGGCGCGCCATGAACCATCGGTCTCGCCAGGCCTCGGTGGCTGCGTCCGCCATGGCCGAACGGCCAAGTCTGTTGACGGACGCCTCCGTCACGATCGACGCAGCGGTGCGGCGGATCGAGCGGAGCGGCTACTCCCCAATGAGCGGCGCATTCTAGCATGGCGCGCGCAACGTGCAAATGTGCGTTGCGCGCGCATCGAACGGCGCTCGGCTGCCGGCCCGCACGCGCTGCGTGCGGGCGCGGGGACGTCGTCAGTTCGCGGCGACGCGGCATGCGGCGCCGCGCTCGTGCACGAGGCGGCCGGCCGCATAGGTGCGATAGACCGCGCGGTCGTCGCCGAGCAGCGCGAACGCGAACAGCAGTTCCTCGAGCGATTCCGCGCGCTGCGTGCGCCGCGCGAGCAGCGGCGTGGCCTGCGGATCGAGCACGACGAAGTCGGCCTCGGTGCGCGGCGCGAGCGTGCCGATCGTATCGGCGAGATCGAGCGCCTGCGCGGCGCCCGCCGTCGCGAGCCAGAACATCCGCGTCGCGCTCAAATGATGGCCCGACAACCGCGCGACCTTGTGCGCCTCGTTCATCGTCTGCAGCATCGAGAACGACGTGCCGCCGCCGACGTCGGTCGCGAGCGTGACCGGCACGCCGTATTCGCCGGCCTTGTCGAAATCGAACAAGCCGCTGCCGAGGAAGAAGTTCGACGTCGGGCAGTGCGCGACGACCGTGCGCGTCTCGGCCATCCGGCGGCGGTCCTCGTCGTCGAGATGGATGCAGTGGCCGTACACGGCGCGCGGCCGCAGCAGCCCGTAGCGATCGTAGATGTCGAGATAGCTGCGATGGCCGGGGAACAGCTCGGCCGCCCATTTCACCTCGTCGACGTTTTCGGCGACGTGGCTCTGCACGAACACGTCCGGATGGCGGCGCGCGAGCTCGCCGCATGCCTCGAGTTGCGCTTCGGTCGAGGTCGGCGCAAAGCGCGGCGTGATCACGTACATCTGCCGGCCGCGGCCGTGCCAGCGCCCGATCAGCTCGGCCGTGTCGTCGTAGCCGGACTGCGCGGTATCGCGCAGGAACTCGGGGCAGTTGCGATCCATCATCACCTTGCCCGCGATCATCCGCAGGTCGCGCGCTTCGCTCGCCGCGAACAGCGCGTCGGCCGACTGCTTGTGCACCGTGCAGTAGACGAGCGCGCTCGTCGTGCCGCAGGCGAGCAGTTCGTCGACGAAGAAGTCCGCGACCTCGCGCGCATGCTCGGGATCGCCGAACCGGCGCTCGGTCGGGAACGTGTACGTGTCGAGCCAGGGCAGCAGGCCGGGCGCCGGCGACGCGATCATGTCCGTCTGCGGGTAGTGGATGTGCGTGTCGATGAAGCCCGGCACGATCAGCTTGCCGCGCAGGTCGTGCACGACTGCGTCGCGCGCGAGCATCGGCGCGATGCGCGTATACGGGCCGGCCGCGACGACCTTGCCGTCGTCGACGATCAGCAGACCGTCTGTCTCGTGAATCGCGGCCTGGCTCGATTGTGCGGGGTCGCCGTTGAAGGTCAGCAACTGGGAGCGAAAAGCGGTTTGCGTCATGACGAAGGGTCCTGCATCAAGGTAAGACAGACAGAAGAAAACGGCCGGCGCCGCAGCGGCGAAGGCGTCGACGAAGCCGTGCGCGTATCGGCGCAGCGGCGGTTCGCGCGCTGCGATGCGCACGCGCGTGCATGGCGGTTATTCGCGATTGCGCCGCGTGCAGCGCGCACTGCATCGCGCGTTGCCCATGCCGGGCGCGGCGGGCGCGCCACGTCGCATCGCCTCGGCGTGCGGTGCGGCGCGCGTCCCGTCGTCGCGACATGCCGGCCGGTGCGGTGCGTGATCATCTGTCCGTCGCCTCGATTGCAGCCGTCACGCGGCGCGCCAGTATGCGTCGAGCCGCGCGATCAGCGCGTCGCGCTGCGCGGCGTCGACGAACGACGCCTCGAAGCCGTTGCGGATCACCGCGTGCACGTCGGCGTCGCCGAGCTGCAGCGCCTCGACCGTCGCGAAATAGTTGTCGTTGACGTAGCCGCCGAAATAGGCGGGATCGTCGGAATTGATCGTCACCGCGACGCCGCGGTCGAGCAGCGCCTTCAGCGTGTGCTTCGACATGTCGTCGAACACGCAGAGCTTGAGGTTCGACAACGGGCACACCGTCAGCGCCGTGCGCGTGCGCGCGAGCCGTTCGACGAGCGCACCGTCCTCGATCGCGCGCACGCCGTGGTCGATCCGGTCGACCTTCAGCACGTCGAGTGCTTCGTAGATGTACGCGGGCGGGCCTTCCTCGCCCGCATGCGCGACGAGCTTCAGCCCGAGCGCCCGTGCCTTGTCGAATACGCGCGCGAATTTCGTCGGCGGATGGCCGAGCTCGGACGAGTCGAGGCCGACGCCGATCAGCCGGTGACGATAGCGCTCGAACAGCGGCAGCGCCGATTCGAACGTTGCGAGCGCATCTTCTTCCGGCAGATGGCGCAGGAAGCACAGGATCAGCTTGCTCGACAGCCCGCGCTTTTCCGCATCCGCGAGCGCGCGCTCGATGCCGGCGACGACGGTCTCGATCGGCACGCCGCGCGCGGTATGCGTCTGCGGATCGAAGAACAGCTCGGTATGGACGACGTTGTCCGCGAGCGCGCGTTCGCAGTACGCGGCGGTCATGTCGTAGAAGTCCTGCTCGGTCAGCAGCACGCTCGCGCCCGCGTAGTAGATGTCGAGGAACGACTGCAGATCGGTGAACGCGTACGCGGCGCGCAGCGCGTCGATCGAATCGTAGGGAAGCTTCACGCCGTTGCGCTGCGCGAGCGCGAAGATCAGCTCGGGCTCGAGCGAACCTTCGATATGGATATGCAGCTCGGCTTTCGGCGCGCGAGCGATCTTGTTCTTGAATGTCGGAGTCATGGCGTCGTGATGGTCGGTCAGAGAGTAGGGGAAGCGTGCGCCGGCACCTGCGCGTTCGCCTCGACGGCCTGCAGCAGCTGCGCGGCCACCGAGATCGCGATCACTTCGGGCGCCTTGTCGACGATGCCTTCGACGCCGATCGGACAGCGCATCCGCGCGACCTGAACGGGATCGATGCCGATCGCCGCGAGGCGATGATCGAACTGCACGCGTTTCGCGTGCGAGCCCATCATGCCGAAGTACGCGTAGTCGCCGCGCCGCAGGATGCGCTCGGCCAGCGCGAAGTCGAGCGCGTGGTCGTGCGTCATGACGACGAAGTACGTGTGCGGCGGCGCGGCGTCGACGGCCGTTGCCGGATCGTCGAGCGCATCGATCGTCAGATCGCCGATGCCGGCGAGCGCGTCGGCCGCCGGGAAGGCCGCGTCGCGCCGGTCGATCCAGCGCACGCGGCACGGCAGCGTCGCGAGCACCTTCACGAGCGCGGCGCCGACGTGGCCGGCGCCGAACAGCGCGACCGGGAACGCATACGGCGCGATCGTTTCGGTCATCAGCGACACGCCGCCGGTTTCCCACAGCAGGCAGTCGGCGCGTGCGGCGGCCGGTTCCGGCTCGCTGAGCAGCGGCGCACCGGGCGAGGGGCCGAATGATACGCTACGCACCGTCGCCGCGCCGGCCGCGACGCGCTTCGCGAGCGACGTGATCCAGCCGAGATCGCCGACGTCGAGCCGCTCGAACGCGAGCACGACGGCGCCGCCGCAGCACTGGCCGAGGCTCGGGCCGAGCGCGAGCCGTTCGAGCCGGCGCGCGTGCGGCACGTGCGCGCCGTCTTTCAGCAGATGCCGCGCGATTTCGATCGCCTTCCATTCCAGATGACCGCCACCGATCGTATGACGCGCCGTATCGCGCGTGACGAGCATCTTCGTGCCGGCCTCGCGCGGCGCGGAGCCGTCGGTGTGTGCGACCGTCACGAGCACGGCCGATTCGCCGTGCGCGAGCAGTTGCTGCAGATCGCCGAGCCACGCTTCCATCAGCGTGCTCCGATCGGGACGACGCGGCACGACGCGCGGCGCGGGCTGGCGGGCGCGGCGGCAACGGGAACGGTCGGGAGCGGTGCGCGCCCGGCAGGCGCGGGCCGCGCGCAAGCGGGGCGGCCGGACGTGCGGACGCCATGAGGGTGACGGATGCGGATGGTTTGCGTTGTCATGATGAATCCAGTCGACATTGCGGATCAGGCGCGCGTTACGCAGGGTGAGACCGCCCGGTCTCGCGCACGTAGATCGCCATCCAGCCGCGAAGATAGCATCGCGCGGCCGCGCGAACATGGCCGGGCGGTGATGCGGGCTATCAGACGGCGATCATGTCGATCATAGGCCGACCGCGCGATGGCGGGGAGCGATGCGTGCGCGTCGGGCCGGAAAGCCGCAGCGGCGCGCCGTTCGCGCGGCAGGGGCGCGGGCCGCGCGGGCGTCGCGCGACGGGGACGAAACGGCTAGGTGTTTACGCGGAGCGCCCGGCAGGGCCGGGCCGCGTGCGAACGGGGCCGCGGCGCGCGGCCGCCGCCCGCGCAGTGTGCAGGCCTCAGCCCGCGAGCTTGCGGCGATGCCGCCAGAGGTTCGCGGCGACCGCGACGAGGATCACGGCGAACGCGATCAGCGCCCAGCCGGGCAGCAGGATCCCGAGGATCGGCGGATAGACGGTTTCGCACAGCCCGGCGACCTTGAACATGCCGGGGAACCAGTGCGCCGGCGGCAGGCTGTCGACGATCGGCTGCAGCGTGTCGAAGCCGCAGCTGAAGCCCGGATTCATCTGGATCGACAGGTGCCGCGCGGCCGTTCCGACGCCGGCGGCCGCCGCGATCGCGATCAGCAGCTCGAGCACCCAGATTGCGCGCCAGTTGCGCATCCCGGCGGCGAGGAACGCGAAAATGCCGATCGCCGCGAAGAAGTAGCGCTGGATGATGCACAGCGGGCACGGATCTTCGTTCTTCACGTACTGCAGATACAGCGCACCGGCGAGCAGGGCAATGCAGACCCATCCGAGCAGCATCAGCAGATGGCGTTGGCGGCGCAGCGCAAGCGTGGCTTCTTTCATGTCGGCAGGGATCCTCGTCGGTCGGTACGGAAAACGATCGCGCGATTTTAGCGCGAACGGTCCGGCCCCCACCGGCCGCCGCGCCTGCGGCACCCCGCCGCATCCCCGCGCGCCGCGCTCAGCGGATCGTGTTCAGCACGGCCTCGACCGACTGGCCGATCGCGAGCAGCGCATCGTCGCGGTGCGGCGCGGCTGCGAGCATCAGGCCGACCGGCGCGCCGTCGCGCGGATGGCAGGGCAGCGACAGCGCGCAGGCATCGAGGAAGTTGAACGCGCTCGGATTGCGCAGGATCAGCGCATTGGTGCGCGTGAACGCGGCGTCGTCGGTTTCGAGTTCCGCGATGCGTGGCGGCACGATCGGCACCGTCGGCGCGACCAGCGCATCGAAGCGCGCCCACACCGTGTGCGCGGCTTCGTCGAGCATCGCGCGGCGCGCCGCGAGCAGATCGAGATAGTCGGCCGCGGTGGCCGGCTCGCCTTTCAGAATGCGCGTCAGCACGCGCGGGTCGTAGCGGTCGCGATGCTCGGCGAGCAGCGGACGGTGCCACGCGTACGCCTCGATCGGCGAGAAGCCGAAGCGGTTGATGTCCGGCAGCCGGTCCAGCGCGGAGAACCGCACTTCGGTGACGATCGCGCCGGCCGCTTCCAGATGCTTGAGCGCGGTATCGAGCGCAGCGGCGACGTCGGCGTCGACGCCGTCGGTCACGTAGTTCGTCAGCACGCCGAGCCGCACGCCTTCGAGCGGCCGCGCGGCCGGCACGCTCGGCTCGAGTCCGGCGAGCATGCGGTCGACGAGCGCGCAGCACGCGACCGTCACGCCGATCGGCCCGAACGAATCGAGCGTCGTCGACAGCGGGACGCCGCCTTGCGTCGGCACGCGGCTCGCGGTCGGCTTGAAGCCGGTCAGCCCGCACAGCGCGGCCGGAATGCGGATCGAGCCGCCGGTGTCGGTGCCGAGCGCGACGGCCGCCATCCCGTCGGCGACCGACGCGGCGGCGCCCGACGACGACCCGCCCGCGATGCGTGCATCGCCCGGCACGTCGCGTCGATACGGCGACGCGGGCGTGCCGAAGTGCGGATTGAGCCCGAGCCCCGAGAACGCGAACTCGCTCATGTTGGTGCGGCCGACCAGCACCGCCCCCGCACGGCGCAGCCGTGCGACCGCGACCGCATCGGCGCGCGCGGGCGGCGCGTCGTCGAGCACGCGCGAACCGGCGCGCGTGACTTGTCCGGCAACGTCGAACAGATCCTTGATCGACACCGGAATGCCCGCGAGCGGCGACAGCACGGTGCCCGCGGCCCGCAGCCGGTCGTGCGCGTCGGCGGCCGCGCGCGCGTTGTCCGCATCGACTTCGGTGAAGACGACGGCGCCCTGGCCGGACGGATCGGCGATCCGTTCGAGCGCGGCGTCGACGAGCGCGCGGCTCGTGGTCGTGCCGGCGGCGAGATCGGCGGCGAGCTGGGCGAGCGGAGGGAAGGGCGTGAAAGTGGTCATGAGCGGCTCAGGGGCGAAGATGTTGGACAAGCGTGGAGCGGAACGAATCGATATGACGTTCGACGGCCGCGCGTGCACCGGCGGCGTCGCGCGCGGACAGCCGCTCGAACAGCGCGCAGTGCTCGCGCTGGACGTCGGCCAGATGGTGCGGCTCGGACAGCGTGACGAACCAGAAGCGCAGCGAGCGATCGTGCAGCCCGCGCAGGATGTCGGCGAGCACCGCGTTGCGCGCGGCCGCCGCGATCGTCTGATGGAACGCGCGATCGAGCTCCATCATCCCTTCGACGTCGTGCTGCTCGACACACGCCCGGCCTGCGTCGAGCAGCGCGGCGAGCGCTGCGAGATCGTCGGGCGTCGCGTGGCGCGCGGCGAGTTCCGCGCAATGGGCTTCGTTGATGCGGCGCACGTCGATCACCGCGACGATCTCGTCGAGCGACAGCGGCTGCACCATCAACCCCTTGCGCGGCATCACGGACAGCAGCCCTTCGAGCACGAGCCGATGCACGGCCTGATGGACGGGCGTGCGGCCGATGCCGGTGCGCGCGACGAGGTCCGCCTCGTTCAGCGCGGCGCCGGGCTTCAGCCGCATCGTGACGATGTCGCGCCGGATCAGCGCGTACGCGCGCTCGGCGAGGCTCGTGGCGGACGCATCGATGCGGTCGCGCGGTCGGTCGGTCGGGGCATTCATGCGGACGGCGGCGCGGCGGCCGGACGAGGCGCGATCATGGCGCGGGATCCCGGAAACGTGGCGAAGCGTCGATATTATTGTGATATATCACACGTGTCCAGCCGGCTGCGAACCGGATGCCGGACGTACGGCGACGCGCTTGCGACGGGCTTGCAACAATCTCGACAGGATGTTGCAGGTTTACCGGACGATCGTGCGCTGAAGCATAATGAATCCTCGTCTATCTACCCGCGTGAGCGACGCACCAGACCATCGTCATGAGCGAAAACACGCCTTCCCCGGCCGGTCTGCCCGGCACCTCGTCCGCTTCTTCCGATTCTCCCCGTTCCACCCCGGCCAAAGCCACCGACATGTCCGACACGTCGGCGGCGCAGGCGGCAGCTGCCGCGCAGGATGTCGCCGACGACGGCGCGTCGCCCGTCACGACGGCAACCGAACCGGGCGCGCCCGGCTCGTCCGCGACCGCCGCCGAGCCCGCGACCGCCGCCGAGCCCGCGGCCGCGACGGCAGCGGCCGCCGCGTCGAAGCCCGGATCGCCGCCGCCCGGATTCGGCGCGCCGCCCGATTTCGACACGCCGCGCCCGCCGCCCGCGAGCGCGCAGAATGCGCCGCCTGCGTATCTGAAGCAGAGCGACACGCCGTGGTCGGTGTTCGGCCGCATCATCGCCGCGCGCGCACGCCGGCTGTTCGACCGCGCCGGCCAGCGCATCACGCAGCGCACGCTGCGCATCGGCGTGTCGGCGCGGATCTTCCATCCCGAGCCGGGCGCGAAGGGGCTGCGCGGCAAGACGCTGCAGTATCTCGAGGAATCGATCGCGCACTGGGTGATGTCGCGCGACGTGCTCGTGTTCATGATTCCGACCGTCGGCCACCAGGGGATGCTGCATCCGAGCAACATCCGGCTGCGCGATTACGCGAAGCATCTCGACGGCCTGCTGCTGCAGGGCGGCGCCGACGTGTCGCCGCAGACCTACGCGGCGTCCGACGCGCGCCCCGAATGGCCCGGCGACCGCGTGCGCGACATGTACGAGCTCGAGCTGCTGCACGAGTTCATCGAGTCCGGCAAGCCGGTGCTCGGCGTGTGCCGCGGCTGTCAGCTGATCAACGTCGCATTCGGCGGGTCGCTGTACCAGGACATCGCGACCGACGTGCCGACCGCCAACGCGCACGTGAGCGAGCATTACGACCAGCACCGCCATGCGATCCGCTTTCCCGATTCGTCGACGCTCGCGAGCATGTTCCCCGGCCGCAGCGAGGCGATCGTCAATTCGATCCACCATCAGGCGATTCGCGATCTCGGCCGCGATCTGAACATCGAGGCCGTCTCGTCCGGCGACGGGATCATCGAGGCGATCCGTTATCGGCGCGCGCCGTTCGTCGTCGGCGTGCAGTGGCACCCGGAGTTCCATCGCGCGGGCGGCTCCGAGCTGCTCGACTGCACGCCGCTGCTCGACGCGTTCCTGCGCTCGGCACGCGAAACGCGTCTGTAAACGGCTTCCGCAGCGCCCGCGGAAGGCCGCGCGGGCGCGTCGCCGCGGTTCGTGAGGCGGCCGCGGCGTGTGCGCCAATCGGTGCGCGTTTCGGTTCGTACGCGGGCGCCGACGTCGGCCTTCCCACGTTCTCGTTAGTTGGCACGGGCAACGGCGCGTCATGCTGCCGTGGCCATCGCGTCGATCCGATTTTTTGCGCGGGCGCATGCTTTTCCGCAGCGGCACGACCCGCGCGCGATCGCGACGGCGGATGGTCACCAAAAGGCAAATGTCGGGTTCGCGTGGCATCATGGCCCGATCATGCCGGCCGCCGCCGCGTTCATCGTGCGCAGCGGCCGGCACGGCGCGAGCGTGCAGGTGTCGGGGTCGGCACGGCGCACGCCGCGTCCGTTCATGAGGCGCCGACGGTCGCGCGCCCTTCGAGATCGAGACAAGGACATGTCCACAGCATCGCAAGCCATCACGCAGGAATCGAAAGTCCGCACCGTGTTTCGCGTCGTTAGCGGCAACTTCCTCGAAATGTACGACTTCATGGTCTACGGCTATTACGCGTCGGCGATCGCGAAGACCTATTTCCCGAGCGGCAACGCGTTCGCGTCGCTGATGCTGTCGCTGTCGGTGTTTGGCGCGGGTTTCCTGATGCGCCCGGTCGGCGCGATCGTGCTCGGCGCGTACATCGACCATCACGGACGCCGCAAGGGGCTGATCCTGACGCTCACGCTGATGGCGCTCGGCACGCTGACCGTCGCCGCGGTGCCCGGCTATGCGACGATCGGCGTGCTCGCACCGGTGCTCGTGCTGCTCGGGCGCCTGCTGCAGGGTTTTTCGGCAGGGGTCGAGCTGGGCGGCGTGTCGGTGTATCTGTCCGAAATCGCGACCAAGGGGCACAAGGGCTTCTACACGTCGTGGCAGTCGGGCAGCCAGCAGGTCGCGGTCGTGTTCGCGGCGTTCGTCGGCGTGCTGCTGAACCGCACGCTGCCGGCCGAAGAGATGACCGCATGGGGCTGGCGCATCCCGTTCCTGATCGGCTGCCTGATCGTGCCGTTCCTGTTCCTGATTCGCCGCTCGCTGAAGGAGACGGACGAGTTCCTCGCGAAGCGCCATCGTCCGTCGATGGGCGAGATCATGCGCTCGATGCTCGACAACTGGGGGATCGTGATCGCGGGGATGGGCATGGTGATCATGACGACGGTGTCGTTCTACATGATCACCGCCTATACGCCGACGTTCGGCAAGGAAGTGCTGCACCTCTCGTCGCTCGACGCGCTCGTCGTGACGGTCTGCATCGGCGTGTCGAACCTCGTCTGGCTGCCGCTGTCCGGTGCCCTGTCGGACCGCATCGGCCGCCGCCCGGTGCTGATCGCGTTCACCGTGCTCACGCTGCTCACCGCGTATCCGACGGTGTCGTGGCTCGTCGCCGAGCCGTCGTTCCTGCGCTTGCTCGCCGTCGAGCTGTGGCTGTCGTTCCTCTACGGGTCGTACAACGGCGCGATGGTCGTCGCGCTGACCGAAGTGATGCCGGCCGACGTGCGCACGGCCGGCTTCTCGCTCGCGTACAGCCTCGCGACGACGATCGGCGGGTTCACGCCGGCGATCTCGACGCTGCTGATCCACGAAACGGCGAACAAGGCCGCGCCCGGGCTGTGGCTCAGCGTCGCCGCGCTGTGCGGATTGATCGCGACGCTCGTGCTGTACCGGACGCCGGAGTCGCGCAACCAGTACAAGGCCGTCTGACGCCGCACCGCGGCGCGGCCTGGCGGTAACGAAGGACGGAGCGCACGGCGCTCCGTTTTTTCATCCGCGCCCGGGCGCGGCGAGCGCCTGCGCGACGGCCGCGACGACGTCGTCCCATGCGCCGGGCGAGGGCTGACGCACGAGCCGCGCACGCGGATACCACGGGCATTCGTCACCGGTGAACCAGCGCCAGTCGGCCGCGAACGGCAGCATGACCCACAGCGGCTTGCCGAGCGCGCCCGCGAGGTGCGCGACGGCCGTGTCGACGGTCACGACGCCGTCGAGCCGTTCGATCAGCGCGGCCGTATCCGCGAAGTCGTTCAGCCGGCCGTCGAGACGATACACGCGCGGATGCGCGTCGACGCGGGCGCGCTCGTCGTCGTCGAGCGACGGCTGCAGCACGAGCCAGTCGATGTCGGGCAGCGCGAGCAGCGGCGCGAGCGCGTCGAACGGCATCGACCGATTGTCCTGCGCCTGACGGCGCCCCGACCATGCGAGCCCGAACTTGCGCTTGGCCTGGCCGCCGAGCGAACCGCGAAAGCGTCGTCGCGCGGTGTCGGGCGCGTCGAGATAGCGCGTGCCGGACGCGATGTCGGCCGGTTGCAGTCCGAGCGCGAACGGCAGGCTCATCAGCGTGCAGGCGACATCGGCGGCCGGCAGCTTCGGCGCGCCTTGTGCGACGAGCGTCACGCGCCACTGCGCGGCGGCCGGCGCGAGCAGCGTGACGAGCGCCGGCTGTACTTCGAGCACGACACGCGCGCAGCGCGCGCGCGCGAGCGGCACGAAGCGGACGAACTGCAGCGTATCGCCGAACCCCTGTTCCGCGCGAATCAGCAGCGTGCGCGACGCGATCGGCTCGCCTTGCCAGCGCGGCAGCCCGCCGAGCGGCGTCGCGCCCGGCGTGTCGTGACGCGCTTCGTAGGCGGGCAGCCCGCGCGTGAAGTCGCCGAGCGTCAGCAGCGTGACGGCGCGGTGCAGTTGCGCGAGCGTGAGGTCGGGCGCGACGCGCAGCGCCTGATCGAACGCGCGCAGTGCGCGCTCGTGTGCGCCGAGCGCGTGATGCGCATTGCCGAGATTGAGCCAGGCGAGCGCGAACGACGGGTCGAGGCCGACCGCGCGCTCGTAATACGGCAGCGCGTCGCGGTGACGCGATTGCGCGCTGAGCGCGTTCGCGAGACCGAACAGCGCGAGCGGAAACGGCGGATGCAGCGCGAGCGCCGCCTCGAACGCGGCCGCGGCTTCCGCATGGCGGCCTACCGCGTCGAGCGTGTTGCCGAGATTGAAATGCGCGGCGACGAAGCGCGGCTGCGCGGCGATCGCGGCCTGGAAATGCGCGATCGCTTCGTCCGCGCGGCCCATCGCGTTCAGCGCCATCGCGAGATTGTTGTGCGCGCCCGCGTGGCCCGGACGCAGCTCCAGCGCGCGGCGGAACGCGGCAAGCGCATCGTCGTGACGGCCGAGCGCATTCAGCGCGTTGCCGAGGTTGTTGTGGATCGACGCGTCGTCCGGCGTGAGCCGCAGCGCGCGGCGAAACGCGTCGACCGCGTCTTCGTGACGCTGCAGCGCCGCATAGGCGTTGCCGAGGTTGTAATGCGCGAGCGGAAATTCGGGCGCGAGCGTGAGGGCGTTGCGGAACCGCTCGATCGCTTCGTCGAGCCGGCCGAGCGCCTTCAGCGCATTGCCGAGGTTCAGTTGCAGCGCGGCATCGCCCGGGCGCAGCGCGACCGCGCGGCCGACGAGATCGGCCGCTTCGGCATGCTGCCCCTGCTGATGCCGCAGCACGCCGAACAGGTGGAGTGCGTCGGCGTCGGCGGGATTGTCGGCGAGGGCGGTGCGGTAGCCGTGCTCGGCCTCGGCGAGGCGGCCGGCGCGATGCGCGGCGTACGCTCGGTCGAATGCGGAATCCATGACGCGAAAACTGGCGGAAAGCGCGTATTTTCCCACAGCGCGCAGGCACGCCGCCGCTCGGCCGTTCGGCATATGGCCCCGTCACGCGGAGCGGCGTAGACTGGCAGCGTCGTGTCCGATCGAGGAACTCATGGCTGACACCCTGCTCGACATCCCGCCAGTGCTGATCGTCGGCGCCGGGCCTACGGGCCTGGCAGCGGCGATGAGCCTCGCGCGTGCCCGCGTCCCGGTGCGCGTGATCGACAAGCTCGCGGCGCCGGCGCCGTATTCGCGCGCCATCGGCATCCAGGCGCGCACGCTCGAACTGCTGGAGCAGCACCGCGCCGTCGAACCGTTTCTCGCGCTTGGGCATCGCGCGCACGCGGCCGCGCTGCATGCCGACGGCCGCGTGATCGCGCGGCTCGATTTCGATCCGCTGCAAACGCGCTATCCCTATCTGCTGCTGCTCGACCAGAGCGTCACCGAGCGGCTGCTGGCCGAGCATCTCGCCGAGCTCGGCGTAACGATCGAGCGCGGCGTGACGCTCGTCGAATGCGATGCGGGCGGCGCGTCGCTCGACGTGACGCTGCGCGATGCCGGCGGCCGCGACGAGCGGTTCTCGCCGTCGTATCTGATCGCGGCCGACGGCGCGCACAGCACGGTGCGGCATCTGCTCGGCATCGGCTTCGCGGGCCGCGCGTTCGAACAGACGTTTCTGCTGGCCGATTTCGCGGCGATTCCCGACTGGCCGGAAGACGAGATCCACCTATTCACGACGCCCGACGGCATCGCCGGGCTGTTTCCGCTCGGTAGCGGCCGCTATCGGCTCGTCGCCGACCGTCCGCCTGTCGGCGATGTGTCGCCCGACTCGCCGCCGCCGTCGCTGGCCGACTGCGAAGCGGTCGTGCGGGCGCGCATCGGCGCGTCGATCGCGCCGAGCGATCTCGCATGGTCGTCGTATTTTCGGCTGCACAGCCGCATGGTCGAGCGGCTGCGGCACGGCCGCGTGTTCTTTGCGGGCGACGCCGCGCACATCCACAGCCCGGCCGGTGCGCAGGGAATGAACACGGGCGTGCAGGAGGCGTTCAACTTCGGCTGGAAGCTCGCGCGCGTACTCGCGGGCGGGGCGCCCGACCGGCTGCTCGACACTTACCACACCGAGCGTCATCCGATCGAGCGCGACGTGCTGCGCCAGACGAGTCTGGTCACGCAGATCGTCGAAGCCGATCATGGGGCGATGAAGCTGCTGCGCGATCACCTGGTGCCGCTGCTGGTGTCGCTCGGGCCGCTGCGCGATGCGGTTCGGCGTAGTGTCAGCGAACTCGGCGTTCAGTACCGGAAGAGTCCGCTCACGCTCGAACGCGTGCTCGACGGCGGCCCGCGCGCGGGCGAACGCGCGCCCGATGCGTTGCTGCATGTGATCGACGGGCCGCTCGGTCAGGCGCCCGGCACCGCGCGGCTATACGACGTGCACGACCCGGCGAGCTTCACGTTGCTGCTGCTCGAGGCGCCCCCGAGCACCGGCCTCGACGACGTGTCGCCGCTGGCGGCCGACGCACAAGCGCTGATCCAGCGCCTCGAACGGATCATGCCGGGCGCGGTGCGCGCTTGGCGCGTGGCCGATGTCGAAGGCGACGGCGCGGACACGCTGGTCCAGGCGTACGGCCGCTCGCGTCCGGCGTTCTACCTGTTGCGGCCGGACGGCTACATCGCCGCACGCGGCCGCGCATCGAGCGACGCGAACGCGCTGCTGCGACACTGCGAAACCTGGTTCGCGGGCGTTCCTTCACCGTCTGCCTAGCGCGCTCAGGCCGTTGCAGCGGCCGGCACGAGCGAAGCGCGGTGCGTGGCTACCGCCTCGATCACGATCGGCGAGGCGCGCCGCGCCGCTTCGCTGGACGGATCGTCGAGCGAAGCGAGCAACGCGCGGCGCATGCGCGGTTCCCAGAAGCGCCGGATATGCTCGGCGATGCCGGTCAGCGCTTCCTCGCGATCGGGCATCGATTCGAAGAAGGCGCCGATCTGGTTCGCCATGTCGATCAGGTGTGTGCTGTCCATCGATTCCTCACTTGCCTGCCGTCGCGGCGGCGGGAGCACCGGTTCGCTGCTCGAGCAGCGCGAGCTGTTCGGCGTTGAAGCGTGCATACGCGCGCTGCCAGTCGGACGGCTGCGCGACCGGCATCACCTGGACGGCCGTGACCTTGTATTCGGGGCAGTTCGTCGCCCAGTCGGAGCTCTCCGTCGTGATCACGTTCGCGCCCGATTCGGGGAAGTGGAACGTCGTATAGACGACACCGGGCTGCATGCGGTCGGTCACGAGCGCGCGCAGCACCGTCTGGCCCGCGCGCGACTCGATGCCGACCCAGTCGCCGGTGCGGATCCCGCGATCCTGCGCGTCGTGCGGATGGATCTCGAGACGATCCTCCTCATGCCAGCGCACGTTCTCGGTGCGGCGCGTCTGCGCGCCGACGTTGTATTGCGACAGGATGCGCCCGGTCGTCAGGATCAGCGGATAGCGTTGCGTGACCTTTTCCGGCGACGGAATGAACTGCGTGATCACGAAGCGGCCCTTGCCGCGCACGAATGCGTCGACGTGCATCGTCGGCGTGCCTTCCGGCGCGTCCTCGTTGCATGGCCACTGGATGCTGCCGAGCGCGTCGAGCTTCTCGTAGCTCACGCCGGCGAACGTCGGCGTGAGCCGCGCGATCTCGTCCATGATCTCCGACGGATGCGCGTAGTGCATCTCGTAGCCGAGCGCGCGCGACAGCATCAGCGTGACTTCCCAGTCCGCATAGCCGGCGAGCGGCGGCATCACCTTGCGCACGCGCGAGATCCGGCGTTCGGCGTTCGTGAACGTGCCGTCCTTCTCGAGGAACGTCGAGCCCGGCAGCAGCACGTGCGCATACTTCGCGGTCTCGTTGAGGAAGATGTCCTGCACGACGATGCATTCCATTGCGGACAGCGCGGCCGCGACGTGCTGCGTGTTCGGATCGGACTGAACGATGTCCTCGCCCTGGCAGTAGAGCCCCTTGAAGCTGCCGTCGAGCGCCGCGTCGAACATGTTCGGAATGCGCAGCCCCGGTTCCGGCTGCAGCGTCGCGCCCCATGCCTGCTCGAATTGCGTGCGCACCGTCGTATCGCCGATATGCCGATAGCCGGGCAGTTCGTGCGGGAACGAACCCATGTCGCAGGAGCCCTGCACGTTGTTCTGGCCGCGCAGCGGATTCACGCCGACGCCTTCGCGGCCGACGTTGCCGGTCGCCATCGCGAGGTTCGCGATGCCCATCACCGTCGTCGAGCCTTGCGCGTGCTCGGTCACGCCGAGTCCGTAGTAGATCGCCGCGTTGCCGCCGGTCGCGTACAGCCGCGCGGCTGCGCGGACCAGTTCGGCCGGCACGCCCGTCACGTCCGCGGTCGCTTCGGGCGAGTTCTCGGCGCGCGCGACGAAATCGCGCCACTGCTCGAACGCGCGCGTTTCGCAGCGCTCGGCGACGAACGATTCGTCGACGAGTCCTTCCTTCACGATCACGTGCGCGAGCGCGTTGACGATCGCGACGTTCGTGCCGGGGCGCAGCTGCAGGTGATGGGCGGCCTTCACGTGCGGGCCGTCGACGACGTCGATGCGGCGCGGATCGATGACGATCAGCTTCGCGCCTTCGCGCACGCGGCGCTTGAGCCGCGAGCCGAACACCGGGTGGCCGTCGGTCGGGTTCGCGCCCATCACGACGATCACGTCGGCCTTGCCGATCGAGGCGAAGGTCTGCGTGCCGGCCGATTCACCGAGCGTCGTCTTCAGCCCGTAGCCGGTCGGCGAGTGGCACACGCGCGCGCAGGTGTCGACGTTGTTGTTGCCGAACGCGGCGCGCACGAGCTTCTGCACGAGATAGGTTTCCTCGTTCGTGCAGCGCGACGACGTGATGCCGCCGATCGAATCGCGGCCGTATTTCTGCTGCAGCTTGCGGAATTGCGTCGCCGCATACGTGAGCGCTTCGTCCCAGCTCACTTCGCGCCACGGGTCGGTGATCTTCTCGCGGATCATCGGCTTCGTGATGCGGTCCTTGTGCGTCGCGTAGCCCCACGCGAAACGTCCCTTCACGCACGCATGCCCTTCGTTCGCGAGGCCGTTCTTGTGCGGCGTCATCCGCACGACCTGCGTGCCCTTCATCTCGGCCTTGAACGAGCAGCCGACGCCGCAGTACGCGCAGGTCGTGATCACCGAATGCTCGGCCTGGCCGAGCTGGACGACGGTCTTTTCCTGCAGCGTCGCGGTCGGACATGCGGCGACGCATGCGCCGCACGACACGCATTCCGACTCCATGAAGGGCTCGCTTTCACCGGCCGCGACGCGCGACTCGAAGCCGCGCGCGGCGATCGTCAGCGCGAACGTGCCCTGCGTTTCCTCGCACGCGCGCACGCAGCGGTTGCAGACGATGCACTTCGACGGGTCGTACGTGAAATACGGATTCGATTCGTCCTTGCGATCGTGCAGATGATTCGCGCCGTCGAAGCCGTAGCGCACCTCGCGCAGCCCGACGACGCCCGCCATGTCCTGCAGTTCGCAGTCGCCGTTGGCCGGGCAGGTGAGGCAGTCGAGCGGGTGATCGGAGATGTACAGCTCCATCACGTTGCGGCGCAGTGCCTGCAGCCGGTCCGACTGCGTGCGTACCTTCATGCCCGCTTCGGCGGGCGTCGTGCACGACGCCGGATAGCCGCGCCGGCCTTCGATCTCGACGAGGCAGAGGCGGCACGAGCCGAACGGCTCCAGCGAATCGGTCGCGCAGAGCTTCGGCACGTTGATGCCGGCTTCGATCGCGGCGCGCATCACCGACGTGCCGGCCGGCACCGTGACCGGCTGGCCGTCGATTTCGAGCGTGACGTCGGTGTCCGCATAGCGCTGCGGCGTGCCGTAATCGGTATCGTCGAGCGGGTCGCGCGTGCGCGCCTGTGCGGCGCTCTTGCACGCGCATTGGCCCGAGCCGCAGCCGCCTTGGCGGACGTTGTTCGTGTCGAGGGACATGCAGGGCTCCTTCTGGCTCAGGCCGCAGCCTTGACGGGCTTCGACGCGGCATCCGTGCCGGCGGCGAGCCCGAAATCTTCGGGGAAATGGTCGAGCGCGGACAGCACCGGATACGGCGTCATCCCGCCCATCGCGCACAGCGAGCCGGCGAGCATCGTGTCGCACAGGTCGCGTAGCAGCGTGATCTGCCGTTCGGACGTGTCGCCGCCGCGGATGCGCGCGATCGTCTCGACGCCGCGCGTCGAGCCGATCCGGCACGGCGTGCACTTGCCGCACGATTCGATCGCGCAGAACTTCATCGCATACTCGGCGAGTTCCGCGAGATTCGACGTGTCGTCGTGCAGCACGATGCCGCCGTGACCGACGACCGCGCCGATCGCCGTATACGCCTCGTAGTCGAGCGGCACGTCCCACTGATGCTCGGGCAGGTAGGTGCCGAGCGGGCCGCCGACCTGCGCGGCGCGCGCGGGGCGGCCGGTCGCGGTGCCGCCGCCGAAGTCGAACAGCAGCTCGCGCAGCGTGACGCCGAACGCGAGTTCGACGAGGCCGCCGTAGCGGATGTTGCCGGCGAGCTGGAACGGCAGCGTGCCGCGCGAACGGCCCATCCCGTAATCGCGATAGAACGCCGCGCCGCGCGCGAAGATCACGGGCGCGGTGGCGAGCGTGATCACGTTGTTGATGACGGTGGGCTGGCCGAACAGGCCCGCGAGCGCGGGCAGGGGCGGCTTCGCACGCACGACGCCGCGCTTGCCCTCGAGCGATTCGAGCAGTGCCGTTTCCTCGCCGCACACGTACGAGCCCGCGCCCTTCGCGACGTGGAGTTCGAACGCGTGCGCGGAGCCGAGCACGTGCTCGCCGAGCCAGCCGGCTTCGCGGGCGCGCGCGATCGCCGCTTCGAGCGTCGCGATCGCGTGCGGGTATTCGCTGCGCACGTAGATGTAGCCGACCGTCGCGCCCGTCGCGACGCCGGCGATGATCATCCCTTCGATCAGGCAGTACGGATCGCATTCCATGAGCAGGCGGTCGGAGAACGTGCCCGAGTCGCCTTCGTCTGCGTTGCAGACGACGTATTTCTGTTTCGCGCTCGCCTGGCGCACCGTGCGCCATTTGATGCCGGCGGGGAACGCCGCGCCGCCGCGGCCGCGCAGGCCCGACTCGATCAGCGTCTCGCATGCGGCGTCGCCGTCGAGCGCGAGCGCGTTCTTCAGGCCGACGAGGCCGTCGTATTTCAGGTAGTCATCGATCGACAGCGGATCGGTGATGCCGATGCGCGCGAACGTCAGGCGCTGCTGGCGCGCGAGATACGGCAGCGCGTCGACGAGGCCGACGCCGCTCGGATGAGCACCGCCTTCGAGCCAGCCGGCGTCGAACAGCGCGGGGACGTCGGCGGCCGTCAGGTTCGCATAGCCGACGCGGCCGGCCGCGGTGCCGACTTCGACGAGCGGTTCGAGCCACAGCAGCCCGCGCGAGCCGTTGCGAACGAGTTCGATCGCGGCGCCGCGCCGTTCGGCCTCGGCGACGATCGCGGCGGCGAGCGCGTCGGCGCCGAGTGCGAGCGCGGACGAATCGCGCGGGACGTAGATACGGGTCGTCATGCGGCCTCCCCGGCGTGCGCGACCGCGTCGGCGAGCAGCGCATCGAATTTTTCCGGTGTGACCTTCGCGTGCAGTACGCCGTTGACCGTCATCGACGGCGACTGCGCGCACAGGCCGAGGCAGTACACCGATTCGAGCGCGACGGCGGGCGGCGCCGAGGCGTGCGCCGCGTCGTCGTGCGCGGCATCGAAGCGGCAGCCGGTACGCGTTTGCGCATGCTCGGCGAGCGCTTCGCAACCCATGCTGCGGCACGCTTCGGCGCGGCACATCTGGATCGTCACGCGCGCGGGCGGCGCAGTGCGGAAGTGGTGGTAATAGGTCAGCACGCCATGCACTTCGGCACGCGACAGGTTCAGCGCCTTCGCGAGCGGCGCGACGCAGCCCGGCGGCACATAGCCCACCTCGTCCTGGATGGCGTGCAGAATCGCGACGAGCGACCGGCCGGCGCGCGCATGGCGCTCGACCAGCGCCTCGGGCGCGTGGGAATTCGGGGACATCGGTTATGCTCCTCCAAAGTCTCATATGCGACTGAACTTCATATAGTCCGCATGGCGACTTCGTTCTGATTGATTTTGGTCAACGATAAGCGGAAGCTTTCGACGTCGCAATAGGAAATCGGAGTACATAATTGATTCGAATCGAATGCGACGCGTATCTGACCGTGCGCGACACGGAAGGGCGCACCGCGAGCCTCTCGGAGGTCGCGCCGCTGCTCGAATTGGTCGCCGAAACGGGCAGCATCGCGCAGGCCGCGCAAGCGAAAGGGCTGTCGTACCGTCATGCGTGGGGGATGCTTCGTGCGCTCGAGGCGTGCGTCGGCGGCGAGCTGATCGAAACCGCGCGCGGCAAGGGTTCGACGCTGTCCGAGCTGGGGCTGGCGATCGTCGACGCGCAGCGCCTCGCGCGCAGCCGCCTCGACGGCAACCTGCGCGCGCTCGCGGCCGAAGTGGCGAGCGATCTGAACCGGCGGCTCGCGCAACGCGACGGCGCCGTACGGATTCACGCGTCGCACGGCTATGCGGTCGCGACGCTCGTATCGGCGCTCGTCGATGCGCAAGCCGCCGTCGACATCAAGTATCGGGAAAGCGTCGAGGCCGTGCGGGCGCTTGCGCGCGGCGAGTGCGAACTGGCCGGCTTTCATCTGCCGCGCGGCGCGTTTCGCGCGCAGTGCGCGCAGATCTACCGGCCGTGGCTCGACGACGGCCGGCATGTACTGATTCATCTGACGCGCCGTCAGCAAGGGTTGTTCGTGCCGCGCGGCAATCCGAAGCACGTGAAGGGGCTCGCGGATCTCGCGCGCGACGACATCCGGTTCGTGAACCGCCAGCCCGGCTCGGGCACGCGCATGCTGCTCGAGCTCGCGCTGAGCGCGATCGGCATCGATCCGGCGCGCATCAACGGCTATGCGTCGGCCGAGCTCACGCATTCGGCGATCGCCGCGTTCGTCGCGAGCGGGATGGCCGATCTCGGTTTCGGCGTCGAGCCGGCGGCCCGTCATTTCGGGCTCGACTTCATTCCGGTCGTCGACGAAGACTATTACTTCGCCTGCGAGCGGGCACGGCTCGACGCACGGCCGCTCGCGGGCGTGCTCGCACTGTTGCGCGATGCGCGCTTCATCGAGCGCGTCGGCGATCTCGACGGTTACGATCCGGCCGCCTGCGGGACGCTGGTCGACGTCGCCGCGGGGCTCGCGGGCGGCGACCTCGCAGCCGCGGAGGGCGGCAATGCGCGGTAACACGCGGGCCGCCGGGCCGCGCTGCAGCAGCGGGGGAATTGCGCTACGCTTGCCGCTTGACCAACGTTCCAACAAGCACGCCGTTCAGGCGTCATTCCCGCCATGAAACTTTCCGTTTCCCTCTCCGCGGCAGCGTTGACCGCGGGGTTCCTGATCGCTGTTTCGCCGCTCGCACTCGCGCAGAATTCGCCGGGCGTGCCGGGCGGCATCCTCAGCGACCAGTTTCGTCTGAACGAGCATCCGCAGATGCCGTTCGCGGCATCGGAGCCGTCCAGGAAATATCAGAGCGGCAAGAAGTCGGCGTTGCGCCGCAAGGGCGACATGGGCGATCCGAACGGCTGCAACCTGAAGTGCCCGATGGACAGTCAGTGACACGCTGATCGCGGCGTCGCGCGCGTGCGTCGACGCCCGACTCGGCAGACAAGCAGACGAGCCCCGCGCAGCCATGGTGTTGCGCGGGGCTCATACGTTTCGGGCGGTATGTCCGCTTCGGATTCGGGTTAACCCGAATTCAGGAAGGATGTGTTCCTGAAACCTGCCTTATTCTTAAGCATTCGCCTACATAAACTTCGGACTGTCAGCGATGAGCGAGGTGTTCATCGCGAAATCGGACAAATCTGGAGGTAGGTCATCATGAAGTCGCTCGTTCAAGCCGTTGTCGTTGCCGCAGCCGTCGTTGCGCCGGTCGTGTCGTTCGCGCAGTCGGGCTCGACGATCACGCGCGAGCAGGTCCGCGCGGAGCTGATTCAGCTGCAGCAAGCCGGCTACAACTCGGCCCGCGGCGAAGATCCGCATTACCCGGAAGCCATTCAGGCGGCGACGGCCCGCGTCGCGGAACAGCAGCGCGCCGCGCTGGCGCAATCGCGAGGCGCGGATACCAGCGGTTATGGCGCGCAGGCGCAAGGCGCATCGGCGTCGGGTTCGCGCGCGATCGTGCGCCCGGCGAGCGACGAGGAAATGAAGTCGCTGTATCGCGGCAGCTAATCAGCGTAGTGCGCGATGCGGCCGGTATGGGGTGCGGCGATGAGCCGCGTCCGCAAGGCGGCGCCGCGTCCGCCGGCACCTACGCAGATACAGGCGCCGGCCCACGTGCGTCACCTCCTGCTGCCGGGATGCCGGCGGCAGGCGGCTGGCTCGAGGAGGGCCGGGCGCTATTTCGGAGGCGGATGCGCGGGCCGCGTCGGCAACAAAAAACCCCGCAGACGCGATGTCGTGCGGGGTTGTTGCGCGTGACGCTGAATGTGGTGGCGGAACACGGAACCGAACCCGCGTCCGCTTGCTGAACCAGATAGCAACGCCTCGGCCTTGAGGGCGCGGATTCGATGATTTGAGCTTTTCGGGGGTTGCAGTTCGGTTGGTTGCTGGCAGCGGCTTGACAAAATTCTGCGATATTGCAAATATCACAAACATGACAGATCAAGCCTCCTCCCTGCCCAATACGCTTCGCGCCATCCGCGCCAAGCTCAACCTCACCCAGGAGCAGCTCGCAGAGCGGCTGGGTGTTTCGTTCGCCACCGTCAACCGTTGGGAAGGTGGTGGTAGCAAACCCCAACGTGCAGCGGTGCAGGCCATCACGGCGCTCGCCCAAGATGCTGGTGTTGCAGACGAGCCTGCTGTGGACCCGGGCGAGAGCCCCATGCCGCCACGCCGCCGTCGCGGGCGCGCGGCAGCTGCTCAGGCCACCAGCACCAAACCAATGGAACAAATGCTCTGGGATGCGGCGTGCTCGATCCGGGGCGAGAAAGATGCGGCCAAGTTCAAGGACTACCTGCTGCCCTTGCTCTTCCTGAAGCGGCTGTCCGACGTGTTCGATGACGAGATCGAACGGCTAGCCGAAGAGTACGGCGACAGTGCTACCGCTCTGGAGATCGCTGAATCCGATCACTCGCTGCTACGTTTCTACCTGCCCCCGGAAGCCCGATGGGCGGTTATCAGCGGGCGCGAGTCATTTGACTGGCCGCTGGACGAGCGCGGCCGCCCGACCGCGCCTAGGGACATCGGTGAGCACCTGACTAAGGCCGTGCGTGCCGTGGTCAAGCAGAACCCGACGCTCTCCGGCGTGATCGACGTGGTGGACTTCGCTACAGAACGCAACGGCGAGCGCGACATCAACCCCGCCAAGTTGCGCGGCGTGGTTGAGACGTTCTCCGATCCGCGCTACCGCCTCGGCCTGGCCGACGTGCAGCCAGACTTCCTGGGGCGTGCCTATGAGTACCTGCTGCGCAAGTTCGCCGAAGGGTCGGGCCAGAGCGCCGGTGAGTTCTTCACGCCGACCGAGGTGGGCTTCTTGATGGCCCACGTCATGCGGCCGAAGCCCGGCGAAACCTGCCATGACTACGCATGCGGCTCGGCGGGGTTGCTCATCAAACTGCAGCTCGTCGCCCGCGAACTCGACCCGACCAGCAAGGTACCGCTCAGGCTCTCCGGCCAGGAGCTCCAGGCCGAGAGCTACGCCGTCGCGCAGATGAACGCAATCATCCACGACATGGAGGTGGAGCTCGCGCGCGGCGACACGATGATTAATCCCAAGTTCCGGAATGCTGACGGCACGATCCGCCAGCACGACATCGTCGTTGCCAATCCGATGTGGAACCAGCCGTTCACGTCAGACCTGTTCGCCAACGACCCGTTTGATCGATTCCGCACTGCCGGCGGCGTCACGAGCGGCAAGGGCGACTGGGCTTGGTTGCAGCACACGCTTGCCTGCATGGATGACGACGGTCGGGCCGCAGTGGTGCTTGATACCGGCGCGGTCACACGCGGCTCAGGCTCGAAGAACGAGGACAAGGAGCGAAACATCCGCAAGTGGTTCGTCGATCAGGACTTGATCGACGGGGTGATCCTGCTGCCCGAAAACCTCTTCTACAACACGACGGCGGCGGGCGTGATCGTGGTGCTAAACAAGCGCAAACCCGCCGCGCGCAAGGACAAGATCGTCCTGCTCAACGCCAGCCGCCACTTCCGCAAGGGCCGGCCGAAGAACTACCTGCCCGAGGAGGACATTCGGGCTCTGGCGGCGATGTACCTCAAGGGCGAACCGGTAGAGGGCGAGCTGACTGTCATCACGAAGCAGCAAGCCGAAGAGGCGGACTACAACCTCAGCCCGGGGCGTTGGATCGCACAGGGCGGCGACGCTGACCATCGGTCCATCAAGAGCATCGTCAAGGACATGCTGGCACTAGACGAGAAGGCCAGAGAGATTGACCAGACCCTCGCAAAGGTGCTCGCACCGCTATGACAAACCCAAACTGGAAATGGCGCCCCCTGGGCGAGCTGTTCGACATTGGCGCCGGAAAGACGATGTCCGCCGCCGCGCGCGCTGGCACTGACAAAGTCCCCTTTCTTCGCACATCGAATGTGCTGTGGGACGAAATCGATCTCACGGAGGTTGACGAGATGTCGATCTCTGCAGCCGAGCTAGTGGACAAGAGCCTCAAGGCGGGTGATCTGCTGGTCTGCGAGGGTGGAGAGATCGGGCGTGCGGCCGTCTGGGATGGTCGCGTACCGGTGATGTCGTTCCAGAACCACCTGCATCGTCTGCGCCCCATTCAGGACGACGTCGATGCGCGGTTCTACGTCTATTTCCTGCAGAGTGCGTTCACGCAGCTGGGCATCTTTGAAGGCGCAGGCAACAAGACTACGATCCCCAATCTTTCTCGCAACCGGCTCGCGGCACTGGGCGTTCCCCACCCGCCGCCAGCAGAACAGCAGTCGATTGCGCAGTCGCTTGCCAAGGTGCGCGACGCGATCACCGTTCATGACAAGGCCACATCAACCGCATTGGAGCTGAAACACGCGGTGATGAATGACCTTTTCACGCGCGGCTTGCGCGGCGAATCGCAGAAGGAAACGGAGATCGGGCCGATGCCGGAGAGCTGGAACCTCGTCGAGTTCCGCGAAATCCGGGAGTGGTTGCAGTACGGCACATCCACCCACTGCACCGTGGAAAGACGCAGCTATCCGGTTTTGCGGATACCGAACGTCGAGTCCGGGCGCGTCAACCCTTCTGACTTGAAGTACTGCGACCTTTCTGCCGCTGAGGCCAGCAAGTATCTGCTGCAACCAGGCGATCTCCTTTTCATTCGCACCAACGGGGTACTGGAACGACTAGGCTCTTGCGCCGTCTATCAGAGGGAGCCGGAAGGGGCCCTCTTCGCGTCCTACCTGATCCGGGCTCGCATCAAGACGGGAGTCGCCGATCCGCGGTACCTCTCCTATTTCTACGGATCACGCCGCGGCACATCGCTGGTCGCCGGCCGCGCGACCCCAGCGGCAGACGGCAAGTACAACTTGAACACCGGCACCATTGACTCGCTGCCGCTGCCCCTGCCATCTACGTTGGACGAGCAGGCGGAAATCGTCGGCGTCCTCGAAGCCCTCGACCGCAAGATCGACCTGCACCAGAAGAAGCGCAAGGTACTGGAGGAGCTTTTCAAATCCTTGCTGCATAAGCTGATGACCGGGGAAATCTCGGTCTCGGATCTGGATTTGTCGGCCCTGTCCACGGCCTCGACACAGCGTGAGGAGGTCGCGGCATGAGCACACTGAAGATCAGCGAGGCCGGCACCGTGCAGTTCCCGATGGTGAAGCACGCCGTGGAGATCGGCTGGACGCCGATCACACCGGAGGACGCGCGCGCCAAGCGCGGCGGCGAGGCGGGCACCTTCTTCCGCGACGTGCTGGAAGCCAAGCTCGCGGCGTTCAACCCTTGGATGTCCGCGGACGCGGTCCGCTCTGTGGTGGAAACGCTTGATGCGCTACCAGCCAGCATTGAGGGCAACCGTGAGCTTCTGGCCTGGTTGCGCGGCGAGCGCCAGTGGTACGACGAGGCGGAAAAGCGGCACCGGCCGGTGACGCTGATCGACTTCGAGCACGTGGCGGACAACGCTTTCCACGTGACGTGGGAGTGGAAGATCAAGCCGCCCGCGCGCAAGGGCAACCGCGCCGATGTGATGTTCGTCGTCAACGGCGTGCCGGTGGTGATCGTCGAGCACAAGAACCCGAAGGACGGTGACGCCATCGAGCGTGCGATTAAGCAACTGCGCCGCTACGAGCTGGAGACGCCGGAGCTGCTAGGTACGGCCCAGCTCTTCAACGTGACGCACCTGCTGGACTATTGGTACGGCGTGACCTGGAACGCCAACCGGCGCGACATGGCACGCTGGAAGCAGGCGCCGGAAGAGACCTACCGCTTCGCGGTGCAGGCCTTCTTCGAGCCCACCGACTTCCTGCGCACGCTACAGCACTGGATCTTGTTCTACGTGCAGGACGGCGAGACCCGCAAGTCCATACTGCGGCAGCACCAGCGGCGAGCGATTGACGCGATCCTGGACCGCTGCGCTGATCCGACCAAGACGCGCGGTCTGGTCTGGCACACCCAGGGTTCGGGCAAGACCTTCACCCTGCTGACCGCCGCGCGGCTGATCTTGGAAGACAGGGCGCGCTTCGCCAATGCGACGGTGATCCTGGTGGTAGATCGCACCGAGCTGGAAGGCCAGTTGAAAGGCTGGGTGGAGCGCCTGCTCGGCGAGATGCAGCAGCAGGACATCGCGGTCAAGCGAGCCAACAACAAGGCTGAGCTGCAGTCCTTGCTGGACGCCGACTTCCGGGGCCTGATCATCTCGATGATCCATAAGTTCGAGGCCATCCGCAAAGACAGTTGCCTGCGCGACAACGTCTACGTCTTCATCGACGAAGCCCACCGCTCGGTGGCCAAGGACCTCGGCACCTACCTGATGGCTGCGGTGCCCACGGCCACGATCATCGGCTTCACCGGCACGCCCATCTCGCGCACCTCGCAGGGCGAAGGCACGTTCAAGATCTTCGGTACTCAAGACGAGCTCGGTTACCTGGACAAGTACTCGATTGCCGAGAGCATCGCCGACGAGACCACGCTGCCAATCAAGCACGTGATGGCGCCGAGCGAGATGACGGTGCCTGCCGAGCGACTGGACAAGGAGTTCTTCGCGCTGGCCGAAAGCGAGGGCGTCACCGATGTTGAAGAGCTGAACAAGGTGCTTGACCGCGCCGTGGGCCTGCGCACCTTCCTCACCGCTGACGACCGCATCGAGAAGGTGGCCGCCTTCGTCGCCGAGCACTTCAAGGAGAACGTCCTGCCGCTGGGCTACAAGGCGTTCGTGGTGGCGGTGAATCGCGAGGCCTGCGCCAAGTACAAGAAGGCGCTGGACAAGCTGCTTCCTCCCGAATGGACGGCACCGGTCTACACGCAGAACGCGGCGGATGTGGTGGACCGTCCGCTGGTGGCCAAACTGCAGCTCTCGGACGAGGGCGAGGAGCAGGTGCGCCTGCTGTTCAAGAAGCCCACCGAAAACCCAAAGATCCTGATCGTCACCGACAAGCTGCTAACGGGCTACGACGCCCCGCCGCTGTACTGCCTGTACCTCGACAAGCCAATGCGCGACCACGTGCTGCTGCAATCCATTGCGCGCGTGAACCGCCCGTACGTGGATGCCAATGGCGTCCAGAAGCGCGTCGGGCTGGTGGTGGATTTCGTGGGCGTGTTGCGCGAACTGAAGAAGGCGCTGCAGTTTGATTCGTCGGACGTCAGCGGCGTGATCGAAGACCTAGACGTGCTGCTCCAGGACTTCCTGCAGAAGATCGCGCAAGCCGAGAAAGACTACCTGCTGGTTTCCAGCGGGGACACGCCGGACGAGCGGCTGGAGAAGCTGGTCTTCGGCCGCTTCCTCGCGCCCGAAGCGCGCAAGGCGTTCTTCGAGGCCTACAAGGAAATCGAGGCGCTATGGGAAATCCTCTCGCCATCGCCGGAGCTGCGCGATCACATCGTCACCTACAAGCAGCTTACGCAGCTCTATGCAGCGGTGCGCAACGCTTACGCCGAGAAGGTCGGGTTCGTGGCGGACCTGGCCTACAAAACACGCCGCTTGATCGAGGAGAGCGCGGAACAGCAAGGGCTGGGTAGGTTGACCAAGAGCGTCACATTCGACGTGCGGACCTTGCAAGCTCTGCGGAAAGAGGACGGCTCAGACGAGGGTAAGGTCTTCAACCTGGTGCGGGGCCTGCAGCAGGAGATGGACGAGGACCCGGCGGCCGCGCCCGTGCTGCAACCCTTGAAGGATCGCGCCGAGCGCATCCTCAAGGACCTGGAGGATCGTAAGACTACCGGCCTGGCCGCAATGGACCAGCTCGCGGCATTGGCGGCCGAGAAGGAAATCGCGATGAAGGCCGCACGGGACAGCGGACTTTCAGCGCGAGCGTTTGCCGTCTACTGGGTGCTGCGCGAAGACGCTGCTGTCAAGGCGGCGTCGGTCGATGCGATGGCGCTCGCAAAGGATGCCGAAGCACTGTTGTCGCGCTTCCCGAATGCAGCTGTGAATCCCGATGAGCAACGCCGCCTTCGCGCGGCCATGTACAAGCCGGTATTGGCACTTCGACAGGACGAACGCGCCCGTGTCGTCGACCTGATCATCCGGCTGCTGCTTGCAGAGGCCGGCGAGTGAAGTCGTCCCTGTACCCCACGCAAGAACTGCGACGACGTGCTCTGGCGTGGGCGGTGAAGTTGCGCCTCAACCCGCGTGTCGTTCGGGTTCAGGAAATGCGCAGGAAATGGGGCTCCTGCTCCTCGGCCGGGACGGTCACCTTGGCCGCCGATCTGGTCAGTCAGGATGAACGCTTCCAGGACTACGTCATCGTCCATGAGTTGCTTCACTTGCGCTTCGCGAACCATGGGCGGGTGTTTAAGGCGCTGATGAGCGCGCATGTGCCGGGATGGCGTGAGTTCGAGGAGACGCGTCGCGCACGCAAGACAATTGACCAGCCTGCCGATCGGCAGAACTGATTTCAAGCAAATTCCAAGAAAGGCTGCGCGAACATCTGTGCGGATTAATCACTATGGCAAAGAAACGAATTTCAAAAAGCACTCTGTCCATGTTTCTCCGCACAAAGTGCGACCGTGAGCTTTATCTGTCATTACACGAGGACTCGGAGCTTGAGGCCAACGGCATGCCTGTCCCTCTGCAGGCACGACCTGGAATTGGAGTGCTGCAAACCGCAGGCCGTGATTTTGAGGATGAGCGGAATGATCAATTGCTTCAGTCCTTCGGCAGCCTGGGAGCCTATCCGAACTTTTGTGTGTGAGGCATAAACTGATGGCCAAGGAGCCACTTTATGCCACGCAAACGCAAGGAAGAAGTGACGATTGAACCGGGCAAGGGATTGAACCTGGACCCGGAACTCATCAAGCAACTGGTGCCCGGGACGCTGGATCGGGCGACGATCAACGAGCAATTCGCGGCCCTGAAGAAGGCGATATTCGAGCGCGCGCTGGGCGGCGAACTGACCCACCACCTGGGCTACGAGAAGGGCGAAGCCAAGCCGGCGGGCCGCACGAACCATCGCAACGGCACCAGCCGCAAGCGCATCGCAACCGACAATGACCTGCTCGACGTCGAGATTCCGCGCGACCGCGAAGGCACCTTTGATCCGGTACTGATCGCCAAGGGCGAGCGACGCTTCACAGGCTTCGACGACAAGATCATCGCGATGTATGCCCGCGGCATGAGCGTGCGGGAGATTCAGGGCTTCCTGCTGGAGATGTATGGCATCGAGGTGTCGCCGGACTTCATCAGCACGGTGACTGATGCCGTGATCGACGAAGTGCGCGAATGGCAGCAGCGACCGCTCGAGCCGATGTACCCGGTCGTGTTCTTCGACGCCTTGCGAGTCAAGATCCGCGACGAAGGCGTGGTGCGCAACAAGGCGATCTACCTGGCGCTGGGCGTGCGCCGCGACGGCACACGTGACGTGCTCGGCCTTTGGATCGAGCAGACCGAGGGCGCCAAGTTCTGGCTGCGGGTGGTGAACGACCTGAAGCTGCGCGGCGTGCAGGACATTCTGATCGCCGTGGTCGACGGCCTGAAGGGCTTCCCGGAAGCGATCAACACGGTGTTCCCGGAAACGACGGTCCAGACCTGCATCGTGCATCTGATCCGGAACTCGCTGGACTTCGCCAGTTGGAAGGACCGGAAATCGGTCGCGGCGGCGCTCAAAGAAGTCTATCGGGCACCGTCGGCCGAAGCGGCCGCCGTGGCGCTGGACGCGTTCGATACGAGCCCGTGGGGTACGAAATACCCACCGATTGCCGCGCTCTGGCGCCGGGCCTGGGATCAGGTGATTCCGTTCTACGCCTTCGCGCCTGACATCCGGAAAATTATATATACGACCAACGCGATCGAGTCGCTGCACATGCAGCTTCGAAAGATCATCAAGGCGCGCGGCCACTTCCCGTCGGACGAGGCCGCGCTCAAACTGATCTGGCTGGCGCTGCGCAACGTCGTGGCCAAGTGGACCGGCTCTCGGCACGATTGGAAGAGCGCGATGACCCAGTTCGCGCTGCTTTACCCGGAACGATTCAACATTGGAATCTGAATCTCAACCCGCCTCACACACGAAATTCCGGATACCTCCGGCGCTGTTCGGCCCCGTTGCATGAACTGGCGGCCGCACTGCGGCGGCCGTCAGTCGTACCCCATCTTCAAATCTTGCGCCTGCGCGGCGAGTTCCTCCAGCGCGCGCAAGCGCTTCGGATCGACCCGGAGTCGTCGCTCGTAGGCCTCGGCGCGCTGCCGTAGCGCCAACAAACGCTCATCACTCGTCGCCGCGTCGGACGCAGCCCTGATCGCCTCCAGCACCTGCTGGTACTCGGCGTCTGAGCGGATCGGCATCACGTCTTCCACGGTTCTCATCGGTTCTCCTGGTAGTTCGGCCTCATCCTGCGCCGGGGTTCGGCCACAGCCAAGCCCTCCCTGCGGGAAGCCACCGCCGGGGCGGCTTCCGTGCGTTTCTCCGTTCTCGGTGCCCGACCGGGGGAAGCAGTTGCAATCTACAACCAGCCCCGCGCAAACCCGCAAGAATGCGGGAGGTGTGGCCGAGAACGCTCACGAGGCCAGCAGAGAAAAACGGAGACAGAGAGGCGGGAAGGACGCCGAAACGGGGTCACCCGGCTGGGTGGCGCTCGCGAGACATCGACGCGGAACCGCGCCAACACTGGCGTTCCGGGCAGAAAAAAACCCAACCGAGAGTGGTTGGGTTTTTGGTAAGTGGTGGAGGCGGCGGGAATCGAACCCGCGTCCAGAAGCGCTCTACGACTAGTTCTACATGTTTAGTTCAGTCTTTTGATTTAACCGCAGCGACGCGGACGAACACGCTGCGCTACGGCGATTCGCTAAGTTTTCGACCCGGCCGTCGCGACGCCGGCAAGGCTTAACTGACGTATATGACCTCTGGCGGTATTGCTACCGGTCTTGCGACGCTAGCCCGTCAGTGAACTAGGCAGAGGACGGCGGCCCTTAGGCTGCCAGTGCGAACGTATCGTCGTTTGCAGTTACGTTTTTCCCATTGATTAACGAGGTGACGGGTCCTCGACATGCCCTAGCCGCTTCACAACCCCTGTCGAAACCAGGTCGCCCCCGCGGATAAGATTGATCATTATAGCGCAACATCGCGCAGCAGATCGCGCAGCTCGCCGGTCGTGCCGACGAGGTGCTGCGCACGCCAGTCGCCCGGCGCGGCGCCGTCGCCGCAGTAGCCGTACGCGGCCGCGACCGTCGCCATCCCGGCTGCGTAGCCCGCCTGAATGTCGCGCAGGTCGTCGCCGACGTAGACGATGCGGTCCGGCGCCAGTGCGAGCAGGCCGGCCGCGTGCAGCAGCGGAGCGGGATGCGGCTTCGAGTGCGGCGTCGTGTCGCCCCCCACCACGCAGGCCGCGCGCGACGCGAGGCCCAGCAATTCGACGAGCGGCGCGGTCAGCCGCATCGCCTTGTTCGTGACGATCCCCCAACGCACGCCGCGCGCTTCGAGTTCGTCGAGCACCTCGGCAATGCCGGGGAACAGCGTCGTCTGAACGCAAATATCGGCGGCGTAGTTTGCGAGGAACTCGTCGCGCATCGCATCGTAGCCGGGCGTCTCGGGCGTGATGCCGAACGCGCCGCCGAGGAGGCCGCGCGCGCCCGCGGACGCGAGGCGCCGCAGCGCGTCGAGCGGCGTTTCCGGCAGGCCGCGCACGCGCTGCATCTTGTTGACGGCCGCCGCGAGATCGGGCGCCGTATCGGCGAGCGTGCCGTCGAGGTCGAACAGCACGGCTTCGCAGTGCTGCAGGCGCGGTGCGTCGAGCACGTCCCGCGCGGGCGAAAGGGGAGTCGTCATGCGGGTCGGCAGGTTACGCGGCGCGGCGGCACGCGACCAGGTAGTTGATGTCGGTGTCGTTCGACAGCGCGAAGCGCTTGCCGAGCGGGTGATACGTGATGCCCTTGATCTCGACGATGTGGAGATCGGTCGCGCGCACGAAGCCCGCGAGTTCTGACGGCCGGATGAAGCGCGCGTAGTCGTGCGTGCCCTTCGGCAGCATCTGCGCGATGTATTCGGCGCCGATCACGGCGAACAGGTACGACTTCAGGTTGCGGTTCAGCGTCGAGAAGAACACCCAGCCGCCCGGCTTCACGAGCGTCGCGCATGCGGCGACGATGTCGGCCGGCGACGGCACGTGCTCGAGCATTTCCATGCAGGTGACGACGTCGTAGGTACCGGGCTCGCGCGCCGCGATCGCTTCGGCCGCGATCGCTTCATAGTCGACGGTGATTCCGCTCTCGAGGCTGTGCAGATCGGCCACGCCGAGCGCTTCGGTCGACAGGTCGATGCCTTTCACCTGCGCGCCGAGGCCGGCCATCGATTCGGACAGGATGCCGCCGCCGCAGCCCACGTCGAGCGCGCGCTTGCCGGCGAGATGCGCATGCGAATCGATCCAGGCGAGCCGGACCGGGTTCAGGTCGTGCAGCGGCTTGAATTCGGCATTCGGATCCCACCACCGATGGGCGAGGTCGCTGAATTTCTGGAGTTCGTGCGGATCGGCGTTGGTCATGTCGGCAAACGGGATACGGGAGGAGGGCGGTGCTTCGGTTCGTCAGTCCCGAGTATATAAGATGCGGGCGAGCGGCGAACCGGCGAGCGCCCGGACGGGCGTCAATGAAAAAGCCCCGCCGGAGCGGGGCTTTGAAGCAGTCGAAAACCGCGGCTTACTGCGCCGGAACGGTCGTCTTCTGCACTTCTTGCGTACCGACCACTTCCACTTCCACGCGGCGATCCGGTGCGAGGCAGGCGATCAGTTGCTTGCGGTTCTTCTGGTTGCAGCCCGTCGTGACCGGGTTGCGCTTGCCCTTGCCTTCCGTGTAGATCTTGTTGGCCGGGACACCCTTGCTGACCAGGTACGACTTGACGGCTTGCGCACGGCGCAGCGACAGACGGTCGTTGTACTTGTCCGAACCGATGCGGTCGGTGTAGCCCGTTGCGACGACCACTTCCGTGTTCATGCCCTGGATCTTCGAAGCCAGTTCGTCGAGCTTCTGCTTGCCCAGCGGCTTGAGCGTCGCCTTGTCGAAGTCGAACAGTGCGTCGGCTTGATACGTGATCTTCTGGCTCGTGATGGCCGGAGCGACCGGAGCGACCGGCGGCTGCGGTGCCTGGGCGACCAGTGCGCCGTCGCACTTCGCGTTGGCGGTGGCCGGCGTCCAGAACGCGTCACGCCAGCAGAGCTCGTTCGTGCCGTTCATCCACACCCATTCGCCCGTGCCGTTCACCCAGTTGTCATTGACGGCTTGACGCGACGCCGGCACCGACTGTGCCGAAGCGGATGCAGCCATAACTGCGGTAGCTGCAATGAACGCGAGCTTTGAAAGTTTATTCATATTTCTCCTCTCGAAATTGAGATTACCGCAGGTTTACTGCGAGCCTGTTGACGGTGACAAGTCATACATTGCTCGAAGTATAACATTGGTGCGGCACAAAAAACGCGGCACCGCTCTGTGTAGACTTCGAGCAGCGTCTAACTTTCAGTGCGTTGGCATTTTGCCATATCGTTCCCTTCCTACGAAAAAAAATCCTCCCCACCCCAAGATCGCCTCCGCGATTGTGGTGCATGCGCAACACCGGCCTGCCGTAAGTTTCAGGAATTGTCAAGGGCGTACCCGCAAAATTGCGCGGGACGCGAAGGTCGTTTACCGGCGCGGGCGACGGCGCGACAGATCGCCGCACGACCGTGCGGTGCGCCGGCCGGGCGCGCGGCGGCCGCCGCGCAAATTTCCGCTATTTATATATAGAGGGGCGGCGAATTGGCGGCTGTTGGGCGCATGTTAGAATCTCGCGTTGCGTTGCGCATGCATCGCTCACGCGAAAGGCGTTCCCGTCTTCGCTCCGAAAAGATACGGATACATGGATCAATTCGCCAAAGAGACCCTGCCCACCTCCCTCGAGGAGGAAATGCGCCGTTCGTATCTCGATTACGCGATGAGCGTGATCGTCGGACGTGCCCTCCCGGATGTCCGCGATGGCCTGAAACCCGTGCACCGGCGCGTACTGTTCGCGATGCACGAACTGAACAACGACTGGAACCGGGCCTACAAGAAGTCGGCGCGTATCGTCGGCGACGTGATCGGTAAATACCACCCGCACGGCGACAGCGCGGTCTACGAAACGATCGTGCGGATGGCGCAGGACTTCTCGCTGCGCTACATGCTGGTCGACGGGCAAGGCAACTTCGGCTCGATCGACGGCGACAACGCCGCCGCGATGCGCTACACCGAAATTCGCATGGCGAAGATCGGTCACGAGCTGCTTGCCGACATCGACAAGGAAACGGTCGACTTCGGGCCGAACTACGACGGCAGCGAAATGCAGCCGCTGATCCTGCCCGCGCGGATCCCGAACCTGCTGATCAACGGTTCGTCGGGCATTGCGGTCGGCATGGCGACCAACATTCCGCCGCACAACCTGAACGAAGTCGTCGATGCGTGCCAGCATCTGCTGAACAATCCCGACGCGACGATCGACGAGCTGATCGAGATCATCCCGGCGCCCGATTTCCCGACGGCCGGCATCATCTACGGCGTCGCCGGCGTGCGCGACGGCTATCGCACCGGGCGCGGCCGCGTCGTGATGCGCGCGGCCACGCACTTCGAGGAAATCGACCGCGGCCAGCGCATGGCGATCATCGTCGACGAGCTTCCGTACCAGGTCAACAAGCGCTCGCTGCTCGAGCGCATCGCCGAGCTCGTCAACGAGAAGAAGCTCGAGGGCATCTCCGACATCCGCGACGAGTCCGACAAGAGCGGCATGCGCGTCGTGATCGAGCTCAAGCGCGGCGAAGTGCCGGAAGTGGTGCTGAACAACCTCTACAAGGCGACGCAGCTGCAGGACACGTTCGGCATGAACATGGTCGCGCTCGTCGACGGCCAGCCGAAGCTGCTGAACCTGAAGGAAATCCTTCAGTGCTTCCTGTCGCACCGCCGCGAAGTGCTGACGCGCCGCACGGTCTACGAACTGCGCAAGGCGCGCGAACGCGGCCACGTGCTCGAAGGTCTCGCGGTCGCGCTCGCGAACATCGACGAATTCATCGCGATCATCAAGGCCGCGCCGACGCCGCCGATCGCGAAGCAGGAACTGATGGCGAAGGCGTGGGATTCGTCGCTCGTGCGCGAGATGCTCACGCGCGCCGAAGCCGAGAACGCGGCGGCCGGCGGCCGCGCGGCGTATCGGCCGGAAGGGCTGAACCCGGCGTTCGGGATGCAGGGCGACGGGCTCTACAAGCTGTCCGACACGCAGGCGCAGGAAATTCTGCAGATGCGTCTGCAGCGCCTGACGGGCCTCGAGCAGGACAAGATCATCGGCGAGTATCGCGACGTGATGGCGCAGATCTCCGATCTGCTCGACATCCTCGCGCGTCCGGAGCGGATCACGACGATGATCGGCGAAGAGCTGACCACGGTGAAGGCCGAGTTCGGCGACGCGCGCCGCTCGAAGATCGAGCTGAACGCGACCGAGCTCAACACCGAGGATCTGATCACGCCGCAGGACATGGTCGTCACGATGTCGCACGCGGGCTACGTGAAGTCGCAGCCGCTGTCCGAATACCGCGCGCAGAAGCGCGGCGGTCGCGGCAAGCAGGCGACGCAGATGAAGGAAGACGACTGGATCGAGACGCTGTTCATCGCGAACACGCACGATTACATGCTCTGCTTCTCGAACCGCGGCCGCGTGTACTGGATCAAGGTCTACGAGGTGCCGCAGGGCTCGCGCAACTCGCGCGGCCGTCCGATCGTCAACATGTTCCCGCTGCAGGATGGCGAGAAGATCAACGTCGTGCTGCCGGTGAAGGAATTCTCGGCCGACAAGTTCGTGTTCATGGCGACGTCGCTCGGCACCGTGAAGAAGACGCCGCTCGAGGCATTCAGCCGTCCGATGAAGAAGGGCATCATCGCGGTCGGCCTCGACGAGGGCGACTACCTGATCGGCGCGTCGATCACCGACGGTGCGCACGACGTGATGCTGTTCTCCGACGCCGGCAAGGCCGTGCGCTTCGACGAGAACGACGTGCGGCCGATGGGGCGCGAGGCGCGCGGCGTGCGCGGCATGCAGCTCGACGAAGGGCAGCAGGTCATCGCGCTGCTGGTGGCCGGCAGCGAAGACCAGTCGGTGCTCACCGCGACCGAGAACGGCTTCGGCAAGCGCACGCCGATCACCGAATACACGCGCCACGGCCGCGGCACGAAGGGTATGATCGCGATCCAGACGTCCGAGCGTAACGGCAAGGTCGTCGCGGCGACGCTCGTCGACGCCGAAGACCAGATCATGCTGATCACGACGGCCGGCGTGCTGATCCGCACGCGCGTGTCGGAGATCCGCGAGATGGGACGCGCGACGCAAGGTGTTACACTCATCAGTCTCGATGAGGGTACGAAGCTCTCTGGCCTGCAGCAGATCGCCGAGGCCGAGGACGGTGACGGCGAAGCCGACGAGGCGTCGGACGGCGAGGCCTGAACGGATGAGACTCTCGGGCCGCCGCACGCGTGCCGCGCAAGCGGGTGAGCGCAGCACGCTGCGATCGGCGAGAAAACATTCATATTTCCAAGAGGGAGTGATGATGCAAAAGCAATTCAAGCAACTGGTCCTGCTGGCTGCACTGGTGCCGACGTTCGCGATGGCGCAAGCGCTGTCGAATTCCGCACCGGCTGCACCCGCGGCAGCTGCGCCGATCGACGCCGACAAGAAGGCGGCGATCAAGGACCTGCTCGACGCGATCGACGCGCCGAAGCTCGTGTCGGCCATCGGCAACAGCGCCGAGATGCAGGCGAAGCAGCTCGTGCCGGCGATCCTGTCGGACGCACTGTCCGAGAACAAGACGCTGAACGACAAGCAGAAGCAGGCTGCCGTTCCGACGCTGCAGAAGAACGCGGTGCCGAAGCTGGTCGACAGCGCAGGCAAGGTGTTCGGTACGCAGCAGTTCCAGAGCGACGCGATGTCGGCTCAGTACGACGCGTACGCGAAGTACTACAGCACGTCGGAGATCAAGGATCTGACGACGTTCTACAAGAGCCCGACGGGCCGCAAGTTCATCCAGGTTCAGGATCAGGTCGGTCGCGACGTGGTCAACGGCCTGATGCAGAAGTACATGCCGCAAGCGATCCAGGCGACGCGCGCCCAGGCCGACAAGGAAGTCGCGGCCGTCAAGCCGGGCAAGTAAGCGGTCCGGGCACGCCGCCGGCCGATCGGCCGCGTTTGGCGGGAGCCTGATGACAGTGCGATAATGGCCGTTTGCGCGCGAGCGCAAGCGGCCATTTCTTTTCCGGCGCGGCTCATTGGCATTGCATGACAGGCGGCAAGCCCGCCGGTCGCGTCCCTCCCGAGGTTTTTCACGATGCGCGTCTTTAATTTCTCTGCCGGCCCCGCGGCGCTGCCCGAGGAAGTGCTGCGGCAGGCCGCCGACGAAATGCTCGACTGGCACGGCAGCGGCATGAGCGTGATGGAGATGAGCCATCGCGGCAAGGAATTCATGTCGATCCACGAGGCGGCGCTCGCCGACCTGCGCGAGCTGCTCGACGTGCCGGCGAGCCATCGCGTGCTGTTCCTGCAGGGCGGCGGCATCGCGGAGAACGCGATCGTGCCGATGAACCTGCTCGGCTCGCGCAAGACGGCCGACTTCGTCGTGACGGGCTCGTGGTCGCAGAAGTCCTTCAACGAGGCGAAGAAATACTGCACGCCGCATCTCGCGGCAACCGGCAAGACGGACGCCGGCTTCACGCGCGCGCCGGCGTTCGCCGAATGGCAGCTGTCGGACGATCCGGCCTACGTGCACCTCTGCACGAATGAGACGATCGACGGCGTCGAGACGTTCGAGATCCCCGATCTCGGCGACGTGCCGCTCGTCGCCGACGTGTCGTCGCACATCCTGTCGCGCCCGATGGACGTCGCGAAGTACGGCGTGTTGTTCGGCGGCGCGCAGAAGAACATCGGGATGGCCGGCGTGACGGTCGTGATCGTGCGCGAGGATCTGCTCGACCGCGCGCTGTCGATCTGCCCGTCGGCGTTCGAATGGAAGACCGTCGCCGCGAACAACTCGCTGTACAACACGCCGCCCACGTATGCGATCTACATCGCGGGCCTCGTGTTCCAGTGGCTGAAGCGGCAGGGCGGCCTCGGCGCGATCGAGGCGCGCAACATCGAAAAGGCGAAGCTGCTCTACGACACGATCGATGCGAGCAGCTTCTATCTGAACAAGGTCGAGCCGGCGGTGCGTTCGCGCATGAACGTGCCGTTTTTCCTGGCCGACGAATCGCGCAACGAAGACTTCCTTGCCGGCGCAAAGGCGCGCGGGCTGCTGCAGCTGAAGGGCCACAAGTCCGTCGGCGGCATGCGGGCGTCGATCTACAACGCGGTGCCGCTCGAGGGCGTGAAGGCGCTCGTCGAGTACATGAAGGACTTCGAGCAGCGCTGCGCCTGACGGCGGCGCGCGGCTCAAACAGCACGGCAAAACGCATGGACGACGAACTGAATTCCCGCCTGAAACCGCTGCGCGACCGCATCGACGCGATCGACGCGCAACTGATCACGCTCCTGAACCAGCGCGCCGCGGTGGCGCTCGAGGTGGGCGAGGTCAAGAAGCATTTCAACGCGCCGGTGTTCCGGCCGGAGCGCGAACTGCAGGTGATCGCGCGGCTGCAGGACATGAGCGCCGGGCCGCTCGCGAGCGAGCATATCAGCGCGATCTGGCGCGAGATCATGGCCGCGAGCCGCGCGCTCGAGCAGACGATCCACGTCGCGTTTCTCGGGCCGGTCGGCACGTATAGCGAACAGGCGATGTTCGAGTATTTCGGCCAGTCGATCGAGGGGCTGCCGTGTCCGTCGATCGACGAGGTGTTCCGCTCCGTCGAGGCCGGCGCCGCATCGTTCGGGATCGCGCCGGTCGAGAATTCGACCGAGGGCGCGGTGTCGCGCACGCTCGACCTGCTGCTGCAGACGCAACTGCTCATCAGCGGCGAGCTCGCACTGCCGATCCACCACAATCTGCTCACGCAGAGCGGTACGCTCGACGGCGTGAAGCGCGTGTGCGCACACGCGCAGGCGCTCGCGCAATGCCAGCAATGGCTCGCGGCGAACGCGCCGCATCTCGAGCGGCAGGCCGTCGCGAGCAACGCGGAAGCCGCGCGGCAGGCGGCGGCCGATCCGACCGTCGCGGCGATCGCGGGCGATCGCGCGGCCGCGCATTACGGGCTGCAGATCGCGTTCTCGCTGATCCAGGACGATCCGCACAACCGCACGCGGTTCGTGATCATCGGCAAGCAGCCGGCCGGTCCGACCGGATACGACCAGACGTCGCTGATCGTTTCCGTGAAGAACGAACCGGGCGCGGTGTTCAAGCTGCTCGAGCCGCTCGCGCGGCACGGCGTGTCGATGACGCGTTTCGAGTCGCGTCCGGCGCGCGTCGGCACGTGGGAGTACTACTTCTATATCGACATCGAGGGGCACCGCGACGACGCGCCGGTCGTGGCCGCGCTCGCGGAGCTCGGCCAGAAGGCCGCGTTCCTGAAGATACTCGGTTCGTATCCGCGCGCGCGCTGAGCGTGCGGCCGCGTCCCGCACGCGGCGCGCGTGTCGCGAGGGCGCGCGCAGCGCAGGCCGGACGGCGCTGCGAAGGCGGGTTCGGGCGGCATCCGCGAGCGATCGCGCGGTGCGGGCCCGTTGCCCGGGATCTGGAATTCCGTGTGCGCGGCTGCGGCCCGTGCGCGTAACTTGGCTCTAGTCGTGTCAGGCTTTGCATTCAACAAACTGGTCATCTTCGGCGTCGGCCTGATCGGCGGATCGCTGGCCCGCGCGCTGCGCGAACGTGCGCCGGGCGGCGCGGGCGAGATCGTCGGCGTCGGTCGCTCGCGCGCCTCGGTCGAACGCGCGCTGGCGCTCGGCGTGATCGATCGCGCGGCGGCGCTCGACGACGACGCGCAGTTGCGCGACGCGCTCGCCGGCGCGGATCTCGTGTTGCTGGCCGCGCCGGTTGCGCAGACGGGCCCGCTGCTCGGCCGCATCGCGCCGTGGCTCGACGCCGCGACGATCGTCACCGACGCCGGCAGCACGAAGTCGGACGTCGTCGCGGCCGCGCGCGACGCGCTCGGCGAGCGGATCGCGCGGTTCGTGCCGGGCCATCCGATCGCCGGACGCGAATCGAGCGGCGTCGAGGCCGCGCTGCCGGATCTCTATGTCGGCCGCAACGTCGTGCTGTGCCCGCTGCCCGAGAACGCGCCCGCGACGGTCGCGCGCATCGACGCGATGTGGCGCGCGACGGGCGCCGACGTGCGCACGATGAGCACGGCGCAGCACGATCGCGTGTTCGCGTCGGTGAGCCATCTGCCGCATGTACTGTCGTTCGCGCTCGTCGAGCAGATTCTCGGCGAAGCGGACGCCGAACTGAAATTCTCGTATGCGGCCGGCGGTTTTCGCGACTTCACGCGAATCGCCGCGTCGAGCCCCGAAATGTGGCGCGACGTGTGCATTGCGAACCGCGCGGCGCTGCTCGACGAGCTCGACGGCTATACGCGCGTGCTCGCGCGGTTGCGCGCGGCGATCGACGCCGGCGACGGGGCCGCGCTCGAAGCGGTGTTCACGCGCTCGCGCGCGGCGCGCCGTGCGTGGCAGGAGCGCGGCGCCAAGGCCGCTGCCGAAGCGGACAAGCAATAACAGGACGATTCCCATGGACTATCTCGATCTCGGCCCGTATTCCAGTGCGTCGGGCACCGTGCGCCTGCCCGGCTCGAAGAGCATCTCGAACCGCGTGCTGCTGCTCGCCGCGCTCGCCGAAGGCGACACGACGATCACGAACCTGCTCGATTCCGACGATACGCGCGTGATGCTCGACGCGCTCGGCAAGCTCGGCGTGAAGCTCGCGCGCGATGGCGACACGTGCGTCGTCACCGGCACGCGCGGCGCGTTTACCGCGAAGACGGCCGATCTGTTCCTCGGCAATGCGGGCACGGCCGTGCGGCCGCTGACGGCGGCGCTCGCGATCAACGGCGGCGACTATCGCGTGCACGGCGTGCCGCGCATGCACGAGCGGCCGATCGGCGATCTCGTCGACGGGCTGCGTCAGATCGGCGCGCAGATCGACTACGAGCAGAACGAAGGCTTTCCGCCGCTGCGGATCCGGCCCGCGACGATCTCGGTCGACGCGCCGATCCGCGTGCGCGGCGACGTGTCGAGCCAGTTCCTCACCGCGCTGCTGATGACGCTGCCGCTCGTGAAGGCGAAGGACGGCCGCAGCATCGTCGAGATCGACGGCGAACTGATCTCGAAGCCGTACATCGACATCACGATCCGGCTGATGGCGCGCTTCGGCGTGAGCGTCGAGCGCGAGGGTTGGCAGCGCTTCACGGTGCCGGCCGGCGTGCGCTATCGTTCGCCGGGGCGAATCATGGTGGAGGGCGATGCCTCGTCGGCGTCGTACTTCCTCGCGGCCGGTGCGCTCGGCGGCGGCCCGCTGCGCGTCGAGGGCGTCGGACGCGCGAGCATCCAGGGCGACGTGGGCTTCGCCAACGCGCTGATGCAGATGGGCGCGAACGTGACGATGGGCGACGACTGGATCGAGGTGCGCGGCATCGGTCACGATCACGGCAAGCTCGAGCCGATCGACATGGACTTCAATCTGATTCCCGACGCGGCGATGACGATCGCGGTCGCGGCGCTGTTCGCGAACGGCACGAGCGCGCTGCGCAACATCGCGAGCTGGCGCGTGAAGGAAACCGACCGCATCGCCGCGATGGCGACCGAACTGCGCAAGGTCGGCGCGACCGTCGAGGAGGGCGCCGACTATCTCGTCGTCACGCCGCCCGCGGCGCTCACGCCGAACGCCGCGATCGACACGTACGACGATCATCGGATGGCGATGTGCTTCTCGCTCGTCAGCCTCGGCGGCGTGCCCGTGCGGATCAACGATCCGAAGTGCGTCGGCAAGACGTTCCCCGACTATTTCGACCGCTTCGCCGCGCTCGCGAAGGCCTGACCGACTGACCTGATGAAATCGACCCGACCCTTTCACCCGACCCCCGTCATCACGATCGACGGCCCGACCGCTTCCGGCAAGGGCACCGTCGCGGCGCTGGTCGCCGCGCATCTCGGCTTTCACCTGCTCGACAGCGGCGCGCTGTATCGCCTCGCGGCGCTCGCGAGCATGCGCTACGACATCGCGGCCGAAGACGTCGACGCCCTTGTGAAACTGATCGACGATCTCCACATCACGTTTCGCGAAGGCTGTGCCCAGCTCGACGGCGTCGACGTGTCGAACGACATCCGTGCCGAGGCGGTCGGCAACCGCGCGTCGGCCATCGCGGTGCACGGGCCGGTGCGCACCGCGCTGGTGGCGCGCCAGCGCGCGTTCCGCAAGACGCCGGGCCTCGTCGCGGACGGCCGCGACATGGGCACCGTGATCTTTCCGGACGCGATGCTGAAGGTGTTCCTGACGGCCAGCGCGGAGGCGCGCGCGGCCAGACGGCATAAGCAATTGATGCAAAAAGGTTTTTCTGCTAATATTGATGACTTGCTCCGGGATCTCCGCGAGCGCGACGCGCGCGACAGCAATCGTGCGGCCGCGCCGCTGAAGCCCGCGGCAGACGCCAAGCTGCTCGATACGTCGGCATTGTCGGTCGATGAAGCGGTCGACCAGGTGCTGCAGTGGTACCGGGCGCTCGGCCAGCCCGCCTGATCCGGCGGGCGGCAGTAGGTGCTCCGCGCGCAAGCGCGGAGTGTGTGTTGAACCCTTAACCCCGTGTGGTTTTCGCTCTGGCCCTTTCAGTCAGCCATTCCGGCTGGCGCGGCACCGCGATCCACGCACAAACCGATTTTTATGTCCGACCTGCAAACCTCCAACCCGAATACCGAATCCTTTGCGGCTCTGTTCGAAGAGTCGCTGACCCGCCAAGACATGCGCGCCGGCGAAGTGATCTCCGCCGAAGTCGTGCGCGTCGACCACAACTTCGTGGTCGTCAATGCAGGCCTGAAGTCCGAGGCTTACATTCCGATCGAGGAATTCCTGAACGATCAGGGCGAGGTTGAGGTGCAGGCGGGCGATTTCGTGTCCGTCGCGATCGACGCACTCGAAAACGGCTACGGCGACACGATCCTGTCGCGCGACAAGGCGAAGCGCCTTGCATCGTGGCTGTCGCTGGAAAAGGCACTCGACAACAACGAACTCGTCACCGGCACGATCACCGGCAAGGTGAAGGGCGGCATGACCGTGATGGTCAACGGCATCCGCGCGTTCCTGCCGGGTTCGCTCGTCGACACGCGTCCGGTCAAGGACACGACGCCGTACGAAGGCAAGACGCTCGAGTTCCGCGTGATCAAGCTCGATCGCAAGCGTAACAACGTCGTGCTGTCGCGTCGTGCCGTGATCGAAGCGACGCAAGGCGAAGAGCGCGCGAAGCTGCTCGAAACGCTGAAGGAAGGCGCGATCGTCAACGGCGTGGTCAAGAACATCACCGACTACGGTGCGTTCGTCGACCTCGGCGGCATCGACGGCCTGCTGCACATCACCGACATCGCATGGCGTCGTGTGCGTCACCCGAGCGAAGTGCTGTCGGTCGGCCAGGAAGTCACCGCGAAGATCCTCAAGTTCGACCAAGAGAAGAACCGCGTGTCGCTCGGCATCAAGCAACTGGGCGACGATCCGTGGGAAGGCATCTCGCGCCGTTACCCGTCGGGCACGCGTCTGTTCGGCAAGGTCACGAACATCACCGACTACGGCGCATTCGTCGAAGTGGAGTCGGGCATCGAAGGCCTGGTCCACGTGTCGGAAATGGACTGGACGAACAAGAACGTCGCACCGTCGAAGGTTGTTCAGCTCGGCGACGAAGTCGAAGTCATGGTGCTCGAGATCGACGAAGACCGTCGTCGTATCAGCCTCGGCATGAAGCAGTGCAAGCCGAATCCGTGGGATGACTTCAGCCGCAACTTCAAGAAGGGCGACAAGATCACGGGCGCAATCAAGTCGATCACCGACTTCGGCGTGTTCATCGGTCTGCCGGGCGGCATCGACGGCCTGGTCCACCTGTCGGACCTGTCGTGGAGCGAAGCCGGCGAAGAGGCCGTTCGCAAGTACAAGAAGGGCGACGAAGTCGAAGCGATCGTGCTCGGCATCGACGTCGAGAAGGAGCGCATTTCGCTCGGCATCAAGCAGCTCGAAGGCGACCCGTTCAGCAACTACGTTGCCATGAACGACAAGGGCTCGATCGTCGACGGCGTCGTGAAGTCGGTCGACGCGAAGGGTGCGGTCATCGCGCTGACGGGCGACATCGAAGGCTACCTGCGTGCGTCGGAAATCTCGCAGGATCGCGTTGAAGATGCGCGCAACGTGCTGAAGGAAGGCGACAAGGTCAACGCGATGGTGATCAACATCGATCGCAAGTCGCGCGGCATCAACCTGTCGATCAAGGCGAAGGATTCGGCCGAGCAGCAGGAAGCGATCCGCGGCCTGCAAGCCGACACCAGCGCTGCCGCGACCGGTACGACCAACCTCGGCGCGCTGCTGAAGGCGAAGCTCGACGGCCAGAACCAGTAAGCCTCACGAGGTCTGCTGAAGTATGACCAAATCCGAGTTGGTCGCGCAGCTGGCATCGCGATTTCCGCAACTTGTCCTCAAGGATGCGGATTTCGCGGTGAAGACGATGCTCGATGCGATGTCCGACGCTTTGTCGAAAGGGCATCGCATCGAAATTCGGGGTTTCGGCAGCTTCGGCCTCAACCGTCGTCCGGCGCGCGTCGGACGCAACCCCAAGTCGGGGGAGAAAGTGCAGGTGCCCGAGAAGTTCGTGCCGCACTTCAAGCCCGGCAAGGAGTTGCGTGAACGCGTCGACGGTCGCGCGGGCGAGCCGCTGAAGGCAGACGAGCCGGACGACGAGCGTTGAGCGTCGTGCGGCCGGCCCGGAACCCGTCCGGCAAAGGCTGAAGAAAAAAGCGCCCCTTCGTGGGCGCTTTTTTCGTTTCCGGCCGCCGTCGCGCAATAGCCGGCGCGCACGATCTGCGCTGACGCGGAAACGCTTCCTTTACAATACGGGTCGATTCGGCGCGGCGAAGGGGAGTCGCGCGCCGCGGCAAACCTCAACAAAGAGAGGGCTTCATGAAGTTTATCGTCTGGCTGGTTCGGGTATTGGTGTTCGTGCTGCTGCTGGTGCTCGCACTGGCCAATACGCAGACGGCGACGTTGAATTTCCTTGCCGGCTATGCGTGGCAGGCGCCGCTGATCCTGATCGGGCTGGCGTTCTTCGGCGTCGGGCTGCTGGCCGGCCTGCTGTCCGCGTTGCCTGCGGTGTTTCGTCTGCGGCTCGAGAACGGCCGCCTGAAGCGCGATCTGCGCGCGGCGAGGGAAACGCCGGCCGTCGTCGATCAGCCGCCGATGCCGCCCGTCATTTAAACCCCGACACCGCGCGAGTCTCGCGCGGTTTTCGTCTCTGCTTCGATATTTCGCATGGATCTGGATTTCTGGTGGTTGCTCGCGATTCCGGTCGCTTTCGCGCTCGGCTGGGCGGCGTCCCGCTATGACCTGAAGAGTCTGCTGTCGGAGAGCGCGAATCTGCCGCGCTCGTATTTTCGCGGCCTGAACTTTCTGCTGAACGAACAACCGGACAAGGCGATCGATGCGTTCATCGAAGTCGCGAAGCTCGATCCCGAAACGGTCGAGCTGCACTTCGCGCTCGGCAACCTGTTCCGCCGCCGCGGCGAGACGGATCGCGCGATTCGCGTGCACCAGAATCTGCTGAGCCGGACCGACCTGCCCGTCAACGAGCGCGATCACGCGCTGTACGAGCTCGGTCAGGACTTCCTGAAGGCCGGCCTGCTCGATCGCGCCGAAGAGGCGTTTCACAAGCTCGCCGACGGCGACTATGCGCTCGGTGCGCAGCGCGCGCTGCTGACGATCTACGAGATCGAGAAGGACTGGAACAAGTCGATCGATACCGCGAAGCGCATCGAATCGATGAGCGACAAGCCGCTCGGGACCGAAATCGCGCAGTTTCATTGCGAGCTCGCGCAGGATGCGCTGCAGCGCAAGAACGGCGCGGCCGCGGCCGAACAGCTGCGGCTCGCGCTCGCCGCGAATCCGCAGAACGTGCGCGCGACGATCCTGTCCGGCGATGCGGCCGACGCGGCCGGCGATCACGCGGCGGCGATCGAGCACTGGAAGCGCGTCGAAGCGCAGAATCCCGCCTATCTGCCGCTCGTCGCCGACAAGCTGATGAAGGCGTACGTCGCGCTCGGCAAGGCGGCGGAGGGTGCGGAGCTGCTGATGGGCTACGTCGACCGCTATCCGTCGAACGACCTGCTCGACATCGCGTATCAGCACATCGCGGGCTTGCGCGGGCAGGACGCCGCGCATACGCTCGCGCGCACGCAGATGGAGAAGTCGCCGAATCTGTCCGGCATGCTGCATCTGCTCGATGCGCAGATCGCCGGTGCCGACGAGCCGCGACGTAAGGAACTTGAAATGATGCGTGCGCTGATCAAGCAGCGCACCAAAAATCTGCCACGGTATACGTGCCAGAATTGCGGTTTCCGGGCGCGGCTCTTCTACTGGCAATGCCCGGGCTGCAGCGGCTGGGAAACCTATGCGCCGCGCCGCGTCGAACCTGCGATGCCGGGCTGATCCCGACACACGGCGCCGACGCATCGCGGTCGTCGCCGGGCGAAGCCCGGCGGCCAAGTTAGTCTATTACCGGGAAGCACCGGAACATCTATGAAAATCACCATCATCGGCACGGGCTACGTCGGCCTCGTCACGGGCGCGTGTCTCGCGGAGATCGGCCACGACGTCTTCTGTCTCGACGTCGATCTGCGCAAGATCGAGATCCTCAACAACGGCGGCGTGCCGATCCACGAACCGGGGCTGCTCGAGATCATCGCGCGCAACCGCTCGGCCGGACGGCTGCGTTTTTCGACCGATATCGAGGCAAGCGTCGCGCACGGCGAGATCCAGTTCATCGCGGTCGGCACGCCGCCCGACGAAGACGGCTCGGCCGACCTGCAATACGTGCTCGAAGCCGCGCGCAACATCGGCCGCCACATGACCGGCTTCAAGGTGATCGTCGACAAGTCGACGGTGCCCGTCGGCACCGCGCAGCGCGTGCGCGGCGTCGTCGAGGAAGCGCTCGCCGCGCGCGGCCTCGCGGGCAGCGTCGCGCATCGCTTCTCGGTCGTATCGAATCCCGAGTTCCTGAAGGAAGGCGCGGCGGTCGACGACTTCATGCGTCCGGACCGCATCATCATCGGCGTCGACGGCGACGAGACGGGCACGGTCGCGCGCGAGAAGATGAAGAAGCTCTACGCGCCGTTCAACCGCAATCACGAGCGCACGATCTACATGGACGTGCGTTCCGCCGAATTCTCGAAATACGCGGCGAACGCGATGCTTGCGACGCGCATCTCGTTCATGAACGAGATGTCGAATCTCGCCGACAAGGTCGGTGCCGACATCGAGGCCGTGCGCCGCGGCATCGGTTCGGATCCGCGCATCGGCTATCACTTCCTGTACGCGGGTGTCGGCTATGGCGGTTCGTGCTTCCCGAAGGACGTGCAGGCGCTGATCCGCACCGCCGGTGAAAACGGCCAGCCGCTGCGCATTCTCGAAGCGGTCGAAGCGGCCAACCATGCGCAGAAGGACGTGCTGATCGGCAAGATCGAGCGGCGTTTCGGCGCGGATCTGAGCGGCCGCGAATTCGCCGTCTGGGGGCTCGCGTTCAAGCCGAACACCGACGACATGCGCGAGGCGCCGAGCCGCCGTCTGATCGCGGCGCTGCTCGCGCGCGGCGCGACCGTGCGCGCCTACGATCCGGTCGCGCTCGACGAGGCGCGGCGCGTGTTCGCGCTCGATCTCGGCGAAGGCTCGGACGCGCTCGCGCGGCTGCAGTTCGTCGACACGCAGGACGCGGCAGTCATCGGCGCGGACGCGCTCGTGATCGTCACCGAATGGAAGGAATTCAAGAGTCCGGATTTCACGCGCCTGAAGGCCGAACTGAAGGCACCGGTGATTTTCGACGGGCGCAACCTGTACGAGCCCGACGCAATGGCCGAGCTCGGCATCGATTACTACGCGATCGGGCGCCCCCATCTCGACCCGCAGGCCCACTCCCATGGATGAACGCACGATGACCACGCTTCGCGAAGTCGTTCCGGTTCCGCGCGACCAGATTGCCCGATCGCGCGTGCTCGTCGTCGGCGACGTGATGCTCGACCGCTATTGGTTCGGCAACGTCGACCGCATTTCGCCGGAGGCGCCGGTGCCCGTCGTGCACGTGCAGCGTCACGAGGAGCGGCTCGGCGGCGCGGCGAACGTCGCGCGCAACGCGGTGACGCTCGGCGGCCAGGCGGGCCTGCTCTGCGTGGTCGGCTGCGACGAGCCCGGCGAGCGGATCGTCGAGCTGCTCGGCCATAGCGGCGTGACGCCGCATCTCGAGCGCGATCCGGCGCTGCCGACGACGATCAAGCTGCGCGTGCTCGCACGCCAGCAGCAGCTGCTGCGTGTGGACTTCGAATCGACGCCGACGCACGAAGTGCTGCTCGCGGGCCTCGCGCGCTTCGACACGCTGCTGCCGCAGCACGACGTCGTGCTGATGTCCGACTACGCAAAGGGCGGTCTCACGCACGTGACGACGATGATCGAGAAGGCGCGCGCGGCCGGCAAGCCGGTACTCGTCGATCCGAAGGGCGACGACTGGGCGCGTTATCGCGGCGCATCGCTGATCACGCCGAACCGCGCGGAGTTGCGCGAGGTCGTCGGTCAGTGGAAATCGGAAGACGATCTGCGCGCGCGTGTTGCGAAGCTGCGCGCGGAGCTCGACATCGATGCGCTGCTGCTCACGCGTTCGGAAGAGGGGATGACGCTCTTTTCCGCGAGCGGCGAGTTGCACGCGCCGGCGCTCGCACGCGAGGTGTTCGACGTGTCGGGCGCGGGCGACACGGTGATCGCGACGGTCGCGACCATGCTCGGCGCCGGCGTGCCGCTCGTCGATGCGGTGGTGCTCGCGAATCGCGCGGCCGGCATCGTGGTCGGCAAGCTCGGCACCGCCACGGTCGACTACGACGAACTGTTTCACTAAGCGAGTCGCGCCACGCGCGAACCGCTTCCTTTTCCAGGCAGGACGATCATGACTCTCATCGTCACCGGCGCGGCCGGTTTTATCGGCGCGAACATCGTCAAGGCGCTCAACGAGCGCGGCGAGACGCGCATCATCGCGGTCGACAACCTGACGCGCGCGGACAAGTTCAAGAATCTCGTCGATTGCGAGATCGACGACTATCTCGACAAGACCGAATTCGTCGAGCGCTTCGCGCGCGGCGATTTCGGCAAGGTGCGTGCGGTGTTCCACGAAGGCGCCTGTTCGGACACGATGGAAACCGACGGCCGCTACATGATGGACAACAACTTCCGCTACAGCCGCGCCGTGCTCGACGCGTGCCTCGCGCAGGGCGCGCAGTTCCTGTATGCGTCATCGGCGGCGATCTACGGCGGCTCCACGCGATTCGTCGAAGAGCGCAGCGTCGAGGCGCCGCTGAACGTGTACGGCTATTCGAAGTTCCTGTTCGACCAGGTCGTGCGCCGCGTGCTGCCGAATGCGAAGAGCCAGATCGCCGGCTTCCGCTATTTCAACGTGTACGGCCCGCGCGAAACGCACAAGGGCCGCATGGCGTCGGTCGCGTTCCACAACTTCAACCAGTTCCGCGCGGAAGGCAAGGTGAAGCTGTTCGGCGAGTACAACGGCTATGCGGCGGGCGAGCAGACGCGCGATTTCGTGTCGGTCGAGGACGTCGCGAAGGTGAACCTGTTCTTCTTCGATCATCCGGAGAAATCGGGCATCTTCAACCTCGGCACCGGCCGCGCGCAACCGTTCAACGACATCGCATCGACGGTCGTGAACACGCTGCGCGCACTCGACAATCTGCCGCCGCTGACGCTCGCGCAGCAGGTCGAGCAGGGGCTGATCGAATACGTGCCGTTCCCGGACGCGCTGCGCGGCAAGTACCAGTGCTTCACGCAGGCCGACCAGACGAAGCTGCGTGCGGCCGGCTACGATGCGCCGTTCCTGACCGTGCAGGAAGGCGTCGACCGCTACGTTCGTTGGCTGTCCGGCCAGGTTTAAGCGCGAGCGTTGCATCGCTAGACTGGGTCTCACGGTCGGCAGCCGCCGGCCGCTTTTCATCGGGAGATCCAGGACATGATCAGAAAGTGGTTTGCAGCGGCGGCGCTGTTCGGCGCATTCGCTTCCGCGTGGGCTGCCGTCGACGTCAATAGCGCGAACGAAGACGCGCTGATGGGAATCAAGGGCATCGGTCCTGCGCGCGCGAAGGCGATTCTCGACGAGCGCGGCGCGCGCGGTCCGTTCAAGGATGCCGCCGATCTCGCGTCGCGCGTGAAAGGGATGGGCGGGCACACGGTCGAGCGCCTCCAGAAGGAGGGATTGACCGTTGGTGCGGCCGGCCCAAGCGCCGCTGGTTCGCCTGCGGCCGGCAAGGCCGCATCGCCCGCCGCCGCAAAACCCGCAGGCGCACCCACGCGCACGGCACAGAAGTAACGCGCCGGACGAAACGACAGGCTCCTTCAGTCGCCGTCGTTGCGACGGCTTCCCGCGGCATGCCGCGGGTTTTTTGCGTGGATGCGCTGACGGGCGCACGTTGCGCGGCACGTCGCGTATTCCATCGTTGCAATGTGGGTTGCGGGCGCGGCGACGGGCGGTGGTTTACAATCGACCGATTGATCGGCCTCGCACTCACGGTATCTCCATGGCTTACAAAACTATCGAAGACACGATCGGCAACACGCCGCTCGTGCAACTGGTCCGCCTGCCGGACGACGAGATTCGCGCGCGCAACAACGTGATTCTCGCGAAGCTGGAGGGCAACAATCCGGCCGGGTCCGTGAAGGATCGCCCGGCACTGTCGATGATCAGCAAGGCCGAGGCACGCGGCCGCATCAAGCCGGGCGATACGCTGATCGAAGCGACGAGCGGCAACACGGGCATCGCGCTCGCGATGGCCGCCGCGATCCGCGGCTACAAGATGGTGCTGATCATGCCCGAGGATCTGTCCGTCGAGCGTCGGCAGAGCATGGCCGCGTACGGCGCAGAGATCATCCTGACGCCGGTGAAGGGCGGGATGGAACTGGCGCGCGATCTCGCGGAGCAGATGCAGCGCGAAGGCAAGGGCGTGATCCTCGATCAATTCGGCAATCCCGACAATCCGATCGCACACTACGAAGGCACCGGCCCGGAGATCTGGCGCGACACCGAAGGGCGCGTCACGCACTTCGTGTCCGCGATGGGCACGACGGGCACGATCATGGGCACGTCGCGCTATCTGAAGGAACAGAATCCGGCGATCGAGATCATCGGTGCGCAGCCGGAAGACGGCTCGCGCATTCCGGGCATTCGCAAGTGGCCGGAAGCCTATATGCCGACGATTTTCGAGCGCAGCCGCGTCGATCGCGTCGAGAACGTGAGCCAGGCCGCAGCCGAGACGATGGCGCGCCGGCTCGCGTCGGTCGAAGGCATTTTTGCCGGCATTTCGTCGGGCGGCGCATGCGAAGTCGCGATGCGCATCGCGCGTCAGGTCGAGAACGCGACGATCGTCTTCATCATCTGCGATCGCGGCGACCGCTATCTGTCTACCGGCGTGTTTCCGGCGTGACGCTGCGCGCCTCGCACGGGCCGCGCTTCAACAACAAAAAAACGCCGCATGCAGCGGCGTTTTTCTTGATGGCGGGCAGGATTACTGCGACGTCGACTGCGAGTCCGCATCGCTCGGCGGCAGTGCGCCGCTCGCTTCCATCTGCGCCTTCACCGCTTCGCCGAGCTGATACACGGCGAGCGCATAGAAGAAGCTGCGGTTGTAACGCGTCAGCACGTAGAAGTTCTTGAGGCCGAGCATGTATTCGGTCGCACTGCCCGGCGAGGGCAAGTCCACGACCGTAACGGGCGTGCCGGCTTCCGTCGTGATGTTGACCGTCGGTTCGTTCAGCGTCATGCCGGCGCGCAGCAGTTGCGACAGCGCCCAGTGCGGTTCGGGCTGACCGTCGGCGGCCGCCTGCGCGATGCCGAGGCTGCCCGTATCGGGCGTGATCTGCCACACCACGGGACGGTCGGTTTCCCAGCCGTGCTGCTTCAGATAGTTCGCAACGCTGCCGATCGCATCGGCCGCGCTGCTGCGCAGATCGACGCGACCGGTGCCGTCGTAGTCGACCGCATAGTCGCGGATGCTGCTCGGCAGGAACTGCGGAATGCCGATCGCGCCCGTGTACGAACCGAGCACGGTGGTCGGGTCGAGCTGGCTGTCGCGCGTCCACACGAGGAAATCCTCGAGGTTCTTGCGGAACGTCGCCTGACGGCTGTCGCGGTTCGGCGTGTCCGGATAGTCGAACGCCAGCGTCGTCAGCGCATCGAGCACGCGGAAGTTGCCCATGTAGCGGCCGTAGATCGTTTCGACGCCGATGATGCCGACGATCACTTCCGGCGGCACGCCGAACTCCTGCGACGCGCGCTGCAACGTCGCCTGGTTCGCCTTCCAGAACTTCACGCCCGCGTTGATGCGGATCGGCTCGATGAAGCGCGAACGATAGACGCGCCAGTTCTTCACGGTCGGCGTCGGTGCGGGCCGCACGAGCTTGACGGCCGTCGCCGAGTAGCTGACGCGCGAGAACAGCGCATGCAGGCTCGCGGCGTCGAAACCGTTGCGGCTCGCCATGTCGTCGATGAACGCATCGATCTTCGGATTGTTCGCGTAGCGCTGCGGAACGATCTCTTCTTCGAAAGTCTGGCCCGGCTGCGCCGGCTGTTGCGGCTGCGCCTGCGCGACGCGCAGGCCGGATTTCGCGGACGCCGTCTGTGCGCCGGCGGGCGCCGCGCACAATGCGGCGACGGCAGCGACGACGAGCGGAAGGCGAGCGCGGAACAGCGCGGAGAGAAGGGCGGCAGGCTTGCTGAAATTCATGTCGAAGCGCTCGGACAGGGCGATTGTGTTCGGCGCAGTATACCCGACGCATCCCGCGCGCCGACGCGAAGCGGACGCGCGATGTGGTAAGTTAGCGGCGAATTCGCGGCAGACGATGGACATCATTGAAGGAGACCTGCGGCGCATCCAGCGCTGCAGATGACACGTTATGGCAACCGCCTTCTATACGCACCCCGACTGCATGCTGCACGAGATGGGGCAGTGGCATCCGGAATGCCCGGCCCGGCTGTCGGCGATCCAGGATCAGCTGATCGCGAGCCGCATCGACGATCTGATCGTGCACGAAACGGCGCCGTTCGCGAGCGAAGTCGCGCTCGGCCGCGTGCATACGCAGGCGCACATCGACTATCTGCGCGGGTTGACGCCCGTCGACGGCTACGTCGAGATCGACCCCGATACGCTGATGAACCGCGACACGTGGCGCGCCGCATTGCGCGCGGCCGGCGCCGCGGTCGCGGCGACCGACGCGGTGATCGAGGGCCGCTACGCGAACGCGTTCTGCAGCGTGCGTCCGCCCGGCCATCATGCCGAGCCCGCGCGCGCGATGGGCTTCTGCTTCTTCAACAACGTCGCGGTCGCGGCGCGGCACGCGCTCGACGTGCACGGCCTCGAGCGCGTCGCGATCGTCGATTTCGACGTGCATCACGGCAACGGCACCGAGGCCGCGTTCGCGAACGACGCGCGCGTGCTGATGTGCAGCTTCTTCCAGCATCCGCTGTATCCGTTCTCGGGCGTCGATCATCAGGCGCCGAACATGGTGAACCTGCCGATGCCCGCGCGCAGCAACGGAATGGCGATCCGCGAAGCGGTCGACATGTTCTGGCTGCCGCGTCTCGACGCGTTCAAGCCGCAGATGCTGTTCGTATCCGCGGGCTTCGATGCGCATCGCGAGGACGACATCGGCAATCTCGGTCTCGTCGAAGCCGACTTCGAGTGGCTCACCGCACAGATCGTCGACGTTGCGCGCCGGCATGCGCAGGGCCGCATCGTCAGCTGTCTCGAGGGCGGCTACAACCTGTCGGCGCTCGGCCGCAGTGTCGTCGCGCATCTGCGCGTGCTCGCCGGCATCTGACGGCCCGCGCCCGGCGCGCACTCAGCGCGCCGGCACGCGCGCATCTATCCAGCCGATCAGCGCATCGATCACGCGCTCGCGCTCGATGTCGTTCATCGTTTCGTGAAATCCGCCTTCGTATAGCGTCAGCGTGCGGTCGGCCGAGCCGACGCGCGCGCCGAACGTGCGGCTGCCGTCCGGTTCGGTCAGTTTGTCCGCGGTGCCGTGGTAGACGAGCACCGGAACGCGCAGCGCGCTGCGGCCGCGCTCGATGCGCGCCATCGCGTCGAGGATTTCCGCGCCCGTGCGCGCCGGCACGGGGCCGTGATGCACGAGCGGATCCGCGCGATTCGCGGCGACCACGTCCGCGTCGCGCGACAGCAGCGCCGCGTCGATCCGGATCGCCGGGAAGGTCGGCCAGACTCGACTGATCAGGCGGCTAAGCGCGAGCATCCAGCGCGGCACGTCGCGGCCCGGCGCGAGCGCGGGGCTGGACAGCACGAGGCCGGCCAGCGTGCATGCGCGCGCCGGCGCGCGCTCGATCGCGTACAGCGCGGCGATCGCACCGCCCATGCTGTGGCCCATCAGGAACAGCGGCGTCGGCGCGCGCGCGGCTTCGTCCACGAGCGCGTCGGCGTCGTCGAGGTATTCGTCGAAGCGCGCGACCCAGGCGCGCTTGCCGGGCGAGCGGCCGTGGCCGCGCAGGTCGATCGCGAGCAGGTCGATGCCGGCCGCGTTCAGGCGGGCTGCGAGCGGCGCGTAACGGCCCGCGTGTTCGGCAAGGCCGTGCAACAGCGCGACCGTCGCGCGCGGCGGCGCAGCGCGGGCGTCGGCCGGCCAACGGTACGACGCCAGCTCGAGTCCGTCCGCCGTGCGCAGCCGCCCGATGTGCGGCGCGGGCGCCGTGCGTGCGTCGGCCGGCGCCTCGGTCTGCATGGTCGTAACCGTCATCTCGCGTGTCTCCCGTTGGTTCGTCGGCGTGTCGGGATCATAGTCGCGCCGCCGCGTCGGCGCGCTCGCGGCGTTCCTCTAATATCGTGCGGTTATGAAAAGATCGAAATCGATTATTAAGTGGAATGAGACGTTTGCGGTAAAATCGCCGGCTATTCCAGATGCATCGGCGGCCGACTGGCGGGCCTGCTCGCCAGCCGGTCGCCGTTTTGTTTACATGATCGAATTACGCAATCTGTCGCAGCGTTTTCCGGGCCCGAACGGTTGGGTCGAAGCGCTGCACAACGTCAATCTGACGATTCCGCAGGGCGAAGTGTTCGGCATCATCGGCCGAAGCGGTGCCGGCAAGAGCACGCTCGTGCGCACCATCAACCTGCTCACTCGGCCGAGCGAGGGCAACGTGACGGTCGCGGGCCGCGATCTGACGCTGCTGTCGGCGGGCGAACTGCGCGAGGCGCGTCGCCAGATCGGGATGATCTTCCAGCACTTCAATCTGCTGTCGTCGCGCACCGTGTTCGACAACGTCGCGCTGCCGCTCGAGCTCGCGGGCGCAAGCCGCGCCGAAATCGAGGCCGCGGTACTGCCGCTGCTCGAGCTCGTTGGGCTGTCCGCGCAGAAGGACCGCTACCCGGCACAGATCAGCGGCGGCCAGAAACAGCGCGTCGGAATCGCGCGTGCGCTCGCGAGCAAGCCGAAGGTGCTGCTGTCCGACGAAGCGACTTCCGCGCTCGATCCGGAAACGACGCGCTCGATTCTCGACCTGCTCAAGCGGATCAACCGCGAGCTCGGGCTGACGATCGTGCTGATCACGCACCAGATGGAAGTGATCAAGCAGGTCTGCGATCGCGTCGCGGTGCTCGATGCGGGTCGCGTCGTCGAAGAGGGGCGCGTGATCGACGTGTTCCTGCAGCCGCATCACGAAGTCACGCGCGCGCTGATCGGCGACGTGATCGCGCAGGAGCTGCCGCCCGCGCTGAAGGCGCGCGTCGCCGAGCGGCTGAAGACGGGCAGCGGGCATCTGCTGCGCCTCGCGTTCACCGGGTCCGGCGTCGACCAGCCGATCCTGTCGGAGACGATCCGCCGCTACGAACTCGATTTCAATATCCTGCACGGCCAGATCGACGAGATCCAGGGGCAGGCGTTCGGTTCGCTCGCGGTGCTGGCCGGCGGCGAGCCGGGCAAGGTCGGACAGGCGCTCGCGTTCCTGCGCGAGCAAGGTGTGGTGGTCGAGGAGCTTTCGTATGTTGAGTGAGATGTTCGATATGTTCGTGCAGTCGTTCTGGGAGACGCTGATCATGGTCGGCATCTCCGGGGCGGTCGGCGCGCTCGTCGGGCTGCCGCTCGGCGTGCTGCTCTATCTGACCGACCGGCAGGGCGTGCTGCAGAACCTCGCGGTCAATCGCGTGCTCGGCGGTGTCGTCAACGCGGTGCGCTCGACGCCGTTCATCATTCTGCTCGTGGCGGTGATTCCGTTTACGCGGCTCGTCACGGGCTCGTCGATCGGCACGGCCGCGGCGGTCGTGCCGCTGACGCTCGCGGCCGCGCCGTTCATCGCGCGACTCGTCGAGACGGCGCTGCGCGAAGTCGATCGCGGCCTGATCGAAGCTGCGCAGTCGATGGGCGCGACGACGTCGCAGATCGTCTTCAAGGTTTTGCTGCCGGAATCGCTGCCGGGCATCGTCGCCGGGCTGACGATCACGTTCGTGTCGCTGGTCGGCTATTCGGCGATGGCAGGTGCGATCGGCGGCGGCGGCCTCGGCGATCTGGGCATCCGCTATGGCTATCAGCGCTATCTGCCGGAAGTGATGTGGACGGTCGTCGCGATCCTGATCGTGTTCGTGCAGATCGTGCAGTCGTTCGGCGACTGGCTGGTCCGGCGCCTGAGCCACAAGTAAGCGACATTCATTCTCATCGGGGGAGACGATGCAACGACGCTTCATGCTGAAGTTCGCGGCGGCGCTCGGCGCAGCCGCGCTGTTCGCGGGCGCGCAAGCCGCGCAGGCCGAAACCATCAAGGTAGGCGTGACGGGCGGCCCGCACGCGCAGATCATGGAGGTCGTGAAGAAGGTCGCGGCGAAGAGCGGACTCGACGTGCGCATCGTCGAATTCGCCGACTACGTGCAGCCGAACGCGGCGCTCGCGGCCGGCGATCTCGATGCGAACAGCTATCAGCACGATCCGTATCTGCAGGCGCAGGTGAAGGACCGCGGCTACAAGCTGATCAAGGTCGCGGACACCGTCACGTTCCCGATGGGCATTTATTCGAAGCGCGTGAAATCGCTGGCCGAACTGAAGCCCGGCGCGCGCGTCGCGATCCCGAACGATCCGACCAACGGCGGCCGCGCGCTGCTGTTGCTGCAGAAACAGGGCGTGCTGAAGCTGCGGGCGGATGCGGGGCTCAAGGCGACGCCGCTCGACATCGTCGACAATCCGCGCAAGCTGAAGATCGTCGAGCTCGACGCGGCGCAGATTCCGCGTTCGCTCGGCGACGTCGACGCGGCGGCGATCAACACGAACTATGCGATGGAAGCGGGGCTGAAGCCGAAGCAGGACGCGATCGCGATCGAGGGTCCGAACGGCCCGTACGCGAACGTCATCGCGATCCGCGAGCCGGACCGGAACAAGCCGTGGGTCGCGAAGCTGGTCGCGGCCTATCATTCGCCGGAGGTGAAGCAGTTCATCGACGGCAAGTTCGGCGGCGCCGTGATCGCCGCCTGGTGACGCATTGCGTCTCGCGTGCCCGACGGTGATTAGAGTCGCTGATCGAAAACCCGGGCTTTGCGTCCGGGTTTTTTCTCTTTTAAAATAGAACGACCGTTCGCTATTGCCGGCGCGCCGCGGAGGAGCGTTATCCTCGACAGCCGCGATGGATTGGCCCGTTGGCCGCGCAGTCATGGGGCCTCGCTATAGAATGGCCTCTGGTCGTATTCGTAACTTTGGAGCGTGTGCATGAAAATCCTGGTGCCAGTGAAAAGAGTGGTCGATTACAACGTGAAGGTCCGCGTGAAGTCGGACAACACGGGCGTCGACATCGCGAACGTGAAGATGTCGATGAACCCGTTCGACGAAATCGCCGTTGAAGAAGCCGTGCGCCTGAAGGAAGCGGGCGTCGCGACCGAAGTGGTCGCCGTGTCGGTCGGTGTGGCGCAGGCGCAGGAAACGCTGCGCACGGCGCTCGCGATCGGTGCGGATCGCGCGATCCTCGTCGAGTCGAACGACGGCGTCGAGCCGCTGGCCGTCGCGAAGATCCTGAAGGCGCTCGTCGACAAGGAGCAGCCGCAGCTCGTGATCCTCGGCAAGCAGGCGATCGACGACGATTCGAACCAGACCGGCCAGATGCTCGCCGCGCTGGCAGGCCTGCCGCAAGCGACGTTCGCATCGAAGGTGACGATCGCCGACGGCAAGGCGACGGTGGCACGCGAAGTCGACGGCGGCGCGGAAACGCTGTCGCTGACGCTGCCGGCGGTGGTTACCACCGACCTGCGCCTGAACGAGCCGCGCTACGTGACGCTGCCGAACATCATGAAGGCGAAGAAGAAGCCGCTGGAAACGGTGAAGCCGGAAGACCTCGGCGTGGATGTCGCGCCGCGTCTGAAGACGCTGAAGGTGGTCGAGCCGCCGAAGCGCGCGGCCGGCGTGAAGGTGCCGGACGTGAAGACGCTGGTCGAGAAGCTGAAGACCGAAGCCAAGGTGCTGTAAAGGGAGCGGAAAGAAATGACGATTCTGGTAATTGCAGAACACGACAACGCGTCGATCAAGGCCGCGACGCTGAACACGGTGGCGGCGGCGGCAAAGATCGGCGGCGACATTCACGTGCTGGTCGCAGGTCACAACGCGCAGGGCGCAGCCGATGCGGCAGCGAAGATCGCCGGCGTGTCGAAGGTACTGCTGGCCGACGCGCCGCAGCTCGAAGCGGGCCTCGCGGAAAACGTCGAAGCAACGGCGCTGAACATCGCGAAGGACTATTCGCACATCCTCGCGCCGGCGACCGCGTACGGCAAGAACATCGCACCGCGTATCGCCGCGAAGCTCGATGTCGCGCAGATCTCGGACATCACGGCGGTCGATTCGGCCGACACGTTCGAGCGCCCGATCTACGCCGGCAACGCGATTGCGACGGTGCAGTCGAGCGACCCGATCAAGGTGATCACGGTGCGGGCGACGGGTTTCGATCCGGTCGCGGCCGAAGGCGGCAGCGCATCGGTCGAGAAGATCGAAGCGGCGGCCGATGCAGGCGTGTCGCAGTTCGTCAGCCGTGAAGTGACGAAGCTGGACCGTCCGGAGCTGACCAGCGCGAGCATCATCGTGTCGGGCGGTCGTGGCCTGGGCAGCGGCGAGAACTACACGAAGGTGCTGGAGCCGCTGGCTGACAAGCTGTCGGCCGCACTCGGCGCGTCGCGCGCGGCAGTCGATGCCGGCTACGTGCCGAACGATTATCAGGTCGGCCAGACCGGCAAGATCGTCGCGCCGCAGCTGTACATCGCGGTCGGCATCTCGGGCGCGATCCAGCATTTGGCCGGCATGAAGGATTCGAAGGTGATCGTCGCGATCAACAAGGATCCCGAAGCACCGATCTTCAGCGTGGCCGACTACGGTCTCGTCGGCGATCTGTTCACGCTCGTGCCGGAGCTCGTCAGCGAGCTTGGCTGATGCGGCGTGACGCGACGCGGAGATAAGCAGCGTCAAGCAGCGAAACGAGGGGCGCGACGAGCGCCCCTTTTTCGTTTCGGCGGAAAGCGGCGGGACGGAGGCGCGAATGTCCGTCGCGCCGTGCGTCTCGTCCCGTCAACAAAAAAGCGCCCGCAGGGGCGCTTTCTCGTCGCACGGCCGGCCGCTCGCGCGGCCGTCGCCGCTTATGCGTAAGCCGGGCGCGTCTGGCCTGCGACTTCCTTCAGGTAGCGATGTACCGACAGATCGTCCGCCTGGATCGCCGGCTTCTTGCCGGAAATCAGATCGGCGAGCAGCTGGCCGGAGCCGCACGACATCGTCCAGCCGAGCGTGCCGTGGCCCGTGTTCAGGAACAGGTTCGACACCGGCGTGCGGCCGACGATCGGCGTGCCGTCCGGCGTCATCGGGCGCAGGCCCGTCCAGAACGTGGCCTTCGACGTGTCGCCGCCGCCCGGGAACAGATCGTTCACGCACATTTCGAGCGTCTCGCGGCGTGCCGCGCGCAGCGTCTTGTCGAAGCCGACGATTTCCGCCATCCCGCCGACGCGGATGCGCTGGTCGAAACGCGTGATCGCGATCTTGTAGGTTTCGTCGAGCACCGTCGACACCGGCGCGGCCGCTTCATCGACGATCGGCGCAGTGATCGAATAGCCCTTCAGCGGATAGACCGGGATCTTCATCAGGTTCGCGACGAAATTCGTCGAGTACGAGCCGAGCGCGACGACGTACGCGTCGGCGCGCACCGTCTCGCTGCCGCACTGCACGCCCGCGATCTTGCCGCCCGCGATCGCCAGCCCGTCGATCGGCGTGTTGTAGCGGAATTTCACGCCGAGCGATTCGGCCAGCGCCGCGAGGCGCGTCGTGAACAGCTGGCAGTCGCCCGTTTCGTCACCCGGCAGACGCAGGCCGCCGGTGAGCTTGTGCGAGACGGCCGCGAGCGCCGGTTCCGCGTTCTTCAGCTCGGCCGGCGAGAGCAGTTCGAACGGCACGTTCGCTTCCCGCAGCACCGCGATGTCCTTCGCCGCGCCATCGAGTTGCTGCTGCGTGCGGAACAGCTGCAGCGTGCCGCCCGTGCGGCCCTCGTACTGGATGCCGGTGTCGGCGCGCAGCGCCTGCAGGCAGTCGCGGCTGTACTCGGCAAGGCGCACCATACGGCTCTTGTTGACCGCATAGCGCTCGGCCGTGCAGTTGCGCAGCATCTGCCACATCCACTGGAGCTGGAAGCGCGTGCCGTCGAGGCGGATCGCGAGCGGCGCATGCTTTTCGAACATCCACTTGACGGCCTTCAGCGGCACGCCGGGCGCGGCCCACGGCGCCGCATAGCCGGGCGAGATCTGGCCGGCATTCGCGAAGCTCGTCTCGAGCGCCGGGCCGGCTTCCCGGTCGATCACCGTGACCTCATGACCGGCGCGCGCGAGGTAATACGCGCTTGCCACGCCCACCACACCGCTGCCCAGAATGACGACTCGCATAGCTGCTCCACATCGAAGAAATCAGCTCGAGGCCGGGCGCACCTGCGTCTCCGTGTAACCTCTGACTGATCTAGTTTTTTGCGCTATGGTATTGTCGAATCTGTAGGTTTTGTTATCGTATTTTTCAGGTTTTCAGCATAAACCAATGAGAACGCAACGCCAGCCAGTACGCACGCTCGACAAGCTCGACCGCCGCATCCTGAAACTGCTGCAGGAGGATGGCCGGATGGCGATGAAGGACCTCGCCGAGCAGGTCGGGCTGACCGTCACGCCGTGCATCGAGCGCGTGCGCCGCATGGAGCGCGACGGCGTGATCACGGGCTATCACGCGCGCGTCGATCCCGCGCAGCTCGGCGCGGCGCTGCTGGTGTTCGTCGAGATCACGCTCGGCCACAAGGGCGGCAACATGTTCGAGCAGTTCCGCCGCGAAGTCATGAAGATCGACGAGGTGCTCGAATGCCACCTCGTGTCGGGCGACTTCGACTATCTGATCAAGGCGCGCATCGGGGAGATGGCCGACTACCGGAAACTGCTCGGCGACATCCTGCTGCAGCTGCCGGGCGCCGTGCAGTCGAAGAGCTACGTCGTGATGGAAGAGATCAAGGAAACGCTGACGATTTCGGTTGGCGACTGAGAGCGCGTGGGTGCCGTCCGACCCGGCCATCCGACCCCTTATCGCGCACTTGGCAGCCTTCACCCGATACTGTATAAATATCCAGTATTGGGTGAAGGCGAATGGGTGCGCAGATGGACGATCGGTCCGACAATGAATTTCCGATAGCGCCGCCGGTGCCCCTCAAGGGGCGCGGCGCCGTCGACAATCTGCAGGGGCGGTACGAGAGCGCGTTGCGCGAGGCCGTCGACGATGGCTGGGCGCACGTGTCGGACGATGCCGATCTGCCCGCGCCGTTGCGCACGCAGGTGTTCGAGGAGCGCGCGAAGAGCATTTTGACGCGCAATCAATCGCCCGACATCCCGTTCAGCGTGTCGCTCAATCCGTATCGCGGCTGCGAACATGGCTGCATTTACTGTTTCGCGCGGCCGACGCACAGCTATCTGGGGCTGTCGCCGGGGCTGGACTTCGAGAGCCGCATCTACGCGAAGATCAACGCGGCGGAACTGCTCGAACGCGAGATTTCGCGCAAGTCCTATGTGCCCGAGCCCATCGCGCTCGGCGTGAACACCGATGCCTACCAGCCGGTCGAGCGCGACTTGCGGATCACGCGCAGCGTGATCGAGGTGATGCACGATCGCGGGCTGCCGTTTGCGGCGATCACGAAATCGTCGCTGATCGAGCGCGATCTCGATCTGCTCGCGCCGATGGCCGAACGTGGGCAGGTGATGGCCGCGGTCACGATCACGACGCTCGATGCGGATCTGGCGCGCACGCTCGAGCCGCGCGCGGCCACGCCGGCGCGCCGGCTGCGCACGATTCGCGCGCTGCGTGACGCGGGCGTGCCGGTCGGCGTGAGCATCGCACCGCTGATTCCGTTCGTCACCGAGCCCGATCTCGAACGTGTGCTCGAAGCGTGCGCGGAAGCCGGCGCGACGCACGCGAGCTACATCATTCTGCGGCTGCCCTGGGAGGTCGCACCGCTGTTCAAGAGCTGGCTGGCCGCACATTTTCCCGATCGGGCGGACCGCGTGATGAATCGCGTGCGCGACATGCGCGGCGGAAAGGACTATGACTCCGATTTCGCGAAGCGGATGAAGGGCGAGGGCATCTGGGCCGACCTGCTGCGACAGCGGTTTCGGCAGGCGGTGAAGCGGCTCGGGCTGAACGAACGCCGGCACGGCATTCTCGATCTCTCGCAGTTTCGTGCGGCACCGGCGAGCGTGGCGGCCGCGCCGCGCGCTACGCGCAGGGCGCCCGCCCAGCCGGTGCGCGACGACGTGCAGATGAGCCTGTTCTGATCGGTGTGCGACGCGGTCGGCGCCCGCACACCGGCGCTCATTGCGAAATCTGCTTCGCCGCTTCGACCTGCGCTTCGAAATACGTCTGGAACGACAGCGCGAGCGCAGTCATCAGCAGGAACGCGCCGATCAGCAGCGAAAAGATCACGACGAAGATCACGGTCCAGCCCGAGCGGCTATGTTTGCCGGTTCCGGCGTTGAATTGCGCGTCCCATTTCTCGTCCGGCCGCAGTCCGTAGACGAGCGCGGCGAGGAACGCGGCCAGCAGCGAGATCGCGCCCGGCACCGCGAGCCACCAGCCGAGCGTCGCGCTGCGCTGCGTCGCCGCGAGCAGCAGGAAGCCGGGGATGCCGACGAGCGTCGCGAGTATGTGCGCCCAGCCGAAGACGTCGCGAAAGCCGTACAGATAGAAGCGGTGGGCGCCGAGCGAACCGAACAGGAAGGCGAGGGCGGCGGTGAGCGTCTTGGAGCGGAAGCGGCGGGACGAAGCGGTGCTGCTGGACATGGATGGCGGCGTATTGTCGTTGGCATGGGCAGCCGGCAGGCCGGCGCGGGCGCACGGCCCGGCACGCATTCTACGATGCCCGGTCGGGGCCGGTCATCCGCACGCTGCGTCAAGGTGCCGCATACGTGATCCGGTAGATCGCGCCTGCGTAATCGTCGCTGACGAGTAGCGAACCGTCGGGCAGCGGCAGCACGTCGGCGGGGCGGCCCCAAACGCTGCCGTCCGGTCGCAGCCAGCCTGTGACGAACGGCGTCTGCCGAGCGTGGCTGCCGTCCGCGGAGACGATCGCGCGCATGATGCGGTAGCCGACCTTCGCGCTGCGGTTCCACGACCCGTGCTCGGCGATGAAGACGTTGTTGCGGTACGACGCCGGAAACATCGGGCCCGTATAGAAGCGCATCCCGAGCGCGGCCACGTGTGCGCCGAGCTTCAGCACGGGCGGCACGTAGCGGCGGCAAACGTCGGCGCTGCCGAATTCGGGGTCGGGCGTATCGCCGCCATGGCAGTAGGGGAAGCCGAAGTCGAGCCCGGCGCGTGGCGCGCGGTTCAGCTTGTCGTCCGGCACGTCGTCGCCCATCAGGTCCCGCCCGTTGTCGGTAAACCAGAGCTCGCCCGTATCCGGATGCCATGCGAAGCCGACCGTATTGCGTATGCCGCGCGCGAACACGTCGCGGCCGCTGCCGTCGGCGTTCATCCGCTCGATGATCGCGTAGCGGTTGCGGTCCGCGAGGCAGACGTTGCACGGCGCGCCGGTCGGCACGTAGAGCTTGCCGTCGGGACCGAACGCAATGAATTTCCAGTCGTGATGATGCTGGGTGGGCAGCGTGTCGGTGACCACGGCCGGCGCGGGCGGCTTCGCGAGCCGGTCGTCGATGCCGTCGATGCGTAGAATGCGCGACACGGCGGAGATATAGAGTGTGCCGTCGCGGTACGCGACGCCGACCGGCATGTCGAGCCCGGACGCGATCACGTAGTGTGCGCCAATCCGGCCGCCCTGCATCGTGAACGCATGCACGCGGCCTTCGCGGGTGCCGACGTACAACACACCGCGCGGCGACCACGCCATTTCGCGCGCGCTCGGCACCGCGTCGGTAAGTACCTCGACATGGAAGCCGGGCGGCACGACGAGTTCGTCGACGGGCAGCCGCGCCGCGGCGCTCGCGGCTGCGGCCGAGCAGGCAAGGGCGGCGAGCAACGTGGCGAGGCGGCGCGGCGTGCGGCACGTCGGAAGGGCGCGAAAGAGCGGCATGGCGGCGCGGGGGCGGTCGCTGACACGACGATTGTATGCCGCGCCCGCAGGCCGTCCGCGGATTTTTTGCGCGTAAGTGTTTGTTGTACCTCCGGTTTCCGGCTATAATCGCGTGTTTCAGTAGTTTCGAACCCGGTTTTCCCGAAGGATTTCATATGGTTATCATCCGTCTGGCTCGCGGCGGCTCGAAGAAGCGCCCGTTCTACAACATCGTTGCTACCGATTCGCGCAACCGTCGTGACGGCCGCTTCATCGAGCGCGTCGGCTTCTACAACCCGGTCGCGACGAAGGGCGAAGCGCTGCGTATCGCTCAGGATCGTCTGACGTACTGGCAAGGCGTGGGCGCGCAACTGTCGCCGACCGTCCAGCGTCTCGTGAAGGAAGCGCAAAAGGCGCAGCCGGCTGCCTGACATGGCGCGGTGTGCCGGTCGTGCCGGCTGTGAGGTGTATTGATGTCGGATCACGATTCCGGTAATGCAAGGCGCGGGCGGGCGTCGTTCGGCGCATTCGTCCGCAAGCCGGTCGAGCGCGGTGCGCCCGCAGGCGCGGCTGCCGAACAGGGCGGCCTCGACGCGGTGCAGGCGCTTCCCGACGATGCGGTCGAGGTCGGCGCGGTAGTCGACGCGTACGGCCTGAAGGGCTGGGTCAAGGTAGCGACTCATGCCGACGCCGGCCGCGGTGGCGATGCGCTGCTCAGCGCGCGTCGCTGGTGGCTGGAAAAGGGTACGCAGCGGTTTTCCGCGCGTATCGTGCAGTCCAAGACGCACGGCGACACGGTCGTCGCGCAACCTGCGGGCGTAGGCGACCGCGATGCCGCGCTGGCTCTGCGCGGCTTTCGTGTGTTCGTGCGCCGGGAAGATTTCCCGGCATTGGCCGCGGACGAATTCTATTGGGTCGACCTGATCGGCCTCGACGTCGTCAACGAGCAGTCGGCGACGCTCGGCAAGGTGGTCGGGATGATCGACAACGGCGCGCATTCGATCATGCGTGTCGAGTATCCGTCGGTCGGCAAGGATGGCCGCCCGGCGGCTGCCGAGCGGCTGATCCCGTTCGTCGGCGTGTATGTCAAAACGGTAGACCAGGCGGCGCGTCGCATCGTCGTCGACTGGGAAGCCGATTACTGAAATGAACCAGGTCACGGAGCGCGCGGTGCAGTTCGATGTCGTCACGCTCTTTCCCGAAATGTTCCGCGCGCTGACCGACTGGGGTATCACCAGCCGGGCCGTGAAGCAGGGGCGCTTCGGGCTGCGTACCTGGAACCCGCGTGATTTCACGACGGACAACTACCGCACGGTCGACGATCGTCCGTACGGCGGCGGTCCGGGCATGGTGATGCTGGCCAGGCCGCTCGAGGCCGCGATCGGCGCCGCGAAGGCTGCGCAGGCGGAGCAGGGCATCGCGAGCACGCGTGTCGTGATGATGTCGCCGCAGGGCGCGCCGCTCACGCACGAACGTGTGACGCGAATGGCGCAGGAGCCCGGCGTCGTCGTGCTGTGTGGCCGTTACGAGGCGATCGATCAACGGCTGCTCGACCGCTGCGTCGACGAGGAAATCAGTCTCGGCGATTTCGTGCTGTCGGGCGGCGAACTGCCGGCGATGGCGATGATGGACGCAGTCGTGCGACTGCTGCCGGGCGTGCTCAACGATGCGCAGTCGGCCGTGCAGGACAGCTTCGTCGACGGCCTGCTCGATTGTCCGCACTACACGCGTCCCGAGGAGTACGAGGGCATGCGCGTGCCGGACGTGCTGCTCGGCGGGCATCATGCCGAAATCGAGCGGTGGCGGCGCCAGGAAGCATTGAGAAACACATGGCGGAAGCGGCCGGACCTGATCGTCCGGGCGCGCCGCGAGAAGTTGCTGAGCCGTGCCGACGAGGCATGGCTTGCGAACCTCGCACGCGAAGCGAAGGACGCCTCCTGAGGCGGCATCGCGGGCGGGAAATGGCGGTGCCGTACATGCGTGTGCGGTGCCTGATGTGAATCCATCCTCTATCGGGGCCAGGCCTGGAAGCAGGCGGGCGCAAACGCCGACACGATGGCTTTAGGAGTCAGTGATGAATCTGATCGCAAAACTTGAGCAGGAAGAAATCGAGCGCGCGCTCGCAGGCAAGACGATCCCCGAATTCGCCCCGGGCGACACGGTGATCGTGAACGTGAACGTGGTTGAAGGTAACCGCAAGCGCGTTCAGGCTTACGAAGGCGTCGTGATCGCGAAGCGCAACCGTGGTCTGAACTCGTCGTTCATCGTCCGCAAGATTTCGTCGGGCGAAGGCGTCGAGCGTACGTTCCAGACGTACTCGCCGCTGCTGGCGAGCATCGTCGTGAAGCGCCGCGGCGACGTGCGTCGTGCGAAGCTGTACTACCTGCGCGAGCGTTCGGGCAAGTCGGCTCGAATCAAGGAAAAGCTGGTGTCGAAGGATCGCGCTGCAGCAGCATCCCAAGAGTAAGAGCTGTAAGGAAAAAGCACCCACCCGGGTGCTTTTTTCATTCTGGCGCGACAATATGCTCGATACGACACGAACTCGAGAGCGCCATTGAATCGCCGTCCGATCATCGATCCCGAAGTATTGCCCGTCGAAGGTACCGGCGCTGGCCTGCCGCCGATTCAGCCGCCGCTGCTGACGCCGGCCGGCCTGCGCGAGCGCTTTGCCCGTACGCTCGAATGGAGCGTCGAGCCCGTCGAGGCGCGGCTGCAGGAAGGCGTCGATCCGCGCAGCGCCGCGGTGCTCGTGCCGCTCGTCGCGCGCGACACGGGCCTGACCGTGCTGCTGACGCAGCGCGCCGATCACCTGAACGACCACGCCGGCCAAATCAGCTTCCCCGGCGGTCGCCGCGAGCCGTACGATCGCGATGCGACGGCCACTGCGCTGCGCGAGGCGAAGGAAGAGATCGGCCTCGCGCACGAGCGCGTCGAGATCCTCGGCGCACTGCCCGACTACCTGACGGGCACCGGCTTCTGCGTCACGCCGGTGGTCGGCCTCGTGCATCCGCCGTTCACCGTGCAGGCCGACACGTTCGAAGTCGCCGAGATCTTCGAGGTGCCGCTCGCGTTTCTGATGAATCCCGCCAATCACCAAGTGCGCGTGTTCCGCTGGGACGGCGGAGAACGTCGTTTTTTTGCGATGCCTTATCCGAACGGCGAGGCGGGCGGCCATTACTTCATCTGGGGCGCAACTGCGGGCATGTTGCGCAATCTGTATCGCTTCTTGGCCGCCGGCTGACACGGCGCACCGCGTCGCGCGTGCGGCCGCGCGCGCTGCGGCGGCGCCAGAAGCCATCCGTGGCTTACGCTGTGCTATCGTTACGCCAAAAATGACATAACTCCGAAGACGGCGCCACGCATGACTTTCTTCTCGGTTCTTCTCGCCCTCATCATCGAACAGGTCCGCGCGTTGTCGCCGAGCAATCCGGTGTTCGCGCTGTTCCAGTTTCACGCGGAAACCGTTGCGCATGGGCTCGACGCCGGCAAACAGAAGCACGGCATCCTCGCGTGGCTCGCGGTCGTGCTGCCGTGGGTGCTGGTCGTCGCACTGATCTACTTCCTGCTGTACAAGGTGAGCTTCGTGCTCGCGTTCCTGTGGAACGTCGCCGTCGTGTATTTCACGCTCGGCTTCCGTCAGTTCAGCCACTACTTCACCGACATCCATCTCGCGCTCAACAACGACGACGTGCCGCGCGCGCGCGAAATCCTGCACGAGTGGACGGGCATCGATACCGTCGACATGCCGGTCGGCGAAATCGTCCGTCATACGCTGATCCATGCGGTCGTCGCGTCGCATCGTCACGTGTTCGGCGTGTTCTTCTGGTACGTGCTGCCGATCGGCCCGGCCGGCGCGGTGCTGTACCGGATCTCCGAATATCTCGCGCGCAGCTGGGCGACGCCCGGGGAGGACCGCACGGCCGAATTTTCTACGTTCGCGCAGCGCGCGTTCTTCGTGATCGACTGGATTCCGTCGCGGCTCACCGCACTCGGTTTCGCGATCGTCGGCAACTTCGAGGATGCGATCTACGCCTGGCGCAACCATACGCGCCAGTGGCCCGATCCGAACGACGGCGTGCTGCTCGCCGCGGGCAGCGGCGCGCTCGGCGCGCGGCTCGCGGGGCCGCTCGCCGAGCCGTCGAGCCTCGATGCGCTGGCGGTCGGCGACAGCGGTCCGCTGTCGGTCGGCGACGATTGCACGCCGCGCACGCTGCAATCGGCCGTCGGCCTCGTATGGCGCGCGGTGATCCTGTGGATGATTCTGCTGCTGATGCTGACGCTGGCGGTATGGGTATCGTGACGCGTTCGTCGCGTCGTGCATGTGCGAAAGGCCGGCTGGATGCCGGCCTTTGTGCTTTTGCCGTGATGCCGATCAGTCGTCGCGCGGATCGCGCACGGTGCCGCAATGCCAGCACGCGGTGAACTGCGCTTCGAGCGCCTCGCCGCACTGCCTGCATCGCCATGGCGCCGCGCCGGCCGCCGGGCCGCGCGACGCGGCGTCGAGCAGCCGGCGCGCGAGCGCGTCGTCGCGTTCGTCGTCGAGCCATAGCTCGGGCGCGCACGCGTCGACCGGAATGCCGCCGAGTGCGCCGGTCGCATAGCGGTTGTGCAGCTCGCAGCCGATCCCGGCCGCCTCGAGGACGTTCGCCCAGTGCTGTGCGGTGGCGAGATCGGGCGCCTTGAAACGCATCGCGGCTCCTCGGATGGCGAGAAAGGGTAGCGCGCCGGCCGCATGCGGTCGGCGTGATGCCGTCAACGCACGACCTGGCTCGCCTCGTGAACGAGCTGCGCGTACAGCGCATGCCGTGATGGCGCGATGCGACCGTCGGCGACGGCTTCGAGGATCGCGCAGCCCGGCTCGTGCAGATGATGGCAATTATAGAAACGGCAGTGTGCGAGCAGCGGACGGAATTCCGGAAACGCGCGTTCGAGTCGGCCTTCGGTCAGATGGTAGAGGCCGAACTCCTGGAAACCGGGCGAATCGATCAGCGCGCCGCCGCCCGGCAGCGGATAGAGGCGCGTGAACGTCGTCGTGTGGCGACCGCTGTTCAGCGCAGCGGAGATTTCGCGCGTCGCGGCTTCGGCTTCCGGCACGAGCAGATTGACGAGCGTCGATTTGCCCATCCCCGACTGACCGAGCAGGATCGTCGAACGGCCGGCCAGATGCGGCATCAGTTGTGCGCGCGCGTCGTCCGGCGCGCCTTTCACCGACAGCTCGAGCACCTCATAGCCGAGCGCGCGGTACGGTGCGAGCCGCTCGCGCGCGACGGGCAGCGCGGCCTCGACGTCGATCTTGTTCAGCACGACGATCGGCTTGAGCTCATTGGCCTCGGCCGCGATCAGCGCGCGCCCGAGCAGATCCTCGCTGAAGTACGGTTCGGTCGCGAGCACGATCAGCAACTGGTCGAGGTTCGCGGCGAACAGCTTCGACTTGAACTGATCGGACCGATACAGCAGGTTGCGCCGCTCGCCGATCTCGACGATCACGCCCTGATCGGCCGACGTGCGTTCGTAGACGACGCGATCGCCGACCGCGACGTCGCTCTTCTTGCCGCGCGGAAAGCACTGGAGCATTGGGCCGCCGTCGTCGGGCGCGACGATGTAGTGGCGGCCGTGCGCCGCGATCACGCGGCCCTCGACACGTTCGGCGCCCGATGCGCGCGCGGCCGGCTTGCGGGAGGTCGGCCGGCTCATGCTTGCTGCAGCAGACGGTCGATCCGCTGCGACGCGGGCGGATGCGAGTAGTAGAAGGCCGTGTAGACGGGGTCGGGCGTCAGCGTCGACGCGTTGTCCTCGTACAGCTTCACGAGCGCGCTGACAAGGTCCTGCGCGTCGGTCTGGCTGGCCGCGAACGCGTCGGCTTCGAACTCGTGCTTGCGCGACGTGAGGCTGCCGAACGGCGTCGCGAAGAACAGGAACACGGGAATCGCGAGGAAGAACAGCACGAGCGCGACGCCTGCATTGCTCGAATCGAGCGACGGGATCACGCCGAGCCCTGTGTAAAACCACGTGCGCTGCGCGAGCCAGCCGAGCAGCGCGAGCAGCGCAAGGCTCAGCACGAACGACACGAGCATGCGCTTCATCACATGGCGCCGCTTGAAATGGCCGAGTTCGTGCGCGAGCACCGCCTCGATTTCCTGGCCGGACAGCCGCGCCAACAGCGTATCGAAGAACACGATCCGCTTCGATGCGCCGAAGCCCGTGAAGTAGGCGTTGCCGTGCGCGGAGCGGCGGCTGCCGTCCATCACGAACAGGCCTTTCGCGGCGAAACCGCAGCGCTTCATCAGCGATTCGATCCGCGCACGCAGCGCTTCGTCGGTCAGCGGCTCGAACTTGTTGAAGAGCGGCGCGATGAAGGTCGGATAGATCAGCAGCACGAGCATCTGGAACGCGACCCAGACGAGCCACGCCCACAGCCACCACAGGCTGCCGGCCTGGTTCATCAGCCAGAGCACGACGAACAGCAGCGGCAGCCCGAGTACGGCGCCGAGCAGCGTGTTCTTCAGCATGTCGGTGAAGAACAGCCGCTTCGTCATCCGGTTGAAGCCGAAGCGCTGCTCGATCCCGAACTGGCGGTAATACTCGAACGGCACGTCGATCGCGCCGGTGATCGCGAGCACGACGGCGACGAGCGCGACCTGCTGGCCGTAGCCGCGCCCGAACCAGCCGGTCAGCAGCGTGTCGAGCGCGCCGACGCCGCCGAGCAGCGTGAGCGCGACTAGCACGCCCGCGCTGACGACGATCTCGAGCATCGTCAGGCGCGTGCGCTCGACCGTATAGTCGGCCGCGCGCTGGTGCGCGCCGAGCGGCACCTTGGCGGCGAACTGCGCGGGCACGCGATCGCGATGCGCGGCGACGAAGCGGATTTGCCGCGACGCGAGCCACAGTTTGGTGACGACCATCGCGAGCACGGCGCACGCGAACAGCAGGGTGAACGAAAAGGGTGACATCGAAGGCGCCAAAGGGTTCTATGCGAGAATTATATGTTCTTGCGGACGGCGCCCGCAGAGGCGAGGCCGGCCGTCCGGACGGCGCCGCGCGCCGTCCGCCATTTTCCAGGATGACTCATGACCGATACCGCCGCTTCCGCCAGCCAGCCCGCACTCGTGCGCAACGAGTTGAATCTCGTCTGGCTCGACATGGAGATGACGGGCCTCGACCCGGATAACGACCGCATCATCGAGATCGCGGTCGTCGTGACCAACTCCACGCTCGAGATCGCCGTCGAAGGTCCCGTGTTCGCGATCCACCAGAGCGACGAAACGCTCGCGAAGATGGACGACTGGAACAAGTCGACGCACGGCCGCTCGGGTCTGATCGACCGCGTGCGCGCATCGACCGTGACCGAAGCGGAGGCCGCCGCGCAGCTGCAGGCCTTCCTCGCGCAATACGTGCCGCCCGGCAAGTCGCCGATGTGCGGCAACTCGATCTGCCAGGACCGCCGCTTCATGGCGCGCTGGATGCCGGAGCTCGAGCGCTTCTTCCACTACCGGAACCTCGACGTCAGCACACTCAAGGAGCTCTGCCGCCGCTGGCAGCCGGCGATCTACAAGGGGTTCCAGAAGCGTGCGATGCATACGGCGCTGGCCGACATCCACGAATCGATCGACGAGCTCAAGTACTATCGCCAGCACTTCCTGATTCCGGCGGCTTCCGCAGCCTCCGCAGCCGCATCGGCGGGCGAGTCGGCGCCGGCCGCCTGAGCGGCCCGGCACGCGCTCAGCGCGGCGCGCGCTGCGCGCTTTTCGGCCGAAACGCCGCGACCACCGCGGCGTCGGTCTCGATGTACGGCCCGCCGATCAGGTCGATGCAGTAGGGCACCGCGGCAAAGATGCCGGGCACGGTCGACTTGCCGTCGGCATCGCGCAGCCCTTCGAGCGTTTCGCGGATCGACTTCGGCTGCCCCGGCAGGTTGATGATCAGCGCCGCGTGGTCGGCCGTTTCGCGGATCACCGCGACCTGCCGCGACAGGATCGCGGTCGGCACGAAGTTCAGGCTGATCTGCCGCATCTGTTCGCCGAATCCCGGCATTTCCTTCGTGGCCACCGCCAGCGTCGCCTCGGGCGTCACGTCGCGACGCGCGGGGCCCGTGCCGCCCGTCGTCAACACGAGATCGCAGCGCGCGACGTCGACGAGCTCGACGAGCGTCGCGGAGATCGTCGCCGTGTCGTCCTGGATCAGCCGCGTGTGCGCGCGCCACGGCGAGGTCAGCGCGGTGCCGAGCCATGCCTGCAGCGCCGGAATGCCCTGGTCTTCGTAGACGCCGGTGCTGGCGCGGTCGCTGATCGACACGAGGCCGACCACGAGCTCGTCGGGATGATTACGCTGCGTCGTCATCGTCGTCTCCGGCTTCGTCGGACGCCGTATCGTCGGTGTTGGGCGTGCCGCTCGCGGTCTTGATCCACTGGAACAGCTCGCGGAAGTAGCGCGGCGGCTTGCCGAGCTGCGCTTCCTTGCGCGCGTTGCGGATCAGCGTGCGGCCTTCCTGCACGTCGGCGTCCGGATACTGGCGAATGAATTCGGTCAGCGCCGCGTCGTCGGCGAGCAGCCGCTCGCGCGTGCGCTCGATCCAGTGCAGCCGCGCGGTCGCGGCCTTGTTCACGCCGCGCTGCGCGTCGAGTGCGGTGCGCAGCGCAGCCGTTTCGTCGTCGGTCAGCGAGCGCATCACGCGGCCGACGTATTGCAGCTGGCGGCGCTTGCCTTCGTGGTCGGTGATCCGGCGTGCCTCGAACACGGCCTCCGCGAGATCGTCGGGCATCGGCATGCGCTTGAGCGCGTCTTTCGGCAGGTCGACGAGCGCCTGGCCAAGTTCCTGCAGCGCGTGCATTTCGCGCTTCAACTGGGATTTGCTGGGGCGATCGTAGCCGTTGTCGACGTCGTCGTCGGCATGCTCGATCGGCTGGATTCGGGTTTTGCGGTTCATGGGCGGCATTGTATCGCGGCGCGCATGCGCCCAGCTTGTCGGTATCCGGCCGCGGACCTTGCTATGATCGCGGGATACGCAACATTTTGACCATGCGGGCGGCCTGCCCGCCACCGGATATCACGACGATGGCAGCCAATCTCGACGTACAAGCGCGCTATTTCCCGCACACGCAGGATCAGCTCAAAGAAATCGCCTCGGACATTCTTCGCCATGCGAAGGCGCTCGGCGCGACGGACGCGGCGACCGAAATCTCCGAAGGCGACGGCCTGTCCGTCTCGGTGCGCCGCGGCGAGGTCGAGACGATCGAGCACAATCGCGACAAGATGGTCGGCGTGACGGTGTTCATCGGCAAGAAGCGCGGCAACGCGAGCACGTCCGATTTCTCGCCGGCCGCCATCAAGGATACGGTCGCAGCGGCCTACAACATCGCGCGCTTCACGGCCGAGGACGACGCGGCCGGCCTCGCCGAAGCCGAACTGCTCGAGACCGATCCGCGCGATCTCGATCTCTATCACCCGTGGGCGCTGTCGGCCGACGAAGCCGTCGACATCGCGCGCCGCGCGGAAGACGCCGCGTTCGCGGTCAGCCCGCAGATCCGCAATTCGGAAGGCGCGAGCGTGTCCGCGCAGCATTCGCAGTTCGTGCTCGCCACGTCGCGCGGCTTCCTCGGCGGCTATCCGTACTCGCGTCACTACATCGCGTGCGCGCCGATCGCGGGCAGCGGCCGTCACATGCAGCGCGACGACTGGTACACGTCGAAGCGCAGCGCGGCCGATCTCGCCGCGCCGGAAGCGGTGGGCCGCTATGCCGCGGAGCGTGCGCTCGCGCGCATGGGCGCGCGTCGCCTCGACACGCGCAAGGTGCCCGTGCTGTTCGAAGCACCGCTCGCGGCCGGTCTGCTCGGCGCGTTCGTGCAGGCAGTGAGCGGCGGCGCGCTGTACCGGAAGACGTCGTTCCTCGTCGACAGCCTCGGCAAGCCGGTGTTCGCGCCGCACGTGCAGATCGTCGAGGATCCACACGTGCCGCGCGCGATGGGTAGCGCGCCGTTCGACGAAGAGGGCGTGCGCACGCGCTCGCGCAGCGTCGTGAAGGACGGCGTCGTCGAAGGCTATTTCCTGTCGACGTATTCGGCGCGCAAGCTCGGCACGCAGACCACCGGCAACGCCGGCGGCTCGCACAACCTCGCTTTGCGCAGCTCGAACACGCAGCCGGGCGACGATTTCGACGCAATGCTGAAGAAGCTCGGCACGGGCCTGCTGCTGACCGAACTGATGGGGCAGGGCGTGAACTACGTGACCGGCGATTATTCGCGCGGCGCGGCGGGCTTCTGGGTCGAGAACGGCGTGATCCAGTATCCGGTCGAGGAGATTACCGTCGCAAGCACGCTGCAGGAAATGTTCCGGCACATCGTCGCGATCGGCGCGGATTCGATCGTGCGCGGCACGAAGGAAACCGGCTCGGTGCTGATCGAGCAGATGACGATCGCCGGCCAGTAAGCACGGCACTGCGCCGCGTCGGCGGCGCGCTTGGACGAAAAAAAACCGATCGGCGCGAGCCGGTCGTTTTTTTTTCATGGGGCGGTACGTATCAGCCGCGCTTGCGTGCGTAGACGACGAATGCGTAACCGAACGTGTTCGGCGCGGCAGCCTGATGCGCATCGCGCGACACTTCCTGCCACTGTGCGGGATCGGGCGCCGGAAACGATGCGTCGCCTTCGAAGTCGGCATCGATCTCGGTGACGATCAGCTTATCCGCCTGGGCGAGGCCTTCCGCATACAGTTGCGCGCCGCCGATCAGGAATGCTTCCGCGGCACCGTCGCGCGCGGCGAGCGCGAGCGCATCGGCAAGCGACGTGACGGTGTCGCAGCCGTCGAAGCGGCGCGACGCGTCGCGCGTGACGACGATGTTGCGGCGGCCCGGCAGCGGACGGCCGATCGACTCGTGCGTCTTGCGCCCCATCACGATCGGCGCGCCCATCGTCGTGCGCTTGAAGAACGCGAGGTCTTCAGGAAGTTTCCAGGGCAGCTGGTTGTCGCGGCCGATGATGCCGTTGCGGGCGCGCGCGACGATCAAGGTCAACGTCGTCATGAAGGTCGGAGAGAGGAAGAACCGGAATGGCGCCGATTCTACCGGAACGGGCGCGCCTCCTCGCGGCGCGCTGCGCCTGCGTGCAGACAAAAAAATGCCCGCCGGGGGACGGGCTCGAAACCGTTGCATCGCACGAGGTGGCGATGTCGATCGATCGTGTTGCCGATACCGTACAGACGATCGATACGCGATCCTGATCGACTGTCGTGCGATCGGCGCGGACGTTTCATTGATGCACGTTGGTTTCCGCGCCTTCGTGCATCGCGTGCTGGACATCGGACGGCTGCGGCGCGGGCAGCGGCGTCGGCAACGGCGCGGGCGGCCCGATTTCATCCCAAAGCGTCACCGACATCTTGCCGGCCGGCACCGGCCGCGGCGCCGACACCGCGATGATCCCCGCGCCTTCGTGCGTCCGCATGCCGGGCGCCGCGTCGCGTAGCCAGGTGTCGCGTGCGGCGCGCGCGCTTTCGTCTGCGTGCGCGGGTGCGAACGCATACGCGGCGGCAATCGCGAGCGGAATGAAAGAATGTAAAAGGCGTTTTTGCATGGCCGCTCTCCCTGTTATTCGCTATTCAGCGAAATGCATGCCATCGCGGCGAGAGCGTTGTCGCGACGGGCATGCGCGTACGCGTGTCGCGAACGACGCGGGAAGAAGCGCAAAAAATGTTTCAGTCGTGAAACGACAGGGCTCCGGAATACTGCGGATTCAATCGCTGCGCATCCGGGACGACAATCGGCGCGTGTGTCGATGTCGAACGCTTCGCTGCGCCCGCGCTATGTGCAGATGATTGATCGATCGAAATCCTGAGCAGTCGGCCGGATCGACACATGCGCCGACACGGCTTCATGTCGTTCGACGGCTGTCACGGAGACCATCCGACAACAACAATCTGGACGCCAGACAAGCGCCATTATGCGAGGCCTGCTGTTGCCGCGCATCGGGCCGGGCCCGATTCGAATTTTTCGCACGTGACGTGCGTGCGCGGCAATCGTTACACGGTGGACGAACGGGGTGAGCATATGGGAGCCGAGCAGCGGCATGTGATCTATTATTCGCGCGAGCCGGACGACGCATTGCGCGGCCATTTCGACGACTGCGGCTGGCGCGTCGATCTCGCGGAGACCGTACGCGACGTACGGCGCGTCGTGCAGCAGGGCGTCGCCACCGCGGGATTCCTCGATTTCTCGCCAGGCTTCAAGCCCGCGGAGCTGCGCGAGCTGGAGTCGTGCCTGAGCATCCAGCACGTCGGCTGGATCGCGGCAACGTGTCGCGGCCAGTTGCAGGACCCGATGCTGCGGCATGTGATCCGCGATTACTGTTTCGACTATGTGACGATGCCGTACGAGACAGCGCGCATCGTGGAAACGGTCGGGCATGCGCACGGCATGATTGCACTGAGCGATCCGGTCGCGTCCGGCGGGCGCGGCGAAGGCGAGATGGTCGGCACGTGCGACGCGATGCTCGCGTTGTTCAAGACGATCCGGCGCGTCGCGATGACCGACGCGCCGGTTTTCATTTCCGGCGAATCGGGTACCGGCAAGGAGCTCACGGCCGTCGCGATTCATGAGCGCTCGGCGCGTGCGCACGCGCCGTTCGTCGCGATCAATTGCGGCGCGATTCCGGCGACGCTGCTGCAGGCCGAGCTGTTCGGCTACGAGCGCGGCGCATTCACGGGCGCGAATCAGCGCAAGATCGGGCGTGTCGAAGCCGCGAACGGCGGCACGCTGTTTCTCGACGAGATCGGCGATCTGCCGCTCGAGAGCCAGGCGAGCCTGCTGCGCTTCCTGCAGGAAGGGAAGATCGAACGACTCGGCGCGCATGCGTCGGTGCCGGTCGACGTGCGCGTGATCTGCGCGACGCACGTCGACATGGAGGCAGCGCTGCGCGAAGGCCGGTTCCGCGAGGATCTATTTCATCGTCTCTGCGTGCTGAAGATCGAGGAACCGCCGCTGCGGGCGCGGGGCCGCGATATCGAGGTGCTTGCGCGCCACATGCTCGAGCGTTTCAAGGGCGACGCGCATCGCCGTCTGCGCGGGTTCTCGCCCGATGCGGTCGCCGCGCTGTACGGCTATGCGTGGCCCGGCAACGTGCGCGAGCTGATCAATCGCGTGCGGCGCGCGATCGTGATGTCGGAAGGTCGGACGATCACCGCGGCCGATCTCGAGCTGAACGACTATGCGGCGCTCGCGCCGGTGTCGCTCGTCGAGGCGCGCGAAGCGGCCGAGCGGCAGGCGATCGAGCAGGCGCTGCTGCGGCATCGCGGCCGTTTCGCGGACGCCGCGCGCGAACTGGGGGTGTCGCGCGTGACGCTGTATCGGCTGATGTGTGCACACGGGATGCGCGACCGCGGCGACACGCTCGCGCCGTTTTCGCCGCCGCCGCCGGAGCTTCCTCGCCACGCTTGCTAAAATCTGCGGGTACGGCCGCCCTCGCGGCCGAAGGAACCCGCATGAAACAGTATCTCGACCTCGTTCGCACCATCCTCGACACCGGCACCTGGCAGGAGAACCGCACGGGCATCCGCACCATCAGCATGCCGGGCGCGATGTTGCGGTTCGACCTGCAGCAGGGCTTCCCGGCCGTCACGACGAAGAAACTTGCGTTCAAGTCCGCGATCGGCGAGCTGATCGGCTTTCTGCGCGCATCGCGCAGCGCGGCCGATTTCCGCGCGCTCGGCTGCAAGGTCTGGGACGCCAACGCGAACGAGAACGCGCAATGGCTCGCGAATCCGTACCGGCAGGGCGTCGACGATCTGGGCGACGTGTACGGCGTGCAGTGGCGCCAGTGGCCGGGCTACAAGGTGCTCGACGCGCACGCGGACGCGCAGCTCGCCGACGCGCAGCGCCGAGGTTTCCGGATCGTCACGCGCTTCGACGAGGATGGCGCGCAGAAGGTGCTGCTGTACAAGGCGATCGATCAGCTGCGTCAGTGTCTCGACACGATCATGGAGAATCCCGCCGATCGACGCATTCTGTTTCATGCGTGGAATCCGGCGGTCCTCGACCAGATCGCGCTGCCCGCCTGCCATCTGCTGTACCAGTTCCTGCCCAACGTCGCGAAGCGCGAAATCTCGCTGTGCCTGTATATCCGCAGCAACGACGTCGGGCTCGGCACGCCGTTCAACCTGACCGAAGGCGCGGCGCTGCTGTCGCTCGTCGGCCGGTTGACGGGCTATACGCCGCGCTGGTTCACGTACTTCATCGGCGATGCGCATATCTACGAGAACCAGCTCGACATGCTGCAGCAGCAGCTCAAGCGCGAGCCGTACGAAAGCCCGCGGCTCGTGATCGCCGATCGCGTGCCGGAATACGCGAAAACCGGCGTCTACGAGCCGGAATGGCTCGAACGCGTCGAGCCGTCGGATTTCTCGCTGGTCGGCTACCGACACCATGAGCCGCTGACCGCGCCGATGGCGGTCTGACGGCCCGGCGGCCGGCTCGGCCGTTCCGCTCGGCAACGACGAAGGCCCGACCGGTGTATGCCGGTCGGGCCTTCGTCGTTTGGGCGGGCGCGCCGCTCAGTGTCGGCGCCGTTCGTCGTCGTGCGGTGGGTTGGCGGGATGCGGCGCCTCCGCGTGCGGCGCCGGCTGCGGACGCGGCTCGATATGCGGTGCGGGCATCGGCGCGCGCTGTTCGACATGCGGTGCAGGCATCGACGGATGCGATTCCATGCGCGGTGCCGGCGGCTGCGGGCGCGGCATTTCGCGCGCCACCGCGGGCGGCCGGAATTCGTTCGCGCGCGGCGGGGCGGCGTCGTGGCGCGGCGCCGGTTGCGCGAATTCGCGCTGCGGTCGCGGGGCCGGCACCGCGCGTTCCGGCTGCGGCTGGGGTTGAGCGTGACGGGCCGGTTCGCGGAAGTCGGGGCGCGGTTGCGGGATCTGCGCCGTTTGAAGCGGCGGTTGCGCGGACGTGCGCGGGGCTTCGCGCCGCGCGTTCGATTGCTCCGGAGCCTGTCGGGCGTCGGGCGCATGCTGCGCCTGAGCCGGCTGTGCGACGCCGTGTAAAGGCGGCGCCGCGTGCCCGCCCGCGCCCGGCAGCGCAGCCGTAGCGGCCGGCGCCGGAGTCGGGCGCTGACGCACGAGCGGCGTATGCGGCTGCATCCACGCAGGCTCCGGCCGGGCAGCGGCGGGCTGTCCGCCATGCGCGGCATCGGCCACGCCCGCCGCTGTCGCGGGCGGATGCGGGACTGCTCCTGCGCCGGCGAACGCTGCGCGCGCCTGCGCGCTGCCGGGCGCGTGCGCGGCGTCGCCGTTCGCGGCAGGCGGCATGGCGTGTCCCTCGACCGCCGGTCTCGCGCCGTTCGGCCCATGCGGTCCCACGAATGCAACGGCGCCCGGCACACCGGGTCGTCCCGCCTGAGCCGGCATCGGCGCCGCGGCGCCCGGCGCTGCCGTCGCGTTGCGCGGCGCCGGATGCACGATCGGACCGTGCGGATTCACGAGCTGCACGTTGCGCATCGCCCATGCGCCCGTGTGCGCGGCGCCCGGCACGCGCACGGGCCGCGCCGCGTAATCGGGCGGCACGCTCGTCTTCGCGATCGGCGTGCCGGCGCCCGGCACGTGTTCGCCCTTGCGCACCAGATGCGCGGCCGCCTGATCGCGATACGCGGCCGGTACGGCCGGATTGCGCGTGGCGACGAACGGATGCTGGCCGATCGCGGCGGGCGGCCGATAGCTCGCGGTACGCAGGCCGCCCGTGAAGCTTTGCCGCACCGGCGCAATGCCCGGCGTGCCCGGCACCACGTGCGCGTTGCGCCATTGCCGCGGATCGACGTGCTGCGCAAAGCGCGCGACCGGCTGGCCGTGCACGAACGCGGTCGCGGGCACGGCCGCGATCGCATGCGGCGCGCCGAAATTCACGTACGTGTTGTGCACGTTCGTCACGTTCACGGTGTTGTTCACGGTAATCCGGTTCACGCGTTCGTAGTAGTGCGGACTCCATCCGCCCCAGGCCGGATGCCACGGCTCGCCCGGTCCGAGCGCGAACCACGCGCAGCCGGCCGCGGCGACGCCGCCGACCGTCAGCGCGACGCTCCAGTCGGGCCCGTCGCCGCCGCCGACGAACGCGACGAGCGCCGGCGCATAGGCGGGCGGCGCGCTGACGGCCGTCGGCCCCGGCACCCACGCCCAGCGATCGTCGACGTAGGCCCAGCGACCGTAGTGATAGGGCGCGAAGCCCCATGGCGCGTCGTCGACCCAGGTCCAGCCCCAGGGCGCCTGCCAGATCCAGTGGCCGTCGTGATACGGCGCCCAGTCGGCCGGCGTGTCGTTCGGCACCCAGACGGGGCCGTACGCCGGCGTGTCGCGCCACGTGCCGTTCGCGTCGAGGTCCTGATAGCCGGGGATGTCGCGGGACACGTAGCGGGCCGACACCGACCGGTCCTCGGCCGCGTCGCGTCCCGCGGCCCACCGGTCGAGCGCGTCGGGCGGCGGCGCGGCCGACTGCTGCGCGATCTGCAGGTCGGTGCCGGTAAACACGGCCTGTTGCCCGGCGGAGAGCGGATATTGGCCGTTGCTGCCGTAGACCGTCGCGCTGCCGCTGCGCACGGTGACCGTCGTGCTTGCGCCATCGGGCGCGACGTCGACGCGATAATCGCCCGGCGCCGTAATGCCGAGCGCGAGGTTCGGCGTATCGATTTCGTACGACGTGCCGGCCGGTAGCGCGCGCACGTGCGTCGAGAGCGTGCCGAGGCCGACTTTCAGCTGCGTCGTCGAATCGTCGAGGTTCAGCACCGACAGGCTCGTCGAGGCGCCGAGGCGCACCGCGGTCGAGCCGATGTGCAGTTCCGAGCGGGCGCCGGCGTCGTTCCAGAGCTGATCGCCGGTCGTGAGCGGCCGGTTCACCGCGGCATACGACCATGCGTCGGTGCCGGCCGGCTCGGTCGTCACCGCGCCGGACAGGTAGTTCAGCCGCGCGACGCGACCGGGCGGGTCGCCGGCGGACGGCTGCGCAGCCGCCGCATACGGTGCGGGTGCGGCCGTTTGCGCGAAAACGGGCGGCACCGCGGCGAGCGCCGCGACGGCGAACAGCGTGACGCGCGTGGTGCGCTTGCGCGCGAACAGAAAAGCCATGGTGAGCGATGGTCGTGATGTCGGCACGTCGATTCGTGCCGCTCGATTCACGATATCCGCTCGACCTGTTTCAGTGCGCTGCGTTTTGTAAGTCCGATCGGCGGCGATGTAACAAAACCTGTCCATCGCGCCTCGCTGTCGTGCGCGCGCAATGTGTGCGTCAGCCGGTCGTCAGCCAGGCGTCGAGCGCCTGCTGTCCGGGCACCGTCACGCGCAGCACGCGCGGGCGCGACGTGCGCTCGACCCAGCCGTGCGCGCAGAAGCTGTCGAGCATCGCGGCGCCGAGCGCGCCGCCCAGATGCGCGCGGCGCTCGCTCCAGTCCAGGCACTCGCACGCGAAGCGGCGCCGCCGCGCGCGCTGCTGCGCGACGTCGATGCCCCAGCGCGCGAGCGCTTGCGCGCCGAGTTCGGTCGTCTCGATCGCATCGCCGTTCGCGTGCAGCCAGCCGCGCGCGTTCAGACTGTCGAAGATGCGCACTGCGAGTTCGCCCGCCATGTGGTCGTAGCAGGTGCGCGCGTAGCGCAGCTCGGCCGGCACCGTGCGCGAGGGCGGCGGCACCGGCCGGTGCGGCGCGGCCGCGCGCGCGACGTTCGCGAGCGCTTCGAGCGATGCGGCGATGTCGGCCGACGCCAGCCGGAAGTAGCGGTGCCGGCCGCGCACCTCGAGGGCGAGCAGCCCGCCTTCGGTCAGCCGCGCGAGGTGCGCACTCGCCGCGGACGGCGACAGCCCCGCGATCATCGTCAGCTCCCCGGCCGGGCGCGCGCTGCCGTCCATCAGCGCCCACAGCATCGCCGCGCGGCCCGGGTCGGCCAGTAGCGCGCCGATGCGGTTCAGGCCCGGAAAGTGGTGATCGTCGTGGTCGCTCATCGTCGTCTCGCGTCTGGGAATGATTCGCAGTGTAGGCGCTGCCGGCATTCGATGTTTCGGGCCCGGCTGAAATGTCGATGCGGCCCCACGCAGCGGCACAGCCGCCGACAGCCGCCGACCGGCGCAGCGCGGATCCGCAGCGGCAGCCGCGCCGCGCGTAGAATGGGCGAACGCGGCGGCAGCGGGCCGCCGCGATCCGACACGATGCAACGATGAAGACGTTTTTCTGTCTGCTGGCGGCCGTGCTCGTGTGCGCCGCGTGCGCGCAGGGCGGCGCCGCCGAGCGAGGCGGCAGCCTCGAAATGTACGGGACGATCGATCAGGGCGTGACGGTCCGCTATTGAGGGCTCCGTTGCGCGGCGCGTTGTCGCAGTGCAACGTATAATCGCGCCGTTACAGCGCCGCTGTTGCCTGGAGTTAAACGATGTCCCATTCGTCCCCCGTTCCGGCTCCCCTCGACCGCAACGAAACCGTATTCCGCTTCCTCGCCGAACCGTCGTCCGTGAACTTCGGCGGCAAGGTGCACGGCGGCGCGCTGATGAAATGGATCGACGAGGTCGCATATGCATGCGCGGCGGTCTGGTCGAGCCGCTACTGCGTGACGGTCAGCGTCGGCAACATCCGCTTCCAGCGTCCGATCCTCGTCGGCAACCTCGTCGAGCTGAAGGCGCGCGTCGTCGCGACCGGGCGCACCAGCATGCACATTCACGTGTCCGTGCATGCCGGCGATCCGAAGGGCGGCGTACTGCGTCAGACGACCGATTGTCTCGTCGTGTTCGTGGCCGTCGACGAGAACGGCAATCCGCTGCCGGTGCCGACGTTCGTGCCGGAAACCGACGAGCAGAAGCGGCTCGCGAAATACGCGATGGACGTGCGCGCGGCACTCGACAAGATCGTCGAGATGAAGCCGGAAGAAGTCGCGAAGGGCGAAGTGTGACGACGCGGGGGCGCGTGCGCCCCCGTTTGCATTGCGCCGCGCGGGCCGACGCTCAGCGTGTGCCGACCATCTGCTCCGGCCTGACCCACTCGTCGAATTCCGCCTCGGTCAGATAACCGAGCGCCAGCGCGGCGGCCTTCAGCGTCGTGCCTTCCTTGTGCGCCTTTTTCGCGATCTGCGCGGCCTTGTCGTAGCCGATATGCGGATTGAGCGCGGTCACGAGCATCAGCGATTCGTTCAGCAGCAAATCGATGCGCGCGCGGTTCGGCTCGATGCCCACCGCGCAGTGATCGTTGAAGCTCTGCGCGCCGTCCGCGAGCAGCCGGACCGACTGCAGCACGTTGTGCGCGATCATCGGCCGGAACACGTTCAGCTCGAAATTGCCGCTTGCGCCGCCGACGTTCACCGCGACGTCGTTGCCGAACACCTGGCAGCACAGCATCGTGACGGCTTCCGACTGCGTCGGATTGACCTTGCCCGGCATGATCGAGCTGCCGGGCTCGTTTTCGGGGATCGACAACTCGCCGAGCCCGCAGCGCGGGCCGCTCGCGAGCCAGCGCACGTCGTTCGCGATCTTCATCAGGCCCGCCGCGACGGTCTTCAGCGCGCCGTGCGCGAACACCAGCGCGTCGGCGGCCGCCATCACCTCGAACTTGTTCGGCGCCGTGACGAACGGCAGCTTCGTCAGGCGGCCGATCTCGCCGGCCACGCGCGCCGCGAATTCCGGATGCGCGTTCAGCCCGGTGCCGACCGCGGTGCCGCCGAGCGCGAGCTCGTAAAGATGCGGCAGCGCCGATTCGACATGCCGGATGCCCTGGTCGAGCTGCGCAACGTAGCCTGAGAACTCCTGGCCGAGCGTGAGCGGCGTCGCGTCCTGCAGGTGCGTGCGGCCGATCTTCACGATGTCGGCGAACGCCTTCGACTTCGCGTCGAGCGTCGCGCGCAGCGTGCGCAGCGCGGGCAGCAGATGATTGACGATCGCGTACGCGGCCGCGACGTGCATCGCGGTCGGGAACACGTCGTTCGACGACTGGCCGCGGTTCACGTCGTCGTTCGGATGAACCTTGCGCGCTTCGCCGCGCTCGCCGCCCATCAGCTCGCTCGCGCGGTTCGCGATCACTTCGTTCAGGTTCATGTTGGTCTGCGTGCCGGAGCCCGTCTGCCAGACCGCGAGCGGGAATTCGCGCGCATGCTTGCCGGCGATGATCTCGTCGGCCGCGGCAATGATCGCCTGCGCTTTGTCGTCGGCGAGCACGCCGAGCGACTGGTTCACGGCCGCCGCCGCGCGCTTGACGATCGCCAGCGCATGGATCAGCTCGGGCGACTGTTTTTCCGTCGAGATCCGGAAATTCTGCAGCGAGCGCTCGGTTTGCGCGCCCCAGAGCCGGTCGGCCGGGACGGCGATCTCGCCGAACGTGTCGCGTTCCATCCGGACTGCTTCGTTCATGATGCACTCCTCGAGAAAAGGGGAAGGCCGCGCGGCGCGCGGCGAGGGCGTATCGTGAGGCGTGTGGGTGTTCAGTCGACAAGCATAGCGCCGGCCGCGATTTCGCGTCGTGTCGCGCTCAGCGCGCGGCGCTCGCCAACGACGCGCTCTTCAGATGGAAGCGCCACGCCATCAGCGCGGCGACGCTCGCGAGGCCGGCCGCGAGCCCCCACCACAGGCCGCGCGCGCCGAGTCCGGCATGGAACGCGAGCCAGTAGCCGGTCGGAAAGCCGATTCCCCAGTAGCCGAAGGTCGCCGCGAGCATCGGGATGCGCGTGTCCTTGAGCCCGCGCAACGCGCCCGACGCGACGGTCTGCATCCCGTCGACGATCTGGAATACCGCGGCGATGCCGAGCAGCGACGCGGCGAGTGCGACCGTGCCGGCGTTCGCCGGATCGTCGAGATGCAGGTAGAGCCCGACGATCGTGTGCGGCGCGACGATCATCACGAGGCCGGACAGCGACATGAACGCGATGCCGAGCCCGAGCGCGACGAAGCCCGCATGGCGTGCGGCGACCGGTTCGCCGGCGCCGACCCAGTAGCCGACGCGCACGTTCGCCGCCTGGCCGATCGCGAGCGGCACCATGAACGACACCGATGCGACGTTCAGCGCGATCTGGTGCGCGGCGAGCGAGGTCGCGCCGAGCACGCCGACCGTCAGCCCGGTCGCGAGGAACAGCGTCGACTCGACCCCGTAGGTGATCGCGACGGGCCAGCCGATCCCGATCAGCTCGCCCATCACCGGCAGCTTCGGGCGCGCGGCCGTCACGAAATGGCGAAAGCGCTGGCGCCCGTGCAGCAGCCAGATCAGCGCGAGCGCGGTCAGCCAGATCGTGATCGTCGTCGCGACGGCCGAACCCAGAAAGCCGAGCCGCGGCAGCCCGAACGCGCCGTGAATCAGCCCGTAGTTCAGCACGGCGTTCACGCCGACGCCGCCGATCGACACCCACAGCAAGCGGCGTGCCGCGCCGATCGCCGGCAGGAACGCGCGCATGAGGCCGACGCCGATCAGGCTGCCGAGCGCCGCGAAGCGCAGGATGCCCGTGTACTGGCCGACGTGATGCGCGAGCGTCGGCGGTTCGTGGAACATCAGCAGGATCGGTTCGGCGAGCGACAGCGCGACGATCGCCGGAATCGCGAGCAGCACCGACAGCACGAAGCCGGTCCAGTAGATGTGCGGCACGCGATCGTCGGCCTGCGCGCCGCGCGCATGCGCGACGCTGACGCTGACCGACGACAGCACACCCTGCAGCACGGTGACGATCACGAAGAAGAAGTTCGCCCCAAGGCCGCCGGCCGCGAGCGAATCGGGGCCGAGCGAGCCGAGCAGCACCGTGTCGGTGACGCTCATCGCCATCTGCGAGAGCTGTGCGATCGCGAGCGGCGCGGCGAGGCGCGCGGTATCGGCGGCGTGACGGGACAGGGACGGCGGCGCGGCGGCCGTCCGCGTAAGACCGGAATGCGACATGGAGAGGGCGCTCGCGCGAGTGCGGGCCCGCGCTGCCTGTATTTATTTTGAGAGACGGCTAGCTTACGGCTTTATTCGCACGGTGTCGAACGCGCGCGGCGATGGCCATGTCGCGGACAGGGGGAACGCTACGCGCCGCCGTGCACGGCGATGCGCGTATCGCCGAACAGCACGACCTGGCCAGCCCGAATCTTGCAGGTCTTGCGCAGCTCGACCGCGCCGTCGACTTTCACCGCGCCGGACGCGACGATCATCTTCGCGGTGCCGCCGCTGTCGGCGAGGCCTGTGATCTTCAGAAGGTTGTGCAGCTCGACGTAGTCGCCGGTCAGCGTGAAATCCAGATTGGGCATGACGAAAGTGCGCGCGATGCGCGGGAGGAATCGCCCCGCATCATACGGCACCGCGCGCCGGCGCGCGAGCGGGCCGGATGTGAGCGAGTGTGAGCGATTCGTCAGCAAATGAAACCGTGGGTAACAGTCTGAGAGATTGCAGAACCGGCTGCATCGGCCGCGTGTCTCTCGCGTTACCTGCTGCATGTTTTCGCAGCGGGCGACGCGACGGATCGCACCGACGCGGTTCGCGCCCACAACTCTTGAGGAGGATTGTCATGTCCAAGATTCGTACGATGCTGATCGGTGCCGCGCTGACGGCGTTTGCCACTTCGGCCGCCTTCGCCCAGACGGGTACGGCTGCGCAGGGCACGGCCGGCGCTGGCGCGCAGACGCAGGCGCCGGGCGCCGGAATGGGTGCGGGTGCAGGCGCAGGCGTGGGGACGGGCGCAGGTACAGGCACAGGCACGGGCGCTGCGGCAGGTACGCAGGGTGGCGCCGGCATGAGCGGGTCGGGTAACGCGGTCGGCGGTGCGACGGATTCGGTCGGCGCAGCGGCGAACGGCGCGAACGACACGACCGGGTCGGCCGTTCATTCGACGAAGAAGCATATGAAGCACACCGCGAAGTCGGCCAAGCATCGCGCAGGCTCGACGAACTCGAAGGTCGGCGACGCGGCAACCGAAGGCGCCGGCGTTCAGGGCGGTGCGTCGGCGGGCGCCGGCTCGCAGTAAGCCGGCGATCGCGGCTCGCCGCGCGGCGCTCGTCCCTGACGGCGCGCCGTGACGGCGGTCACCGGGCGGCCCGGTTCGCGCTGAGGCGGACCGGGCCGCCCGTTTCGTTGGTGCGGCGCGAACTCAGGGCCGGCGCTGGCCGTGCTCCGGCCCTGGCGCGGGCCGCGCGGCGGCCGGCGTGAACACGCTGCGCAGCCACGCGGCGAGCCGCGCGAAGATGTCGTACGGCTCGTCGACGAAGATTTCCGGTTTCAGCAGCCGCAGGTATTCCATGATCTGCTGCGCTTCCTGCTTCTGGAACGAACCGTGCGAGAGGCCGAGCCGCAACAGCCCGCGCAGTTCGCCGAGCTTGTCGCGCGCGGCGCTGCCGACGCTCATCTCGCACGCGAGCTTCGCTTCGTAGATCCGCTGGCGCAGCGATTCCGCGAGCCGCCAGGCGGGCGTCTGCATCATCTCCTCGAGCGTGCGGATGTCGTGCACCGCGCCCTTGATCTGCGCGGCGAGCGGGTCGACCATCGACGCGTCGGCCTGCGCTTCCGCGACGATCGCCTTCGCCCAGTCGCGGCAGGCCTTCGCGAGTTCGTCCGGCGTCCATTCGGCGCGCGATGCGAACCCGAAACCGTATTCGCCGGCCTGCCGCATCAGGATCGCGACGACATCCGGAAATTCCTTGTCGAGCGTGCGCTTTGCCCAGGCGTACTGGCCGCCTTCGAGCATGCGCTGCACCGCGTGCTCGGTGAGCGGCGTCATGTTGTCGAGCAGCTTTGCGCGCAGGAAGTCCTCGAACGACGGTGTCGCGAAATGCGGGTCGAGTTTCAGCGATACGCGCAGGAACGCATCGTAGTCCTTGCGCAGCGACGCGACGGTGTCGTCCTTCAGGGAAAGGGTGATCTGGCCCATGAATCGTCTCGATGGCGGCCCACGCGCGCGGCGGCCGACGCGGCTGCCGCTGCCGGCGCTGCGTCGACGGGCCGGTTCGTGCGGAGGCCGATGGCGGGTCTTCACCCGCTATATCGACACGTGCGGCGCAAACTTGAGCGCGCGGCGTCGACTGCGCGATCGCGCGGGCCGGCGCGCGGCCGCTAGGCACCCGCCCAGTGCGGCAGCACGACGCCTTGCCAGACGAAGAACACGGCCAGGCCGACCGCGATCGTCACGAGCGGGCGGCGCGTGGTCGCCGATACGAGCACCGCGGCCAGCGCACCGACGAGCTGCGGGTTGCGCCACGTCAGTTCGGCCGCGCCGCCGTGCGGCGACACCGTCATCGGCACGATGATCGCGGTCAGCACGGTGACGGGGACGAAGGCGAGCGCCGTGCGCACGAGCGGCGGGAAGGTCAGCCGTTCGCCGAACAGGAACAGCGTCGTGCGGATCGCGTAGGTAATGACGGCCATCCCGAGGATCAGCAGCGCGTAGCTCACGATGCGGCCTCCGAGCGCGTGCCGGCCTGCGCGCGCTCGTGCCGCAGCGTCAGCAGCACGCCGATCGCGACGCCGACCGCGACAGCGCCGAGCAGCCCGAGCTTGTACGGCCATCCTTGCCAGAAATACGCGAGCGTGCCGGCCGTTGCGGCCGCCGCGAGATAGCGCAGCGTGCCGAGCTGCGGGACGACGATCGCGATGAAGGTCGCCGCCATCGCGAAGTCGAGGCCGAGCGACTGCAGGCCCGGGAACGCGGCGCCGAAGCCGATGCCGGCGAGTGTCCATATCTGCCAGTTCAGGTACATCGCGAGCCCGGAACCGAAGAAGTAGTGGGGGCCGATCGTGCCGGGCGGGAAATGCCGGTAGTGCGCGTACGCGACGGCGAACACTTCGTCGGTCATCAGCGCGCCGAGCGTCGCGCGCCAGCGCAGCGGCAGATGCGCGACGTACGGCGCGAGCGTCGCGCTATAGAGCAGATGGCGCAGGTTCACGATGAACGTCGTCGCGAGCACGACGACGAAGCTCGCGCTGCCGGCGATCAGGCCGAGCGCGATGAACTGCGCGGAGCCGGCGAAGACGGCGAGCGACATCAGCGCGCCGTGCCAGGCGGCGAGCGGGCCGCCGCTGACCAGCGTGCCGAAGATCACGCCGAACGGCGCGGCGCCGATCATCATCGGGATCGTGTCGCGCGCGCCGTCGAGCCATTCGTTGAGCGGCCGGCGTGCGGCCGGGCGCGGTGTCGGGGATGCGGGTGGTGTCTCCATGTCGGCGAGAATAGCGGTCGTGCGCGCGGCCGGCTTGTACGTTCTTGCGCCGCCGCGCTCGCGCGGGCGCGCAACGGTCGTGCCCGCGGCTGCCGACCCATGCAAGCGTAGAGAGGCGATGCGGCCGGCCGCGCGTCTACCGCGCCTGCCAGCGTCCCGGCGGCACGCCGAACATCCGCTTGAAATGCCGCGTGAAGTGGCTCTGGTCGACGAAACCGCTGGCGGCCGCGACGTCGGCGACCGGCACGCCCGCGCGCAGCGGCGCGAGGGCGCGCTGCAGCCGCAGCTGGTTGCGCCACGCATGCGGCGGCATCCCGGTCGCGCGCGTGAACAGGCGCGCCGCGTGAAACGGCGACAGCCCCGCCGCCTGTGCGACCTCGTCGAGCGTGACGGTGGCGGTCAAATCGGCCGCGAGCCGCTCGCGCATCACCTCGACGCGCGGTTCGTCGGCGGCGAGCGGGGCGGGGCGCGGCCGCGTGTCCGCGTGCCGCACGATCAGCGTCGACAGCGCGTCGAGCATCGCCGTTTCCGCGGCGAGCGGATCGTAGGCGCGTGCCGCGTGGGGCGGCCGTACGTCGGTGTCCTCGCTGTAGCCGGCCCATGCGTCGCGCGCACGCGCGGCTGCCGTGCTGCCGGCTTCCATCATCCGGTGCGCGCACGCGAGGCGCGCGGCGAGATCGGCATCGCGGATCACGTCGGGCGGGAACCACGGCGCGTTCTGCGGGCGGCCGACGATCGCATCGGCGAGCGAGCGGATGAAGTCGACCGGCACGTAGCTCACGCGATAGCGCCAGCCTTCGTCCGCGCCGCGCGAGCCCGTATGCACTTCGCCGGGATTGATGACGGGGATGGTGCCCGCTTCCGCGACGTAACCGCTGCCGCGATAGGTGAAGCGCTCCGCGCCTTCGAGGATGACGGGGATCGTGTAGGCGTCGTGCCAGTGCGGCGCGAACGCATGGTCGCGATAGGTTGCGGTGACGAGATCGGCGTCCGGCAGCAGCGGCGTACGCCAGTAGCGGGCGGAGTCTCGAAGGCGGCGATCGGCCATGGTCGTGCTCGGCGCGCAGCGTTCGATTCGGCGGCGGATCGAGCGCGCGCGATGCGCTTACTTGAGCGGAATCGTCGTGCCCGGCGGCACCGGCACCGCGGTGACCGCATTCTTCGGGCTGCCGCTGACGATGCGATCGCTGTAGGTCAGATACACGAGCGTATTGCGCTTCTTGTCGACGACGCGCACGACATGCAGCGTCTTGAAGATGAACGACATGCGCTCGCTGAACACGTCGGTCTGCTGCTTCAGCGGTTCCTTGAAGCTGATCGGGCCGACCTGCCGGCAGGCGATCGACGCTTCGCTCGGATCCTCGGCGATGCCGAGCGAGCCCTTGATGCCGCCCGTGCGGGCGCGCGACACGTAGCACGTGACACCGGCGACGCCCGGATCGTCGTACGCTTCGACGACCACGCGGTCGGAGCCCGTCACGCGGAAATGGGTGTTCACGCTGCCGACTTCCTCCGCATGCGCGAACGGCGCGGCGGCGCAGCAGGCAAGCAGGGTAGCGGACACGACGGAAAGGAGACGGGGCTTCATCGACTGAACCGGAGGCGAATGCGGGACAGAAACTCTAGCATGCGCTGCGGATGCGATGGCGGGGCCGGAAAAACAAAAGGCCCGTCGAATGACGGGCCTTTCGCTGTCTGGCTCCCCGACCTGGGCTCGAACCAGGGACCTACGGATTAACAGTCCGGCGCTCTACCGACTGAGCTATCGGGGAATAAATCGGTTATCTGCGTTTGCGTCGCCATCGAAAAACCCGCTTGCTGCAACGGGCCTTTGGCGTTTTTGGCTCCCCGACCTGGGCTCGAACCAGGGACCTACGGATTAACAGTCCGGCGCTCTACCGACTGAGCTATCGGGGAACAAACAGCAGAGAAACGAGATTGTATGGACTGTTGGCTAGGCTGTCAACAGTTTCGAGCGGCTGCGTACTAAAATTTTTTTGCAGCCGCCGTTCGATCAGCGCTCGAGCAGGTGCAGCTTGTCCTGCACGTCCTTCCACTCGTCCGCGTCGGCCGGTGCCGGCTTCGTCTTCGTGATCGACGGCCAGACCTTCGCGAGTTCCGCGTTCAGCGCGGTGAACTGTTGCTGGTCGCCCGGAACGTCTTCTTCGGCATAGATCGCATTGGTCGGGCACTCGGCGACGCACACGGCGCAGTCGATGCACTCGTCCGGATCGATGGCGAGAAAGTTGGGACCTTCACGGAAGCAATCCACCGGGCACACATCCACGCAATCCGTGTATTTGCACTTGATGCAGCCTTCGGTCACAACGTGAGTCATTAAAACGCTCCTGCTTGGCGGTGTCGGTATATATGGGGTGGCGTTGACGCCAAAAGCGGCATTGTAACTGATGCGCAAAACCCGCATCGCGTGCTCGGCTTTCCCGCTTATACCGTTTCGTGATTAGTTTATGGGGCGCAGCGCGCGCCGGCGGTTTCGCGATGGTCCGGCACGCATTCGGGTAACATGGCCGGCAGACCGGGCGGCGCGCGGTGCGCCGGCACTGGTCACGATACTGGCGGTGCCGTCATCATGATCATCACTTCGCTGCTCGACACGGATCTCTACAAATTCACGATGATGCAGGTCGTCCTGCATCACTTCCCGGCCGCAAGCGTCGAATACCGCTTCAAGTGCCGCACGCCCGGCGTCGACCTCGTGCCGTACATCGACGAGATTCGCGACGAGGTGCGCGGGCTGTGTGCGCTGCGCTTCACGGACGTCGAACTCGACTATCTGCGGCGGATGCGCTTCATCAAGAGCGATTTCGTCGACTTCCTCGCGCTGTTCCATCTGAACGAGAAATACATTTCGATCACGCCGTCGCCGAAGGGCAACGGCGAGATCGACATCGAGATCAAGGGGCCGTGGCTGCACACGATCCTGTTCGAGATTCCGGTGCTCGCGATCGTCAACGAAGTCTATTTCCGCAACACGCAGCGCGAGCCCGACTATCGCGAGGGCCGCGAGCGGCTGCGCGAGAAGATCAAGCTGCTCGGCGCGAAGCCCGAATTCGCCGATTGCAAGATCGCCGACTACGGCACGCGCCGGCGCTTCTCGAAGGTCTGGCACGAGGAGGTCGCGCTCACGCTGCGCGACGGGCTCGGCGCGCAGTTCGCGGGCACGAGCAACGTCTACTACGCGATGAAGCACGGGCTCACGCCGCTCGGCACGATGGCGCACGAATACCTGCAGGCGTGCCAGGCGCTCGGCCCGCGGCTGCGCGACTCGCAGACCTACGGCTTCGAGATGTGGGCGAAGGAATATCGCGGCGACCTCGGGATCGCGCTGTCGGACGTCTACGGGATGGACGCGTTCCTGAACGACTTCGACATGTACTTCTGCAAGCTGTTCGACGGTGCGCGTCACGATTCGGGCGACCCGTTCGAGTGGGGCGAGCGGATGATCCGTCATTACGACGCGAACCGCTGCGACCCGCGCACGAAGGTGCTCGTGTTCTCGGACGCGCTCGACATCCCGAAGGTGATGCAGCTGTACGAGCGATTCCGCGGCCGCTGCAAGCTCGCGTTCGGCGTCGGCACGAACCTGACCAACGATCTCGGCTACGTGCCGCTGCAGATCGTGATCAAGATGGTCCGTTGCAACGGGCAGCCGGTCGCGAAGCTGTCCGATTCGCCGGGCAAGAGCATGTGCGACGACAAGGCCTATCTCGCGTATCTGCGCCAGGTGTTCGGCATCGCGCAGCCGGCCGACGAGGACGCGGCGTCGTGAGCGCCGGCCGCACGGCCGAAGGTGCGTGCGCGAAGAGGCGGCCGGTATAATCCGGCCGGTATCGAACGCCAACGTCACGAGGACGCTTCATGGACACTTCCGCTGCCCGTCGCCACATCCTCGCGCGCATCCGTGCGGCGCAGGGCCGCGCGGCCGAGCCGGATGCGGCGGAACGCGAGGGCGTCGCCGACTACCTCGCGCGTCATCCGCAAGGGCCGCGTCCGCCGGTGCCCGACGATCTCGTCGCGGCCTTCATGCAGGAAGCGGTCGCGATGGCGACGACCGTCGACGAAGTCGGCTCGCTCGCCGACGTGCCGGCGGCCGTCGCGCGTTATCTGTCCGCGCAGCAACTGCCGATGCGCGCCATTGCCTGGCGCACGCTGGCCGATCTCGACTGGGCGGCGGCCGGGCTGTCGGTCGAATGCCGCAAGCCGGTCGACGGCGATCTCGTCGGGTTGACCGGCTGCTTTTGCGCGACGGCCGAAACGGGCTCGCTCGTGCTGCTGTCCGGCCCCGACACCTACGCCTCCGCGGGGTTGCTGCCGGAAACGCATATCGCGATCGTCCCTGCATCGCGGATCGTCGCCGGCCATGAAGACGCCTTCGCGCTGATTCGCGCCGAGCGCGGCGAATTGCCGCGCGCGGTCAACTTCGTGTCGGGTCCGTCGCGCACCGGCGACATCGAACAAACCATCGTGCTCGGCGCACACGGTCCGTATCGCGTCCATGCGATCGTCGTACGCGGCGCGTGACGCGTTCGCCAGCACCGAACAACCACAAGGAAGACTCCGCATGAAACGACATGCCGCGTGGGCGGGCATGGCGTCGGGGGCTGCGCTCGGCGCGGCGCCCGCGTTCGCTTCGGCCGCGACACTCGACGGCGCCACGCTGTCCGCACTCTGGGGCATCCCGTTCGCCGGGATCCTGCTGTCCATCGCGTTGTTCCCGCTCGTTGCACCGGCGTTCTGGCATCACCATTTCGGCAAGATCGCCGCCGCGTGGGCGGTTGTGTTCCTCGTGCCGTTCGCGTTCGCGTTCGGTGCGGGCACCGCGTTCGGCACGCTCGTGCATGCGCTGCTCGAGGAATACGTGCCGTTCATCGTGCTGTTGACCGCGCTTTACACGGTCGCCGGCGGCATCTGCGTGAACGGCAATCTGCACGGCACGCCGAAGCTCAATACCGCGATCCTCGCGCTGGGCACGCTGCTCGCGAGCGTGATGGGCACGACCGGCGCCGCGATGCTGCTGATCCGGCCGCTGCTGCGGGCCAACGACAACCGCAAGCACGTCGTGCACGTCGTGATCTTCTTCATCTTCCTCGTCGCGAATGCGGGCGGTTCGCTGTCGCCGCTCGGCGATCCGCCGCTGTTCCTCGGCTTCCTGAACGGCGTCGGCTTCTTCTGGACGACGGTGCATCTGGCGCTGCCGATGCTGTTCATCTGCGTCGTGCTGCTCGCGCTGTTCTTCGCGCTCGATACGTACTTCTACCGGAAAGGCGGCGAGGAGCGGCCGGCCGCGCTCGATCCGACGCCCGACGGCGGCGCGCTGTCGATCGACGGCAAGATCAACTTCGTGCTGCTGGCGGCCGTGGTCGGCCTCGTGCTGATGAGCGGGATCTGGAAACCGGGGATCGCGTTCGACGTATGGGGCACGCACGTCGCGCTGCAGAACCTCGTGCGCGACGTCGCGCTGATCGGCGTGACGCTCGCGTCGCTCGCGCTGACGCCGCGTTCCGCGCGCGAAGGCAACGCGTTCAACTGGGCGCCGATCGAGGAAGTCGCGAAGCTGTTCGCGGGCATCTTCGTGACGATTGCGCCGGTGATCGTGATTCTGCGCGCGGGCGCCGACGGTGCGTTCGCGCCGATCGTCCATCTCGTCACGGCACCGGACGGCAAGCCGATCGACGCAATGTATTTCTGGGCGACCGGCCTGCTGTCGTCGTTCCTCGACAACGCGCCCACCTATCTCGTGTTCTTCAACCTGGCGGGCGGCGACGCCCAGGCGCTGATGACGACCGGCGCGACGACGCTCGCGGCGATTTCCGCCGGAGCGGTGTTCATGGGCGCGAACAGCTACATCGGCAATGCGCCGAACTTCATGGTGAAGGCGATCGCGGAGTCGCGCGGCGTGAAGATGCCGAGCTTTTTCGCGTATCTCGGCTGGGCGGTCGCGATACTCGCGCCGGTGTTCCTGCTGACGTCGTGGATCTTCTTCACGGCGTAAGCTGACGATTTTCAACCTCACGCGGGCGGCTCCGGCGGCGCATGTCGCGTCGCGCGCCGTCCGCCGCATGCGGAGATGGCGATGCAGAAGATCCTCGTCGCGCGTCCGATCTTTCCGGACGTGATCGAACGGCTCAAGCAGTATTTCGACGTCGACTGGAACAACGGCGATGCACTCGCACCCGACGCGCTCGCCGCGCGGCTCGCCGACAAGGACGGCGCGCTGACGGCGGGCGATCCGGTCGGCGCATCGACGCTGGCGGCGGCGCCGCGCTTGCGCGTCGTGTCGAACATGGCGGTCGGCTACAACAACTTCGACATGGCGGCGTTCAACGCGGCGAACGTGCTCGCGACGAACACGCCCGACGTCCTGAACGAGTCGACGGCCGATTTCGGCTGGGCGCTGATGATGGCCGCCGCGCGGCGGATCGCGGAATCCGAGCACTGGCTGCGTGCCGGCCACTGGCAGAAGTGGGCCTACGACGGCTTTCTCGGCAGCGACATCTACGGGTCGACGCTTGGCGTGATCGGCATGGGCCGCATCGGCCAGGCGCTCGCGCGTCGCGCGCGCGGCTTCGGGATGCAGGTGATCTACCACAACCGGTCGCGCGTCGCGCCCGAGATCGAGGCGGAGCTCGGCGCGGAGTACGTGTCGAAGGACGCGCTGCTTGCGCGTGCCGATCACGTCGTGCTCGTGCTGCCGTATACGAAGGAAAACCACCACACGATCGGCGCGGCCGAGCTCGCGAAGATGAAGCCGACCGCGACGCTGACCAACATCGCGCGCGGCGGGATCGTCGACGACGCGGCGCTCGCGGCCGCGCTGCGCAACGGCACGATCGCGGCGGCCGGCCTCGACGTCTACGAAGGCGAGCCGAACGTGCATCCGGCGCTGCTCGAAGTGCCGAACGTCGTGCTGACGCCGCACATCGCGAGCGCAACGGAAAAGACGCGCCGCGCGATGGCGAACCTCGCGGCCGACAACCTGATCGCCGCGCTCGGCGAAGGGCCGCGTGCCGGGCAGCCGCCGAATCCGATCAACCCGGACGTGATCGGGAAGCCGCGCGCATGACGATCGCGTTGCTGGTAGCCGCGCTCGTCGTGCTGGCCGTCGCGCTGGCGGTGGCGGTCGTCGCGCTGGTGCGCGGCGGCGGCCGCCACGACGACGCGGCCGTGCTCGGCGACCAGATCGAGGATGCGGCGCACGCACAGGCGCGCGCACTGGAGCGGCTCGAACGCGAGCTGCGCGGCGAGATCGTCGAGAGCGCACGCGGCGCGCGCACCGAACTGGGCGGCAGTTTCGCGCAGTTTCAGCAGACGCTCGCGGCGCAGCTGACGAGCGTCGCGACCGTGCAGAACAACCAGATCGAAGGATTCGCGCAGCAGCTCGCGACGCTGGTCGCCGGCAACGCGCAGCAGTTCGACGCGATGCGCGACAGCATGTTGCGTCACGCGCAGCAGGCGCGCGAAGAGCAGACGGCGGCGCTCCGGGTGTTCGGCGACACGTTGCATCGGCAACTGACGCAGCTGACCGAAGCGAACGATCGACGCATCGGCGAAGTGCGCGCGACGCTCGAGCAGCGGCTCAAGGACATCGAAACCAACAACGCGGCGAAACTCGACGAGATGCGCCGCGTCGTCGACGAGAAGCTGCACGCGACGCTCGAGCAGCGGCTCGGCGAATCGTTCAAGCTCGTGTCCGACCGGCTCGAGCAGGTGCATCGCGGCCTCGGCGAGATGCAGACGCTCGCGGCCGGCGTCGGCGATCTGAAGAAGGTGCTGACCAACGTGAAGACGCGCGGCACCTGGGGCGAAGTGCAGCTCGAGGCGCTGCTCGAACAGATGCTGACGCCCGATCAGTATGCGAAGAACGTCGCGACGGTGCCGAAGAGCACGGAGCGCGTCGAGTTCGCGATCCGGCTGCCGGGGCGCGAAGCGGGCGTGCGCGATGCGCCGCCCGTCTGGCTGCCGATCGACGCGAAATTCCCGCGCGAGGATTACGAGCGGCTGATCGATGCGCAGGAGCGTGCGGATGCGGTTGCGGTCGAAGACGCGGCGCGCGCGCTCGAGGCCCGCGTGCGGCTCGAGGCGCGGACGATCGCGGAGAAGTACGTCGCGCCGCCGTACACGACCGATTTCGCGCTGCTGTTCCTGCCGACCGAAGGGTTGTACGCTGAGATTCTGCGTCGTCCGGGCCTGACCGATCTGTTGCAGCGCGACTATCGCGTGACGGTGGCGGGCCCGACCACGCTGACCGCGTTGCTCAACAGCCTGCAGATGGGGTTCCGTACGCTCGCGATCGAGCAGCGCTCGAGCGAAGTGTGGCAGGTGCTCGGCGCGGTGAAGACGGAGTTCGGCAAGTTCGGCGACGTGCTCGCACGCACGAAGTCGCAGCTCGAGACGGTCACGCGCTCGATCGAGGCGGCCGAGCAGCGCACGCGCGTGATGAACCGCAAGCTGAAGCAGGTCGAGGCGCTGCCCGGCGATGCGGCAGCCGGGCTGCTCGGCGCGGAAGCGGCGGACGGCGCGGACGCCGACGAGACCTGACCACGTATCGGCACACGCCGGTGCCGGTGCGGCGCCTGCCCATGAGACACGCCCGAGCCGATTTGCACCGGCTCGGGCGTATTACTTTCGGCGCTCGAATCGAACGGGCGAACGCCGCCTAGCGTGCGGCGAGCGCGTCGAGCGCATCGCCCGTCACGCGCACGATGCGCCAGTCGGGCAGCACGGTCGCGCCCATCTTCTCGTAGAAGTCGATCGCGCGCTGGTTCCAGTCGAGCACCGACCATTCGAAGCGGCCGCAGCGGCGCTCGACCGCCAGCGCCGCGAGCTGCCTGAGCATTGCGGTGCCGAGCCCGGTGCCGCGCTGCGACGGCTGCACGTAGAGATCCTCGAGATAGAGGCCGCGACGGCCGAGGAACGTCGAGTAGTTATGGAAGAACAGCGCATACGCGACGATCGCGCCGTCGCGCTCGGCGACGAGCGCTTCGGCGGCCGGATGCGCGCCGAACAGGGCATCCGCCAGATCGGCCTCGGTCGCGACGAACAGGTGCGCGAGCTTTTCGAATTCGGCGAGTTCGCGCATCAGCGCCAGGATCGCGCCGACGTCGCGCGCGTCGGCCGCGCGGATCAGCGGCGTGTCGCTCACGCTTCCTCCGGCGGGTCGGACAGCACGATCTCGATGCCGCCGAAGCGCGATGCGACCCAGTTGTACGCGTGGCACGCGATCCATAGCAGCACGAAGCCGAGGATGGCGTTCAGCAGCAGCGCGCTCAGGATCGTGCTCAGTTCGACCATCCCGTAGCGCACGTACGCGACGAGGATGCCGAGCAGCACGATCGGCACGCTGAACGTCAGATAGACGAGGATCAGCGCTTTCGCGGTCTGCCCCGCGGCGATCGACGAGATTTGTTTCTTCATGTGCAGAATGCCCCCGTAGAGAGATACCGATAGTTGGATTCAGAGTCAGATCAGGCTGCCGAACGGCAGGATGTCGACCGGGGCGCCCGCGTCGACTGCCGCGGCATCGTGGCCCAGGACGATGAAACAGTTGGCGGCCGCGAGGCCGCTCAGCGATGCAGAGCTCTGCGAGCCGGCCGGTGCGACGTGCCAGCGCCCGTCCGCTGCGCGCGTCGCGATGCCGCGCAGATATTCGGTGCGGCCCGCGCGCTTTTTCAACGCTTGCGTGGTGTACGCGGTGTACATCGCCGGCGGCGGCACGCAGGCGCCCGCGAGCGTCAGCAGCGCCGCGCGCACGATGGCGTCGAAGGTGACAGCGGAGGCGACGGGATTGCCGGGCAGCCCGAAGAACAGCGCGTGGCCCGGTGCGCCGTCGCCGCGCGCGAGCGTGCCGACGGCGAGCGGCCGGCCCGGGCGCAGCGCGAGGCTCGCGAACGTGACTTCGCCGAGCCGCGCCATCACGTCGCGCGTGAAATCCGCTTCGCCGACCGACACGCCGCCCGACGTGATCACCGCGTCGGCATCGCGCGCGACCGCGTCGCGCAATGCTGCTTCGAGCGCGGCCGGATCGTCGCGGACGATGCCGAGATCGAGCACGTCGACGTGCAACTGTTCGAGCATCGCAATCAGCATCGCGCGATTGCTGTCGTAGAGCGCCCCGCGTTCGAGCGCGGCGCCCGGCTCCCGCAATTCGTCGCCGGTCGAAAACACCGCGACGCGCACGCGGCGTCGCACCGTCACGTGCGCGATGCCGAACGACGCGAGCAGGCCGATGTCGGCGGCGCGCAGGATGCGGCCTGCCGCGAGCGCGCATGCACCGCGTGCGAGATCCTCGCCGGCCTTGCGGCAGTTCGCGCCGCGCGCGATTTCGCGTGCGGCGAAGCGGATTCCGTCGTCGTCGACATGCACGCGTTCCTGCGGAATCACGGTGTCGCATCCGGCCGGCATCGGCGCACCCGTCATGATGCGTACGCATGCGCCGGCCGGCACGGCGCCGTCGAACGGATGGCCGGCGAGCGCGGTGCCGACGACGCGCATCGCGACGTCGCCGTGCGCCGACGCGCACGCACCGCCGTCGAACGCATAGCCGTCCATCGCCGAATTGTCGTACGCGGGAATGTCGAACGGTGCGCGCACGTCGGCGGCGAGCACGCGATGAAGCGCGTCGCGCAACGGCACGGATTCGCTGGCGGCGACCGGTGTCGCGAAACGGCAGGCGAGCGCCTGCGCGTCGGCGAGCGACAGCGGCAGGTCGGAATCGGGTGCGGCTCGGGGAGCGGGCGAGGGTTGCGTGATCATCGTCGGACTGCGCCGCAAGGCGTACAGGGTTCGTGGCCGGAGGCGCGAGCAGTGTGCGTGGCGCGGTCGCGAGCGGCGGGGCGGCGCGCGGGAACGGCGGCGCCGGCGCCGTCAGCGGCGGGCTAGCGCGGCGAGTTCCTGCCAGGAGTTGGCATTGTAAAACGCACGCTCGTCATGAAACTCGACTTCGGTCGTCTTGTGGCGCGCGTACCACGCACGCACCTTGCGATCGCCGGCCGCGAGCCGCGCGGCGAGATCGACGGCCAGCGACGTGCGCAGCAGCGCGAACGTCGGCTGCGGCGAGCGTGCACCTTGGGCGTCGACGCTGACCGCCATCGCGATGTCCGCATGCTGCGCATCGAGCGCCGCGTGCAGCGCCGCGACGAGATCGGCGGGCAGATACGGGGAATCGCACGGCGCACACGCGACGAGCGGCGCGCTCGCGGCGCGCATGCCGGCCAGCAGCCCGGCGAGCGGGCCGGGGAAGTCGGCCGTGTCGTCGGGCACGACGCGCGCACCGAACGGCGCGCCGAGCGTCGCGTAGCGATCGAGATGGCGATTCGCGCTGATCAGCACCTCGTCGACCTGCGGGGCGAGCCGGCGCAGCACGTGCAGCGCGAGCGGCACATCGTCGAGCTGTTGCAGTCCCTTGTCGACGCCGTCCATGCGGGTCGCGCGGCCGCCGGCGAGCAGCAGGCCGGCGATCGGGGGGCGGGCGGAGGAAGCGGACATCGTGCAAAGCGACGGCCCGTTCAGCCGCCGATGTACGACATCTCGACGCGCTTGCGCGCGCCGTCGGCCGCGTCCGCCGCGGCGGCGCTGCCGCGCAGCTGCGAGTAGCGGTCGGTGCGTGCATGCCAGATGCGCGCGATCGCGGTCGCGATCTCGGCGTCGGTCGCGCCGCCGCGCACGAGCGCACGCAGATCGTGGCCGCTCGACGCGAACAGGCACAGATAGAGCTTGCCTTCGGTCGACAGCCGCGCGCGCGTGCAGTCGCCGCAGAACGCCTGCGTGACGCTCGAGATCACGCCGATTTCGCCGCTGCCGTCCGCGTAGCCCCAGCGCTGCGCGGTTTCGGCGGCCGTATGCGGCTCGAGCGGCACGAGCGGGAAGCGCTCGGCGATCCGCGCGACGACGTCGGCCGACGGCAGCACCTCGGTCATGTTCCAGCCGTTCGACGTGCCGACGTCCATGTATTCGATGAAGCGCAGGATCACGCCGGTGCCGCGAAAGCGCTCGGCCATCGGCAGGATCTCGGTGTCGTTCGTGCCGCGCTTCACGACCATGTTGACCTTCACGGGCGCGAGCCCTGCGGCCTGCGCGGCGAAGATGCCGTCGAGCACGTCGGCGCTCGCGAAGTCCGCGTCGTTCATCCGTTTGAACAGCGCATCGTCGAGCGCGTCGAGGCTGACCGTCACGCGCGTGAGGCCGGCGTCCTTCAGCGCGCGCGCCTTGCGTGCCAGCAGCGAGCCGTTGGTCGTCAGCGTGAGGTCGAGCGGGCGGCCGTCGCGCGTGGTCAGGCGTGCGAGCCGCTCGATCAGGAACTCGAGGTTCTTGCGCAGCAGCGGCTCGCCGCCGGTGATGCGAATCTTTTCGACGCCGTGCGCGACGAAGATCCGCGCGACGCGCTCGATCTCCTCGTGCGTGAGCAGCGCGCTGTGCGGCAGGAACGGATAGTCCTTGCCGAAGACCTCGCGTGGCATGCAGTACACGCAGCGGAAGTTGCAGCGATCCGTCACCGAGATGCGCAGGTCGCGCAGCGGCCGGCCGAACGTGTCGGCGAGCGTGCCGTCCGGCGCGTGCGGCACGCCGGAAACGTCCGGCACGCCGCTGACGTCGGCGAGAGGAATGATGCGTCGGGACATGTTGAAAGATAGGCGAACCAAGCCTGTATTTTAGCCGTAAGCCGCGCGCCGGGCCGCGTGAGCGGAAACCCGTAGCGCGGATGTGAAAAAGCCCGCCGGCGGGCGGGCTTTTCTGGGACGGACGATGCGCCGCTTAGCGGTGCGTCGTCTCGACCTGCTGCATCGGCGTCGTGTCGACCGGCGGCAGCGGCTTGCGCTCGCGCGGCGTGCGCACCGGGCGCGGCAGACGCGATGCGGCTTCCTGCGCCGCACGCAGCTTCTCCGCGTCGGTATTCACCCACACGAGGCCCGCCTGCTGCAGCACGGCTTCCAGGCTCGCCGAAGCGGGCGCGGCGGAAGGCTGGGCGACGGCGGGTGCCGAAGCGGCAGCCGGTGCAGGAGCCGGAGCCGCGACCGGTTCGACCGGTGCTGCTTCGACCGGCGCCGGTGCGACAGCCGGTGCGGCCGATACTGCCGGTGCCGCCACGGCCGGCGCTGCCTCGGCAACGACTGCCGTGTCGGCCGGCTGCACGTCGACGGCAACCGGCGCTTCCACGCCGGCCGGCACTTCGAACGCGTCGGTCGGCGAAACGGCGAGCGCAACGGGGCCCGCTTCGACGTCGGCGGCCGGTGCGACGACCGGGGCCGGTGCCGCAGCGGGTGCGGCGGCGACGACCGGTTCGGCGACGGCGACGGAGTCACTGTCGGCATGTGCCGGAGCCGACGGCGTATCGACCGCGACCGATTCGGCACGCTGTTCGACGACCGTCTCGGCGACGATCACACCGGCCGCAGCGGCTGCCGCGACGGTAGCCGGCGCGTTCGCGTGGGCCGGCTCGGCGGCCGCCGGCGCTTCGTGCGCCGCCGGCTGCGCGGCGGCTTCGCCGTCGAGGCCCGCTTCGGCCTGATCGACCACTGCGCCTTCCTCGTCACGCTCGCGACGACCGCCGCGACGGCCGCGGCGGCGGCGGCGGCGCTCTTCGCCGTCACGCGCGCCGGCTTCGGCATCCGCTGCGACGTCCGCGCCCGGCAGGGCGGCGGCGGCCGCCTTGTCGGCGTCCTGTTCCGGATGGCTTTCGCCGCGGTTCACGGTTTCCAGCGTCGCCGCATGCTGCGGTTTGCGGCGTTCGCCGCGCTCGCGACGCTCGCCGCGTTCCTGGCGCTCGCCGCGGGCGGACTCGACGGCCTCCGGCTGCTCGGCGCGCTCGCGCGGTTCACGGGCTTCACGCGGCTCGCGGTTCTCGCGCGGTTCGCGTGCTTCGCGCGGTGCGCGGCCTTCGCGACCCTCACGGCCTTCGCGAGCTTCGCGGTTCTCGCGACCTTCACGACCCTCGCGACCTTCACGCGGCTCGCGCGCTTCCTTGCCTTCGCGTTCCTGACGTTGCGGCTGGCCGCGGCCTGCGGCCGCCTGGTCGCGACCGCCTGGCGCCTGCTGCCCGTTGCCGCCGCGACGATTGCGGTTGCGATCGCCGCCGCGTTCGCCGCGCTGCTCGGTCTTCTCGGTGCGTTCGCGGGCCGGACGGGCCGCCTGTTCCTTCGCCGGTGCCGGTGCGACCGGCGCGGGCGCCGGAGCGGCCGACATGCCGAACAGGCCCTTCAGCCAGCCGATGAAGCCGCCGCTCGGCTGCGCGACCGGCGCGGGGGCCGGTGCCGCTGTCGGCTCGACCGGACGCTGCGGGGCCGCGCTCGGTGCCGGACGCTCGGGCGTGATGCCCTTGACCGCCGCTTCCTGCTTCGGCTTCACGTCGGCCGCGCGCTTGCTGTAGCCGGTTTCCGACTCCAGTTCGCGCGCCGCTTCCTCGGCCATCTTCCACGAGGCACGCGGATCGTCGAGGCGTGCGTCATCGTGACGCAGGCGTTCGAGCTTGTAGTGCGGCGTGTCGAGGTGCTTGTTCGGGATCAGCACGATGCCGACCTTGAAGCGCGACTCGATCTTGTTGATTTCCTGACGCTTTTCGTTGAGCAGGAAGGCGGTCACTTCGACCGGCACCTGGCAGTGGATCGCCGCGGTGTTTTCCTTCATCGCTTCTTCCTGAATGATCCGCAGCACTTGCAGCGCGGACGATTCGGTGTCGCGGATGTGGCCCGTGCCGTTGCAGCGCGGGCAGGTCACGTGGCTGCCTTCCGACAGCGCCGGACGCAGACGCTGGCGCGACAGCTCCATCAGGCCGAAGCGCGAGATCTTGCCCATCTGGACGCGCGCGCGGTCATGCTTGAGCGCGTCCTTCAGGCGCTGCTCGACTTCGCGCTGGCTCTTCGCCGACTCCATGTCGATGAAGTCGATCACGATCAGGCCGCCGAGGTCGCGCAGGCGCAGCTGGCGGGCGACTTCGTCGGCCGCTTCGAGGTTCGTGCGGGTCGCCGTTTCCTCGATGTCGGCGCCCTTGGTGGCGCGCGCCGAGTTCACGTCGATCGCGACGAGCGCTTCGGTGTGGTCGATCACGATCGCGCCGCCCGACGGCAGCGGCACCGTGCGCGAGTAGGCCGTTTCGATCTGGTGCTCGATCTGGAAGCGCGAGAACAGCGGCACGTCGTCGTGGTAGCGCTTCACCTTCGACACGTTGTCCGGCATCACGATGTCCATGAATGCGCGGGCCTGATCGTAGATCTCGGTCGTGTCGATCAGGATTTCGCCGATGTCGGGCTGGAAATAGTCCCGGATCGCGCGGATCACGAGGCTCGATTCCAGATAGATCAGCATCGGCTGGCCGGGATTGCCGCTTTGCGATGCGGCTTCGATCGCGCGCCAGAGCTGCAGCAGGTAGTTCAGGTCCCACTGCAGTTCCTCGGCGCTGCGGCCGATCCCCGCGGTGCGGGCGATCATGCTCATGCCGTCCGGAATCTGCAGCTGCGCCATCGTTTCGCGCAGTTCCTGACGCTCGTCGCCCTCGATCCGGCGCGACACGCCGCCGCCGCGCGGGTTGTTCGGCATCAGCACGAGGTAGCGGCCGGCGAGCGAGATGAACGTGGTGAGGGCGGCGCCCTTGTTGCCGCGCTCTTCCTTTTCGACCTGAACGATCAGTTCCTGGCCTTCGCGCAGCGCGTCCTGGATGCGCGCCGAGCGCATGTCGACGCCGTCCTTGAAGTACTGGCGGGCGACTTCCTTGAACGGCAGGAAGCCGTGACGGTCTTCGCCGTAGTTGACGAAGCACGCTTCGAGCGACGGCTCGATGCGCGTGACGACACCCTTGTAGATATTGCCTTTGCGCTGTTCGCGCCCGGCTGTCTCGATGTCGATGTCGATGAGCTTTTGCCCATCGACGATGGCGACGCGCAGCTCCTCCTGCTGCGTCGCATTGAACAGCATGCGTTTCATGAACGACTCCAGGCGGCTCTGCAGGCGGCGCCTCGCGGTTGTCAGGCGCGAGGGCGGACACGACGGCAGGCCGCACCTTGTTGTGTTGTCACAAGCACGCTGGAGCGGGAACGATGGCGGGGAGAATTGCCTGAAGAGGCGCTTGGACCCGAACGACGGGCCGGCGGCCATAGGGCACCTGCGAACACGGCTTCAAAGCACGGCGTCCACACACCGCACGCTGCGAAAGCGCGCTAAGCCTGAGACCGGCATTGCCACGGGCGCGCGCAATGCGTCGCGCGCGCCGACGGGCGGCAGATGCTGCGGCTTGGGCCGCAGCGGGGAGTATCGAATCCAGCCCGACTTTCCCGCTTGGGGTGTACTTCCTTGGTTTGACGTCGCCAAGCCCCGCACGCTTCGCGGGGCCAAATCGGGCGCAACGCCGTAATTTTCGCAACCGGCAGCCCGTGCGGACACATGTCGCGCCGCCGCGCTGCCAATCAAATTCTTTTCAACCAACTTTCCGTTACCGCGGCGCCTTGCCGACCGAATCCGCCTGTGGGCGCGATCCTTGCCGACGGTCGGCGCCGTGCGTGCAACTTGCTGCTTCTCTTTGATAAGGGGCGAGCAGCGGACCCCCGGCGCAAGTAAAATGACGGTTTGCGCTTGCGCCTTGCCCGGTTGGGCCGGGTCGGCCGATCAGGCCGCCCGCAACGTCAGGCTGGGCAAAATTATATTCAGTATGAATGAGTTAGGCAAAATATCCCAGAATTCGGTCGCAAGCGGTCAGGTCTCCATGATCCAGATCGACGAAAGTGCAGCCGGTCAGCGGATCGACAATTTCCTGTTGCGCGTCTGCAAGGGCGTGCCGAAAAGCCATATTTACCGGATCCTGCGCAGCGGCGAAGTGCGCGTGAACAAGGGGCGCGTCGATGCGCAGTACCGGCTCGCGTTCGGCGACGTCGTGCGCGTGCCGCCCGTGCGCGTGGCCGCGGCCGACCTGGCGCGCGCCGACGCGCCCATCGTGCCGCCCGCGCAGTTCGACGTGCTGTTCGAAGACGACGCGATGCTCGTGATCGACAAGCCGGCCGGCGTCGCCGTGCACGGCGGCAGCGGTGTCGCGTTCGGCGTGATCGAGCAGCTCCGGCAGGCGCGCCCGCGCGCGAAATTCCTCGAACTCGTGCACCGGCTCGACCGCGAGACGTCCGGCGTGCTGATGCTCGCGAAAAAGCGTACCGCACTCGTCGCGCTGCACGAGCAGATCCGCGAAAACCGCATCGACAAGCGCTATTTCGCCTGCGTGCACGGCGAATGGCAGGCCGACTGGGGCCGTCGCCGCGCGGTCAAGGCGCCGCTGTTCAAGTACACGACCGCGGACGGCGAGCGCCGCGTGCGCGTGCAGGACGACGGCCTCGCGTCGCACACCGTATTCAATCTCGTCGAGCGCTGGCCCGACTATGCGCTCGTCGAAGCGGAACTCAAAACGGGTCGGACCCATCAGATTCGCGTGCACCTCGCGCATCTCGGTCTGCCGATCGTCGGCGACGCGAAGTATGGCGATTTCGCACTGAACAAGGCGCTGGCGCGCGCGAATGCGCAACCGTCGCTGAAACGGATGTTCCTGCACGCGCATCGGCTGCGGCTCGCGCATCCGCTGAGCGGCGACGCGCTGCAGTTCGACGCGCCGCTGCCGGCCGAATGCCGGCACTTTCTCGATCAACTGAGCGCACTGCGCGATACCGCCTGAACCGCATGCCCCGACAGCAATTTGATCTGATCGTCTTCGACTGGGACGGCACGCTGATGGATTCGACCGCGCACATCGCGCACAGCATCCAGGCCGCATGCCGCGATCTCGGTCTGCCGAAACCGTCCGACGAATCCGCGCGCTACGTGATCGGGCTCGGGCTGCGCGACGCGCTGCGCATCACGGCGCCGACGCTCGATCCGTCCGATTATCCGCGGCTCGCCGAGCGCTACCGCTATCACTATCTGCTCGACGATCAGCGCATCGAGCTGTTCGCCGGCGTGCGGGAACTGCTCGCGGAACTGCGCGACCTCGGCTACCTGCTCGCGGTCGCGACCGGCAAGGGCCGCGTCGGGCTGAATCGCGTGCTCGACCAGTCGAAGCTGACGAGCCTGTTCGACGCGACGCGCTGCGCGGACGAAACGTTCTCGAAGCCGCATCCGGCCATGCTGCACGAGCTGTCCCGCGAACTGGGGCAGGATCTGGCGCGCACCGTGATGATCGGCGACACGACCCACGACCTGCAGATGGCCGCGAGCGCCGGGGCGGCCGGCGTCGGCGTCGCGTACGGCGCGCATACCGCCGACGCGCTGGCCGCGCTCGCGCCGCGCTTCGTCGCGCCCGACGTCAACGCGCTGGCCGAATGGCTCAGGGAGCACGCATGAGCGCGGCGCCCGCTACGGACGCGGTGCGCGTCTGCGCGTCGGACGCGCTGGTCGACGGCGGCGCCGGCGTGCGCGTCGACGCGACGCTGCGCGGCGAGCAGGCGGTCGTGTTCTTCGTGCGCTACGACGGCCGCGCCTACGGCTATCTGAACCGCTGCGCGCACGTGCCGATGGAGCTCGACTGGGCCGAGGGCCAGTTCTTCGAATCGTCGGGGCTCTATCTGATGTGCGCGACGCACGGCGCGATTTACGCGCCCGACACGGGGCAGTGCGTCGGCGGCCCGTGCCGCGGCGGGCGGCTGCGGCCGGTCGAAGTCGACGAGCGCGACACGCCCGACGGGCGTGCGGTATTCTGGCTTCCCGACGCGGACCTGCGTCCCGCCACGCAAGACTGACGACAATCCTGCATGACCGATCAACCGAATTTCCCCGAATCCTCGTCCCGCCCCGACAATCGCGAGCTGAACTGGGAGCGCGCCGCGCTCGAGCGGATCGCGCTCGCGGCCGTCAAAGAGCAGCGCGCGGCACGGCGCTGGAAGATCTTCTTCCGCTTCGCGTTTCTCGCGGTGTTCCTGCTGTTCGCATTCGCGCTGATCGACTTCTCGAGCGACGCGAAATTCGCGTCGGGCGGGCGGCACACGGCGCTCGTGACGATCGACGGCGAAATCGCGGCCGGCACCAATGCGAACGCCGAGGACATCAACACCGCGCTCGACGCCGCATTCGAGGACGACGGCACGGCCGGCGTCGTGCTGCGGATCAACAGCCCGGGCGGCAGCCCCGTGCAGGCCGGGATGGTTTACGACGAGATCCGGCGCCTGCGCGGCAAGTATCCGGACAAGCCGCTGTACGTGGTCGTGACCGACATGTGCGCGTCGGGCGGCTATTACATCGCGTCCGCGGCCGACAAGATCTTCGTCGACAAGGCGAGCATCGTCGGGTCGATCGGCGTGCTGATGGACGGCTTCGGCTTCACCGGGCTGATGGGCAAGCTCGGCGTCGAGCGCCGGCTGCATACGTCGGGCGAAAACAAGGGCTTTTACGATCCGTTCTCGCCGGAAACGCCGAAGATGGACGCGCATGCGCAGGAACTGCTCGATCAGGTCCACGCGCAGTTCATCAAGGCGGTGAAGGACGGCCGCGGCAAGCGGCTGCACGAAACGCCCGACATGTTCTCCGGGCTGTTCTGGACCGGCGAGAAGAGCGTCGAGCTCGGTCTCGCCGACGGCTACGGCACGACCGACTCCGTCGCACGCGAGGTCATCAAGGCACCGGATCTCGTCGACTATACGGTCAAGGAAAGCCTGACGAACCGCGTCGCACGCAAGTTCGGCGCGGCCGTCGGCGGCGCCGCGATGAAGGCGTTGACGGCCGCCGGCGCGTCGGTTCAGTTGCGCTGACGGGCGGGGCGGCGTCGCGCGGCGGCGGCCGGCGGATTCGGCGATCGGGCCCCGGCGCCGCATGCCGCGGCGCCGGGTGCCGCCTCAGTGCGCGAGCAGCAGGAAAATCGCAGGGCGCTTGTGCAGATTCGGCGCAGGCGCCTTTTTCCAGTCGGCCGCCGTGCGCGTCGCGATCGTCTCGGTCGCGAGCGTCAGATCGGCCGCGACGCAGATCTGCGTCGACGGCGCGCACGTCGCGACGAGCGTGTCGAGCATCGCCTGGTTCCGGTAGGGTGTCTCGATAAAGATCTGCGTCTGGCGCGCCTTGCGCGAGACCTGCTCGAGTTCGCGCAGTCGCTTGGCACGCGCGGCCGCGTCGACCGGCAGATAGCCGTTGAACGCGAAACTCTGGCCGTTCAGCCCCGACGCCATCAGTGCGAGCAGAATCGAGCTCGGCCCGACGAGCGGCACGACCTTCACGCCGCGTTCGTGCGCGCGTCGCACGAGCAACGCGCCCGGGTCGGCGACGGCCGGACAGCCGGCTTCCGAGACGAGCCCCGCGTCCGTGCCGGCCAGTACCGGCGCGAGCAGCCGGTCGACCTCGCCGGCCGGCGTATTGACGTTCAGTTCGCGGATCTCGATGTCCTGGATCGGCCGCGACGTGCCGATCTTCTTCAGGAACGCGCGCGTCGTCTTCGCGTTTTCGCCGATGTAGTAGCCGAGCGTGCCGGCGCGCGCCTGCACGGCGGCAGGCAGCACGGCGGCGAGCATCGACGCGTCGCCTTCGCCGAGCGTATTGGGGACGAGATATAGCGTGCCGGCCGTCATGCGCGTGCTCCTTGCGCTGCGAACAGCGGATAGCCGACGGCGCGCAGCATCCGCGTCAGCGCGATCAGCGGCAGGCCGACGAGCGCGGTCGGATCGTCCGAATCGATCGCATCGAGCAGCGCGATGCCGAGCCCTTCGGATTTCGCGCTGCCGGCCACGTCGTACGGCGTTTCGGCGCGCAGATAGGCGTCGAGCTCGGCTTCGGGCAGCGAGCGGAAGCGCACGCGCGTCACGACGTCCTCGGTCTGCACTTCGCCGGTGCGGCTGTCGTAGAGGCTCAGCGCGCTGTGGAATTCGACTTCGCGTCCCTGCATCGACACGAGCTGCGCGAGCGCGCGTTCATGCGTGCCGGGCTTGCCGATCTGCAGCCCGTCGAAGGTGGCGACCTGGTCCGACCCGATCACGAGCACGCCGTCGGGCGCGTCGATCGTCGCGGCCACCGCGCGCGCTTTCGCGGCCGCAAGGCGCAGCGCGGTCGCAGCGGGCGTTTCGCCGGCGAGCGGCGTTTCGTCGAGGTCGGGCGACACGACGTCGAACGGTACGGCGAGGCGCTCGAGCAGCGCGCGGCGGTAGCGGGAACTGGAGGCGAGAATCAGCCGCGGCGGGCGGCAAACGGTATCCGGCATGGTCGATGGAATCGGTGAGTCGTCGGGGCTTGCGCGACGTTGCGCGGACGCAAGCTTAAGTGATTGACTGAAAAAGGTAAAACAGGTATGCTTTCCCGCTTTTCATCGGCAGGCTCCCGTTCAGGTGCCGGCCGGGTCTTCGGAAGTACGCGGCGCCAAGCCGGATCGACTTGCAGGGAGCGCACATGAACACTTCTTCTGGCAAACCTGCGGCAGCGCTCGATCCGCACGCGGTCGACCTGTTCGAATTCGCCCGCAGCGGGCGGCAGGCAGCAGGCGCGGTGCGCCTCTCGCAACTGCCGCGCATGTTGAACGAGGTGCCGGTGGACGCGCCCGATCGCGACACGGTATTCACGTGGCAGGCCGAGGGGTTCACGCAGAAGGAACTGCAGGACGACGGCACCGACGGGCAGCAGCCGTATCTGCGCCTCGCGCTGCACGGCCACGCATGGCTCACGTGCCAGCGCTGCATGACCCCGTACGATCAGGCGTTCGACGTCGACATGGTGTACCGGATCGTCGCGACCGAAGAAGAAGCCGAGGAATTTCCGCTCGACGACGATGAAGCCGATGTGATCGTGGGCTCGCGCCAGTTCGATCTCGTCGACTTGATCGAGGAGGAGTTGCTGCTTTCGCTGCCGCTCGTGCCCAAGCACGAGGTTTGCCCGGCGGTTCACGAAAGCCTCGTGTCGGGTGCGAGCGGTCCTTCGGAAGAGGCGGACGAGGAGTCCGACGACGCCGGGGACGAAGGCAAACGGCCGAATCCGTTCGCAGCGCTCGAAGCGCTGAAGAAGGGCGGGGACGGCAGCAAGAAACACTGAGCAGTGTGGCGCGGGAAGGCGTAAGGGCCGTGGGCCAGGGTAGTTAAGCGCCGGATCGGGCTGTGTTAGAATCCGGAAAATTTTTAGGAGTTAGTCATGGCAGTCCAGCAAAACAAGAAGTCGCCGTCGAAGCGCGGCATGCATCGTTCGCACGATTTCCTGACGGCAGCGCCGCTGGCAGTCGAGCCGAGCACGGGTGAAGTGCATCTGCGTCACCACATCAGCCCGAACGGCTACTATCGCGGCAAGAAAGTCGTCAAGACGAAGAACGACTAAGCGTCTCCTCGTGCGTTGCGCGCTACGATGGCCGTTCGCGTGACAACTGGTTCGCTTGACACTTTCCTGGCTCAACAAAAAGGTGGCATTCAACTGCCGCTTTTTTGTGCCTGAAATTCGTCGCATTCCATGACCGTAAAGCTCACAATCGACTGCATGGGAGGCGACCACGGCCCGTCCGTGACCGTTCCCGCGGCAGTCAAGTTCGTTCGTGCGCATCCCGATGCGCATCTGATGCTCGTCGGCATCGAAAGCGCGATCCGCGCGCAGCTCAAGAAGCTGAAAGCCCTCGACGATCCCGCGCTGTCCATCGTGCCCGCCACCGAAGTCGTGGCGATGGACGATCCTGTCGAAGTCGCGCTGCGCAAGAAGAAGGATTCTTCGATGCGCGTCGCGCTGAATCACGTGAAGGACGGCGAGGCGCAGGCGTGCATCTCGGCCGGCAACACCGGCGCGCTGATGGCCGTGTCGCGTTACGTGCTGAAGACGCTGCCCGGTATCGAGCGGCCCGCGATCGCGTTCTCGCTGCCGAATCCGACCGGCTACACGATGATGCTCGACCTCGGTGCGAACGTCGACTGCGAACCGCAGCATCTGCTGCAGTTCGCGGAGATGGGCCACGCGCTCGTCGCGGCGCTCGAAGGCAAGGACCGACCGACGATCGGCCTGCTGAACATCGGCGAAGAAGTGATCAAGGGCAACGAGACGATCAAGCGCGCCGGCGAACTGCTGCGCGCGAGCACGCTCAATTTCCGCGGCAACGTCGAAGGCAACGACATCTACAAGGGCACCGTGGACGTGATCGTCTGCGACGGCTTCGTCGGCAACGTCGCGCTGAAGACGTCGGAAGGGCTCGCGCAGATGCTCTCCGACATCATCCGCGAGGAGTTCGGCCGTTCGCTGCTGTCGAAGCTGATGGCGCTGCTCGCGCTGCCCGTGCTGATGCGCTTCAAGAAGCGCGTCGACCATCGACAGTACAACGGCGCGGCGCTGCTGGGGCTGAAGAGCCTCGTGATCAAGAGCCACGGTTCGGCCGACGCGTACGCGTTTGAGTGGGCGATCAAACGCGGGTATGATGCCGTCAAAAACGGCGTGCTGGAGCGCCTCACGCGCGCGATGGCGGACAATTCGGTGTCGCTCGGCGACGGCGAACACGACGCAGGCGGTGCGGGCCCCGCGAGCCCGGCCGCAGGCCATCACGCCGAACCTTCCGCTGCGCAATCCTCTAAAGCATAAATGGCCCAATCGACTCTCTATTCCCGCGTGCTCGGCACGGGCAGCTATCTGCCGCCCGACCGTGTCACGAACCAGCAGCTCGCCGATCGTCTTGCGAAGGAAGGTATCGAGACGAGCGATGAATGGATCGTGGCACGCACGGGCATCCACGCGCGCCATTTCGCCGCGCCGGACGTGACGACGAGCGATCTCGCGCTCGAGGCGTCGCGCCGCGCGATCGAGGCGGCCGATATCGATCCGCAGTCGATCGACCTGATCATCGTCGCGACTTCGACCCCCGATTTCGTGTTTCCGAGCACCGCGTGCCTGCTGCAGAACAAGCTCGGCATCAAGAACGGCGGGGCGGCGTTCGACGTTCAGGCCGTGTGCTCGGGGTTCGCGTATGCGATGGCGACGGCCGACAGCTTCATCCGCAGCGGCCAGCACCGCACGGCGCTCGTCGTCGGCGCGGAGACGTTCTCGCGCATTCTCGATTTCAAGGACCGCACCACCTGTGTGCTGTTCGGCGACGGCGCGGGCGCGGTGATCCTGTCCGCCTCCGAAGAGCCGGGCGTGCTCGGCAGCGCGCTGCACGCGGACGGCAGCTATTCGCACATCCTGTGCACGCCGGGCAACGTGAACCGCGGCGTGATCGACGGCAGCGCGTTCCTGCACATGGACGGACAAGCCGTGTTCAAGCTCGCGGTCAACGTGCTCGAGAAGGTCGCGATCGAAGCGCTCGCGAAGGCAAATCTCGCGCCCGAGCAGGTCGACTGGCTGATTCCGCATCAGGCCAACATCCGGATCATGACGAGCACGTGCCGCAAGCTCGGGCTGCCGCAGGAACGCATGGTCGTGACGGTCGGCGAGCACGGCAACACGTCCGCCGCGTCGATTCCGCTCGCCTTCGATGCCGCGGTGCGCGACGGCCGCATCCAGCGCGGTCAGCACGTGCTGATCGAAGGCGTCGGCGGCGGCTTCACGTGGGGCGCGTCGGTCTTCCGCTACTGATCCGTCGCGCGCGCATGGCGCGCGCTCCCTTCGGCGCGCCGTTCGTGCGCGCCGCTCGAACCGATTCAATTGGGGACGATATGAAATTTGCATTCGTTTTTCCGGGGCAGGGCTCGCAGTCCGTCGGCATGCTGAACGCATTCGCCGATCTCGCCGTCGTGCGCGAGACGCTGCAGGAAGCGTCCGATGCGCTGAACCAGGATCTCGGCAAGCTAATCGCCGAAGGCCCTGCCGAAGAACTGAATCTGACGACGAATACGCAGCCGGTGATGCTGACGGCCGCCTATGCGTGCTATCGCGCGTGGCAGCAGGCGGGCGGTCCGGCGCCGTCGATCGTCGCGGGGCACAGCCTCGGCGAATACACTGCGCTCGTCGCCGCCGGTGCGATCGCGTTCAAGGACGCGGTGCCGCTCGTGCGCTTCCGTGCGCAGGCGATGCAGACCGCGGTGCCGGTCGGTCAGGGCGGGATGGCCGCGATCCTCGGCCTCGATGACGATACCGTGCGCGCCGTGTGCGCGGAAGCGTCGAGCGAAGGCGTGGTCGAAGCCGTGAACTTCAATGCACCGGCGCAGGTCGTGATCGCGGGCGCGAAGGCGGCCGTCGAAAAGGCATGCGAAGTCGCGAAGGCGAAGGGCGCGAAGCGCGCGCTGCCGCTGCCGGTGTCCGCGCCGTTCCACTCGTCGCTGCTCAAGCCCGCGTCGGATCAGCTGCGCGACTATCTGGCGAACGTCGAGGTGAAGGCGCCGCAGATTCCGGTGGTGAACAACATCGACGTCGCGGTCGTCAGCGATCCGGCCGCGATCAAGGACGCGCTCGTGCGCCAGGCGGCGGGGCCCGTGCGCTGGGTCGAATGCGTGAAGCACATCGCGGGCACGGGCGTCACGCACGTGATCGAATGCGGGCCGGGCAAGGTGCTCGCGGGCCTGACGAAGCGCATCGACGGCAACCTGACGGGCGCATCGGTGTTCGATCCGGCGTCGCTCGACGAAGCGCTCAAGCTGGTGACCGCGTAACGCGGCGCCGTTCCTCAAGAGATGGATATTCGATTCATGGAAAAGACTCTCGATAAACAGGTCGCGATCGTGACCGGCGCATCGCGCGGCATCGGCCGTGCGATTGCGCTCGAACTCGCGCGCCTCGGCGCGACGGTGATCGGCACGGCGACGAGCGAGTCGGGCGCCGCCGCGATCACGGCTGCCTTCGCGGAGGCCGGCGTGACGGGCCGCGGCGCGGTGCTGAACGTCAACGACGCCGCCGCCGCCGAAGCGCTGATCGACGCGACCGTGAAGGAGTTCGGCGCGCTGAACGTGCTCGTCAACAATGCCGGCATCACGCAGGATCAACTCGCGATGCGCATGAAGGACGAGGACTGGGACGCGGTGATCGATACGAACCTGAAGTCGGTGTTCCGCCTGTCGCGTGCGGTGCTGCGTCCGATGATGAAGGCGCGCGGCGGCCGCATCATCAACATCACGTCGGTGGTCGGTTCGGCCGGCAATCCGGGCCAGGCGAACTACGCGGCCGCGAAGGCCGGCGTGGCGGGCATGACGCGTGCGCTCGCGCGTGAGATCGGCAGCCGCGGCATCACCGTGAACTGCGTCGCGCCTGGCTTCATCGATACCGACATGACGAAGACGCTGCCGGAAGAGCAGCAGGCCGCACTGAAAACGCAGATTCCGCTCGGCCGCCTCGGCAGCCCGGAAGACATTGCACACGCCGTCGCGTTCCTCGCATCGCCGCAGGCCGGTTACATCACCGGCACGACGCTGCACGTGAACGGCGGCATGTACATGTCTTGAGCATTTTCGTTTACCATCCGCGCCGTATCCCGTTTTTCAGGCGGATCGGCGCTTGATCGACCATCAAGCCAACGCGCGTTTTGCCTTGGGCAAACCTGATAAAATGCGCGCACTTGTAAATCTGAACTTTCCCTCGGAGGGGTAATGGACAACATCGAACAACGTGTCAAGAAGATCGTCGCCGAACAGCTGGGCGTCGCCGAAGCCGAGATCAAGAACGAAGCTTCGTTCGTGAACGACCTGGGCGCCGACTCGCTCGACACCGTCGAACTGGTGATGGCTCTGGAAGACGAGTTCGGCATGGAAATCCCGGACGAAGAGGCGGAGAAGATCACGACGGTTCAGCAAGCGATCGACTACGCTCGCGCGAACGTCAAGGCGTAAGCGCAGCCGCGCTCGTCTGTCACGTCGCCGCGATTTTCGCGTTTGACGCGCCATCCTGCCGGCATCCTCGCCGGACGGACTAACAGCCACAGGGCTCGCAGGGCTGGTTCCTGTGGCCACTGTGGCTTTTGTTTTTGTCATCCAATGGAAAAGAGGTTACCGTGAGCCGCCGTCGTGTTGTCGTTACAGGCCTGGGGCTGATTTCGCCTGTTGGCAATAATGTTGCCGACGGCTGGGCCAATCTCGTCGCCGGCAAGTCCGGTATCGCCACCGTCACGAAGTTCGATGCGTCGAACCTGGCCGTGCATTTCGCGGGCGAGGTGAAGGGTTTCAACGCCGAGGAATACATCCCGGCGAAGGAAGCCCGCAACATGGATACGTTCATCCATTACGGCATCGCGGCCGGCATCCAGGCGCTGAAGGACAGCGGGCTGGAAGTGACCGAAGCGAATGCCGAACGCATCGGCGTGCTGGTCGGCTCGGGCATCGGCGGTCTGCCGATGATCGAAGACACGCACCAGACCTACGTCGATCGCGGCGCACGCCGTATTTCGCCGTTTTTCGTGCCGGGTTCGATCATCAACATGATCTCGGCCCACCTGAGCATCATGTTCGGCCTGAAAGGCCCGAACCTCGCCGCCGTCACGGCCTGCACGACCGGCCTGCACAGCATCGGCCTCGCGGCGCGCCTGATCCAGGCCGGCGACGCGGACGTGATGGTTGCCGGCGGCGCCGAATCGACGGTGTCGCCGCTCGGCATCGGCGGCTTTGCGGCCGCGCGCGCGCTGTCGACCCGCAACGACGATCCGGCCACCGCGTCGCGTCCGTGGGACAAGGAGCGTGACGGCTTCGTGCTCGGCGAAGGGGCCGGCGTGATGGTGCTCGAGGAGTACGAGTCGGCGAAGGCGCGCGGCGCGAAGATCTACGCGGAAGTCGCGGGCTTCGGCATGACGGGCGACGCGTACCACATGACCGCGCCGAACATGGACGGCCCGCGCCGCTGCATGGTCGCGGCGCTGCGCGACGCCGGCGTGAACGCGGACGAGGTTCAGTACCTGAACGCGCACGGCACGTCGACGCCGCTCGGCGACAAGAACGAATCCGACGCGGTGAAGGCGGCTTTCGGCGATCACGCCTACAAGATCGTCGTGAACTCGACGAAGTCGATGACGGGCCACCTGCTGGGCGGCGCGGGCGGCCTCGAATCGGTGTTCACGGTGCTCGCGCTGCACAACAACGTCTCGCCGCCGACCATCAACATCTTCAACCAGGACCCGGAGTGCGATCTCGACTACTGCGCGAACACCGCGCGTGAGATGAAGATCGACGTGGCCGTGAAGAACAACTTCGGCTTCGGCGGCACCAACGGCACGCTGGTGTTCAAGCGCGTCTGACGCCTACATCGCTTGACGAGTCCATTCGATGCACCGGCCGGGCGTCCGCAGCGTTTCTCGCTGCGGGCCTCGGCCGTGTCGTATGTCGTGCTGGCCGCGTTCGTCGCGGCGGCCGCGGCATCCGCGTACCTTTTCTGCGCGCCGCGGGCCGGCATCGTCACGGGCGCATGCGTTGCGGCCGCCACGGCGGCGCTGCTCGCGATCGGCGCGGTGCGCGCATGCGCGCGGCGCTTGCCGCACGAGCTGCAGATCGATGCATTCGGGGAAGTTGCGGCGTTTGGCCGCGGCGGCCGGCTGCTCGCGCGCGGTCGCGTGACCGGGCATGCGCACTGGAGCAGCCTGCTGCTCGTGCTGTCGGTCGGGCAGGGCGCCCGGCGGGCGCGGCCGCTACTGATTCCGGCCGATGCGCTCGACGGCGCGTCGTTCAGCGCACTGGCGGTGCTCGCGCGCAGCGCGGGCCGGGCGGCGCGCGCATGACGGCACGGGCTGTTACGACGCGTAACCAGCGGCACGCGCAGCGGCCGGCGCGGGAACGCTACAATAGCGCTCCGCGTTGCATCCCTAGTTAACGGATTTGTCAGGTGAGTGAAAAAGAAATCGATCAGGTTCTGGTCGAGCGCGTTCAGAAAGGCGACAAGGCAGCGTTCGAACTCCTGGTCTCCAAATACCACCGCAAGATCATTCGGCTGATCTCGCGCCTCGTGCGGGACCCCGCCGAGGTCGAGGATGTGGCGCAGGACGCGTTCATCAAGGCGTATCGGGCGTTGCCGCAGTTTCGCGGCGAGTCCGCGTTCTACACGTGGTTGTACCGGATTGCCGTCAATACGGCCAAGAACTACCTTGCGACGCAGGGCCGCCGGGCGCCGACGTCGACCGAGGCCGATGCCGAGGAGGCGGAAACTTTCTCCGACGCAGACCAACTAAGGGATATCAACACGCCTGAGTCGATGTTGATGAGCAAGCAGATTGCCGAAACGGTCAACACGGCGATGGCCGCGCTGCCGGAGGAGTTGCGCCAGGCGATCACGCTGCGCGAGATCGAAGGTCTCAGCTACGAGGAAATCGCGGAAATGATGGGCTGTCCGATCGGCACGGTCCGGTCGCGGATTTTCCGGGCGCGCGAGGCAATCGCTGCGAAATTGCGTCCGCTGCTCGATACGCCGGAAGGCAAGCGCTGGTAAGCGCCGCCGACGGGCGCAACGACGCGGGTCGGGGTCTAGTTACGGATAGAGTCGTGAAGTCACGACGGGGTGTGCAAGATGGGGAGCATCATGGGGTCGGTCAATACGCAGTCGCAAGCGTGCTCGCACGGCGAGCGCCTTTCCGCTCTGGTCGACGGCGAAATGTTCGACGGCCCGGATCACGGGCAGTTTCTGGCTGAGCTCGACCGCGCGGATCGCGCTGCGTGGGCCCACTACCACCTGATCGGCGATGCGCTGCGCTCGGACGAGCTGGCGCTGTCGCCCGCGCTGAGCGCCGCGTTCACCGCGCGCATGTCGGCCGCGCTCGAAGCCGAGCCGCACCTGCTCGCGCCGGCGGCCGCGCCCGTCACCCGCAAGCTGCTGTCGCTGCGCCGTCGCGTGGTGCCCGCGTTCGCCGTCGCTGCCGCGGCGGCCACGCTGACGTGGATCGTCGTTCCGCAGATGCAGACGGCCGGCACGCCGGGCGCCGTCCAGGTCGCGTCGGTCGGTGCACCGGCGAACGGCGGCCTGCAGCGCGTGACGGTTGCGCAGGCATCGGCACAGCCGGGGCTGCAGGACGTCAACATCATTCGCGACGCGAGTCTCGATCAATACCTTGAAGCGCACCAGCAATTCGCGCAGCAGCCCGTCGTCACGGGCTCGATGCCGCTGATCCGCGCTGCCGTGTCCACCACGCCAGGCCAATAAACTCGATGCGGACATTGCGGTTGAATCACGCCATCTCCGGATGGAAGCGGCTGCCGGCCCTCCTGCTTTGCGCAGCCGCGCTGTTGTCCGTTCAATCCCTTCCTGCCAGCGCCCAGCAACCGGACGATCCCGTCGCGACCCGCAAGGCCGCCGCGGAATGGCTCGACCGCATCCAGCAGGCGGCGCAGCAGCAGACCTACGAAGGCACGTTCGTCTATCAGCGCGGCGGCTACGTCCAGTCGTCGCGCATCGCGCACATCGCGTCGCGCGACGGCGAGTTCGAACGGATCGAAACGCTCGACGGCAAGCCGCGCAAGCTGCTGCGCCATAACGACGAACTCTATACCTTCGTGCCCGAGCGCAAGCTCTGCGTGGTCGAGCGCCGGCAGACGCGCGATTCGTTCCCCGCGCTGCTCGGCGCGAGCGGCGAGCACGTGATGTCCGTCTACGACGCGAAGCTGCTCGGCAAGGATCGCGTCGCCGGCATCGACGCGCAGGTCGTCGAACTCGTCCCGAAGGACGCCTATCGTTTTACCTACAAGCTGTGGGTCGATGCGCGCACGGGCCTGCTGCTGCGCTCGCAGACGCTCGACGCGAACGATCGCGTACTCGAGCAGATCGCGTTCTCGCAGCTGCAGACGGGCGCGGCCGGCGGCGACAAGGCTGCGATCGCGGCCGGCATGCGCAACCTCGGCGGCTGGACGGTCGTCCGTCCGCCGGTGGCGACGGTCGACATGGAGGCGCAGGGCTGGCAGATCGCACCGGGCGTCGCGGGCTTCCAGAAGATCCGCGAGGTGCGCCGGCCGATGGCCGCGCGCGATGCGGGCGATCCGCCGATCGCAGTCGATCAGGCCGTGTTCACCGACGGGCTCGCGACGATCTCCGTCTTCATCGAACCGGCCGAAAAGAATTCGCGCAAGGAAGGCGCGGGCAGCACCGGCGCGACGCACGTGCTCGTCAAGCGCCGCGGCGACTACTGGATCACCGTGCTCGGCGAAGTGCCGCCGGCAACGTTGCAGCAGTTCGCGTCTGCCATAGAATACAAGGCTTCCAAGTAACGCTACGGCTTCCGACATGATGAAAATCACGCTGCGCAAATGGCTTGCGGCGGCGGCGCTGTCCGCCTGCCTGCCGCTCGTGCCGCACACCGCGGCCGCCGCGCCGGTCCCCGCTGCCAGCCTGCCCGATTTCGCCGATCTGGTCGAAAAGGTCGGGCCGGCCGTCGTGAACATCCGCACCACCGCGAACGTGCCGTCCGGCCCGCGCGGCGGGCTGCCGCCCGGTTTCGACAACGGCGACATGTCGGAATTCTTCCGGCGCTTCTTCGGCATTCCGCTGCCGCAGGCGCCCGGCAATCCCAAAAACGCACCGGCGCCCGACAACCCGCCCGACACCGAGCAGAACCGCGGCGTCGGCTCGGGCTTCATCGTCTCGGCCGACGGCTACGTGATGACGAACGCGCACGTCGTCGACGACGCGGACACGATCTACGTGACGCTCACCGACAAGCGCGAATTCAAGGCGAAGCTGATCGGCGTCGACGACCGCACGGACGTCGCGGTCGTGAAGATCCAGGCGTCGAATCTGCCGGTCGTCGCGATCGGCGATTCCAACAAGGTGCGCGTCGGCGAGTGGGTCGTCGCGATCGGCTCGCCGTTCGGCCTCGACAACACGGTCACGGCCGGTATCGTCAGCTCGAAGAGCCGCAACACCGGCGATTACCTGCCGTTCATCCAGACCGACGTCGCCGTGAACCCCGGCAACTCGGGCGGCCCGCTGATCAACATGCAGGGCGAGGTGATCGGCATCAATTCGCAGATCTACAGCCGCACCGGCGGCTTCATGGGCATTTCGTTCGCGATCCCGATCGACGAGGCGATGCGCGTCGCCGATCAGCTGAAAGCGACCGGCAAGGTCACGCGCGGCCGGATCGCGGTCGCGATCGGCGAGGTGACGAAGGACGTGGCCGACTCGATCGGACTGCCGAAGGCGGAGGGCGCGCTCGTCAGCAGCGTCGAGCCGGGCGGCCCGGCCGACAAGGCGGGCGTCCAGCCGGGCGACATCATCCTGAAGTTCAACGGCCGCGCGGTCGATACGGCATCCGACCTGCCGCGCATGGTCGGCGACACGAAGCCGGGCACGAAGGCGACCGTCACCGTATGGCGCAAGGGTCAGGCGCGCGACCTGCCGATCACGATCGCGGAGACGCCGTCCGATACGACCGCGAAGGCCGATCCGCGCAAGAACGCGCCGCAGAAGCCGCGCCAGAGCAATGCGCTCGGCCTGACGGTCAGCGACCTGTCGGCCGATCAGCTGAAGGCGTTGAAGCTGAAGAACGGCGTGCAGGTGGACGGCGTCGACGGTCCGGCCGCGCGCGCCGGCCTGCAGCGCGGCGACATCGTGCTGCGCGTCGGCGACACCGACATCATTAGCGCGAAGCAGTTCGCCGAAGTGACGTCGCAGCTCGACGCGCAGAAGGCCGTCGCGGTGCTCGTGCGACGCGGCGACAACACGCAGTTCGTGCCGGTGCGGCCGCGCCAGAAGTAACGCGCGATGTTCACGCTCTACGGCCGCGGCTGGTGCCATCTCTGCGACGACATGCGCGACGCGCTGGCACCGGTCGCCGCCGAATTCGGCGTGGCGGTCGACTATGTCGACATCGATGCCGATCCGGCGCTCGTCGCGCGCTACGACGAGGACGTGCCGGTGCTGCTGCTGGACGGCACCGAGGTATGCCGGCACCGCTTCGACGACGCGAAGGTGCGCAACGCGCTCGCGGCGCGACGCTGAGGGCGTCGTTCGAGGCATGCGGGCGGTCCGCGCGGCGCCGAGGCGGGCGAGCGCAACCGGCAAGCCCAACCGGCGGCCCCTACCGGCAAGCCCAAATTACCGCCCGGCGAAGGCCTTTTCGGCTAAAATAGGCCGTTTTTTCACCGACTTACAAGGCGTGCTCCGCGGTCGTCGAGCGCGCCTTTTTCGCTTGATCGGCACTGAATGGATCATATTCGCAATTTCTCGATCATCGCGCACATCGACCATGGCAAGTCGACGCTCGCGGATCGCATCATCCAGGTCTGCGGCGGTCTCGCCGACCGTGAAATGGAAGCGCAGGTGCTCGACTCGATGGACATCGAGCGCGAGCGCGGCATCACGATCAAGGCGCAGACGGCTGCATTATCGTATCGCGCGCGCGACGGCAAGGTCTACAACCTGAACCTGATCGATACGCCGGGGCACGTCGATTTCTCGTACGAGGTCAGCCGTTCGCTGTCCGCGTGCGAGGGCGCGCTGCTCGTCGTCGATGCAAGCCAGGGCGTCGAAGCGCAGACGGTCGCGAACTGCTACACGGCGATCGAGCTCGGCGTCGAGGTCGTGCCGGTGCTGAACAAGATCGACCTGCCGGCCGCGAACCCCGAGAACGCGATCGCCGAGATCGAGGACGTGATCGGCATCGACGCGTCCGACGCCACGCGCTGCAGCGCGAAGACGGGCCTCGGCGTCGAGGACGTGCTCGAGGCGCTGATCGCGAAGGTGCCGCCGCCGAAGGGCGATCCGGCCGCGCCGCTGCAGGCGCTGATCATCGACTCCTGGTTCGACAACTACGTCGGCGTCGTGATGCTCGTGCGCATCGTGAACGGCACGCTGCGTCCGAAGGACAAGATCAAGCTGATGGCGACCGGCGCGCAGTACCCGGTCGAGCACATCGGCGTGTTCACGCCGAAGTCGCGCAATCTGGAATCGCTGTCGGCGGGGCAGGTGGGCTTCATCATCGCCGGCATCAAGGAACTGACGGCCGCGAAGGTCGGCGATACGGTCACGCATGCGACGAAGGCCGCTGCCGAGCCGCTGCCGGGCTTCAAGGAAGTGAAGCCGCAGGTGTTCGCGGGCCTCTATCCGGTCGAGGCGAACCAGTACGACGCGCTGCGCGAATCGCTCGAGAAGCTGAAGCTCAACGACGCATCGCTGCAGTACGAGCCGGAAGTGTCGCAGGCGCTCGGCTTCGGTTTCCGCTGCGGCTTCCTCGGGCTGCTGCACATGGAAATCGTGCAGGAGCGGCTCGAGCGCGAATTCGACATGGACCTCATCACGACCGCACCGACGGTCGTCTACGAGGTCGTGCAGAGCGACGGCTCGACGATCATGGTCGAGAACCCGGCGAAGATGCCGGAGCCCGCGCGCATCGCCGAGATCCGCGAGCCGATCGTCACCGTGAACCTGTACATGCCGCAGGACTACGTCGGCTCCGTGATCACGCTGTGCGAACAGAAGCGCGGCTCGCAGATCAACATGCAGTATCACGGCCGCCAGGTGCAGCTCACGTACGAAATCCCGATGGCCGAGATCGTGCTCGACTTCTTCGATCGCCTGAAGTCGGTGTCGCGCGGCTATGCATCGATGGACTACGAGTTCAAGGAATACCGCTCGTCGGACGTCGTCAAGGTCGACATGCTGATCAACGGCGACAAGGTCGACGCGCTGTCGATCATCGTCCACCGTTCGCAGTCGCAGTACCGTGGCCGCGAAGTCGCCGCGAAGATGCGCGAAATCATCCCGCGGCAGATGTACGACGTGGCGATCCAGGCTGCGATCGGCGCGCACATCATCGCGCGCGAGAACATCAAGGCGTTGCGCAAGAACGTGCTCGCGAAGTGCTACGGCGGCGACATCACGCGTAAGAAGAAGCTGCTCGAGAAGCAGAAAGAAGGCAAGAAACGAATGAAGCAGGTGGGTTCGGTCGAGATCCCGCAGGAGGCGTTCCTCGCGATCTTGCGCGTCGAAGACAAATAACAGGACTGATCCTTTTATGAATTTTGCGCTGATTCTTTTTGTGCTCGTCATCGTGACGGGCGTAGCGTGGGTGCTCGACAAACTGGTGTTCCTGCCGCGGCGCCGCAAGGCGGCCGAGGCGGCGGTCGAAGAGTTCGATCGGCAGCAGTCGCGGATCGACAAGCGTTTCGCAGACGAAAACGCGGTGCAGACGCGCTCGAAGCTGCGCGACGAGAAGCTGCGCCAGCCGTGGTGGCTCGAATACACGGCGAGCTTTTTCCCGGTGATTCTCGCGGTGTTCGTCGTGCGTTCGTTCATCGTCGAGCCGTTCAAGATTCCGTCGGGCTCGATGGTGCCGACGCTGCTCGTCGGCGACTTCATCCTCGTGAACAAGTTCGAGTACGGGCTGCGCATGCCGATCACGAACACGAAGATCACGCAGGGCAGCCCGCTCGCGCGCGGCGACGTCGTCGTGTTCCGCTACCCGAAGGACGAATCGGTCGACTACATCAAGCGCGTGATCGGTCTGCCGGGCGATACGGTCGCGTATCAGGACAAGCAGCTGACGATCAACGGCCAGCCGGTGCCCGAAACGCCGCTGCCCGATTACTTCGACGACGAGCGGCAGAATTACGCGAAGCAGTTCGAGGAGACGATCGGCAACAAGAAGAACGCGATCCTGAACAACCCGGCCGTGCCGCCGTTCGTGATGGGCGCATATGACTATCCGTATCGCGACAACTGCACGTACAACAGCCGCGGCGTGATCTGCAAGGTGCCGCCGGGCCACTACTTCATGATGGGCGACAACCGCGACAACAGCGCGGACAGCCGCTACTGGGGCTTCGTGCCCGACAAGAACATCGTCGGCCGCGCGTTCTTCATCTGGATGAACTTCAGCGACCTGAAGCGCATCGGTTCCTTTAACTGATCGCGCTCGGCTCGCATGCAATACGCGGCGCACGGGCCGCGCCGCGTATTGCCGAACTACTTTAAAAACCGGCGGTAACACCGCTTCGTCACGCCTTTTCGCGTCCGGCCGCGCCGTTTCGGCCCGAACGGCGCCCGCGTTATACTCCTGCACATGCCCCTATCCCAGTTGGAAAGCCGGCTGCGCTACGAATTTCGCAATGCGGAATTGTTGCGCCAGGCTTTGACCCATCGCAGTCACAGTGCCACGCACAACGAGCGGCTCGAGTTTCTCGGCGATTCCGTTCTGAATTGCGCGGTGGCCGCCCTTTTGTTCCAGCGTTTCGGCAAGCTCGACGAAGGGGACCTGTCGCGCGTGCGCGCGAATCTCGTCAAGCAGCAGTCGCTGTACGAAATCGCTCAGGCCCTCAATATCTCGGAAGGCTTGCGGCTCGGCGAAGGCGAGCTGCGCAGCGGCGGCTTCCGCCGCCCGTCGATCCTCGCGGACGCGTTCGAAGCCATCATCGGGGCGGTGTTCCTCGATGGCGGCTTCGAAGCCGCCCAAGGGGTCATCAAGCGCCTTTACGTGCCGATCCTCGACCACATCGATCCGCGCACGCTGGGCAAGGACGCCAAGACGCTGCTGCAGGAATACCTGCAGGGCCACAAGATCGCGCTGCCGACGTACACCGTCGTCGCGACGCATGGTGCGGCGCACAATCAGCAGTTCGAAGTGGAATGTACGGTGCCGAAGCTCGACGTGAAGGTGTCAGGTTCCGGCGCGAGCCGGCGCGCGGCCGAGCAGGCCGCCGCGAAGAAGGCGCTCGACGAGGTGATGGCGGCCGCGCCGATGTTGGCGGCGAAGCCGAAGCGCTCCAAGAGCGCGCGCGCGGCCAAGCAGGCGGAACCCGAGATCGTGCCGGGCGTGAAGGGCGTGCAGGAAGCGCTCGATCTGCGTTCGCCGGAGCGCAAGGAGCGCGCGGCTGCGCGCGACGCGAAGGCTGCAGCGGCAGCTGCCGCAACGGGCGTGGAGCCGGCCGAACGGCCGGCCGTCGCTCCCGTTGCCGCGATTCGCGCGGCGCATGTCGAAACCGCGGCCGACAAGGGTGAGCGCGCCGCGAAAGCCGCGGCGGACAAGCCGGCGGCCGAAAAAGCGCCCGATCGCGCCGACGCCGCGCCGCGTGCGGCCGACAAGCCGGCCGGCGCCGCATCGGACGCCTCGACAGCTTCCGGCGACACGGCATCGCGCCCCGACAAGTCGGCGGCCGCCGATGCGCGCACCGCGGCGCGCGTGCCCGACGTCGCCGCTGCCGGCCCCGATACGTCGGCGGGCGCCGCGAGCGTGGCCGCCGCGCCGGCGCGCGTCGCCGATGCCGACCACTGAATTGCCCATCGATCGCGCCGCGCACCGCGCGGCCGGTTCCGAACCTGTCTCCCAATCGATATGAACGCTCCCGCTCCTACTGGTTTCCGCTGCGGCATGATCGCGATCGTGGGCCGTCCGAACGTCGGCAAGTCGACGCTGATGAACGCGCTCGTCGGCCAGAAGATCAGCATTACGTCGCGCAAGGCGCAGACGACGCGCCACCGGATCACCGGCATCAACACGACCGAAGACGCGCAGTACATCTTCGTCGATACGCCCGGCTTCCAGACCCGCCACAGCACGGCACTGAATCGTTCGCTGAACCGCGCCGTCACGTCGACGCTGACGTCGGTCGACGCGATCCTGTTCGTGATCGAGGCCGGCCGCTTCGGCCCCGACGATCAGAAGGTGCTCGACCTGATTCCGCCGGGCGTGCCGACGCTGCTGATCGCGAACAAGCTCGACCGCGTGAACGACAAGACCACGCTTTATCCGTTCATGCAGCAGGTCAGCGCGCTGCGCGAGTTTGCGGAAATCGTGCCGCTGTCGGCGAAGCATCCCGAGGACATCCAGCGTCTGCTCGAGACGATCAAGCCGTATCTGCCTGAAGGCGAGCCGATCTACGGCGAGGACGACCTCACCGATCGCAGCGCGCGCTTTCTCGCCGCCGAGATCCTGCGCGAGAAGGTGTTTCGCTGGACCGGCGACGAACTGCCTTACACGAGCACCGTCGTGATCGACAAGTTCGAGGAGGAAGGGCGCCTGAAGCGCATCTTCGCGACGATTCTGGTCGAGCGCGACTCGCACAAGGCGATGGTGATCGGCAAGAAGGGCGCGAAGCTCAAGCAGATCAGCACCGAGGCGCGGATGGACATGGAAAAGCTGTTCGACGGCCCCGTGTACCTCGAAACCTTCGTGAAGGTGAAGAGCGGCTGGGCCGACAACGAGGCGGGGCTGCGCGCCTATGGGTACGAATGACGCATCTGCGTCGACCGAAGACGCGGTAACGGCCGGCGCGAACGACGCGCCGCTGCCTGCACCGCCGGCGCCGCCGCGCAAGACGCGGCGCGCGACCGCCCGCACGTCCGAGTTCCGCGTCGCCGAGCAGCCGGCGTTCGTGCTGCACAGCTATCCGTATCGGGAAACCAGCCTGATCGTCGACGTGCTGACGCGCGATCACGGCCGTCTCGCGCTCGTCGCGAAGGGCGCGAAGCGTCCGCACTCCGCGTTGCGCGGCGTGCTGCAGACGTTTCAGCCGCTGCTGCTGTCGTGGTCCGGCAAGTCCGAGGTCCGCACGCTGACGGGCGCCGAATGGGTCGGCGGGATGCTGCCGCTCGCGGGCGACGCGTTGCTGTGCGGCTTCTATGCGAACGAACTGCTCGTCAAGTTCTGCGCGCGCGAGGATCCGCAACCGCCGCTGTTCAACCACTATGTGCTGACGCTCACGCGCCTCGCGCACGGCGAGCCGGCCGTGCAGGTGCTGCGTTCGTTCGAGCGCGTGCTGCTGCGCGAGACCGGCTATGCGATGGCGCTGAACCGGACGGTCGCGCGTCGCGCCGTCGAACCCGACCAACGCTACGTGTTCGATCCGGAACGCGGCGTGCGCCCCGCGGACGACGACGTCCCGTCGCACTGGCCGATCGTTTCCGGGCAGACGTTGCTCGACATGGAGCAGGACGATTACCATCGACCCCAGACGGTGACGCAAAGCAAGACGCTGATGCGCTTCCTGCTGAACACTTATCTCGGCGGCACGCCGCTCGCCACGCGACAGATCCTGATCGACCTGCAAAACCTATGAGCTTCTTCCTGACGACGCCCACCGCCATCGACCTCGGCGTGAACATCGACCACGTCGCGACGCTGCGCAACGCGCGCGGCACGACCTATCCCGATCCGATCCGTGCGGCGCTCGCCGCGGAGGAAGCCGGTGCGGACGCGATCACGCTGCATTTGCGCGAGGATCGCCGTCACATCGTCGATGCCGATGTACGCAAGCTGCGTCCGCTGCTGAAGACGCGCATGAATCTCGAATGCGCGGTGACCGCCGAGATGCTCGACATCGCGTGCGACGTGCGTCCGCACGATGCGTGTCTCGTGCCCGAAAAGCGCGAGGAACTGACGACCGAAGGCGGGCTCGACGTCGCGGGCCGTTTCGAGGCCGTGCGCGCCGCGTGCAAGCAGCTGGCCGATGCGGGCGTGCGCGTGTCGCTGTTCATCGACCCGGACGACACGCAGATTCGCGCCGCGCACGAAGCGGGCGCGCCGGTGATCGAACTGCATACGGGCCGCTACGCCGATGCGCACGACGAAGCGGAGCAGCAGCGCGAATACGAGCGCATCGTCGCCGGCGTGCAGACCGGCACGCAGCTCGGCCTGAAGGTGAACGCGGGGCACGGCTTGCATTACACGAACGTGCAGCAGATCGCCGCGATCGACGGCATCGTCGAATTGAACATCGGCCATGCGATCGTCGCGCACGCAATCTTCGCGGGCTGGGACAATGCCGTGCGGGAGATGAAGGCGATCATGGTCGCGGCTCGCGTCGCCGCGCTGCACGGCGGCGCGCGCTGACGATGCGGTCGTTGCGTACGACGCGCGTCGCATGCGGGCTGTCGACCGCGCACGCGGCGCCGCTGCGGGCGCGAAGGAGCTGACATGGCGATCTACGGCATCGGCACCGACATCGTGCAGGTCAGCCGCGTCGCGGCCGTGCTCGAGCGTACCGGCGGACGCTTCGCGGAGAAGGTACTCGGCCCCGACGAACTGCGCGTGTTCCATGCGCGCCGCGCACGTTCGGAGGCGCGCGGCATCGCGTTTCTCGCGACGCGCTTTTCCGCGAAGGAAGCGTTCTCGAAGGCGATCGGGCTCGGCATGCATTGGCCGATGACCTGGCGCGCGTTGCAGACGCTCAACCGGCCGAGCGGCGAGCCGTACGTCGTCGCATCGGGCGAACTCGCCGACTGGCTCGCGGCGCGCGGTATCGCCGCGCGCGTGACGGTCAGCGACGAGCGCGATTACGCGGTGTCGTTCGTGATCGCCGAGACCGACGTGCCTGCGCCCGACGTACCCACCGCTGTTTCCCGAACCACTCCCTGACGGATTTCCCGATTCGATGAAAACGACTCCCGGCCCGGTCATGCTCGACGTCGTCGGCACGGCCCTGTCGCGCGACGATGCGCGGCGTCTCGCGCATCCGAACACCGGCGGCGTGATCCTGTTCGCGCGGCACTTTCAGAACCGCGCGCAACTGACCGCGCTGACCGATGCGATCCGCGCAGTGCGCGACGATATCCTGATTGCAGTCGATCACGAAGGCGGGCGCGTGCAGCGCTTCCGCACCGATGGCTTCACGGTGCTGCCGGCGATGCGCCGCCTCGGCGAGCTATGGGATCGCGACGTGCTGCTCGCGACGAACGTGGCGACCGCGGTCGGCTACATCCTCGCGGCCGAGCTGCGCGCGTGCGGGATCGACATGAGCTTCACGCCGGTGCTCGACCTCGACTACGGTCAGTCGCAGGTGATCGGCGATCGGGCGTTCCATCGCGATCCGCGCGTCGTCACGCTGCTCGCGAAGAGCCTGAATCACGGGCTTGCGCTCGCCGGCATGGCGAACTGCGGCAAGCATTTCCCCGGCCACGGTTTCGCGGAAGCGGACTCGCACGTCGCGCTGCCGACCGACGACCGTCCGCTCGAGACGATCCTCGCGCACGACGTCGCGCCGTACGACTGGCTCGGCCTGTCGCTGTCGGCCGTGATTCCCGCGCACGTGATCTATACGCAGGTCGACGCGCGCCCGGCCGGCTTCTCGCGCGTGTGGCTGCAAGACATCCTGCGCGGCCGGCTCGGCTTTACCGGCGCGATCTTCAGCGACGATCTGTCGATGGAAGCCGCGCGCGAGGGCGGCACGCTGACGCAGGCCGCCGACGCGGCGCTCGCCGCCGGCTGCGACATGGTGCTCGTGTGCAATCAGCCGGAAGCGGCCGAAGTCGTGCTGAACGAGCTGAAGGCCGAGCGCAGCGTCGATTCCGTACGGCGTATCAAGCGGATGCGCGCACGCGGCAAGGCGCTCAAGTGGGACAAGCTGATCGAGCAGCCCGAGTATCGGCGCGCGCAGGCGCTGCTGGCCGACGCGCTCGAATGAGCGCAGGCGAGCGCGGTGCGGTCGACGCCGCCGCGCGCCGGTCGCATCAAACAAAAAGCCGCGCGTTTGCGCGGCTTTTCGCTTAAAGGGCTCTTTCATACGAGAGCGACTGAATCGGGCTTGTTTGCAACTAACGGCCAGCTCCGCCGGCGCCCGAAACGAACGCCGGTCACACTCAATTCACCTTCATCCGCTGCAGCTTGTTGTACAGCGTCTTCGGGCTGATGCCGAGCAGCGTCGCCGCGCGGTGGCGCGTGCCGCCGACCGCATCGAGCGTCGCCCGGATCAACAGGTCCTCGACGTCCGACAGCGGCGTGCCGACCTTGATCTGCACGCTGCTGCCGTTCAGCGCGGCGCCGGCCGCAAAGCTCGCTTCGCCGGCGCGCAGCGTTTCGATGAAATCGCCGGACGCGTCGTACGCGAAGCGCACGCGCTCCTGCAGCTCGCGCACGTTGCCGGGCCATTCGTACGACAGACATTCGCGCACGAAACCGGGCGCCGCGCGCTTGTCGGTCGTGCCGCGCCCGGTCGCATGCGCGTCGCGGTTCAGCTGGTCGATCAGCGCGTCGGCGATCGCGAGCGCGTCGCCGTCGCGTTCGCGCAGCGGCGGCATCGTGATCGACGCCGCATCGAGACGCAGCCACAGATCCTCGCGCAGCGTGCCGTTTGCGACCGCTTCGCGTGCGGGGCGGCGCGTCGCCGCGATCAGCCGGAAATCGCTCGCGATCGTGCTCGTGCCGCCGATCCGCATGAAGTTCTGCGAGTCGAGCGCGTGCAGCAGCGCTTCCTGCAGCACCAGCGGCAGCGCGGTGATTTCGTCGAGGAACAGCGTGCCGCCGCCCGCCTGTTCGAACAGGCCCACCTCGCGCCGGTCGGCGCCGTCGAACGCGCCGCGCTCGTGGCCGAACAGCACGCTGTCGAGCGACGCGCCGTGCCGGCCGGCCTGGGCGAGCGTGCGGCAGTCGAACGAGACGAACGGCCCTTTGCGGCGGCGGCTCAGATCGTGCAGCGTGCGCGCGGCGAGCTTCTTGCCGGTGCCCGCTTCGCCGGAGAACAGCACGGCCGTTTCGGTGCGCGCGTTGTGCTCGATCATGTCGTACACGTGCTGCATCGCCTCGCTGCGCCCGACCAGCGCGCCGAAGCGGCCGAGCTGACGCAGCGACGTGCGCAGCGACTGCACTTCGTCGATCAGTTCGTACGGACGCGGAATCCGCGCGAGCAGGCTGCGCAGGCGCGGGATGTTGATCGGCTTGAGCAGATAGTCCCAGATGCCGTGACGCAAACCCTCGATCGCGCTTTCGACTGTCGCGTTGCCGGTCAGCACGATCACGGGCAAGGACCCGTTCGGTTGCTGTTGCGGCAGGTGCTGGAGCAGGTCGAACCCGCTGCCGTCCGGCAGGTTCAGATCGACCAGGACGACGTCGGGGATCGATCGGCCGAGCGCGGTGCGCGCTTCGGCGAGCGACGTGGCCGTGTCGACGGAGAAACCGTCCGCGGCGAGCAGCGCGGTGAGGCCGGACAGGCTGTTGGGATCGTCTTCGACAATCAGGGCGTGTGGCATGGTGGACGCGAGAGTCGGTTCAAGAGAGGCGGGCCGTCAATCCGCAGCCGCATTTCGAGATGAGATTAAAAGCCGATTTTATGCCCCGCTGCACGCGTCACGGACATTATTTCCGTTTTGCTATAAAACAGTTACCTATGATACAAATTGAATAGTTTTGATAGCGGATTCTGTGCTGTTTACGCCGGACGCGCGGCCCGAGTCCGGCGCGCCGCTGTTGCGAACGGACAAACAAAAAGCGCCCCGAAGGGCGCTTTGTTCAATGCGGCATCGCGAGCGGTTACGCGCGGCTGCGGTACTCGTGCGTGCGCGTGTCGATTTCGATCTTGTCGCCGGTGTTGCAGAACAGCGGCACCTGCAGTTCGAAGCCCGTCGCGAGCTTCGCGTTCTTCAGCACCTTGCCCGACGACGTGTCGCCCTTGACGGCCGGTTCCGTGTACGTGATCTCGCGAACGAGGATCGTCGGCAGTTCGACCGAGATCGCCTTCTCGTTGTAGAACACGACTTCGCACGCCATGCCGTCCTCGAGGTAGTTGAGCGCGTCGCCCATCATTTCCGCTTCGACTTCGTACTGGTTGTAGTCGGCGTCCATGAACACGTACATCGGGTCGGCGAAGTACGAGTACGTCACTTCCTTGCGGTCGAGCACGACGACGTCGAACTTGTCGTCGGCCTTGTAGACCGATTCCTGGCCTGCGTTCGTCAGCAGGTTCTTCATCTTCAGCTTGACGACGGCGGCGTTACGGCCCGACTTGTTGTATTCCGTCTTCGAGATGACCCAAGCGTCGCTGCCGATCTGCACGACGTTGCCTACGCGGAGTTCCTGTGCGGTCTTCATAAAAAAACTGTCCTGATCAAATCAAATAAATAGGTGCCTGAGCGTTGCACAACGGCTGACAGCGCAAGCGGGGAGGTTCCGTGGGCGCCAAAAGCGAGCGCTTGCGTGGTCAGCCGTCGGATAACCGCTTATTTTAACTGAGATTTTGCGTATTCGGCCAGCTTTCCGGCGAGATCGCCGACCGCCGCGAGCGCGTCCGCCCAGCGTTCGGCGTTCGCCTGCAGCGCGGCGCGGTGCTGCCATAAATCGGCCCAGTCGGGCGTGCCGGCTCCGTTCCATGCATGCCAGAAGCGTGCGAGCGCGGCGCGCGGCGCGTCGGCGAGGCCGGCCGACAGATGCGCGAGCGCGGCATCGAGCTTCGGCAGATGCGCATCGTCGGCCTGCGGGTAGATGTGCCATACGAACGGCTTGCGCGCCCACTGCGCGCGGACGAATGAATCCTCGCCGCGCACGAAATTGAGATCGGCGCTCCACAGCAGCGCGTCGTAGTCCGGCTGCGGGACGAACGCGAGCCCGTGCGCGGTCAGGTTGCCGCGGCTGGCCTGCGCGCCAGCGCCGAACGACTCGACCCCGAAAAATCGTGCGAGCGCCGGCGACACGCGGCCCGCCGGCACGAGCGCGACGACCGGCGACGGCGCGTCGCGCCATTGCGCGAGCAGCGCGTCGACGGCCGGGTTCTCGTACGCGAACAAACTGACGACCGTCGCGTCGGGCGCGGGCGGCGCACCGCCCGTCGCGCGCCGCCACCATGCATCGCGCGCGGCCGCGTCGGTTTCGAACGCGATGCGCCGCGCGTCGAGGTCGCGCTCCTTCAGCACGCCGCCGGTGCCGGCCGACAGACCGGGGAAGAAGAACGTCTTCAGCAGCGGGTAGCGCGGATGCGGTGACGGCCGCAGATGGAAATCGGCGACCCAGTCCTCGGCGCTCAGATATTCGAGATTGATCCATACCGGGCGGCGCGCGCGGCGTGCCATCGCCGCGAGGTACGCGGCCGGCAGTTCGCAGGCGAACGCTTCAATCACGACGTCGGCGATCTCGAGCGTGTCGCCGACCTCCGCGTGCCAGTGCTCGATCGCGATGCCGTCGATCGTCTGGCGCGCGGCGTCGGGATCGACGTCCGGCACGAGGCGCACGAACGTGTGCAGATCGTCGACGAGCAGGCGCACCTGCCAGCCATGCTCGTCGGCGAGCTGACGCGCGAGACGCCAGCACACGCCGATGTCGCCGAAGTTGTCGATGACGGCGCAGAAGAGGTCGCACGCGACGGGTTCGTTCGGCGCGAGCGGCGGCGCGGCGACGTGGACGGGGACGGTGTCGGGCATCGAAGCGGATCGGTGAATGCTCTAAACTGGCGATTCTAATGGACCCGTTCCGCGCCCGACGGCGCCCGGATCACGCATGACATCCGCAGAAGCCCCCGATACTCCGTTCGAACCGAAGAAGATCCTCGCGCAGCTCCCGCATATGCCGGGCGTCTACCGCTATTACGACGCGGCCGGTGCGGTGCTCTACGTCGGCAAGGCCCGCGACCTGAAAAAGCGCGTGTCGAGCTATTTCACGAAGACGCAGCTGTCGCCGCGCATCGCGATGATGGTCACGCGCATCGCGCGCATCGAGACGACCGTCACGCGATCGGAAGCCGAGGCGCTGCTGCTCGAGAACAACCTGATCAAGGCGCTCGCGCCGCGCTACAACATCCTGTTTCGCGACGACAAGTCGTATCCGTATCTGAAGCTGACCTCGCATCGCTTTCCGCGGATGGCGTACTACCGCGGCGCGGTCGACAAGCAGAACCAGTATTTCGGGCCGTTCCCGAGCGCGTGGGCCGTGCGCGAGAGCATTCAGATCCTGCAGCGCGTGTTCCAGCTGCGCACCTGCGAGGATTCGGTCTTCAACAACCGCACGCGGCCGTGCCTGCTGCATCAGATCGGGCGCTGCACCGCACCGTGCGTCGGCGCGATTTCGGCCGAGGACTACGCCGTCGATGTGTCGAATGCCGCGCGCTTCCTGCTCGGCCGGCAGTCCGAAGTGATGAAGGAGCTCGAGCAGAAGATGCATGCGTTCGCGGCCGAGCTGAAGTTCGAACAGGCGGCGGCGGTGCGCAACCAGATGAGCTCGCTCGCGACCGTGCTGCATCAGCAGGCGATCGAGGTCGGCAGCGACAGCGACGTCGACATCCTCGCGGTGGTCGCGCAGGGCGGGCGCGTGTGCGTGAATCTCGCGATGGTGCGTGGCGGCCGCCATCTCGGCGACAAGGCATATTTCCCGACGCACGTCGAAAGCGCGCTGACGCTCGCGGAGGGCGGCCTCGGCGACGATACGGATGCCGACGCGATCGATGCGCCCGACGTCCCGGCGGAGGGGCCCGCCGGCGAGCCGGGCAGCACGCGCGATACGACGGCGTCGATCGAAGCCGAAGTGCTCGACGCGTTCATCGCGCAGCACTACCTGGGCAATCGCGTGCCGCCGGTGCTCGTCGTCAGTCACGCGCCGGCGAGCCGCGACCTGCTCGAGCTGCTGTCCGAACAGGCCGGCCACAGGGTGTCGCTGGTGCGGCAGCCGCAGGGACAGCGGCGCGCATGGTTGTCGATGGCCGAGCAGAATGCGCAGATCGCGCTCGCGCGGCTGCTGTCCGAGCAGGGCTCGCAGCAGGCGCGCACGCGCGCGCTCGCCGAGACGCTCGGCCTCGAATGCGACGATCTGGCGACGCTGCGCATCGAATGCTTCGACATCAGCCACACGATGGGCGAGGCGACGCAGGCGTCGTGCGTCGTCTATCACCATCACAAGATGCAGTCGGGCGAGTACCGCCGTTACAACATCACCGGCATCACGCCCGGCGACGACTACGCGGCGATGCGCCAGGTGCTCACGCGCCGCTACGAGAAGATGGTCGAGCAGGCCGCGCAGGCGGCGGCTGCCGACGACGCGGCCGGCATCGACGGCGAGTCGACGCGTCAGGCCGAAACGTCGAGCCTGCTGCCGAACATCGTGCTGATCGACGGCGGCAAGGGGCAGGTCGAGATTGCGCGACAGGTCTTCACGGAACTGGGGCTCGACACGTCGATGCTGGTCGGCGTCGCGAAGGGCGAGGGGCGCAAGGTCGGTCTCGAGACGCTCGTGTTCGCCGACGGCCGCGCGCCGCTCGAGCTCGGCAAGGAGAGCGCCGCGCTGATGCTCGTCGCGCAGATCCGTGACGAGGCGCACCGTTTCGCGATCACCGGGATGCGCGCGAAGCGCGCGAAGGCGCGCCAGACGTCGCGGCTCGAGGAGCTCGAAGGCGTCGGCGCGAAACGTCGCCAGCGGCTGCTCGCGCGCTTCGGCGGGTTGCGCGGCGTCGTCGCGGCGAGCGTCGAAGAGCTCGCGAGCGTCGACGGCATTTCGCACGCGCTCGCCGAGCAGATCTACAAGCAGCTTCACTGACGCGGCCGCCGCGGGCCGCGCGGCCCGGGCGCCGGCGTTCTTGTAGCGGGCCGGTCGACACGGCACAATTGCGAATCCTTTACTGTCCCGGATGCCATGCCGTTCAATTTTCCGATTTTCCTGACGTGGGTGCGGATCGTGCTGATTCCGCTCGTCGTCGGCGTGTTCTATCTGCCGGACACGGTGATGGGCGGCGCGCATCGCAATCTCGCGGCCGCGGCGATCTTCATCCTGGCGGCGCTGACCGACTGGTTCGACGGCTTTCTCGCGCGCAAATGGAACCAGACGTCGTCGTTCGGCGCCTTTCTCGATCCCGTCGCCGACAAGCTGATGGTGACGGCCGCGCTGCTGATCCTCGTGCAGATCTCGCGCGTCGATGCGGCGATCGCGCTCGTGATCGTCGGCCGCGAAATCGCGATTTCGGCGTTGCGCGAATGGATGGCGCAGATCGGCGCGTCGAAGAGCGTCGCGGTGAACCAGCTCGGCAAGTTCAAGACTGCGTGCCAGATGGTCGCGATTCCGATGCTGCTGTACTACGGGCCGCTGCCGCTCGGCGTCGCGACGATCGACACGCGCGTGTGGGGCGAGTGGCTGATGTATCTGGCGGCCATCCTGACGATCTGGTCGATGCTGTACTACATGAAGCTCGCGTGGCCGCAGATTCGCGAGCGCAGCGGCGTGTGATGCGCGTCGCGCGGGGCGGACGGCGAAAGTTTTTGGAAAAAGGGCGCGAAAAGCCCTTGACACACGAATGTGCCTTCGACATAATCTCGCTTCTCCGCTGCACGACGAAGTAACGGTGGCGGAGCAGCGGTAACGCAATACGCGGGAGTAGCTCAGTTGGTAGAGCGCAACCTTGCCAAGGTTGAGGTCGCGAGTTCGAGACTCGTCTCCCGCTCCAGGATTTTCGGCAGCGTGTTGTACGGCAAGACGCTGCACATGCAGGACAACGCGGGAGTAGCTCAGTTGGTAGAGCGCAACCTTGCCAAGGTTGAGGTCGCGAGTTCGAGACTCGTCTCCCGCTCCAAGGATTTTCGGCAGCGCGTTGTACGGCAAGACGCTGCGCATGCAGGACAATGCGGGAGTAGCTCAGTTGGTAGAGCGCAACCTTGCCAAGGTTGAGGTCGCGAGTTCGAGACTCGTCTCCCGCTCCAGACATGGGAAGCCACGCTTCCCTTTTTATTTGATGGCCTCGGCGGTCGTCGGATAAGAATCTGTCGCGTGTCGTCACGACGGCATCGGCAGTCCGCTTTCGGCGCGATAGCAAAGCGGTTATGCAGCGGCCTGCAAAGCCGTTTAGGCCGGTTCGACTCCGGCTCGCGCCTCCAGGTAGCAAGAGAAAAAGCCTCGCTTCGGCGGGGCTTTTCTTTTGTCATCGTCGCTGTTCTTTTGGCGTAACGTGCGCGCAGCCGCGCACGCATCCACACCGCGCGTCAGCCATCAACCGGCCGGCTCGGCGTATCGAGCCTCAGCTGATAGAACGCCGCATCGAGCCATCGCCCGAACTTGAATCCCGCCTCCTTGATCGTCCCCGAATGGACGAACCCGAGCCGCGTATGCAGCGCGATGCTGCCGGCGTTGGTCGCATCGATGCAGCCGACGAGCAGATGCACGTCCGCATCGTGTGCACGGCGGATCAACTCGCGCAACAGCAATTCGCCGAGCCCGCGTCCGCGGTGATCGCGATGCACGTACACGCTGTGCTCGACCGTGTACTTGAAGGCCGGAAACGCGCGGAACGTGCCCCAGCTCGCGAAGCCGAGCAGCGTGCCCGACGCGTCCACCGCGCCGACGACCGGAAAGCCGCTCGCACGCTTCGTCGCGAACCACGCGGCCATCGCTTCGGGCGGACGCGGCTTGTAGTCGTACAGCGCGGTCGAGTTGACGATCGCGTCGTTCAGAATCTCCAGAATGGCCGGCGCGTGCTCGGCCTCCGTGCAATCGATCAGGCGCACGTCGTCGCGCTGCGGCGGGTTCGGGGAAGTCATTCGAGCTCCTGTAGACATGGGGCGGACGGCCGCGCACGGATCGCCGTCGCATCACGCGGCCCGGGCCGCGGCGGCCGATGCATCGCAGATCGCGACGATGTACCGTGCCGCATGCGGCGACGGGTTGCTGAAAATCAGCGGCTGATCGAGCCGCATGGCGAGACAGTCGCCTTCGTGAAGCTGATGCAGCGTCGCGCCGAGCGTGACGTCGATGCGGCCGCGTACGACCCAGATCTGCTGGTGCCACGCGATCTCGCGTGCACCGGTGTCGTACGCGACACGTCCGCCGGGCGGGAAGTCGACTTCGACGAGTTGAAGCGGCGACGGCCAGCCGGGCGGCGACAGATTGCGTCGCGCATAGCCGGACGCCGGGTCGCGCCATTCGGCCTGCTGCGCGCGCCGCACGAGCGGCTGCGCGGGCGCGCCGTCGTCGCCGCCGAACAACCCGGCCAGCGAAATGCCGAGCCCGGCCGCGAGCTTGTCGAGCACGACGGCCGTCGGACTGGCCGCCGCGCGTTCGATCAGCGAAATCATCGAGCGGCTCACGCCGCAGCGCGCGGCGAGCGCGTCGAGCGTGTAGCCGCGCAGCGTGCGCAGCTCGCGTACGCGTCGTGCGATGCGTTCGTTGATGCCGGCGTCGTCGGCGGTGGGGGGCGGAGATTCCTGCATGATGGAAAGATTTTCCAGCAAAATGGAATGAACGGTCAACGCTTCGCAGTGAAACGTCGACGCGCCCGCATTGCATCTACGGCGCTCATCCACGCGACGAAGCGGCTTGCCGCCGGTCGGGACACAGCGTATTATACGTTCCGACTACATTTCGCATAATTGGTGACATATGGGCATCATCAAGATTTCCGACCACATGCACGAGCGGCTGCGCTCGACGAGCACGGCGCTCAGCCGGTCGATCAACGCGCAGGCCGAGCATTGGCTGCGGGTCGGCATGCTCGCCGAGCTCAACCCGTCGGCGTCCTACGGCGACATCTGCCGGATGCTGATCGAGGCGGAGGCGCGCGGCGGTACGGGCGCGGCCGAGCCCGTCGCCGGCCGCATCGAGCAGGTGGCGTAATGGCGAAGCGCGAAATCCCGATCCGCAACCCGGAAGACATCGCCAAGTCGCGCGAGGCGGCGAAGCTCGCGTCGCAGGTGCTGACGATGATCGGCGAATATGTGAAGCCGGGCGTCACGACCGACGAACTGGACGAGCGTTGCCGCCGCTACATCGTCGACGAACTCGGCGCGATTCCGGCCAACATCGGCTATCACGGCTATCCGAAGACGGTCTGCGCGTCGGTCAATCACGTCGTCTGCCACGGCATTCCGTCATCGCGGCCGCTGCGCGACGGCGACATCGTGAACCTCGACATCGCGGTGCTCAAGGACGGCTGGTTCGGCGACACGAGCCGCATGTACTTCGTCGGCGAGCCGGGCGAGCTGGCGCGCCGCCTCGTCGCGACGACGTACGAGGCGATGCATGCCGGCATCCGCGCGGTGCGTCCGGGCGCGACGCTCGGCGACGTCGGCTATGCGATCCAGCAGGTCGCACATCGCGAAGGGTTCAGCGTCGTGCGCGAATACTGCGGGCACGGCATCGGCGACGTGTATCACGACGAGCCGCAGGTGCTGCACTACGGCCGCCCTGGTACGGGGCTGCCGCTGCGGCCGGGCATGATCTTCACGATCGAGCCGATGCTCAACGCGGGCAAGCGCGACACGCGCGTGCTCGGCGACGGCTGGACCGTCGTCACGAAGGACCATTCGCTGTCCGCCCAATGGGAGCACATGGTGGTCGTGACGGAGCAGGGCTACGAAGTGCTGACCGACGATGTGGGGCCGCCCGCGTTCGCCGAGCTGCCCGGCACGCGCGTCGCCTGACGGGCGCCGCGCGCCGCGGCCGGCATCGAAGTCGCCGCCGGTATTGAATCGAACTGAAACGGGCCCGATGCGATCGGGCCCGTTTCGTTTGGCGGTACGCGGCGCTCAGCCGCGCGTCTTTTGCCACGCGTGTTCGACGAACACGCGGCACAGCGCCTCCATGCCGCGGCGATCCTCGTCGTCGAAGCGCGCGGCGACGGGGCTATCGACGTCCCATACGCCGATCAGCGTGCCGTCGTCGGCGACGAGCGGCACGACGATTTCCGATTCCGACGCAGCGTCGCACGCGATATGGCCGGGAAACGCGTGCACGTCGCGCACGACCTGCGTTTCGCGCGTCTGCGCGGCCGTCCCGCACACGCCTTTGCCGAGCGCGATCCGCACGCACGCGGGCTTGCCCTGGAACGGGCCGACCACGAGCTCGGTGCCGTCGAAGAAATAGAAGCCGGCCCAGTTCAGCCGGTCGAGCGAGTGATAGACGAGCGCGGAGAAGTTCGCGGCGTTCGCGATCAGATCGCGTTCTGACTCGACGAGCGCACGCGCCTGCTCGACGAGCGTCGCGTATTGATCGGCCTTGGAAGCATCGGGGTCGTGGGACAACGTGAACATGGCTGAAAAGCGGTAAAGGTTGGAAAAACGCGCGACGCGCGTACGGCAGTCTACGGCACGCGCGTGCGACGTGCAGCGTGCGGCGACACGCCGGCTCAGTCGGGTTCGAGTTCCGCGAACCGCGCCGCGAGAAAGTCGAGCAGCGCGCGCACGGCGGGCAGCAGTCCGCGGCGCGACGCGAATACCGCGTGGACGATCTCGCGGCGCGGCGCCCAGTCGGGCAGCACGGTGACGAGCGTGCCGCGCGCGAATTCGTCGCGCACCATCATCGTCGGCAACTGCACGATGCCGACGCCGGCGACGGCGGCCGCGCGCAGCGCGAGCATGCCGCCCGTCACGAAGCGCGGCTGATGATGGATTTCCGCGCTGGCGCCGTCGGGACCGCGCAGGCGCCACACGTGCGCCGCCTGCGGCACGCCGTGATCGAGGCTCGGCAGTCGCGCGAGATCGGCGGGCACCGCCGGCGGCGTGCCGTGCTCGCGCAGCAAAGCGGGGCTCGCGACGAGGCACTGGCCGCGCTCGGCCAGCACGCGCAGCGCGAGATCGCTGTCGTCGAGCGGCGGCGGCCGGACGCGAATCGCGACGTCGATCCCTTCGCCGATCACGTCGACGCGCCGGTTCGTCGCTTCCAGATGGATCTCGACGCGCGGGCACGCGAGCATGAACGCCGCGATCATGTCGCCGACCAGCGAATCGAGCAGCACGATCGGACAGCTGACGCGCACGATGCCGCGCGGCTGCTCGTGCAGCAACGCGACGGCCTCGTCCGCGGCATCGGCCTCGACGAGCATCGCGCGGCAGTGCGCGTAGTAGGTCTGGCCGACGTCGGTGACGGTGAAGCGGCGCGTCGAGCGCTGGATCAGTCGGATGCCGAGCCGCGCTTCCAAGAGCGCGATACGGCGGCTCAGCTTCGACTTCGGCATGTTGAGCGCGCGCCCGGCCGGCGCGAAGCCGCCGTGTTCGACCACCTGGACGAAGTAATAGAGATCGTTCAGATCTCGGGCGTTATCGTTCATGAAATAGAACGCTGAGTGCGGATTTTGCAGTCTACCGGACCGATCGTTCCACCACTATAGTGACACTCAAGGATGCGAAACACAGGTTTCGCCGCAAATTCGGAGAACGCAAATGAAGAAGGTCCAAGGTGTGTACAGTGCGCCGCGCGGTCATTGGGTCGGCGACGGTTTCCCGGTGCGCTCGATGTTCAGCTACCAGTCGCACGGCGCGCATCTGAGCCCGTTCCTGCTGCTCGACTACGCCGGTCCGGCGACGTTCGAGCCGGCTTCGACGCGGCGCGGCGTCGGCCAGCACCCGCACCGCGGGTTCGAAACGGTGACGATCGTCTACGACGGCGAAGTCGAACACCGCGACTCGACCGGCGCGGGCGGCGTGATCGGGCCGGGCGACGTGCAGTGGATGACGGCGGCAAGCGGGATTCTGCATGAGGAATTCCACTCGGACGCGTTCGCGAAGCGCGGCGGTGCGCTCGAAATGGTGCAGCTGTGGGTGAACCTGCCCGCGGCCGACAAGATGGGCGAGCCCGGCTATCAGACGCTGCTCGACGCGGACATTCCGGTCGTCGAACTGCCGGACGGTGCAGGGCGCGTGCGGATCATCGCGGGCGAACTCGACGGACGGCGCGGCCCGGCCCGCACGCATACGCCGATCGACGTGTGGGACGTGCGGCTCGCGGCCGGCGGTCATGCGCGGTTCCCGATCGCCGAAGGGCGCACGCTGGCGGTCGTCGTGCTGCATGGCACGGTGCTCGTGAATGGTGAGACGGTCGCGCGCGAAGCGCAGTTCGTGCAGTTGAGCCGTGACGGCACCGACGTCGAGATCGAAGCGAACGGCGACGCGAAGCTGCTGATCCTGAGCGGCGAGCCGATCGACGAGCCGATCGTCGGCTACGGTCCGTTCGTGATGAACTCGCAAGACGAAATCCGGACGGCGATCGAGGATTTCAACAGCGGCCGTTTCGGCCGGATGCCGGCCTGACGCAAGTGCCCCGCGCAATGCGGGGCTTTTTTTGCGTGGCCGCGCGCTCGCGCGTGCGGTGCGGTTCGAGGCATAATCGTCGGCTGCCGCGCGCCGGCCGGCGCGCCCGAATCAGGATCGCACATGAACGCTTCCGCACCCGCCGCATCCCCGACTGCGACCGATCTCGACTGGCGCTGGAAACCCTTCGATGCGCTGAGCGCGCGCGAAGTCTATTCGATCCTCGAGGCGCGCAGCGCCGTATTCGTCGTCGAGCAGAATTGCGTGTATCGCGACATCGACGATGCCGATCAGACAGCGTGGCATCTCGCCGCGTACGACGGAGCAGGGCGGCTCGCCGGCTATCTGCGCGTGCTTCTGCCGGACGCGCAGCACCGCGACGTGCGCATCGGCCGCGTGCTGACCACGGCCGCGTTCCGCGGCGCGGGGCTCGGCAACACGCTGCTCGCGCGCGCGCTCGAGCACATTCGCGCGCAGTGGCCCGACACGCCGGTGAGCCTGCATGCGCAGGCGCATCTGCAGCGCTTCTACGGTGCATTCGGCTTTACGCCGAGCTCGGACGTGCACGACGAGGACGGCATTGCGCACGTGTGGATGCGCAGCGAGCGCGCATGACGCAGGCGGCGCGCCGCGCGGTCAGTGCGCGGTGCGTGCGGCCCGACGATCGGCGGCGTGCTGCGCCGCGCGTTCGTCGATCAGACGGCCGCGCGCGGACAGCCGCAGCCAGTGCCGCAGCGCGATCAGCGCGCCGATCACGCTCATCATCGAGCCCGGAATCCAGAGCAGCAGCCCGCCGATCTGCTGATCGCGCAGCGGGCTCAGCCACGTAAACGCGCGGCCGCAGATCGAATAGATCGGATAGAGCTCGTGCGGCGTGAAGAAGATGAGCGCGCCGAGCGCGATTTGCGGCGGGATCGCCGCGACGGCGATCAGGATCCGGCGGCCGGGCGAGAGCCGCGCCGGCGGCGCCGGACGCGGATCGACGACGAGCCACCAGAACAGCAGCCCGTCGATCACCATGCTCCAGTTCATTACGCGGTACAGCCGCCAGTCGAGCATCGCGACGAAATGGATCGGCGACAGCAGCCAGAAGTAGATGAGCCCGACGAACAACACGACGGCGACGACCGGATTGAACACGACGTCGAGCGTCGCGCGCAGCGGCGGCCACGCGAGCGCGGGCCGCACGAAACGCTGGCGCCACCGGAACGGAATGCCGGCGCGGATCGCGGCGCCCGGATACGCGAGTGCGATGAAGAACGGCCCGAGATGGTGCAGCACGAGGTGCTGCGCGCGATGCATGAAGAACTCGTGCTCGAAGAAGTAGTCGAGCCGCGTGTGCAGCGCGATGTAGAGCGCAGTCAGCCCGAACCAGAACGAAAACTGCCGCAGCGGCGATACCTTCGCCTTCTTCGCGCCGCGCGCGAACAGCACGGCGGCCGCGAGCACCGCGACGACCACGGTCGGCGACGGTTCCCATGGATCGAGCCAGTACAGGACGTTCATCGCAACCCGATCATTTCGCCTGCGCGGGCGACTTCACCGCGAACGGCGTGTCGAGCGTTTCGCCGTCGGAGAACTTCAGGCGCAGGCGCACGGTGTCGCCGGGCTTGATCGCATGCTTGGGCTCCTCGAGCATGAAGTGATAGCCGCCCGGTGCGATGTCGACCTTGCCGCGAGCGGGAATCGTCAGCTTGTCGACCATTTCCATTTTCTGCGTCGAGCCGTTCGACACGGTCTGATGCAGCATCGCCATCCCGTAGTCGGGGCTGTCGACGTCGACGAGATCGACCGGCTTGTCGCTTGTGTTCACGAGCGTCACGTAGCCGCCGGCCGGCAGCTTGTTCGGCAGCCAGCGCACCCACGCGCCCTGCGCGGTGATCGCGCCGGCGGCGTACGCATGGGCGCCGGCGCAGAGCGCGGCAATCGCGGCGAGCATCTTGAAGGTCGTCTTGTTCATGTCGTTCATGTCGTCATTCAGGTTGCGGAAGCGGTGTCGATGATCCGGCGCACGTCGGCGGCGATGGCGTCGGGCGAGTCGCGGTCGGTCGCGAGCAGCCGCGCGCGGCCGTTCGCGTCGAACACGTAGACGGCGGAGCTGTGCGTGACTTCGTAGCCGCCGGACGGGTCGCGCTTTTCCATCTGATACGCGACGCGATAGCGTTTCGCGAGCGATTCGATCTGCCGGTCGGTACCCGTCAGCCCGCGCGCGTGTTCGGCATCGAACGCGTTGACGTAGGACTGCATCGCCTGCGGCGTGTCGCGTGCGGGATCGACCGATACGAACAGGATGCGGACGGCGTTCGCCTGCGGACCGAGCTTCGCGAGCACTTCCATCAGCCGCGCCATCGTTTCCGGACAGACGTCCGGGCAATGCGTGTAGCCGAAGTAGACGAGCGCGACGCGGCCGCGGAATGCGGCGGCATCGACGGGCCGGCCGTCGCCGCCCGTCAGGTCGAACGACAGGTCGGGCAGGTGGCCCGTGACGTCGGTGAGATGCCAGCGCGCTTCGTCGTGCGTGCACGCGGCGAGCGCCGCCGCAACGGCCAGCGCCGCGGCGGTGCGGATGAAGCGGGAAAGGCGCCGGTGCGGCGCGGGGCGGGCAGACGACATCCTGGGGCTCGATCGGACGGAACGGTCGCCGGCCGGCGCGGCGCCATGCGTCGCGCGGCGGCGGTTGCGACTGTAGCGCAATTCGCGCACCCGCGTCCTTTCGAAACCCGTACGGCGCGCGCGAGCGGGGCAATATGTCGCAGTGGGGCGCGGCAGCCGGCACGGCGCTTGCGTCACGCCGGTTTCGCCCATCTCCGCGCGCCGACGCGGTAAGATGCGCACAATTCCATTCGCGCAGCGGCGGCCCGGCGGGCCGTCCCTCAGACATCGAATCGATGCAATCCGTTCCGGCCTCCCTGTCTCTGACCGATACCGCGTTCTTCTTCGACTTCGACGGCACGCTCGTCGAGCTCGCCCCGACACCCGACAGCATTCACGTGCCGCGCGCGCTGCCGATGCTGCTCGACGAGCTGCGACGCCGCTCGCACGGCGCGGTCGCGATCGTGTCGGGCCGCGGCATCGACAGCATCGATGCGTTCCTGAACATGTCCGACCTGCCGGTCGCCGGCCTGCATGGCGCGGAGCGGCGCGACGCGAACGGCGATACGCAGCGCATCGGCTTCAACGACGCGCGACTGCTGCGCATCGAGCGCGAGCTCGCGGCCGTCGTCGAGCGCCATCCCGGCATGCTGCTCGAGATCAAGGGCGCGGCCGTCGCGCTGCACTACCGCAATGCGCCCGAGCGTGAGCCGGCCGCGCGCGAGGCAGCCGAGCGGCTCGTCGCCGAATACCCGGACGCCTACGTGCTGCAGCCCGGCAAGATGGTGTTCGAGATCAAGCCGAAGGGGGTCGACAAGGGGCGCGCGCTGGCCGCATTCCTCGACGAGCCGCCGTTCGCGGGCCGCGTTCCGCTGTTCGCCGGCGACGACCTGACCGACGAGAAGGGCTTTGCGCTCGTCAACGCGCGCGGCGGGCTGTCGATCAAGATCGGCGCAGGCGAAACGTCGGCGCGCATGCGGCTCGATTCGGTCGACGCGCTGCATGCGCAGATCGCGCGCTGGCTCGGTGCGGGGCAGCCGGGCGCATGAGTCGACTGATCATTGTTTCGAACCGCGTCGCCCCGATTTCGGAAGGCGAACCGGCGGCGGGCGGGCTCGCGATCGGCGTCTACGATGCGCTGAAGGAGACGGGCGGCATGTGGTTCGGCTGGAGCGGCGAAGTCGTCGCGTCCGGTGCGCCGCAGATCCGCGTCGAGGAACGCGGGCCCGTGACGTTCGCGACGGTCGGCCTGTCGCGTCGCGATTACGACCAGTACTACCGCGGCTTCTCGAACGCGACGCTGTGGCCCGCGTTTCATTACCGTGCGGATCTGATCCAGTACGATCGCCACGAATTCGACGGCTATCGGCGCGTGAACGTCTGGCTCGCGCAGCAGCTCGTGCCGCTGCTGCAGGACGACGACGTGATCTGGGTGCACGACTATCACCTGATTCCGTTCGCGCGCGCGCTGCGCGCGGCCGGCGTGAAGAACCGCATCGGCTTTTTCCTGCACATCCCGTTTCCGGCCGCGCAGGTGCTCGTCAACGTGCCGCCGCATCGCGAGCTTGTCGAGTCGCTGTGCGCGTTCGACCTGCTCGGCTTCCAGACCGAACCGGATCTGCGCGCATTTTGCGACTACATCGAATTCGAAGGCGGCGGCGAGATCGCGCGCGACGGCCGCACGGTGCGCGTGCAGGCGTTCGGCCAGACGCTGCATGCGGCCGCTTATCCGATCGGCGTGTATCCGGACGAGATCGCGTCGCTCGCGCAAGCCGGCGAGAACGGCAAGGCAGTGCGCACGCTCGCGACGTCGCTGCGCGGGCGGCAGCTGATCATGAGCGTCGATCGTCTCGATTATTCGAAGGGGCTCGTCGAACGCTTCCGTGCGTTCGAGAAACTGCTCGAGCATCAGGCCTCGTTCCGCAATCGCGTGTCGTTCCTGCAGATCGCGCCGTCGACGCGCGCGGACCTGCGCGCCTATCAGGACATCCGCTTGCAGCTCGAGGCGGAGTCGGGTCGCATCAACGGCCGCTATGCGGAACTCGACTGGGCGCCGATTCTCTACATCCACCGGCAGTACGAGCGGCAGGTGCTGGCCGCGTTGTACCGGCTCGCGCGCGTCGGCTTCGTCACGCCGCTGCGCGACGGGATGAACCTCGTAGCGAAGGAATACGTGTCCGCGCAGAACCCGGACGATCCCGGCGTGCTCGTCCTGTCGCGCTTCGCCGGTGCCGCACGCGAGCTGACCGGCGCGCTGATCGTCAATCCGATCGACGTCGAGGGCATGGCCGACGCGCTGTCGCAGGCGCTGACGATGCCGCTCGCGGAGCGCCGCGCGCGTTACGCGGACATGATCGCGCAGCTGCGCGAGAACAACGTGTCGGTGTGGCGCGACCATTTCCTGCGCGATCTGCAGGGGTAGCGGGCGCGGAGGATCGGTCGCTGGACGGTGCCGCGCATCGGAGTCGGCTGCGCGGCACCGTCGCCACTGCTTGCATGCACCGAGTATGCAGAGCGCGCGATGACGCAGCCGTTATCGCGTCGGTCGTAGTGTCCGCAGAGGCTTTCGCATTCATTCGGCCGTGTCGCCACTGCGTTTCGAATCACCGAACGGGACGAGACTTTTCATCCGCGATCGATCGCGATCGAACATCGAAGAGACAGTGAGGGAATCCCGGCCGGCGCTCGATCGGCAGCGGCATCGAACGCGCCGCTGCGCGCAGTGCGCCGCCGCGGCGTTTTTCGGTTGATCCGACCGCGCGCGCGTCAGGCGACGCGTTCGCCGGTCGGCGTGCCGCCGTCGATCGGATGATGGCGGCCGTGTTGCTTCGCGAGCAGGTCGCGGTACAGGCCGGGACGGTTGCGCAGCAGCTCCGGCGGACCGTCGTCGATCACCTTGCCGTTGCTCATCACGATGATCCGGTCGAAGTTGCGCAGCGTCGAGAGCCGGTGCGCGATCGCGATCACCGTACGGCCGACCATCAGCCGGTCGAGCGCGCTCTGGATCGCTTCTTCCGACGCGCTGTCGAGCGCCGAGGTCGCTTCGTCGAGCAGCAGGATCGGCGCGTCCTTCAGGATCGCGCGCGCGATCGCGATGCGCTGGCGCTGACCGCCCGACAGCTTCACGCCGCGATCGCCGACGATCGTATCGTAGCCTTCCGGCATCGCCTCGATGAACTCGGCGCAGCGCGCGTCGCGTGCGGCGGCGAGCACTTCCTCGCGGGTCGCCTCGGGGCGGCCGTACGCGATGTTTTCGTAGATCGTCCGGTGCAGCAGCGAGATGTCCTGCGGCACGAGCGCGATCGCCTGACGCAGGCTGTCCTGCGTGATCGTCTTCACGTCCTGGCCGTCGACCTTCACGACGCCGCCCTGCGTATCGTAGAAACGCTGCAGCAGCGCAAGCACGGTCGACTTGCCGGCGCCCGACTTGCCGATCAGGCCCACGCGCTGTCCGGGCTCGATATGCAGGTCGAAGTGGTCGAGGATCGCGCGGCGGTGCGGATACGCGAACGTCACGCGCTCGAAGTCGACGCGTCCGCCCTGGGCCGTCAGCGGCACTGCGTCAGAGCGGTCGGGCATCCCGTGCGGCTCGAGCAGCGTCTTCACCGCTTCGGACAGCCGCGCGATGTGCTGCGTGACGTCGACGAGCGCGACCGCGAGATCGCGCGTGCCGTGCAGGATCGTGAAGCCGAGCGAGCTGACGAGCACGATGTCGCCGGAGGTCGCCTGGCCGCGATCCCAGAGCCACAGCGCCCAGCCGAGCAGGCCGGCCGACAGCATCGCGGTGATCACCGCATGCAGCAGCCGCAACTTTTCGAGATACAGCAGGCTTTGCTGGCGCGCTTCCATTTCGGCCTTGACCGTCTCGCTGAAGCGCTTCTGTTCGCGCAGCGTCATGCCGAACGCGCGTACGAGGCCCATGTTGCCGATCACGTCGACGAGTTCGCCGTCGACGGCTGCGGCCTTGGCCGCGAACGCGTGGTGGCGCGCGGAGCCGCGCCCGGCGAGCTTGAACAGCACGACCGCGAGCACCGCCGAGCAGCCGAGCAGGCCGGCGGCCATCAGCGGATTGACGACGACGATCATCAGGATCGCGCCCATCACCGCGATGCACGGCGGCAGCACGTTCCACGCCATCGTGTTCTCGGACGTATACACCGCGTTCGACGTCGCGGTGATGCGGCTGGCGAGCGTGCCGGGCTGCTTCTCCGAGTAGTAGGTCGGCGAATGGCCGATCAGATACTGGAACAGGTCGCGCCGCAGATCGCCGGTGACCGCGACGAACGTATGCGCGGCGACCCAGCCGCCGACGCGCCACAGCAGGTTGTCGGCCGCGATCAGCCCGACGAGCAGCGCGAACGCGCTCCACAACGGGCCCGGATGATGACGCCCGGTCGCCAGCACGTCGATCAGGTGCTTGATCGCATATTGCGAACCGAGCGCACAGCCGACGGCGGCCAGCACGCTGCCGAGCACGACGAGGTGCGCGAGCGGGTGCAGGCGGATATAGCGGAACAGGAACGCGAGCGGCCGATGCGCGTAGCTCGACAGCTTCGCGTTATGGGCGTTGCGCTGGGCGGGGGTGAGAGATTCCAAAATATGCGTGCGGTGATTCGGTGATTGAGCGTTGCGGCCGGATCGCAGGCCGGCCGTCCCACCCGGACGTTAATCCGGCATTGTAAACAACGGCCACGTGCGACGCTGCGCGAATCTTGCGACCGCGTGCGGCCCGCGATCAGTTTTGAGATAAAATTCGGCATCTCGTCCTGTGTCGCACAGACGGTGCCGCCTGCCAGAACAGGACCGCGGGAGTGCCGAAGGGCCTTCCACTCTAGAACGGACACCGACGTCCGCGCGTTGCAAAGTGTTGCGCCTTTGTAACAAAGTAAAGTGTTTGAAATGTCGTACGCCGTATTGGGATAAACCCTAGATAATCGGCCTCGGGTTGGATTCCAGGTTTATTTACGAACCCCTGTCAACGGGACTTCGTTTCAAACGTTCTAAGCCTGTCGCGTCACCGGCGCTCATCGAGCCGCGCGGTTTCGACGCTCGCGGCAGGCCGGTTCGTCCGATGGTCGGACGAAACGCATCCAGCCCGGATCGCCGATAGGTCGCCGCCCAAACCTGGTTTTTTGCCGAATTTTTAGGAGTTACGCATGCGAATCGCCCAAATCGCTCCGTTGCATGAAGCGGTTCCCCCGAAGCTGTACGGTGGTACCGAACGGGTGGTGTCCTATCTGACCGAAGCGCTCGTCGAGATGGGTCATGACGTCACGCTCTTCGCGAGCGGCGATTCGCAGACTTCCGCGAAGCTCGAAGCGGTGTGGCCGCAGGCGCTGCGCCTCGATCCGACGATCCGCGACGTGATGGCCCCGCACATGCTGCTGCTCGAGCAGGTGCGCCGCCGCGCGGAAGAGTTCGACGTGCTGCATTGTCACATCGACTACTACCCGTTCTCGCTGTTCTCGCGCCAGCCGGTCCCGCATCTGACGACGATGCACGGCCGTCTCGACCTGCCGGAACTGCAGCCGATCTTCAACGCATTCAGCGACGTGCCGGTCGTGTCGATCTCCGACAACCAGCGCATCCCGCTGCCGCAGGCGAACTGGCTGTCGACCGTCTACCACGGCCTGCCGGAAAACCTGCTGACGCCGATCCCGAACGTGAAGCCGAGCTACCTCGCGTTCCTCGGCCGCATCTCGCCGGAAAAGCGCGTCGACACGGCCATCCGCATCGCCGAGCAGGCCGGTCTGCCGATCAAGATCGCGGCGAAGCTCGACAAGGCCGACCGCGCGTATTACGAAGAGAAGATCAAGCCGCTGTTCTCGCTGCCGCACGTCGAGTACATCGGTGAAATCAGCGAAGCCGAGAAGACCGAATTCCTCGGCAACGCGCACGCGCTGCTGTTCCCGATCGACTGGCCGGAGCCGTTCGGTCTCGTGATGATCGAGGCGATGGCGTGCGGCACGCCGGTGATCGCGTTCAAGCGCGGTTCGGTGCCGGAAGTGATCGACAACGGCGTGTCGGGCTTCGTCGTCGAAGACGAACTGTCGGCCGTCGCCGCGCTCAAGCGTCTCGATACGCTGCCGCGCGAGCAGGTTCGTGCCGCGTTCGAAGCGCGCTTTACCTCGAAGGTGATGGCGCAGAACTACGTGAAGAGCTACGAGGAACTGCTGCGTCAGAAGCGCCGCACCGTGCTGCGCGAAGTCAACGCAAGCTGATTCCGGCTGCCGGCCCGCTGCGGTGTCCGGCCGTCCTCGACGCCCCGTCCGGGTTTGCCGGCGGGGCGTTGTCATATCCGCGGCGCGGATCTGTTGTATTCTCGCCGCGCCCGAGCGTGCGAAGGGCGACGGATGCGGCCCGGCATGCGTTCCGGCCGTCTGTCCAGACGGTAATGTCCCTATAATGGCCGAGCCGCGAAATCCGGCCCCGCACGATCATCGAGAGGAGAGCAGTCTTGGCGAGAACGAAACCCACGCGCGCAGCGCCGGCCCCCGGCGCCGGAGTGATCTTCGCGTTGCGCGCGATCGGTGTCGTGCTGTTCGCGCGCTGGCTGTTCTCGATGTCGCAGATGGGCTATCGCGCGTCGCTGTCGGCGATGATGTCGTCGCCCTGGGCGTTCGTCTATCTGCTGCTGATCTTCCTGCTGCTCGTGCAGCCCGGCGCCGCCGCGCGCGCCGAGCGGCCGTTTCATCCGCTGCCGCAATGGCTGCGTCAGGCGCTGCGGTTTTTTGCGCTGATCGGCTTTCTGTTCGCGATCTGGTCGATCGGCGCGTTCGTCTGGGTGGCCGGCTGGCGGCGTGCGCTGCATGCGGTCACCGCGACCAACGGCTGGCTGGTTGCCGCGCCGGTGCTGTATGCCGCGGTCGTCTGGATCTGCCGGCCGCGTCCGCTGTGGCGGACCAACGTGGCCGCGCGCCGCTTTGCGATCGGGCGCTATGCGATTTCGCTCGATACGCTGACGCGCACCGCGATCGTCTGGATGGAAAGCCGCAAGGTCGGCCAGTACGACGCGCGCGAGCTGTCAGTGCGCTGGCCGGGGCGCAGCACTTCGGCGGCTGGTAATGGGTCGGGCGGCGTGCCGTCGGGCGGCGCTCCGTCGGGCGGCGTGCCGTCGCAGGAACCGCCGGCGCGCGTGCGCGGCGGTCTGTTCCGGCGGCCGAAGGTCGAATTGCTGTGGGATTCGCCGGCCGCCGTCGGCCATAACCGGCAGATCGTGATGCGCGTCCCGCTCGCGACCGAAGGCGACCGCGTCGCCGCGCTCGCGCTCGACGCCGCGCTCAAGCAGATCGTCTGACACGCCTGCGCACCGGCGCGGGCTCTCGAGGGGGCACGATGATCGTTCGTTGGTTGCTGGCTGCTGTTCATCTGAGTGCATTCGGCGTCGCCTTCGCGGCGATCGCGGCGCGCAACCGTGCGTTGCGGCGACTCATCGCATCGGCGCAGGCGGTCGATCTGCCCGGCGTGTTCAAGGCCGACACGGTATGGGGCCTGTCCGCGCTCGTCCTGATCGTCACCGGCCTGATGCGCGCGTTCGGCGGCTACGAGAAGGGCAGCGCGTATTACCTGCACGCGCCGTTCTTTCACCTGAAGATGACCGCGCTCGTGCTGATCCTGGTGCTCGAGATCGTGCCGATGCTCGGCCTGATCCGCTGGCGCATCGCCGTGCGGCAGCAGCGCATGCCCGATATCGGCCGCGCACGCACCTACGTGCAGATCGGCCACTGGCAGGCCGTGCTCGTGATCGTCATCGTGTTTGCGGCAGCGGGGATGGCGCGCGGCGTCTGGGCGGCGGGCTGATCGTCAGGCCGGGCGCTCGCGGCCCGGCAGTGTGGCGGCAGTATGCGCGACGGCCTGTGGCCCGCCGGCATCCGGCGCATGCGCGGCGCGGCTCGCGCGCCGCGCGCAGCAGCGTGACGCGCGTGTCGCTCGCACGACGCGCTCACGCCGGTCCGTCCCGGCCCGCGGCGCTCAGCGCACGAGGCACGGGCGCTTGTTGTCGAAGGTCCAGCCCGGAATCAGGTACTGCATCGCCGCCGCGTCGTCGCGCGCGCCGAGGCCGTGCTGCTTGTACAGCTCATGCGCACGCGCGACGGCGTCCATGTCGATGTCGACGCCGAGCCCCGGCCGCTTCGGCACTTCGACAAGCCCGTTCTCGATCTTCAGCGGCTCGCGCGTCAGCCGCTCGCCGTCCTGCCAGATCCAGTGCGTGTCGATCGCTGTCACGCGGCCCGGCGCCGCCGCCGCGACATGCGTGAACATCGCCAGCGACACGTCGAAGTGGTTGTTCGAATGCGAACCCCACGTCAGCCCCCAGTCGCGGCACATCTGCGCGACGCGCACCGAGCCCTGCATCGTCCAGAAGTGCGGATCGGCGAGCGGGATGTCGACCGCGTTCAACTGCACCGCGTGGCCCATCTGCCGCCAGTCGGTCGCGATCATGTTGGTCGCGGTCGGCAGGCCCGTCGCGCGGCGGAATTCGGCCATCACCTCGCGGCCCGAATAGCCGTTCTCGGCGCCGCACGGGTCTTCCGCGTACGCGAGCACGTGATGCAGGTCGCGACAGAGGCGCACGGCCTCGTCGAGCGACCATGCGCCGTTCGGGTCGAGCGTCACGCGCGCGCTCGGGAAGCGCTCGGCGAGCGCGGTGACGGCCTCCACTTCGCGCGCGCCTTCGAACACGCCGCCTTTCAGCTTGAAGTCGTTGAAGCCGTAGCGCGCGTGCGCGGCTTCCGCGAGCCGCACGACCGCTTCCGGCGTCAGCGCGGGCTCGTTGCGCACGCGCGTCCAGTCGTCGCTCGCGTCGCGGCCGTCGCGATACGGCAGCGCGGTTTTCGTGCGATCGCCGACATAGAACAGATAGCCCAGCATCTCGACGCTTTCGCGTTGCTGGCCTTCGCCGAGCAACGCCGCGACCGGCACGCCGAGATGCTGGCCGAGCAGGTCGAGCAGCGCGGCTTCGAGCGCGGTGACCGCGTGGATCGTCGTGCGCAGATCGAACGTCTGCAGGCCGCGGCCGCCGGCGTCGCGGTCCGCGAACGTGCGGCGCACCGCATTGAGCACGGCCTGGTAGTTGCCGACCGGCTGACCGACGACGAGCGCGCGCGCATCGTCGAGCGTGCGGCGGATGCTTTCGCCGCCCGGCACCTCGCCGACGCCGGTGCGGCCGGCGCTGTCCTTGAGGATTACGAGGTTGCGGGTGAAGAACGGGCCGTGCGCGCCGCTCAGGTTGAGCAGCATGCTGTCGTGACCGGCGACCGGGATCGCTTGCAGGTCGACGATGCGCGGCGTATCGGAGGAGGGCGAGGCAGTGACGGCGTTCATGGCGGCGATGGCGATAAGGTAGGCGGTGCCGCACGGCAAAAGCTTTGCCGCGCGTGGCGGGAGGTGCGATCATTCGACAACCGATGTGCGCGGGCGCCGTAGCGGTCGCTAAGCGGCGCATCGCCAAGCGTGACGGGGCGCCAATGTCAATGCAGCCGAGGCCACGCGTCGCGATCATCAGTCATCGGATGACTTGTGACGCAGTATAATGAAACCACGGCTTTCGCTCAAACCCCGCGTAAACCCTCGGCTCACACTACGATCATTCAGAAAGGAACCGGCCTCATGTCCGTGCCTACGCTTCCCGCAGCGCCGCGCCGTCGCGCGCGCAGCCTTGCACAAGATGTCGTCGACGCGCTGACCGCGCAGATCGAAAACGGCACGCTGCGCCCTGGCGACAAGCTGCCGACCGAAACCGAAGTGATGGCGGCGCAGGGGGTGAGCCGCACGGTCGTGCGCGAGGCAATCTCGCGGATGCAGGCGAGCGGCCTGATCGAGACGCGCCACGGAATCGGCAGCTTCGTGCTCGAACCGTCGCGCCGCCAGGCGCTCGGCATCGACCCGGCGACGATCACGACGCTGCGCGACGTGCTCGCGGTGCTCGAACTGCGCATCAGCCTCGAGAGCGAGTGCGCGAGCCTCGCCGCGCAGCGCGCGACGGATGCCGATCTCGCCGCGCTGCGCCGCGCGCTCGACGCGATCGCGACGGGCTCCGGCGGCGGGCGCGACACCGCGCAGCTCGACTATCAATTCCATCTGCAGATCGCGCAGTCCACCGGCAACCGCTATTTCGTCGACATCATGACGCAGCTCGGCGCGTCGATCATTCCGCGCACGCGCGTGAATTCCGCGCGCTTCGCCGGCGACGACCTCGAGCGCTACGTCGGCCGCCTGAACCACGAGCACGAGGACATCTACGAAGCGATCGCGCGCCACGATCCGGAGGCCGCGCGTGCGGCGATGCGCACGCATCTGACCAACAGCCGCGAGCGGCTGCGCCGCGCGCACGAGGCCGCCGAGGCCGAGCGCGACACGCAGGCGAACTGAGGCGCGCGCAACGGCGCGGCGCAATCGCGCGTCGTGCCGGGCCGCGCCGCCGCTGCGTCACGCCGCAACATCAGTCATCGTACAAGACCGACCGCTTCACCGCATCGTGGAGACGGGCGGCCCGCGTCAGGGCGGCCCGCGCCGCCCGTCCCCCGGACCGCCATCCCGATCAGCCTCCCTTCGTGACGATCGTCTTCCACGCGCCGTTCTTCACCTGATACAGCGTCGACATCCCGCTCTTCAGCGAGCCGTCCTTCGCGAACGAGATGCGCCCGGTGATGCCCTCGAAGTCGATCTTCTTCAGCGCCGGCCGATAGACGTTCGGATCGGTCGAGCCGGCCGCCTGCATCGCCTTGATCGCGGCCCACGTCGCGTCGTAGCCGAACTGCGCGTACGACAGCACGTCGACGCCGAAACGCTTCTTGAACCGCTGCTCGAAATCCTTGCCCTGCGGCAGCTCGTCGAGCGGGCGCCCGTACTCCCATGCCATCGCGCCTTCGGCCGCCGGGCCGGCGATCTTGATGAACTCGTTGTCCTTCACGCCGCCGCCACCGACGAATTGCGCATTGAGCCCGAGCTGGCGCATCTGCTTGATGAAGTTCGCCGCGAGCGCGTCGAGGCCGCCGAAGAAGATCAGGTCCGGGTTCTTGCCCTTCAGGCTCGTGATCTGCGCGCGGAAATCGACGGCCTGGTTGTTCGTGAACTCGCGCGCGATGATCGTGCCGCCGGCCGCCTTCACGGCCTTCTCGAACTCGTCGGCCTCGCCCTGACCGAATGCGGTGCGGTCGTCGACGATCGCGATGCGCTTCGCCTTCGTCACCTCGACCGCGTATTTGCCCGCGTTGCCCGCGTTCTGGCCGTCGGTCGCGATCACCATGAACATGTTGGCGAGCCCGCGCGACGTGAGCGTCGGGTTCGTCGCGGCCGGATCGATGACGGGGATGCCGGCCTTGTCGTAGACGACCGACGCCGGAATCGTCGTGCCGGAATTGAAGTGGCCGACCACGACCGACACGTTCTTGTCGACGAGCGCCTGCGCGGCTTGCACGCCGACGCGCGGGTCGGCCTGATCGTCCTGCACGATCAGGCTGAAGTGCGCGGGCTTGCCGGCGATCTGCACCTTCTGCGCGACCGCATCGTCGAGCGCGAGCTGCACGCCGTTCTGCAGATCCTTGCCGTAGCCGGCGTTCACGCCGGTCAGCGGGGCGGCGAAGCCGACCTTCACGTCGAGTTCGTCGGCCGCCTGCGCGGCCTGTTGCGAGAAGAGGGCAAGCGCGGATGCAATCGACACGGACAACAATGAATGGCGAAGTTTCATGTTCGATCCTCTTGTTCGACACCGGCGGGTGGGCACCGCACGCGGCCGGGCGCGTGCGGCGGACGGGCGGTTCGACCGCTTCTCGGAATCGGGCGCAGGGCGGCGGGACGGCGCTCGGAATGACCCCGCGAGGCTCCGGAGGAGCCCCGATCGCCTCGATATATAGGTCGCCGAATTGCGTGGGTCTTGGCAGTTCGACACGCATTCCGTGCGGATTTGCGCATAGCTTCCGCGCCGGCGCGTGCGGCCGGTATCGGGATATTCCCGCCGCGAACGGGCGGGGAGGGTGCGAATGCAACGGATGCGCGGGCGCACCGCAGCCCGTCCGGGCCGCGGTGCGACGCCGCGCTTAGCCGGCCGATGCGTCGGACAGCGCGTCCGACGCCGCGCCGGCGCCCGTGCCGGACGCGCTCGTGCGGATCAGCGGATCGCTGGTGCTCGCGCGGCCCGTTTCGACGTGGCCCGCGAAGCGGCGCAGGAAGCCGAGCGGCTGCCCGTCGCTGACGGTCAGGTCGTACCAGCCGTGGCTGCCGCGCAGATCCCAGTAGTCGTCGACGTGCGCGCCCGGCGCGAGCTCGAACGTGCGCGCGGCGCCGCTGCCGTACGCGTTCGTCACCGTGAGGCGCACCGTGCGGTGTCCGCGGTTCATGAGGCGCAGCGTGATGTTGCCGTTCGCGACGTCGTAGCCGTAGATCGCTTCCGGGTTCGCGTCCGCGTGGCCCACGCCGGTCGCGAACGGGCCGCGGAAATGGCAGTAGAAACCGTTCGGGCCGTACACGTCGAGGTCGTACCGGCCGAGCGACGGCGCGGCGCTCCACGTATCGGCGATGCGCTTGCCGGCTTCGACGGTGTACGTCCACGGGCCGTCGACGCGGTTGCGCGACTGCACCTGGAACGCGGCGCCCGCGCGGCCCGTATTCGCGAAGTTCAGCCGGAACCGGCCGGCGGCCGGCTCGACGCGGCCGTGCACGAACAGCTCGTACGGCAGCGCGCGCGCCGGGCGCAGCCCGGGCTCCTGCGTCGGCAGCGTCTGCAGCACCGGCGGCACCGGGATGTAGTCGGGATGACGATTGCGGTCGGCCGGCGCGTATGCGCTCGTGTCGGGCAGCGTCGGCCAGCTTGCGTCGGGCGTCGAGAAGTCGAACGCGGACGTGAGATCGCCGCACACCGCACGGCGCCACGGCGAAATGTTGGCCGCCTTTACCGCGTACTGCGCGCCGAAACGCGCCTCGATGAATTGCAGCAGCGAGGTGTGATCGAAGGTCTGCGAGCAGACCCAGCCGCCCTTGGTCCACGGCGACACGACGAGCATCGGCACGCGCGGCCCGAGCCCGTACGGGCCGGCCATGTGCGACGCGTCGCCGGCGAACACCTCGTTGGTCGTCGCGACGGTCGACAGCCCGTTGTCGCGCGACTGCGGCGCGAACGGCGGCGGCACGTGGTCGAAGAAGCCGTCGTTCTCGTCGTACGTGATGAAGAGCGCAGTCTTGCTCCAGACGTCCGGGTTCGACACGAGCGTCTTCAGCACCTGCTCGATGTACCACGCACCGTAGTTCGCCGGCCAGTTCGGATGCTCGGAATACGCTTCCGGTGCGCAGATCCAGGAGACCTGCGGCAGCGTGCCGTTCTTCACGTCCTGCTGCAGCACGTCGAACAGCGTGCCGCCGGCGCTGACGTTCGTGCCGGTGCGCGCGTTGTCGTACAGCGGCGTGCCCGGCAGCGCGGTGCGGTACTGGTTGAAGTAGAGCAGCGAGTTGTCGCCGTAGTTGCCGATGTACGGGTTCTGCGTCCAGCCCCACGAGCCGTTCGCGTCGAGGCCGGTGCCGACGTCCTGGTAGATCTTCCACGACACGCCGGCCTGCTGCAGCGCTTCCGGATAGGTCGTCCAGCCGTAGCCCTTTTCCTCGTTGCCGAGCACGGGGCCGCCGCCGATGCCGTCGTTGCCGACGTAGCCAGTCCACATGTAGTAGCGGTTCGGATCGGTCGAGCTCGGGATCGCGCAGTGATAGGCGTCGCAGATCGTGAACGCGTCCGCGAGCTGATAGTGGAACGGAATGTCGTCGCGCTGCAGGTACGCCATCGTCGTCGTGCCCTTGTTCGGCACCCACTGATCGTAGCGACCCTTGTTCCACGCCGCGTGCATGTCTTGCCAGCCGTGCGGCAGATCCTGCAGGAACTGCATCCCGAGCTTGTCCGCGCCCGGATGGAACGGCAGCAGTTCGGCCGCGCCGACCGGCTGATGGAACACCGACTTGCCGTTCGCGAGGCGCAGCGGCCGCGGATCGCCGAAGCCGCGCACGCCGCGCAGCGTGCCGAAGTAATGGTCGAACGAGCGGTTCTCCTGCATCAGGATCACGATGTGTTCGATGTCGCGGATCGTGCCGGTGCGGCGGTTCGCGGGAATCGCGAGCGCGTCGCGGATCACGGGCGGAAACAGGTTCAGCGCGGCGGCGCCGGCGGTGCCGGCGGCGAGGCGCAGGAAATCACGACGGTTCGATCGGGTCATGGTCGTTATCGTGCGGTAAAGGGAGGGCGCCGGTTGGCGGGACGGGCGGCGGCGCGCCCGCGCCGCGATAGCCTGCCGCGGGTCGTGCCGCCGCGAGCATAGCGGGGTTTCGGTGTCATTCATGTGAAGCCCGGAAACGTTTGCATGCGGGCTCCGCGTCGCGGCGAACGCACGGCCGATCGGCGGAAATGGCGGTGTATGCGACATGAAGCGATCGCGCGGGAGGGCAGGACGAGCCGCACGGTGTGCAGCGCGCGGCGAGGAGGTGCGAACGTCAGGCGTCGGTCACCCACGCGCCGAACCATTCGCTCGGGCGCGCGATTTCGTCCTGCGCGGCGATCAGTTCGAGTTCGTAGCGGCGCGCGTCGTAGGTCGCCTTGACGACCGCGTGCACGGCCGCGAGCGTGTGCTCGAACGCGGCGCGCACCGAGTCGCCGCGCAGCCGGCGCGCGACGAAGATCGCGCTGGTGAGGTCGCCGACGCCGACCGGATGACGCGGAAACGCATACAGCGGACGCTGGCCAATCCACGCTTCGGTCTCGGTGACGGCCAGCATGTTGAAGCGGTCGGCGGGGCTGTTGCGGTCGTGCAGATGCTTGACGAGGATGATCTTCGGGCCGCGCGCGATCAGCGTGCGGCATGCGTCGACCGCTTCGGCGACGGTCTCGATGCGTCGGCCCGCGAGTTTCTGCAGCTCGGTGTGGTTGGGCGACATGCCGTCCGCGAGCGCCGGCATTTCGTTGACGATGAATTCCTCGACGCCGGGCTCGGGCCGGATGCCGCCCGTCTGGCCCATCGCGGGATCGCAGAAGTACCACGCGTTCGGATTCATCGCCTTCACGGCGCGCACGATCTCGACGGTCGCGCGCGCCTGCGCGGGCGAGCCGGCGAAGCCCGACAGCACGGCGTCGCAGCGCTTGAGCGCGCCGATCGCGGCGATCCCGTCGACGAGCTGCTCCATCTTCGCGGCGTCGATCGCGCTGCCGGCCCAGTGGCCGTACTGCATGTGATTCGACAGCTGGACGGTGTTGAGCGGCCAGACGTTGACGCCCAGGCGCTGCATCGGAAACACGGCCGCGCTATTGCCGGCGTGGCCGTAGATGACGTGCGACTGAATGCTGAGGACGTTTTTCATGGGAATTCGCCGGCTCGCGTTTCAGGGTCACGTCACACGATACCCGAGTTCGCCGCGCGCGCGGAAGTCGCGCGGCGCACGGTGTTGCGCGCCGTCGTCAGCGCGACCCGCGTAGAATCGCGGGGCACGGCGCTGCCCGTGCGTGTCCAATTACCGTGAACGCCATGTTTTCGACTCGCAAGATGTTGTCCGCCGTGCGAGCCGCGCTCGTCGGCGCGGGCCTCGCCGCCGCGTGCGCGACGGCCGTCGCGGCCACCGTGCCGGCCGCGGCCGGCAACGACGGGCCCGCCTACGGTCCGCGGCTGGAAGGCTTCGACTATCCGGCGCCGCTGCACCGCTACGCATTCGTGTCGCAGCGCGAAACGCTCGAAATGGTGTACCTCGACGTGCCGCCTGCGCATCCGAACGGCCGCACGGTCGTGCTGCTGCACGGGAAGAATTTCTGCGCCGCGACGTGGGAAGACACGATCGGCGTGCTGAGCCGCGCCGGCTACCGCGTGATCGCGCCGGACCAGATCGGCTTCTGCAAGTCGTCGAAGCCCGAGCGCTACCAGTACAGCTTCCAGCAGCTCGCGCGCAACACGCATGCGCTGCTCGAGTCGATCGGCGTGAAGTCGGCCACGCTCGTCGGCCATTCGACCGGCGGCATGCTCGCGATGCGCTATGCGCTGATGTATCCGAAGGCGACCGAGCAGCTCGTGCTCGTGAACCCGATCGGTCTGGAGGACTGGAAGGCGCTCGGCGTGCCGCCGCTGTCGGTCGACTATTGGTACGCGCGCGAACTGAAGACGTCGGCGGACGGCATACGCCGCTACGAGCAGGCGACCTACTACGCGGGCAAGTGGGCGCCGTCGTACGAGCGCTGGGTGCAGATGCTGGCGGGCATGTACCGCGGGCCGGGCCGCGACATCGTCGCGTGGAATTCCGCGCTGATCTACGACATGATCCTCACGCAGCCGGTCGTCTACGAGCTCGGCGCGATCCGCGTGCCGACGCTGCTGCTGATCGGCGACAAGGACACGACGGCGATCGGCAAGGACGTCGCGCCGCCCGACGTGCATGCGAAGCTCGGCCGTTATCCGGAGCTCGCGAAGCGCACGCAGGCCGCGATTCCCGGCGCGCAGCTCGTCGAATTTCCGACGCTCGGACACGCGCCGCAGATCCAGGATCCGGACGCCTTCCACAAGGCGCTGCTCGACGGGCTCGACGCGGTGCGCACGCCGTAACGCGCAGCCGCGGCGTGCGGCATGCGGCCGCGCGCATCTCGGCAGCGGCGCCCGGCGCCGTTGCTATCGCCGCTCGCTCGCGAGCTCGTCGCGGATCTGCGCGGCCAGTTCGAACGAGCGCAGCCGCGCCGCGTGATCGTAGATCTGCGCGGTGATGATCAGCTCGTCCGCGCCCGTTTGCGCGATCCGGTCGCGCAGCTTGTCGCGCACCGTGTCGCGCGAGCCGACGGCCGCGAACGACAGCGAATGCGCGACGTTCGCGAGTTCGAGTTCGTTCGCCTCGAGCACGTCGACCGGCGGCGGCAGCTTGCCGGGCGTGCCGCGCCGCAGGTTGATGAACTGCTGCTGCAGCGACGTGAAGAGGCGCCGCGCCTCGTCGTCGGTATCGGCCGCGAACACGTTGACACCTACCATCGCATACGGCTTCGGCCACGCGGCCGACGGCCGGTACTGCGCGCGGTACACCTCGAGCGCGCGCATCAGATAGTCGGGCGCGAAGTGCGACGCGAACGCGAACGGCAGGCCGAGCATCGCGGCGAGCTGCGCGCTGAACAGGCTCGAGCCGAGCAGCCATACGGGCACGTCGAGCCCCGCGCCGGGCACCGCACGCACGCGCTGGCCGGGTGCCGGCTCGGCGAAGTAGCGCAGCAGTTCGGCGACGTCGTCGGGGAACGAATCGGCGCTGCCGATCAGGTCGCGGCGCAGCGCGCGCGACGTCGTCTGATCGGTGCCCGGCGCGCGGCCGAGGCCAAGATCGATGCGCCCCGGATACAGCGACGCCAGCGTGCCGAACTGCTCGGCGATCACGAGCGGTGCGTGATTCGGCAGCATGATGCCGCCGGAGCCGACGCGGATCGTCTTCGTGCCGCCCGCGACGTGGCCGATGACGACCGCGGTGGCCGCGCTCGCGATGCCCGGCATGTTGTGGTGTTCGGCGAGCCAGTAGCGTCGATAGCCCCAGCGCTCCGCATGTTGCGCGAGATCGAGCGTATTGCGGAAGGCCTGTGCGGCGTCGGCGCCGGCGGGAATGGGGGCGAGGTCAAGAACGGAAAACGGTGTCATCGGGTGCCTTCGAAGGGGGAGGGGCGCGGTGATGTGCGCACGCAACAGATCCGTCGATTTTGCCAAAGGGTTCCGGAACGCGCTGGCGCCGCCGCGATACCCATGCCTGCAGCAGGGCCGCGCGCGAAGCGCCGGCGATCGTTGCAAAAATCAATCCAATCGTCGTTTTGTTACGAATCTTTACCGCGATTGGCGGCGAATCTGCATCGGCATACAAATCTGCACGAAAGGTTTGATTTTCAAGACTGCAATACGCCTGCAAAGCGCTTACGCTAACGTGAACGTGGCCATATCGGAGCCCTTCGTCGACCGTACAGCTTTGCTGGAATCGCACCAGTCCGTTTCGCGCGGTGCCACGCGCGGACGCGTGCAGACTGTTAAAATCCGGCGCCTGTCCATCTCGTGCCGAAGGCAATCCATCCGATTTTTCCGCGCCGGACGGCATGCGGAAACGCCACGCTGAACGGGGCACGGCCGCCTTGCGCGGACCGGGCCGTGCCGCCCCAAACACTGAGGTCGCTGGAACAAGGAGTCGGGTCGTGCCCGCGTTTGTCGCTGTCGGAATATCCCATCATGTGCCGTGCGGCCGGATCGGCCGCCACGCGGCCGGCTTCGTCGGAGGGCGCCGCCCATGACGACGCCCGCCGTGTCACTGCTCGACTGGCTGCTGATCGCGTTCGCGGCGGCGGCGGCCGCTTACGCGCTGCTCGCGGCATTCGCGCCGCGTCCGCGCGTCCCGCGCACGGCCGCGCGCGACGGCGCCGAACCGGTCAGCGTGCTCAAGCCGCTGTGCGGCGCCGAGCCGCATCTGTACGAGAACCTCGCGACCTTCTGCGAGCAGCATCATCCGCGTTACGAGGTGCTGTTCGGCGTCGCGTCGGCGGGCGATCCGGCGATCGCGGTCGTCGAGCGGCTGCGCACCGCGTATCCGGATCGCGACATCGCGCTCGTCGTCGACGCGCGCGTGCACGGCACGAATCTGAAGGTCAGCAATCTGATCAATCTCGCCGACCGCGCGAAATACGATCGGATCGTGATCGCAGACAGCGACATCGCAGTCGCGCCCGACTATCTCGAGCGCGTGACGGCGCCGCTGGCCGACGCGTCGGTCGGCGTCGTCACGTGTCTGTATCATGCGCGCAGCGTCGGCGGGTTCTGGACGCGCATCGGCGCGCAATTCGTCGACGCATGGTTCGCGCCGTCGGTGCGGATCACGCATCTCGGCGGCTCGAGCCGTTTCGGCTTCGGCGCGACGCTCGCGCTCACGCGCGACACGCTCGAGCGGATCGGCGGCCTGCGCGTGCTGAAGGACGAGCTCGCCGACGACTTCTGGCTCGCCGAGCTGCCGCGTCGCCTCGGGCGGCGCACCGTGCTCTCCGAGGTCGAAGTCGCGACCGACGTGATCGAGGCGTCGTTCGGCCCGCTCTGGCATCGCGAGACGCGCTGGCTGCGCACGATCCGGTCGCTGAATCCGGCCGGCTTCGCGTTCCTGTTCATCACGTTCACCGCGCCGTGGCTCGCGATCGCCGCGGCGCTCGCGCTGAAGCTCGACGGCACGGTCGCCGGCACGGCGGCCGGCGTGGCGGCGGTTGCGGGCACGTTCGGCCGGCTCGTGTTGCACGCGCGCGGCGAAGACGGCTGGCGCGCGTACTGGCGCGACCTGCCGCTCGTCGCCGTGCGCGACACGCTGCTCGCGCTCGAATGGCTCGTCGCCGCGTTCGGTACGCAGGTCGTGTGGCGCGGCGCGCGCATGACGGTGGTCGGCGGCGAACGCGCGGCGGCCGCCGTGGAAGGCGGCGACGGTCGCTAGCGCCGCATCGGATACAGGCAGGCGGGCGCGGCCCGCCTGCCGACGGAATACGGCCCGGCAGCGGGCCGCCATGCGTGGCGAGCGACGCTGCCGCCGCGCGACATCACGGAGTAGCGGGCGGCCGGTACGGCGGCCCGCGGTTTTTTTGACTGAATCGTTGAGACGAATCGAACTATGCAGGCTACCGGAGCATTCATGAAAACGCTGTTCTTGCAGGCCCCGTCCTACGACGGCTTCGACGGCGGAGCCGGCTCGCGCTATCAGGCCAAGCGTGAAATCCGTTCCTTCTGGTATCCGACCTGGCTCGCGCAGCCGGCCGCGCTGGTGCCGGGCAGCCGCGTCGTCGATGCGCCCGCCGACGGCCTGTCGGTCGAGGAAACGCTGAAGATCGCGAACGACTACGACCTCGTGATCATCCATACGAGCACGCCGTCGTTCCCGACCGACGCGATGTTCGCGCAGGACCTGAAGAAGATGAAGCCGTCGATGCTGGTCGGCATGGTGGGTGCGAAGGTGATGGTCGATCCGCACAACTCGCTGACGGCGAGCGACGCGATCGACTTCGTCTGCCGCGAGGAATTCGACTACACCTGCAAGGAGCTCGCCGAAGGCAAGCCGTTCGCCGAGATCAAGGGCTTGAGCTGGCGCGCGAAGGACGGCTCGATCGAGCACAACGAAGCGCGTCCGATCCTCGAGAACATGGACGAACTGCCGTTCGTCGCGCCCGTCTACAAGCGCGACCTGAAGATCGAGAATTACTTCATCGGCTATCTGAACTATCCGTACGTGTCGATCTACACGGGCCGCGGCTGCAAGTCGCGCTGCACGTTCTGCCTGTGGCCGCAGACGGTCAGCGGCCATCGCTATCGCACGCGTTCCGTCGAGAACGTGCTCGCGGAAGCGAAGTGGATTCGCGACAACATGCCCGAAGTGAAGGAACTGATGTTCGACGACGACACCTTCACCGACGATCTGCCGCGCGCGGAAGCGATCGCCATCGGACTCGGCAAGCTCGGCATCACGTGGTCGTGCAACGCGAAGGCGAACGTGCCGTACAAGACGCTGAAGGTGATGAAGGAAAACGGGCTGCGTCTGCTGCTCGTCGGCTTCGAATCCGGCGACGACCAGATCCTCGTGAACATCAAGAAGGGCGTGCGCACCGATTTCGCGCGCCGCTTCAGCGCGGACTGCAAGAAGCTCGGCATCAAGATCCACGGCACCTTCATTCTCGGCCTGCCGGGCGAGACGAAAGAGACGATCAAGAAGACGATCGAGTACGCGAAGGAAATCAATCCGCACACGATCCAGGTGTCGCTCGCCGCGCCTTATCCGGGCACGACGCTCTACAAGCAGGCCATCGAAAACGGCTGGATGGAAGAGAACAAGACGATCAACCTCGTCAGCAAGGAAGGCGTGCAGCTCGCCGCGATCGGCTATCCGCACCTGTCGCGCGACGAGATCTATCACCATCTCGAGCAGTTCTATCGCGAGTTCTACTTCCGTCCGTCGAAGATCTGGGAGATCGTGCGCGAGATGCTGACGAGCTGGGACATGATGAAGCGCCGTCTGCGCGAGGGCGTCGAATTCTTCCGTTTCCTGCGCGCGCACGAGGCCTGATTCGTGACGACGCAGCGGGCGGCGCGGGCGCTCATCTTCACCGCGGACGACTTCGGGCTGCATGAGCGCGTGAACGCGGCGGTCGAGCGCGCGCATCGCGACGGCGTGCTGAACGCCGCGAGCCTGATGGTCGGCGCGCCGGCCGCGCAGGATGCGATCGCGCGCGCGCGGCGGCTGCCGTCGCTCGCGGTCGGCCTGCATCTGGTGCTCGCGGACGGCCCCGCGACGCTGCCCGCGCGCGAGATTCCGGCGCTGGTCGGCGCCGACGGCCGCTTCGGCGACGCGATGGCGAAGGACGGCTGCCGGTTCTTCTTTCTACCGCACGTGCGCGCGCAACTGCGCCGCGAGATCCGCGCGCAGTTCGATGCGTTCGCGGCGACCGGCCTGCCGCTCGATCACGTAAACGCGCACAAGCACTTCCATCTGCATCCGACCGTGCTGTCGATGATCGTCGAGATCGGCCGCGACTACGGTCTGCGCGCCGTGCGGCTGCCGTACGAGACGACCGCGCCCGTATGGCTGCGGCCGTGGATCGCGCTCGTGCGCGCGCGGCTCGACCGCGCGGGGCTCGCGCATAACGACTACGTGGTCGGCATCGCGCAGACGGGCCGGATGGACGAGGCCGTGCTGCTCGATGCGCTCGCGGCGCTGCCGCCCGGTGTCGGCGAGATCTACTGTCATCCGGCCGAAGCGGGCGACGGGCCGATCACGCCGACGATGGCCGACTACCGTCCCGTCGACGAACTCGACGCGCTGCTGTCGCCGCGCGTTGCCGCGGCGCTGACGCGCGCGGGCGTCGCGACCGGCGGCTTCGCGGCCGTGTTCGGCACGCGCGACGCGCAGCGGGGCGCGCCCGCGGCGCGCAGACCGGGAGCGCAGCCGTCATGAGCAAATGGTTCAAATGGCTCGGCTGGCCGATCGGCATCGGCATCCTGCTCGCGCTGGGGCTGCACGAGGGGATCGGCGACGTGTCGCAGATGCTCGCGCGTGCCGGCTACGCGCTGCTGTGGCTCGTGCCGTTCCATGCGCTGCCGCTGCTGCTCGATGCGTACGCGTGGCACGTGCTGCTCGACCGGCGCGGGTCGCTGCCGTTTCTGTGGTGGATCGCGACCGTGCGCGAGGCCGTGAACCGGCTGCTGCCGGTCGTCGGGATCGGCGGCGAGCTCGTCGGGATCCGGCTCGCGCGCTGGCAGGTGGCCGACGCGAGCCGCGTGACGGCTTCGGTGATCGTCGAGGTGCTGGTGACGATCGTCGTCCAGTACGCATTTGCCGCGCTCGGCCTCGTGCTGCTGCTCGCGATGACGAACGCGATGGGCGGCGGCACGATCGGCGTCGCGCTGCTGCTGACGCTGCCGTTGCCCGTGCTCGGCGTCGTGCTGATGCGACGCGGCGGGATCTTCCATGCGATCGAGCGCTTCGCCGGGCGGCTGCTCGGCGATTCGCACCGGCTGCTGCAAGGCGTCGACGGCCGGCGGCTCGACGCCGACATCGACGCGCTGATGTCGCGCACGCGGCTGCTCTTCTCCGCGTTCTTCTGGCAGCTCGGCGGCTATGTGCTCGGCGCGCTCGAGATCTACTGGGCGCTCGCGCTGCTCGGCCATCCGGTATCGATCGGCGGCGCGATCGCGATCGAAGCGATGACGCAGGCCGTGCGCCATGCCGCGTTCATGGTGCCGGGCGGCCTCGGCGTGCAGGAGGCGACCGTCGTGCTGCTCGCGCAGATGTTCGGCGTCGACCGCGAAACGGCGCTGTCGCTCGCGCTCGTGAAGCGCGGCCGCGAAGTGCTGTTCAGCTGCCTGTCGCTCGCCTCGTGGCAGCTCGCCGAACTCGTGCGCACGCGCCGCCGGCTGCGCGCGGCGAATGCGGCGCCGCATGCGCCATCGCCGCGCAAGGCGGAAACCGAAACGATGCACTGACCGAGGCGGGCCGCGCGCCCGTCTCGCGCTTTCGGGCCGGCACGGGTATGCTTGCCGCGTGTTTTCTCGACCGGCGTTTCTTCCGATGATTTTTCGTTTCCGGCTGCTTCCCGTGACCGTGCTGGCCGCTGCGCTCGCGCTCGCGGGCTGCGACGACAAGCAAGGCAATCTCGACGTGCAACGTATCAGGGACTTCTTCAACGCGATCAAACCGGCGCCCTTGCTGCTCAAAGGGCTGAAGGTCGGCGAGTCGACCGAGGCCGACGTGCGCGCGACGATGGGCAAGCCCGACATCGAGCGGACGTTCACCGACGGCTCGAAGCGGCTCGAATATCCGCGCGGCCCGATGGGCAATCAGACGTGGTTCGTCGATCTCGATCCGAACGGCCGCTACACGGGTGCGACGCAGGTGCTGACCGCCGAGAACTTCGCGAAGGTGCGCCCGGGAATGACCGTGGACGAAGTGCGGCGGCTGCTCGGCAAGCCGGGCGAGGTCGCGCAGTATCCGCTGAAGCCCGAGACGGTCTGGAGCTGGCGCTGGCTCGAGGACGGCGTGAACACCGACGCATTCTTCAACGTCCATTTCGGTCCGGACGGGCTCGTCTATACGACGTCGCGCTCCGACATTCTGAAAGGCCGCTGAGCGCACGCCCGGCGTCGGCGCACGGGCGCCGCTCGGCCGGCCGCGTCGACCGGTTTTGCGCTGCCGTCCGCTATATCGAAAAAGCGACCGAAAAATTGCAAAAAGTCCGCTTCGCGGCCCGTTATGTCGCTGTCAGGAAGCGGCTTTTTTCCTTTTGAAACAGTGAGATAGGCGGCGCGCCCAAACCGGCTGCCGAATTGCTGCGATGCAGCAGGCGTGCGCAGGGTGGTTTGAGGCAATCAATTTCGCTTGCGACTATCCGCGTCAGCACGGTGCGGGAAGGGATTCGCGCCGGCATTGATTCCAAGATCCAGGAGACGCGCGTGTTCCTTTACGGCTTTGGTCCCGTCCTGTGGGCCGGCACCGTGCAGACCATCGAGCTGTCGGTGCTGTCGCTCGCCACTGCGGTGGCGCTGGGGCTGATCGGCGCGGTGGCGAAGCTGTCGCACAATCGGGTGCTGCGAGCGATCGCGACCGGTTATACGACGCTGATTCGCTCGGTGCCCGATCTCGTTCTGATGCTGCTGCTGTTCTACAGCATCCAGATCTGGCTGAACCAGTTCACCGACCTGGTCGGCTGGACCCAGATCGACATCGATCCGTTCGTCGCGGGCGTGCTGACGCTCGGCTTCATCTACGGCGCGTACTTCACCGAAACGTTTCGCGGTGCGTTCCTCGCGGTGCCGCGCGGCCAGCTCGAGGCGGGCGCCGCGTACGGGATGAGCGGTGCGCGCGTGTTCGTGCGCATCCTGTTTCCGCAGATGATGCGCTTTGCGCTGCCGGGGATCGGCAACAACTGGCAGGTGCTCGTGAAGGCGACCGCGCTGGTGTCGATCATCGGCCTCGCGGACGTCGTGAAGGCCGCGCAGGACGCCGGCAAGAGCACGTTCAACATGTTCTTCTTCATCCTCGTCGCGGCGCTGATCTATCTGGCGATCACGACCGTTTCCAACCTCGTGCTGATCCAGCTCGAGAAGCGTTATTCCATGGGCGTGCGGCACGCAGAACTATGATCGAGATCCTTCAGGAATTCGGCAAGGCGTTCCTTTACTGGGACGGCCAGCGCCTCTCCGGCCTTGCGGTGACGCTGTGGCTGCTCGTTGCGTCGATTTCGCTCGGCTTCGTGTGTGCGGTACCGCTCGCGGTCGCGCGCGTGTCGAAGAAGAAGTGGGTGTCGATGCCGGTGCGGTTCTACACCTACGTGTTTCGCGGCACGCCGCTCTACGTGCAGCTGCTGCTGATGTACACGGGCATGTACAGCCTCGAGTTCGTGCGTTCGCACTCGCTGCTCGATGCGTTTTTCAGGAGCGGCTTCAACTGCGCGATTCTCGCGTTCGCGCTGAACACCTGCGCGTACACGACCGAGATCTTCGCCGGTGCGATCCGCGCGATTCCGCACGGCGAGGTCGAAGCCGCGCGGGCGTACGGGATGACGCCGTTCACGATGTACCGCCGCGTGATCCTGCCGTCAGCGCTGCGTCGCGCGCTGCCGTTGTACAGCAACGAGGTGATCCTGATGCTGCATGCGACGACCGTCGCGTTTACGGCCACCGTGCCCGACATCCTGAAGGTCGCGCGCGACGCGAATTCGGCGACGTACATGGCGTTCCAGTCGTTCGGGATCGCCGCGCTGATCTATCTTGCGGTATCGTTCGCACTCGTCGCGGCGTTTCGCCGTGCGGAGCGCCACTGGCTCGCGTATCTCGCGGCCGGCCGTCATTGATTTCACTTCGAGGAGAGCCAGTTGGCCGAGATCACTCAAACGAGCGCGTCCGCTTCCGTGAAGCTTGCCGCGGTCGACATTCACAAGCGCTACGGCGACAACGAGGTGCTCAAGGGCGTGTCGCTGAACGCGAAGGCGGGCGACGTCATCAGCATCATCGGCGCGAGCGGCTCGGGCAAGAGCACGTTCCTGCGCTGCATCAATTTCCTCGAGCGGCCGAATGCGGGGCAGATCGTCGTCGACGGCGAGGCCGTGCGCACGAAGGCCGACAAGACCGGCGCACTCGAGGTGGCCGATCACAAGCAGCTGCAGCGCATTCGCACGAAGCTTGCGATGGTGTTCCAGCACTTCAATCTGTGGGCGCACATGAACGTGCTCGAGAACGTGATGGAAGCGCCCGTGCACGTGCTCGGCATTTCGAAGAAGGAAGCCGAGGAGCGTGCGCGCACCTATCTCGAGAAGGTCGGTCTCGCGCCGCGCGTCGAGAAGCAGTATCCGTCGCATCTGTCGGGCGGTCAGCAGCAGCGTGTCGCGATCGCGCGCGCGCTCGCGATGCACCCCGACGTGATGCTGTTCGACGAGCCGACTTCCGCGCTCGATCCGGAGCTCGTCGGTGAAGTGCTGAAGGTGATGCAGAAGCTCGCCGAGGAAGGTCGCACGATGATCGTCGTCACGCATGAGATGGGCTTCGCGCGCAACGTCTCGAACCACGTGATGTTCCTGCATCAGGGGCGTACGGAGGAAGAGGGCGATCCGAAGGAGGTGCTGGTGCGGCCGCAGAGCGAGCGCCTGAAGCAGTTCCTGTCGGGCAGTCTGAAGTAACGCGCGCGCAGGTTCGCTTCGTGGTACCGGTGTCTCGTTCCGCAGGCGCCACCCGCACGACGCAGGTGGCGATCGTTGCATTGCCGCCCGTGTCGATGTCGGGCGTGGGTCCGATCGTCGATGCGCTGCATCTGGCGAACGAGATCGACGGGCGGCTGCTGTACCGGTGGCAGGTGTGTTCGTGGGACGGGCGGCCGGTGCCGCTTGCCGGCGGTGCGCAATGGCATGCCGATGCGGCGTTCAACGATGCGATTGCGTGCGACTGGCTGATCGTGATTTCGGAGCGCTTTCAGCAGTTTGCCGATTACCGGCTGTTTCTCGCGAGTCTGGCGCGGGTTGGGCAGCGCACGCCGCTCGTGAGCGGGATTCACCATGGCGTGTGGTGGCTCGCGATGGCGGGGCAGTTGTCCGGCTATCGCGTGAGCGTGAACTGGGAGACGTATCAGCAGTTTGCCGAGCAGTTCGAGCGATCGATCGTCACGCAGCAGATCTTCGAGATCGATCGCGATCGGGCGACGTGTGCCGGCGGGCAGGCGACTGTCGATTTCATGCTGGCGATGATCGGCCGCGAGCATGGGCCGGAGCTGTCGGAGCGGATTGCCGATGCGCTCGGGGCCGGTACGCTGCGCAGCGGCGAGGAGCGACAGCGGATTCCGTTCGTGACTGCGCCGGGCGAGCGGCATCCTCGGCTCAACGATGCGTTGCTGCTGATGGAAGCGAATATCGAGGATCCGCTGACGACCGATGAAATCGCGGGATTGGTCGGTGTGTCGCGGCGGCAGCTCGAGCGGCTCTTTCGGCAGTATCTCGGCGCGATGCCTTCGAAGTACTACCTCAATCTACGGTTGCTCAAGGCGCGGACTCAATTGCAGCGGACCAGCAAGTCCGTCGTTCAAGTCAGCCTCGCATGCGGGTTTTCTTCGGCCGCGCACTTTTCCAATGCGTATCGGGAGCGGTTCGGGGTGACGCCGCGGGAGGATCGGCGGGCCTGGCTCGAGAAGCAGACGGGCGGCGGCAGTGAACCACGGGCGGGGGCGCTCGTCGAGCGCGGGAAGGATTGAGGGCTTCGGGGGCGTGCGCGTTGGCTTGCGGGTGGTGCGCCTGCGTTGGGCTTGAAGCACCTGTCGTCGTGTCGGTCTATTAGCGTCGTCCCTGCGCGGGGCGGCGGTTACTTTTCTTTGTCTTGCCAAAGAAAAGTAACCAAAAGAAAGGCGCTGTGAGTACTAACGGCCGGACCGCGCGGTAGCGGACTCACTGGCTTTGCCTTGGCGCGGTCTTACTCACGCACAAGCCCCGATGCAGGCAGGGCGTAGGGGGCGACATAGAACAGAATCGCCAGCAGCGTCGCAGCGCCGAAAGCGAGAGACCACCTACGACCCGACCATCGTCGATAAGCCAGGACGTTCAGCACACCGAACGCGATGGCCGGCCACAGGAGCGACGCAAGCAATTCGACGACGAATCTCGCATGCGGTGCGCAGTGCTCCAAATCGTTGCATCCGGTTGCGTGTGAGTTCACCTCGGGCCAGTGAATATGATTCGCCGCATAGATTGACGCCCATGTGACGAACAAGCCCCACGCAATACCTAGAACCGCCAGGAACATACGCTTCATTTCACTTCCCAAAAGAGAATCTCTTTCGAATTCGATAGATCCGGAAACCAGTCTTCGTCGCTGCCGGGAGGGCAGGAGCGAAGGCGCGAGCGTGTCTTTGTTCCAGAGATCGATACGACCGGAAGCGGGGCCCCCACATGTGCGTTGACTGTTCCGCCGTCTGAAAGACTCTCGCCGACGATTGCAATTCGTCTATTCATGTTTGGTCCCGCTCGAAAAGTTTCAATCGTAGTCGCGTGGCGGCAGGGCCCATCTCGATATCGTCCGGGATCGCGCCACCCGGACGGGCGATCTTCAACTGCGCACCGGTTGGCGAGCCGGCCGATCATCTGGACTACGAGAAGGTTGGGCCGCGGTGATCGACGAAGTGCGCGAATGGCATAAGGACCCGCTCGAGCCGATGTAGTCGGTCGTGTGCGCCGCCACGGCACGCGCGATGTGCTCGGCCTTTGAATTGAGCAGACGAGGGGAGCCACATTGGCGGAGCCTATCCGAACTTTTGTGTATGAGGCATAAACTGATGGCCAAGGAGCCACGTTATGCCACGCAAACGCAAGGAAGAAGTGCCGGTAGAACCGGGCAAGGGCTTGAACCTGGACCCGGAACTCATCAAGCAACTGGTGCCCGGAACGCTGGATCGGGCTTCGATCAACGAGCAATTCGCGGCCCTGAAGAAGGCGATATTCGAGCGCGCGCTGGGCGGCGAACTGACCCACCACCTGGGCTACGAGAAGGGCGAAGCCAAGCCGGTAGGCCGCACGAACCATCGCAACGGCACCAGCCGCAAGCGCATCGCAACCGACAATGACCTGCTCGACGTCGAGATTCCGCGCGACCGCGAAGGCACCTTTGATCCGGTACTGATCGCCAAGGGCGAGCGACGCTTCACAGGCTTCGACGACAAGATCATTGCGATGTACGCACGCGGCATGAGCGTGCGGGAGATTCAGGGCTTCCTGCTGGACATGTATGGCATCGAGGTGTCGCCGGACTTCATCAGCACGGTGACTGATGCCGTGATCGACGAAGTGCGCGAATGGCAGCAGCGACCGCTCGAGCCGATGTACCCGGTCGTGTTCTTCGATGCCTTGCGAGTCAAGATCCGCGACGAAGGCGTGGTGCGCAACAAGGCGATCTACCTGGCGCTGGGCGTGCGCCGCGACGGCACACGTGACGTGCTCGGCCTTTGGATCGAGCAGACCGAGGGCGCCAAGTTCTGGCTGCGGGTGGTGAACGACCTGAAGCTGCGCGGCGTGCAGGACATCCTGATCGCCGTGGTCGACGGCCTGAAGGGCTTCCCCGAAGCGATCAACACGGTGTTCCCGGAAACGACGGTCCAGACCTGCATCGTGCATCTGATCCGGAACTCGCTGGACTTTGCCAGCTGGAAAGACAGGAAATCGGTCGCAGCGGCGCTCAAGGAGGTCTATCGGGCACCGTCGGCCGAAGCGGCCGCCGTGGCGCTGGACGCGTTCGATACGAGCCCGTGGAGTACGAAATACCCTCCGATTGCCGCGCTCTGGCGCCGGGCCTGGGATCAGGTGATTCCGTTCTACGCCTTCGCGCCTGACATCCGGAAAATTGTATATACGACCAACGCGATCGAGTCGCTGCACATGCAGCTTCGAAAGATCATCAAGGCGCGCGGCCACTTCCCGTCGGACGAGGCCGCGCTCAAACTGATCTGGCTGGCGCTGCGCAACGTCGTGGCCAAGTGGACCGGCTCTCGGCACGATTGGAAGAGCGCGATGACCCAGTTCGCGCTGCTTTACCCGGAACGATTCAACATTGGAGTCTGAATCTCAACCCGCCTCACACACGGAATTCCGGATACCTCCGGAGATTTCCCACCACCGGCCGCTGCTCAAGAACCGCGTGGATCCGCAGGTCGAGGCCGCCGTTGTCGAACTGGCCCTCGAATTGCCAGCCTACGGTCAGGTGCGTATCGCCAACGAGGTCCTCAAACGGCATGCGCTGTCCGTCTCGCCCCAAGGCGTCCGTAGCATCTGGTTGCGCCACGATCTCGAGACCATGCCGAAGCGCCTGAAGGCCTTGGAAGCCAAGTCCGCCCAGGAGGGGTTGGTGCTGACCGAGGCGCAGCTCGTCGCGCTCGAACGAGCCAAGCACGAGAAGGAAGTGCACGGCGAATTCGAGTCCGAATGTCCGGGCTACTGCGGCGCGCAGGATACGTTCTATGTCGGCAGCCTCAAGGGCGTCGGCCGTGTCTACCAGCAGACTTTCGTCGATACCTACTCGAAGGTTGCGTTCGCCAAGCTCTACGATCGCAAGACGCCCTTGCCGGCGGCGGACCTGCTCAACGATCGCGTTGTCCCGTTCTTCGATGGCTTCGGCATTCCGTTGCTACGCGTGCTGACAGACCGCGGCACCGAATACTGCGGCAACCCCGAGCATCACGAATACGAGCTGTATCTGGCCTTGGAGGACATCGACCACACCCGGACAAAGGCCAAGTCGCCGCAAACCAACGGGATCGTCGAACGGCTGCACAAGACCATGCTCAACGAGTTCTATCGCATCGTCTTCCGCAAGAAGATCTACGACTCGATCGCCACCTTGCAGACGGACCTTGATGCGTGGCTCGACCAGTACAACAATGAACGAGAGCATCAGGGGCGCTGGTGTTACGGCAAGACGCCGATGCGCACTTTCCTCGATTCGCTCGATCTCGCCAAGGAGAAACTCATCCCCCATTGATGACTCGTTCTTTGTCGGCCCGACTACCTGTCAGATCAAGTCCCGGCTAATACAGAAATACCCACCGATTGCGGCGCTCTGGCGCCGGGCCTGGGATCAGGTGATTCCGTTCTACGCCTTCGCGCCTGACATCCGGAAAATTGTATATACGACCAACGCGATCGAGTCGCTGCACATGCAGCTTCGAAAGATCATCAAGGCGCGCGGCCACTTCCCGTCGGACGAGGCCGCGCTCAAACTGATCTGGCTGGCGCTGCGCAACGTCGTGGCCAAGTGGACCGGCTCTCGGCACGATTGGAAGAGCGCGATGACTCAGTTCGCGCTGCTTTACCCGGAACGATTCAACATTGGAATCTGAATCTCAACCCGCCTCACACACGGAATTCCGGATACCTCCGTTCTACGCCTTCGCGCCCGACATCCGGAAAATTGTATATACGACCAACGCGATCGAGTCGCTGCATATGCAGCTTCGAAAGATCATCAAGGCGCGCGGTCACTTCCCGTCGGACGAGGCCGCGCTCAAACTGATCTGGCTGGCGCTGCGCAACGTCGTGGCCAAGTGGACCGGTTCCCGGCACGATTGGAAGAGCGCGATGACCCAGTTCGCGCTGCTTTACCCGGAACGATTCAACATTGGAATCTGAATCTCAACCCGCCTCACACACGGAATTCCGGATACCTCCCTCAAACGTGAAATTCGCGATTCTTCCCCATTGCGGAACCACTCCGGCGACCATGGCACCGGGAAGTCTTGCGTTTTCACAGCGCCTTTCTTTTGGTTACTTTTCTTTGGCAAGACAAAGAAAAGTAACCGCCGCCCCGCGCAGGGGCGACGCTAATAGACCGACACGATGACAGGTGCTTCACGCCCAACGCAGGCGCACCACCCAAACCCCACAAAAAACCGCCCCAAAAATACGAACAAAACCACACCCCCCCAGCCCGAGAGGGCAAAATACCCCGCACTATCCGCTTCCGATAGAACCCGTCGCAATTCCGCAAGACGCTTGCGTCACCCTTACCTAAACTTGATCCTGTTGAACCCTCTTACGAAACCGAAAGGAACGACCATGACGACCCCGACCGTGACCCGCCAGACTTTCGACGAAGTGATGGTGCCGGTGTTTTCCCCCGCCCCGTTCGTGCCGGATCGCGCGGAGGGCTCGCGCGTGTGGGACACCGACGGCCGCGAATACATCGACTTCGCCTGCGGGATCGCGGTCACGTCGCTCGGCCACGGCCATCCTGAACTGCTGAAGGTGCTCGACGAGCAAGGCCGCAAGCTCTGGCACATCGGCAACGGCTACACGAACGAGCCGGTCCTGCGCCTCGCCAAGCGCCTCGAGTCGCTGACGTTCGCCGATCGCGCGTTCTTCGCCAACTCGGGCGCCGAAGCGAACGAAGCCGCACTGAAGCTCGCGCGCCGCGTCGCGTTCGATCGCCACGGCGCCGACAAATTCGAAATCGTCTCGTTCGTGCAGTCGTTCCACGGCCGCACGTTCTTCACGGTCAGCGTCGGCGGCCAGCCGAAATACTCGGAAGGCTTCGGCCCCGTGCCGGCCGGCATCAAGCATCTGCCGTACAACGACATCGAAGCCGCCAAAGCCGCGATCGGCCCGCAAACCTGCGCCGTGATCGTCGAGCCCGTGCAGGGCGAAGGCGGCGTGATCCCGGCCGATCCGGCCTTCCTCAAGGCCCTGCGCGAAGCCTGCGACGCCAACGACGCACTGCTGATCTTCGACGAAGTGCAAACGGGCGTCGGCCGCACGGGCCAGTTCTACGCGTACATGGACACGGGCGTCACGCCCGACATCCTGACGACCGCGAAAGCGCTCGGCAACGGTTTCCCGATCGGCGCGATGCTGACGACGAACGCGCTTGCCGCCCACTTCAAGGTCGGCGTGCACGGCACGACGTACGGCGGCAACCCGCTCGCCTCGGCTATCGCCGACAAGGTCGTCGAACTGATCAGCGAGCCGGCCCTGCTCGAAGGCGTGCGCGAACGCAGCGTGCGCCTGAAAGGCGCGCTCGAGCGCGTCAATGCACGCTTCGGCATCTTCAAGGACGTGCGCGGCAAAGGCCTGCTCGTCGGCGCCGAACTCACGGCCGCCTTCGAAGGCCGCGCGAAGGACTTCGTGAATGCCGCCGCCGAACAAGGCCTCATCATGCTGATCGCGGGCCCGAACGTACTGCGCTTCGTGCCGTCGCTCGTGATTCCGTTCGATCTGCTCGACGAAGGCGTGAAGCGCTTCGAGAAGGCCGTCGAGCAAGTGCTCGCGACGCAGGAAGCCACCGCGCGCTGATCCCGCGCGCCCACCGCAGAACAGGAACGACGATGCTATTTGTTCGCCCCGGCAAACTCACGGATCTCGATGCGCTCGCGCACATGGCGCGCACCGCGCAGCCGGTCCTGCACTCGCTGCCGCACGATCGCGCGGCGCTCGAAGCGCGCGTCGCGCTCTCCGAGGACTCGTTTCGCGCGGACGTCGATTTCGCCGGCGAAGAGTTCTATCTGTTCGTGCTCGAGGATTCGGCAACCGGCAAGCTGCTCGGCACGGCGAGCATCGTGGCCGCCGCCGGCTACTCGGAGCCGTTCTACGCGTTTCGCAACGACGCACTGATTCACGCGTCGCGCGAGCTGCACGTGAACCGCAAGATCCACGCGCTGACGATGTCGCACGAACTCACCGGCAAGAGCCGCCTGGCCGGCTTCTACGTCGATCCGTCGCTGCGCGGCGACGCGGCTGCACACCTGATCTCGCGTGCGCGCATGATGTACATCGCCGCGAATCGCCGGCGCTTCACGCCGGAAGTGTTCACGCTGCTGCTCGGCGTCAGCGACGAAAACGGCGCGTCGCCGTTCTGGGAAGCGGTGGGCCGCAAGTTCTTCGGCCGCGATTTCACCGACGTGGACATCGCGTCGGGCGGCCGCAGCCGCACGTTCATCGCGGAAGTGATGCCGGCATACCCGCTTTACGTGCCGCTGCTGCCGGAAGCCGCGCAGCGTGTGCTCGGCGAGCCGAACGAAAGCGCACTGCTCGCGTACGACATCCATCTCGAGGAAGGCTTCGAGCCCGACCGCTTCGTCGACATCTTCGACGCAGGCCCGGTGCTGACGGCGCAGGTCGACCGCACCGCGTGCGTGCGGCACGGCAGCGAGCGCGTCGTGCGCGAAGCGGCGCGCGAGCAGGGCGACGTCGCGTACATGGTGTCGTCCGGCAGCGGCGAGTCGTTCCGCTGCGTGCTCGCGGACCTGCCGGCCGATGCCGCACATGCGCCGCTGTCGGGCGACGTGCGCGCGGCGCTCGATGTGAAGGATGGCGATGTCGTGCGCTGCGTGCCGCTGCATCGCCGCGACGATGAAGAGATGAAGGGAGACGCAGCATGATCGTCGTTCGGGTCGTACAAACGGGCGACGTCGACGCGCTCGTGTCGCTCGCGCAGGAAACCGGGCCGGGCCTGACCACGTTCAAGCCCGACCGCGACGCGCTGGCCGCGCGCATCGAGCGCTCGCGCCGCACGCTGGCCGGACAGGCCGCACCGGCCGAAGCCGGCTACTTCTTCGTGATGGAAGACTCGCAGACGGGCGACATCGCGGGCGTGTGCGGGATCGAATCGCAGGTCGGGCTCGAGCAGCCGTTCTACAACTACCGCGTGAGCACCGTCGTGCACGCGAGCCAGGAGCTCGGCGTGTGGACGCGCATGTCCGCGCTGAACATCTCGCACGACCTCACGGGCTACGCGGAAGTGTGCTCGCTGTTCCTGAGCCCGCGCTATCGGACGGGCGGCGTCGGCGGCCTGCTGTCGCGCTCGCGCTTCATGTTCATCGCGCAGTTCCGCGACCGCTTTCCGGAGCGCATCTGCGCGGAACTGCGCGGCCACTTCGACGAGGACGGCACGTCGCCGTTCTGGCGCGCGGTCGGTTCGCATTTCTATCAGATCGATTTCAATGCGGCCGACTACCTGAGCTCGCACGGCCGCAAGTCGTTCCTCGCGGAACTGATGCCGCGCTATCCGGTGTACGTCGACCTGCTGCCGCAGGACGCGCAGGACGCGGTCGGCCTCACGCATCGCGACACGCTGCCCGCCCGCAAGATGCTCGAGGCGGAAGGGCTGCGCTATCAGAACCACGTCGACATCTTCGACGCAGGCCCCGTGCTCGAATGCCACATCAACGACCTGCGCACGGTGCGCGAGAGCGTCGTCGTGCCGGTCGCGATCGGCGTGCCGAACGCGGGCGACGATACGCAGGACGGCCACGCGCCGAAATCGCTCGTGTCGAATACGTCGCTCGCCGACTTCCGCGTCGGCGTCGCGCCGGGCGTCGCCGCGAACGGCGCGTTCGTGCTGTCCGCCGACGATGCCGCCGCGCTGCGCGTGAAGGCCGGCGATCCGGTGCGCGTGCTGCCGCTCAAAGCCAAACAGGGATAAACGAATCATGACGGAACTCTTCATCGACGGCGCCTGGGTCGCCGGCTCGGGCCCCGCGTTCGCTTCGCGCAATCCGGGCACCGACGAGATCGCGTGGCAGGGCGCGAGCGCGTCCGCCGCGGACGTCGATCGCGCGGTCATGAGCGCGCGCCGCGCGTTCGCCGAGTGGTCGGCGCTCGATTTCGAATCGCGCTGCGCGATCGCAAAACGCTTCGCGGCGCTGCTCAACGAGCGCAAGGAAGCGCTCGCCGCCGCGATCGGCCGCGAGACCGGCAAGCCGCTCTGGGAAGCGCGTACCGAAGTCGCGGCGATGGCCGCGAAGGTCGGTATCTCGATCCAGGCCTATCAGGAACGCACGGGCGAGAAGCGCCAGGACATGGCCGACGGCGTTGCCGTGCTGCGTCATCGTCCGCACGGCGTCGTTGCGGTGTTCGGCCCGTACAACTTCCCCGGCCACTTGCCGAACGGCCATATCGTGCCCGCGCTGATCGCGGGCAACACGGTCGTGTTCAAGCCGTCCGAGCTCGCGCCGGGCGTCGCGCAGGCAACCGTCGAGGTCTGGAAGGACGCGGGCCTGCCGGCCGGCGTGCTGAATCTCGTGCAGGGCGAGAAGGACACGGGCATCGCGCTCGCGAATCACCGGCAGATCGACGGGCTGTTCTTCACCGGCAGCTCGGACACCGGCACGCTGCTGCACAAGCAGTTCGGCGGCCGTCCGGAGATCGTGCTCGCGCTCGAGATGGGCGGCAACAACCCGCTCGTGATCGGCGAAGTCGAGGACATCGACGCGGCCGTGCATCATACGATCCAGTCGGCGTTCCTGTCGGCCGGCCAGCGCTGCACGTGCGCGCGCCGCATCTTCGTGCCGCGGGGCGCGTTCGGCGACCGCTTCCTCGCCCGCTTCGTCGACGTCACGTCGAAGATCACGGCCGACGTGTTCGACGCCGATCCGCAGCCGTTCATGGGCGCGGTGATCTCGGCACGCGCGGCCGCGAAGCTCGTCGACGCACAGTCGCGGCTGATCGAGCAGGGCGCGCAGCCGATCATCGCGATGAAGCAGCGCGATCCGCGGCTCGGCTTCGTCAACGCGGCGATCCTCGACGTGACGAACGTCGCGAACCTGCCCGACGAAGAGCACTTCGGCCCGCTCGCGCAGATCGTCCGCTATGCGGATTTCGACGAAGCGATCGCACGCGCGAACGACACCGCGTTCGGGCTGTCGGCCGGCCTGCTCGCCGACGACGCGCGCGCCTGGGAGCACTTCCGCCGCACGATTCGTGCGGGGATCGTCAACTGGAACCGGCCGACCAACGGCGCATCGTCGGCCGCGCCGTTCGGCGGCACGGGGCGCTCCGGCAACCACCGTCCGAGCGCGTACTACGCGGCCGACTACTGCGCGTATCCGATGGCGTCGGTGGAAAGCGCGCAACTGACTCTGCCCGCGAGCCTGTCGCCGGGCCTGCACTTCTGATCGAGGGAACGACGATGAACGCACAAGAAGCCAATTTCGACGGACTCGTCGGCCCGACCCACAACTACGCCGGGCTGTCGTTCGGCAACGTGGCGTCGCTGAACAACGAGAAGTCCGTCGCGAATCCGAAGGCGGCCGCGAAGCAGGGGCTGCGCAAGATGAAGCAGCTCGCCGATCTCGGCTTTGCACAGGGCGTGCTGCCGCCGCAGGAGCGGCCGTCGCTGCGCCTGCTGCGCGAGCTCGGTTTCTCCGGCAAGGACGCCGACGTGATCGCGAAAGCCGCGAAGCAGGCGCCGGAGCTGCTCGCCGCCGCGAGCTCGGCCTCGGCGATGTGGACCGCGAACGCGGCCACCGTCAGCCCGTCGGCCGATACCGCAGACGGCCGCGTGCACTTCACGCCGGCGAACCTGTGCAGCAAGCTGCATCGCGCGATCGAGCACGAAGCGACGCGCCGTACGCTGTCGACGCTGTTCGCCGATCGCGCGCACTTCGCCGTGCACGATGCGCTGACCGGCACACCCGCGCTCGGCGACGAAGGCGCGGCGAACCACACGCGCTTTTGCGCGGAATACGGCAAGCCGGGCGTCGAGTTCTTCGTGTACGGCCGCTCCGAATACCGTCGCGGGCCGGAGCCGAAGCGCTACCCGGCGCGCCAGACGTTCGAGGCGAGCCGCGCGGTTGCGCAGCGTCACGGGCTCGCGGAAGAGGCGACCGTCTATGCGCAGCAGGATCCGGACGTGATCGATGCGGGCGTGTTCCACAACGACGTGATCTCGGTCGGCAACCGCGACACGCTGTTCACGCACGAGCGCGCGTTCGTCAACAAGCAGGCGATCTACGACACGCTGACGGCCGCGCTCGACGCGCGCGGCGCACGCCTGAACGTGATCGAGGTGCCCGATGCGGCCGTGAGCGTCAACGACGCGGTCACGTCGTATCTGTTCAACAGCCAGCTGCTGTCGCGCGGGGACGGCTCGCAGGTGCTCGTCGTGCCGCAGGAATGCCGCGAGAACGCGAACGTCGCCGCCTATCTCGACCAGCTGGCGGCCGGCAACGGCCCGATCCGCGACGTCCTGGTGTTCGACCTGCGCGAAAGCATGAAGAACGGCGGCGGTCCCGCGTGCCTGCGTCTGCGCGTCGTGCTGACCGACGCGGAACGTGCGGCCGTCACGTCGAACGTATGGATCGACGACACACTGTTCACGGCGCTCGACGCGTGGATCGAAAAGCACTACCGCGATCGCCTCGCGCCGGACGATCTCGCCGATCCGGCGCTGCTCGTCGAGTCGCGCACGGCGCTCGACGAGCTCACGCAGATCCTGCGCGTCGGGTCGCTGTATGACTTCCAGCGCTGAGGCCCGCATCGCCGCCGACGCGCTGCTCGGCGACTTCCTCGCGGCAACGCTCGCCGGCCGCGCGCCGGCCGCGCACGACGGCATGTGCGCGGGCGGCGCGGTGCGCTGGCACTGGCTCGGCGACGGGCTGCTCGCGTTCGAACCGGCGGCGAGCGACGCGGCGCGTGCGAGCGTGCTCGTGTCGGCGGGCGTGCACGGCGACGAGACCGCGCCGATCGAGCTGTTGTCGATGCTCGTGCGCGACGTCGGCACGGGCGCGCTGCCGCTCGCGTGCCGGCTGCTCGTCGTGCTCGGCAACGTACCGGCGATGCGCGCGGGCGAGCGCTATCTCGACGACGACCTGAACCGGCTGTTCAGCGGCCGGCATGCACAGTTGCCGGCGAGCCGGGAGGCGCCGCGCGCCGCGCAGCTCGAGGCGGCCGCGCGCACGTTCTTCGCCGGCTCGTCCCCGCATGGCGCACGCTGGCACATCGACATGCATACGGCGATCCGCGCCTCGGTCTTCGAGCAGTTCGCGCTGCTGCCGCATACGGGGACGCCGCCGTCGCGCGCGATGGTCGAATGGCTCGGCGACGCGCGCATCGCGGCCGTGCTGCTGCATACCGCGAAGGGCAATACGTATTCGCACTTCACGGCCGAACACTGCGGCGCACTGGCGTGCACGCTCGAACTCGGCAAGGTGCGCCCGTTCGGGCAGAACGATCTCGCGCGCTTCGCGCCGGCCGACCGCGCGGTGCGCCGGCTCGTGTCGGGCGCGCCGCGCGACGCCGACGCGCCGCTGCCGCGCGTGTTCACGGTGATCGACCAGATCACGAAACAGAGCGACGCGCTCGAGCTGTTCGTCGCTCCCGACGTCGCGAACTTCACCGCGTTCGCGCGCGGCACGGTGCTCGCGCAGGACGGCGATTACCGCTACACGGTGCGGCACGACGAGGAGCGCATCGTGTTTCCGAATCCGTCGGTGAAGCCCGGCCTGCGCGCGGGGCTGCTCGTCGTCGATACGACGCGCGACACGCTGGCCGCGCTCGTTTGACGGGCCGGTCGGCGCCGCGCCGGCACCGCGAGCTTGCCTGTTTGCGACATCGTCTTGCGGCTTTCGTGCGCGTGCATGGGGGCGCCGCGCGCGCGATGCAGCACGGCCGCTTTGCGGTGCGGGCCGCGCGGATTGGTACAATCGCGGCCTTGCGGCTGTTGCGCCGCATCACGGCGCGTCGTCGCGGTTGCCGTCGTCATCCGGCCCTGCAATGATGCATGCGCCCGTAGTTCCGGAACATTCGAGTATCGAGGAGAACACCTGATGAAGTTGGATTGGCGTAAAGTGGCCGCGCAGGCGGTAGTGGCGGCATCGGCGGTAGCGGCAGGCAGCGCGGTTGCGGCGGATCTGAAGGAGATCCGGTTCGGCGTCGAAGCCTCGTATGCGCCGTTCGAATACAAGACGCCCGACGGCAAGCTGACCGGCTTCGACATCGACATCGGCAACGCGGTGTGCGCGAAGCTGAAGGCGAAGTGCGTGTGGGTCGAGAACGACTTCGACGGCCTGATCCCCGCGCTGCAGGCGCGCAAGTTCGACGCGATCAACTCGGACATGACGATCACCGATCAGCGCAAGCACGCGATCGCCTTCACCGATCCGATCTACACGATCCCGAACCAGCTGATCGCGAAGCAGGGCAGCGGCCTGCAGCCGACGCCGCAATCGCTGAAGGGCAAGCGCGTCGGCGTGCTGCAGGGCACGATCCAGGAAGCGTACGCGAAGAAGAAGTGGGCGCCGGCCGGTGTCGAAGTCGTGCCGTACCAGACGCAGGATCTCGCCTACGCCGACCTGAAGTCGGGCCGTCTCGACGCGACGTTCCAGGATTCGGAAGCGGGCGCGAAGGGCTTCCTGTCGAAGCCGCAAGGCCAGGGCTTCGCGTTCGCGGGCGGCACCGTCAGCGATGCCGAGATTCTCGGCTCGGGCGTCGGCTTCGGCCTGCGCAAGAACGACGCGGCGCTGAAGACCGCGCTCGATCAGGCGCTGAAGGAACTGAAGGCCGACGGCACGATCGACTCGCTCGCGAAGAAGTACTTCAGCGTGCCCGTCACGCTCAAGTAAGCGCGTTTCGATTCCGTCGCTTTTCGCCAGCCGGCCGCACGATGCGGCCGGTTTGCTTTGGGGCGGCCGCTACGCGGGGAAGAACCGGCTCAGTTCGCGCGCAAGCTCGTTGAGCACGCTCATCTCCTGCTGCGTGATCTTGCGCGCGGGCTGCGCGCCGGCCCAGTCGCCGTACAGCAGCGCGACCGTCGAGCCGCCGGCGCGCACCGGCAGCAGCACGAACGAGTGCGTGTCGTCGAACGCGTCGAGATACCACGCGGGCAGCCGGCGCAGCATCTTCGGCTCCTGCGCGTGCTCGATGAAGATGCCGACCGAATTCGTGATCGCGAGATGGAACACGTCGGGCTCGAAGCGTTCGTCGAAGCGCAGCCGGTCGAGCACCGCATCGACGTCCGGACCGAAGCCGAGACGCGCAGCAAACGTGCCGTCGTCGTGCCGCACGAACATGACGGTGCGCGTGAACGCGAGGCCCGCGAGCAGGCTTTCGGACGCGAGCGCGAGCACCGGCGTCAGCACGTGCTCGGACGGCAGCGCGCGCAGGTCGGCGAGGCCCGCTTCGAGGCACGCTTCCGGCTCCGTCTGCGCGCGCGCGATCGCATCCGCATTCGCGCGCAGCTCGACGATCTCGCGCATCACGGTGTCGCTCGCTTCCTCGTGCGCGAGCTGCTCGGCGATCTCGACGAGCGCGCCGGACGGCATGTCGAGGATCGGCGCGTAGTGCTGCGCGAGCGTGCCGATGCGCGCGTCGCGCTGCGGGCCTTCCGGCATCGCGAGCGCGCTCGCGACGTCGGTCGAGCAGCGGCTCACCGCGCGCAGCCATTGCGCATGCCCGTCGTCCGCGTCGCTGCCGGCGAGGGCCGTGTCGTCGGCGTCGCGATCGTCGTCGCGCGATTCGTCGTCGCCCGCGCAATCGTCGTTCGCCATGCCCGCGCAGATCATGTCGGGCAGGCGCCAGCGGGCGGCGGCCTCGAGTCCGATCTCGTCGAAGCCGACACCGAGCACGTCGATGCACGCGGCCGTTTCGTCGCCGTGCAGCTCGGCCGCCCGCCGACGAATGCGGTCCCATTCCTGATCGAGATAGCAGACCACGAGCAGCTTGCCGACCTGGCGCATCAGCGTGCAGACGACCGCTTCCTCGCCCGCGCGCAGCTCGACGTGTTCGGTCAGCTTGCGCGCGACGCAGCCTGACAGCAGCGCGCGGTTCAGTTCGAGCTTCGCGTCGATGCGGCGCGGCGTGCTCTGATGGAAGTGATCGACGAGCTTCAGCCCGACGACGAGATGGCCGACCGCGTCCATCCCGAGCACCATCAGCGCGCGCGTGACGGTCGTGATGTTGCCGCCGAACGCCATGTACATCGCGGAGTTCGCGAGCCGCAGCACCTTCTGCGTCAGTGCGAAATCCGACAGCACGACGCGCACGAGCGCCGTGAAGTCGAGATCGTCGTTCTTCATCGCGGCCATCGTCGTGCGCAGCGACTCCGACAGCAGCGGGAAGTCGCCGCGTTCGTTCATCCGCGCCCACAGCTTGTCGAGCAGCGCGGTCGGGGCCAGGCGTTCGGTAATTGACATACGCATCCGTCCGGCCCGTCAGGCCGCCGCGTGCAGGTGCAGCTGCTGCGCCGCGAAGCGGCGCGCGAGCTCCTCGGACGGCAGCGCCTGACAGACGAGCCAGCCCTGGATGTGGTTGCAGCCCATTTCGGTCAGCAGGGCGCGCTGCGCTTCGGTCTCGACGCCTTCGGCGACGAGTTCGAGCTCGAGCGTCTGCGCGAGCCCGACGACGGCCGACACGATCGCGCGATCGTTGCGCGAGGTCAGCAGGTTCTCGACGAAGCTGCGGTCGATCTTCAGCTTCGCGAGCGGGAAGCGCTGCAGATACGCGAGACTCGAATAGCCGGTGCCGAAATCGTCGATCGCGAAGCGGATGCCGAGCTCGGTCAGCTCCTCGAGCAGCCCCTTGGCATGCGCGGGATCGTGCATCAGCAGGCTTTCGGTGATCTCGAGCACGATGCGCCGCGGATCGATGCCGGTCAGCGCGATCGCATCGCGCACGCTTTGCGTGAAGCGCGGATCGCGAAACTGCTGCGGCGACACGTTGACCGCGACGTACTGCAGCGCGAGCCCCTGCCGATCCCACGCGACGAGCTGCATGCAGGCGGCCTTCAGCACCCAGTTGCCGAGATAGTTGATGAGCCCGATCGATTCGGCGAGCGGAATGAAGGTCGCCGGCGGCACGAGCCCGTGAACGGGGTGGCGCCAGCGGATCAGCGCCTCGACGCCGACCACCGCACCGGACTGGCTGCGCGTGATCGGCTGGAAATGCAGCGAGAATTCGCCGTTGCGCACGCCGTCGTAGAGATCGGCTTCGAGCTTCAGCCGTTCGGCGTCGGCCGGATCGTCGACCGGCGCATGGAACGCGAGCGCATTGCCGCCCGACGCCTTCGCCTGCGCGAGCGCGTGATCGGCGCGGCGCAGCAGCGGACTGTGGTGCTGCGCGCGATGCGGCGCCGCGCGCTCGTCCGGATACAGCGCGATGCCGATGCTTGCTGAAAGATGCACCGGTTGCCCGTGGTACGTGTACGGCTCGCGCACCGCGGCCTGCAGCCGCCGCGCGAGCGCGTCGGCCGCGTCGCACGCGCGCGTGCGGTCCGGCGCGGCGAGCACGACCGCGAACTTGTCGCTCGCGACGCGCGCGAGCAATTCGTCGGGCGCGACGAGCGTACGCAGCCGCCGGGCGGTCTCGCGCAGCAGCGCGTCGCCCGCGTCGTAGCCGAGCGCGCGGTTGATCCGCTGATAATCGTCGAGATCGAGCAGCAGCAGCGCCGCGCACGTGCCTTCGTCGTCGGCCGTCTGCTGCGCGCGGATCAGCGCGGGGACGAGCGCCGACAGGTTGTCGAGCCCCGTCATCGGATCGTGATGCATTTCATACGTGAGCCGCGCCTCGAGCGCGCGCCACGACGAGATGTCGAACGCGGCTATCGCGAAGCCTTCGACGCCGTGGTGGCGGCTCTTCACGGCGCGCAGCTCGACGTCGAGCGGGTAGGTCAGCGACTTCACGATGCTCATCGTCGCCTTCTCGACCTGCCCGGAGCGCGCGGCGCGCGCAAGCAGGTCTTCGAGCGCCGCGGTATCCTGTTCGGCGATCAGGTCGCGCAGCGTCAGCGTGTGCAGATAGTCGCGGTGATAGCCGATGAAGCGCAGGCTCGCTTCCGACACGTAGAGGAAGCGCAGCTCGCGATCGACGTGGGCGAGGAAATCGACCGTGCCGACCGTCTGTTCCAGCCAGTTGCGCACGGTATCGTCGCGACGCGGTGCGCCGGCGCGCGCAGGCATCAGCGCGCCGCCCGACCAGGCGAAGCGGCGCAGCGTATGCAATGCGCTGCGCCAGGGGCCCTTGCGCGGCGTCTGTTTCCTGTTGGCTTCCATGTTTCTCGCTGACGTGAAGGGCTGGAACCGGTTGTCCGGGAGGAATAACGGCAGACTGCGAGGAATCTTTAACGGACCGGCCGGCGCGCTGCGCGGGCCGGGCGGGCGCCGGGTTCGGCAAGCGAACGCGGGCGCATGCTGCAACGAGGCTGACTTTATAAGAAATGAGGACGCAGATGAAGCGAAAACTATTGCTGGGCGCCGTTGCGGCGGCGCTGGTGGCCGGTCTTGCGCCGATCGCGCAGGCGCAGCTGAAGCCGGGCGACGCGGCGCCCGATTTTACGGCGCCCGCATCGCTGGGCGGCAAGACTTACAGGTACTCGCTCGCCGATGCGCTGAAGCAGGGCCCCGTCGTGCTGTATTTCTACCCGGCCGCGTTTACGAAGGGCTGCACGATCGAGGCGCACGCGTTCGCGGAGGCGGTCGACCGCTACAAGGCGTATGGCGCGACGGTGATCGGCGTGTCGGCCGACAACATCGATACGCTGACGAAGTTCTCGGTCAGCGAGTGCCGCAGCAAGTTCCCGGTCGCGGCCGATCCGGACGCGAAGATCATCCGCGAATACGACGCGAAGCTGCCCGCGCTCGATCGCGCGAACCGCGTGTCGTACGTGATTTCGCCGGAAGGGAAGGTCCTGTACGAATACACGAGCCTGTCGCCCGACAAGCACGTCGAGAACACGCTCGCCGCCGTGAAGGCGTGGGCCGACGCGCATCCGAAACGCTGACGGGCCGGCCAAAGAGAACGGCCCGCGCGCGCGGGCCGCATCGTGCTGCGGTGCCGGCGGCGCGGGTACTGCGCCGCCGGCGCTCCAGCGGTTACGCGCGCAGCGCCTGTTCGATCGGCACGCTGCCGCCGACGAAGCCGATAACCTTTCGCGAAATGCCAAGCTTGATCGCCTCGATCGCGGCCCATGCAACGTCCTGCCGCGACACGGGCGGCGCGGGCTCGACGCGCTCCTCGGTCAGCGCGATCTTGCCGACGCCCGGGCCGTCCGACAGCGGGCCCGGACGCAGGATCACGTAGTCGACGCCGGACGCGATCACGCGCTCGTCGCCTTCGCGCTTCATCTGCGAGTAGTGGCGCAGCGCGTCGGGGCTGCGCTCGGGCCAGTACGCGGTCAGCGAGCTGATCACGACGAGCTTCTGGACGTTGTATGCGAGCGCATACTCGGCCGCGCGCGCAACGGCGTCGCGATCGATCTGCTGCTCTTCGGTGGCGCCTTCGGATTCGGCCGAGCCGGCCGCATAGATCGCGTGCGCGATGCCCTGGAACGCCGACGAGAAATCGGTCGTGAGATCGGCCTCGACGACCCTCGCGCCCGGCAGCGTATAACCCGGCCGGCGCACGAGCGCGGTGAGCTCGAATTCCGGCTGCTTGAGCAGCAGATCCGCGCAGGCGCGGCCCGTGCGGCCGGTCGCGCCGATCAGCAGTACCTTCGTCGTCATGAAACGGCTCCTTGCTCGATGCGTCATCCTTCCAGTTAGGGACGGACGACCGATACTCAAGTGTATGTCGAATTGGCCGGGCGGCGGCGCGTCAAAAAGGGGCGCATCCACGGCGGCCCGGCGGTTGCACTTATCGGGAGCATACCGGGCGACGCGGCGCGACGACGGTGTGTCGCCGCACATAGTGCGGCTGCCGCGCGGAATGCGGGCGGCGCGCCGCCGACCGGCTATCATGTGCGCCACGCATTTCCTGCCGCTACGCAAATCAACGCGTCGGCCAACCGGTTGGAGTACACATGGCATTACCCCTGGACAACGTCAGCATGGCCGTGTTCTGCGACTTCGAGAACGTCGCGCTCGGCGTACGCGACGCGAAGTACGAGAAATTCGACATCAAGCCCGTGCTCGAAAAGCTGCTGCTGAAGGGCAGCATCGTCGTGAAGAAGGCCTATTGCGACTGGGATCGCTACAAGGGCTTCAAGGCGGCGATGCACGAGGCGAGCTTCGAGCTGATCGAGATTCCGCACGTGCGCCAGTCGGGCAAGAATTCGGCCGACATCCGGCTCGTCGTCGACGCGCTCGACCTCTGCTACACGAAATCGCATGTCGATACGTTCGTGATCGTCAGCGGCGACTCGGATTTTTCGCCGCTCGTGTCGAAACTGCGCGAGAACGCGAAGAAGGTGATCGGCGTCGGCGTGAAGAAGTCGACGTCCGACCTGCTGGTCGCGAACTGCGATGAGTTCATCTTCTACGACGATCTCGTGCGCGAACAGCAGCGCGCGCTCGCCAAGCGCGAACAGCAGCGTGCGGGCAACGGCGGCGCGAAGCGTGCGGACGAGCCGTCGCGCAAGCCGGAGATGGAGGCGCGCAAGGCCGAGGCGATCGCGCTCGCGGTCGAGACGTTCGAGGCGCTTGCGTCCGAGCGCGACGACGTCGGCAAGATCTGGGCGTCCGTGCTCAAGAGCGCGATCAAGCGCCGCAAGCCCGATTTCAACGAGTCGTACTACGGCTTCCGCGCGTTCGGCAACCTGCTCGACGAAGCGCAGGCGCGCGGGCTGCTCGAGGTTGGCCGCGACGACAAGTCGGGCGCGTTCGTGTCGCGGCCGCGTCAGTCGGCTGCGGCCGAGCCGGCCGCCGCGCGCGATATGGGCAGCGCGCACGCGGGGCATGGCGCGCGTCACGCGGAAGCCGCGCCGCTCGAACACGCGTCGCGCCGTCGCGGCGCGCACGGTGAGCCGGCGGCGGACGGCATGGCCGTCGACACGGACGGAGCCGGCGCGGTCGACGTCGTCGCGAGCGAAGCGGCGCTCGCACCGGCGGACGCGGTGGAATCGAACGAAACGGCGCACGCGGGCGCGACGCACGGCGACGCGAAGGACGGCCGCAAGCGCGCACGCAAGAGCGCGGCGAAGAAGGCCGGCGCAAAGAAGAGCGCCGATGCGGCGAGCGCCGGCCGGTCCGCGGCGAAGCGGGAGGCTGCAGCGCAGCGCGGCGACGAGCCCGCGGACGAGCGCCATGCCGAAGCCGCGCCTCGCGAGCCGGAGCAGGGCGACGCACGGCACGCCGCGCCGCAGCACGCGGCGCCGGCGGCCGACGCATTTGCGGCTTCGGATGCGGCCGCGCAGCCGTCGCCCGATGCGATGCCGGCGGGCGAACCGGCCGGCGAAACGGCCGCCGCCGAAGCGAAGCCGAAGAAGGCGCCCCGCAAGACGGCCACGCGTGCGCGCCGTCCGCGCAAGACGACGCCCGCCGCCGAGTAACGTCGGCCGTACGCAGGCGGCCCGGTCCGATACCGGACGGCCGCGCGTCCGCAGTCATCTCGGCCGGCGTCATGCCGGCCGATTCGTTTCGTCAGCCGTTCAGCGCATAGGGCTGCGTCATCACTTCGAGAAAGTGACCGTCCGGATCGTCGAAATACACGCCGCGCCCGCCGTTGTGGCGGTAGATCTCGCCCGGCTGCCGCTTCGCAGGATCGGCCCAGTGCGGCAGCGCGCGCTCGCGGATGCGGGCGTAGACGCGATCGAAGTCCGCTTCGTCGACGAGAAACGCGTAGTGCTGCGACGCGATCTCGCCCGGCTGCTGATAGAAATCGAGCGAGACGCCGTTGTCGAGCGCGACGACGAGCATCGGGCCGAACGGCGTCGGCGGCGGCAGGTCCAGCAGTTCGGTGAGAAAGCGGCTCGACGCGTGCGCGTCGCGGCACCAGACGATGGTGTGATTCAACTGGACGTTCATGACGGATTCCCGGCGAGGGCCATGCACAGACGATAGCCGATCGCAGCCGGTGTGCAAGCGGCACGCGCGCGATGGTCGAAGCGGGCGCGCCCGGCGGCGCGAGCGGCACGCCGCGCAACTCGGTCGCGCGAATGCTGAAAACGCTGGTTCGTCAGGGCTTTCTCGTCGTCGACGCGTATGGCCGCTATCGTCCGGGCCGGCGAGCGCGCGGATCGCGGCCGCGTATCTCGGCGCGCAACCGCCGGTCGCGCCGGCGCAGCCGGTGCTCGACGGGCCATGTGCGCGCAGCGGGCTGGCCGCGCAGCTGCTCGGCCGCGACGGCGCGGAAGCCGTCGTGCTCGCGCAGGCGCTACCCGCCGATGCGCCGTGCGCGCTTATTCGCCCGCTACCGCCGGCCCGCCCGGATTCCCGCGGCGGTTGCGCCGCTTCTCGCCCCACACGCGCAGGCGGTCCATGTACAGATAGACGACCGGCGTCGTATAGAGCGTCAGCACCTGCGACATGATCAGGCCGCCGGCGATCGCGATCCCGAGCGGCGCGCGCAGTTCGGCGCCGTCCGCGCTGCCGAACGCGAGCGGCAGCGCGCCGAGCAGCGCGGCCATCGTCGTCATCATGATCGGCCGGAAACGCAGCAGGCACGCCTCGCGGATCGCGTCGAACGACGACTTGCCGTGGTTGCGCGTCTGATCGATTGCGAAGTCGACCATCATGATCGCGTTCTTCTTCACGATGCCGATCAGCAGGATCACGCCGATCAGCGCGATGATGCTGAACTCGGTCTTGAACAGCAGCAGCGCGAGCAGGGCGCCGACGCCGGCCGACGGCAGCGTCGACAGGATCGTGATCGGATGGATGTAGCTCTCGTACAGGATCCCGAGCACGATGTAGACGGCGAGCAGCGCGGCGAGGATCAGGATCGGCTGATCGTTCATCGACTGCTGGAACGCCTGCGCGGTGCCCTGGAAGCTGCCGACGATCGTCGGCGGCACGCCGATCTGCGCCATCGTCTGGTAGATGACCTGCGTGGCCTGCGACAGCGACACGCCGGGCGGCAGGTTGAACGAGATCGTCGTCGCGACGAACAGCCCCTGATGGTTGACCGACAGCGGCGTCGTGCTTGGCCCGAAGGTCGCGATCGCCGACAGCGGAATCATCGTCGACTTCGACGTCGACACCGCGGCGCCTGCCGACGCGCTCGACTTGCCGCTCGACGCGATCGAGTTCAGCGCCTGGTTGCGCGCGGAATCGGACGCGATCGCGGCGGCGCTCGTGGCGGCCGTGCCGGCGCTCGACGTGCCGGCCGCCGTCGCGACGAACGTGCCGGCTGCCGCGTTGGTCGTCTGCGAGCCGCTCGCGCTGCCGCCCGACGTGCTGATCCACACCTGCTTCAGCATCTCGGGGCTCTGCCAGTATTTCGGCGCGACTTCCATCACGACGTGGTACTGGTTCAGCGGGTTGTAGATCGTCGAGACCTGCCGCTGGCCGAACGCGTCGTACAGCGTGTTGTCGATCTGCGCGGGCTTGATGCCCAGGCGCGCGGCGGTGGCGCGGTCGATCGTCACCATCGCCTCGAGGCCGCCTTGCTGCTGGTCCGAATTCACGTCGGTCAGCTCGGGACGCTTCTGCAGCGCCTCGGTCAAAATCGGCCCCCACTTGTACAGCTCCGCGCTCGAATCGCCGAGCAGCGTGAACTGGTATTGCGCATTGCTCTGCCGGCCGCCGACGCGGATGTCCTGCGCGGCCTGCAGGAACGTGCTCGCACCCGCGACGCGCGACAGCGGTCCGCGCAGCTGCTGGATCACCTGATCGGCCGATACCTTGCGCTCGCTGCGGTCCTTCAGCGTGACGAACATGAAGCCCGAGTTGGTCTGCGTGCCGCCCGTGAAGCCTGCCGCGCTCTTCACGTTCGGGTTGCTCTGCACGATGCGCATCATCTCGGTGAACTTCTGCTTCATCGCCTGGAACGAGGTCGCCTGGTCCGCGCGGATTCCGCCGATCATCAGCCCCGTGTCCTGCTGCGGGAAGAAGCCTTTCGGCACGATCACGTACAGATAGACGTTCAGCCCGATCGTCGCGAACAGGATCAGCAGGATCAGCAGCGGCCGGCTCAGCGCCCACGACAGCGAGCGCTCGTAGCCGCGCTGCATCCGCGCGAAGCAGCGTTCGAGAAAGCGCGCGAAGCGGCCTTCTTCGCGCGCGTCGTGCCGCTCCGGCAGCAGGCGCGCGCACATCATCGGCGTGACGGTCAGCGAGACCGCGAGCGACACCGCGATCGCGAGCGACAGCGTCAGCGCGAATTCGCGGAACAGGCGCCCGACGATGCCGCCCATCAGCAGGATCGGCAGAAACACGGCGACGAGCGAGATGCTCATCGACAGCACCGTGAAGCCGACCTCGCGCGCGCCGTCGAACGCAGCCTGCAGCCGCGGCTTGCCGTTCTCGATGTGGCGCGCGATGTTCTCGAGCACGACGATCGCATCGTCGACGACGAAGCCGGTCGCGACGATTAGCGCCATCAGCGACAGGTTGTCGATCGAGAAGCCGAGCAGGTACATCGCGCCGAACGTGCCGACGATCGAGATCGGCACCGCGACGCTCGGAATCAGCGTCGCGCGCCAGTTGCGCAGGAACAGGAACACGACCATCACGACGAGGCTCACCGCGATCAGCAGCGTGTGCTCGGTGTCCTTCAGCGAGGCGCGGATGGTCGTCGAGCGGTCGAGCACGGGCGTCACCGTGATGTCGGCCGGCAGCGACGCGGTCAGCTGCGGCAGCGCGGCGCGCACGCGATCGATCGTGTCGATGATGTTCGCGCCCGGCGACCGGTACAGGATCACGAGCACCGCGCGCTTGCCGTTCGACAGCCCGAGGTTGCGCAGATCCTCGACCGAGTCGACGACCTCCGACAGATCGGACAGCCGCACGCCCGCGCCGTTGCGGTACGCGACGACGAGATCGCGATACTGCGACGCCTGCGATGCCTGATCGTTCGTGTAGAGCTGGTAGTGCTGCGGCCCGAACTCGATCGCGCCTTTCGGGCTGTTCGCGTTCGCGGACGCGAGCGCCGCGCGCACGTCTTCGAGCCCGATGCCGTAGTGGAACAGCGCCTGCGGCTCGAGCTCGACGCGCACGGCCGGATTCGCGGAGCCGCTGACGGTGACCTGGCCGATCCCGTCGATCTGCGACAGCGACTGCTGCAGCACCGTCGACGCCGCGTCGTACAAGCGCGCCGGCGACGCGGTGTCCGACGTCAGCGACACGATCATGATCGGCGAGTCGGCCGGGTTCACCTTCCGGTAGGTCGGGTTGCTTTTCAGCGCGGCGGGCAGGTCGGCGCGTGCCGCGTTGATCGCGGCCTGCACGTCGCGCGCGGCGCCGTCGATGTCGCGGTTCAGCCCGAACTGCAGGATGATCCGCGCGTTGCCGACGGTGCTGGTCGACGTCATTTCGGTGACGTCGGCGATCGATCCGAGATGCCGCTCGAGCGGGCTCGTCACGCTGGTCGCGACGGTCTCGGGGCTCGCGCCCGGCAGCGACGCCTGCACGGAGATCGTCGGGAAGTCGACCTGCGGCAGCGGCGACACCGGCAGCTTGACGAACGCGAACAGCCCCGCGAGCGCGACGCCGAGCGCGAGCAGCGTGGTCGCGACGGGACGCGTGATGAAAGGGCGCGACAGGTTCATGGCTTACGCATCCGTGCGCGTGCCGGCCGCCGGGCCGTGGCGTTCGAACCAGCCGCGCGCGCGGCGCGCGAGCGCGTCGAAGCCGAGATAGATGACCGGCGTCGTGAACAGCGTGAGCACCTGCGACACGATCAGGCCGCCCGCGATCGCGATCCCGAGCGGCTGACGCAGCTCGGAGCCGGCACCGGAGCCGACGATCAGCGGCACCGCGCCGAGCAGCGCGGCGAGCGTCGTCATCAGGATCGGCCGGAAACGCAGCAGGCACGCCTGATAGATCGCTTCGCGCGGCGGCTTGCCTTCGACGCGTTCGGCCTCGAGCGCGAAGTCGATCATCATGATCGCGTTCTTCTTCACGATGCCGATCAGCAGCACGATGCCGATGATGCCGATGATGTCGAGATCGTGGCCCGTGATCATCAGCGCGAGCAGCGCGCCGACGCCGGCCGACGGCAGCGTCGACAGGATCGTGATCGGGTGGATGTAGCTCTCGTACAGCACGCCGAGCACGATGTACATCGTGACCACGGCCGCGAGGATCAGGAACAGCTGGTTCGACAGCGACGCCTGGAACGCGAGCGCCGCGCCCTGGAAGCGCGTCTGGAACGAGCCGGGCAGGCCGATCTCCTTTTCGGCGGCCTGGATCGCCTTGACGGCTTCGCCGAGCGACGCGCCCGGCGCGAGGTTGAACGAGATCGTCGTCGACGGGAACTGCGACAGATGCGAGACGAGCAGCGGCGACGGCCGCTCGTGGAAGGTCGCGATCGACGACAGCGGCACCTGGCCGCCGCCTGCCGACGGCAGATAGATGTCGTTCAGCGATTGCACGTAGTGCTGGTCCTTCGGCTCCGACTCGAGAATCACGCGGTACTGGTTCGACTGCGTGAAGATCGTCGAGACGATGCGCTGGCCGAACGCGTCGTACAGCGCGTTGTCGACCGTCGCGGGCGTGACGCCGAAGCGCGCGGCGCTCGCGCGGTCGATCTCGATATAGACCGACTGGCCGTTGCTCTGCAGGTCGGTCGCGACGTCCGCGAGCGACGGCTCCTGCTGCAGCCGCGTGACGAGCTTCGGCACCCAGGTCGCGAACTCGTCCGCGTTCGGGCTCGTCAGCATGAACTGATACTGCGTCGGGCTCACCGTCGAATCGATCGTCAAGTCCTGCACGGACTGCATGAACAGCGAAATGCCCGTCACGTTCGCGACGCGCTGCTGCAGGTCGCGGATGATCTGCGCGGCCGTCTCCGAACGTTCGTCGCGCGGCTTCAGGTTGATCAGCATCCGGCCGCTGTTCAGCGTGATGTTCGAGCCGTCGACGCCGATGAACGACGTGAGGCTGTCGACGTTCGGGTCCTTCAGGATCTCGGTCGCGAGCGTCTGCTGCCGCTCGGCCATCGCGCCGTACGATACCGACTGCGGCGCCTGCGTGATCGCCTGGATCACGCCCGTGTCCTGCGCTGGGAAGAAGCCCTTCGGCACGAACACGTACAGCAGCGCGGTCAGCGCGAGCGTGAGCAGCGCGACGACGAGCGTCGCGCGCTGCCGGTTCAGCACCCATTCGAGCGCGACCGCATAGCGCGCGATCACCCAGTCGATCGTGCGGTGCACGCGCGCCTCGAAACGATGGCTTTCGGGCGGCGGCGAGTGACGCAGCAGCTTCGCGCACATCATCGGCACGAGCGTCAGCGACACGATCGCCGAGATCACGATCGTCACCGCGAGCGTGATCGCGAATTCATGGAACAGGCGCCCGACCACGTCGCCCATGAACAGCAGCGGGATCAGCACGGCGATCAGCGACACCGTCAGCGAGATGATCGTGAAGCCGATCTGCTTCGAACCCTTCAGCGCGGCCTCGAGGCCCGAATCGCCTTCCTCCACGTAGCGTGCGATGTTCTCGATCATCACGATCGCGTCGTCGACGACGAAGCCGGTCGCGATCGTCAGCGCCATCAGCGACAGGTTGTTCAGCGAGAAGCCCGCGAGATACATCACCGCGAGCGTGCCGATCAGCGACAGCGGCACCGACAGGCTCGGGATGATCGTCGCGTAGATGTTCGCGAGGAACAGGTACATCACCAGCACGACGAGCACGACCGACAGCATCAGTTCGAACTGCACGTCGCGCACGGCCGCGCGGATCATCGTCGTGCGGTCGGTGACGATCTGCACGTCGAGCGCGGCCGGCAGCGTTTCCTGCAGCTTCGGCAACTGCGCCTTGATCGCGTCGACGGTCGCGATCACGTTCGCGCCCGGCTGGCGCTGCACGTTCAGGATGATCGCGGGCTCCGAATTGACCCACGCGCCGAGCTTCGTGTTCTCCGAGCCGGCCACGACCTTCGCGACGTCGGTCAGCATCACCGGGCGGCCGTTCTTGTATGCGACGACCGCGCTGTTGTACTGATCGGCGCTCGTCAGCTGGTCGTTGGCGTTGATCGTGTAGGCGCGCGTCGGGCCGTCGAAGTTGCCCTTCGGCGTGTTCACGTTCAGGTTCGAGATCGTCGTGCGTAGATCGTCGAGGTTCATCCCGTATTGCGCGAGCGCGGTCGGGTTCGCCTGGATCCGCACGGCGGGGCGGTTGCCGCCCGACAGGCTCACGAGGCCGACGCCCGCGATCTGCGAGATCTTCATCGCGAGGCGCGTGTCGGTCAGGTCCTGTACCTGCGTGAGCGGCAGCGTCTTCGACGTGACCGCGAGCGTCAGCACCGGCGCATCGGCCGGGTTGACCTTCGCGTAGATCGGCGGGGCAGGGAGGTCGGACGGCAGCAGGTTGCCGGCCGCGTTGATCGCGGCCTGCACTTCCTGCTCGGCGATGTCGAGCGGCAGGTCGAGCGAGAACTGCAGCGTGATGACCGACGCGCCGGCCGAGCTTTGCGACGACATCTGGTTCAGCGACGGCATCTGCCCGAACTGGCGCTCGAGCGGCGCGGTGACCGACGACGTCATCACTTCCGGGCTCGCGCCCGGATAGAAGGTCTGGACCTGGATCGTCGGATAGTCGACTTCCGGCAGCGCCGCGAGCGGCAGGAAGCGCAGCGCGACGAGGCCGGCCAGCATGATCGCCGCCATCAGAAGGGCGGTGCCGACCGGCCGGAGAATGAAGATGCGGGACGGATTCATCGAGCGGCCCGTGCGTTATTGGGCCGCTGCCTGCGACGCACCGTGCCGGCGCCCGCCGTGACGGCCGGCCGCGCCCGATGCCGCCGACGCAGCCGAAGCCGCGCTGGCGCCGTGCGCGCCCGACGCGCCTTTCGGCTGGTCGGCCGGAATCGAGATCTTCGCGCCTTCGCGCAGACGGTCGGAGCCGTCGGTGACCACGCGCTCGCCGACCGCGACGCCATCGACGATGCTCGTGCGCTCGCCGTCGACCGGACCGACCTTGACCTTGCGCACCGTG